>NZ_CP077079.1:4558750-5210000 GCF_019139815.1 Pseudomonas asgharzadehiana
AAACAAAGCGTTGACCGCCTCGACACACAGATCGGAGGTTTCCTGCGCAGCTGCCTTGCGCGGCAGGAACGCGGAACCGATCTTGCCGATGATGAATTCTTCATCCTTGGCGAATTTGGCACCCTGGGCGTAGTTATCGATCCCGTCTACCGGCACGTAACTGGCGATGCTTTTTATGCCAATCATTGTGGCTTCCCAATACTAAATAGCTGGAGAACACCCCTCGGGCTACGCCTGGAGTGCTGACAATAAAGGGGATAACCCCGTAACAATCTCACTGAAAGCCGCCCCGCAAGGACCCTGTGACGACTTATCCTTTTCACACGATACAGTGAAGATGCGCTTTATGACTCACAGGTCACCTAATTGTGTGTGGTTTATGCAAAACCTTCAAACAATTAAGCCGCGAAAACGACAATGGCCCAGCCTGTTTCCAGGCTGGGCCATTGCATGACAGAGCGCCGATCACATCTTGTTGAACAGGCTCAACTGCGAGATTTTCACGAACGCCAGCTGCGACGCCTGCAGCATGGTTTGTTGCAGGCTGAGGTTGATGGCGGCTTCGGCGAAGTCGACATTGCCCAACGAATTCATGGTGGTGGTGTTGGCCAGGCTGAGGCTGGTGTTTTCCTGCACCTGAATATCCAGGGTATTGAGGCGCGCACCGATGCCCCCGCGGATCTGGTCGACCTGACTGTAGGCATTGGTCAGGTTACCGATGGACCTGGCCACCACATCCTTGAGTTCCTTTTGCGCTGCCGGGTTGCCATCCGACGGTGTCTCCAGGGTTTTACGCAGACGCCCCAGGGTATCGAGCACATTTTCATTCTTGTTGCTGGTGGCACCGACCAGGAACTGGTCACCGTCTTGCGGGTCGGCACTCACGCCCAGCGTGACGCCCGCCACTGTGATTGAGGTGGCACCGGCGGCGAGTGTATCGCTGGCAATCGCTTTGCTGTCGGCAGTGTATGGCTGGGCATAGACACTGTAAGCCCCCGCCGCGCCAAACTTGACCACCATGCCGGAGTTGGGAAAGGTACTCGAATAGGCCGCCGGATCGGTCACTGCGCCGCCCGTCAACTGCGCCGTGCTCGGGTTGCTCGGCGTACGGGATACGCTGAACGAGTCTGGCTTGATCGAGAGGCTGAACTCACGTCCCGCGACCACGGCGTCCGACGGCGCGCCCGGCAATACGCCTTTGCCCAGGTTCAAGCCGATATCGAACTTGACCCCACGCAGGTTGATGGTGGAAGCCCCTTCCTTGGTGGAATCGAAGGTGCCATTGCCCGGGATCTCGGCGGTGATGTCCTGGCCGGCGGCGTCCTGGACGGTGTACTGCGTACTGCTGACAAACGTCAGCTTATACGGTTGGCCGTCGGCAAATTTAACGCTGGTGGTGCCTGAAGCGATCAGGCCCGCCGACACGGTGACTTTACCGTCATCCACATCCACAAGCGGGTTCGGCAGCACGCGCGTGGCTTGCGTACGCCCGGTGTTGGCGGCCGTCTCAAGCATGCTCTTGGCGGTATCACCCATCGAAATCGACAAGTTCTCTGCCACTTTCAGGGTCAGCGGAGTGTCGTCGCCCTTATACGTGTAGGTGCCGTCGTTGTTGCGCGAATACGGCGGGGTATCGGTCTTGCTTCCGGAAAACAGGTAATTGCCGCTGGCGTCCTTGGTGTTGAGCAGGCCCATGATCTGGTCTTCAAGGGAACCGACCTCAGCTGCAATCGACTTGCGGTCGGCGTCACTGATACCCACGTTACCCGCCTTCAGGGCCAACTCACTGGCCTTCTGCACAGCGATATTGATGTTTTCCAGCACGCTGTCTTCGGTACTCAATGAATTTTTCAGCGTGTCGATATTGCCATTGAACTGCGCCAGCATATCTTTCTGCTGTTGCAGCATCAGCAACCGCGCCGCCGCCACCGGATCATCCGCCGCCGTTTGCACGCGCACGCCGCTGCTGGCCTGATCCTGGGCCTTCACCACGCTGGAATAATTCTGCTGGTAGTTGGCGGAGCTGGTTTCGAAATATTGCTGTGTAGAAATACGCATCTTCCCAGGCTCCCTCAAAGGCTATTGATCAATGTGGTGAAGGTTTCTTGCGCAGCCTTAATGATCTGTGACGATGCGGTGTAGTACTGCTGGAACTTGATCATGTCGCCCGCCTCGTCATCCAGGTTGACCCCGGACACCGAGTTACGCGCGGCTTTGTTGGCTGCCAGCAACGCCCCTGTCGCGGAAACATCAACGCCAGACTGGTTCGCCTTGGCACCCACCTGGGAAACCAGGCGGCTGTTGGCGCCGGTCAGGCTCACCCCCACGTTACCGTCGCCCAGGCCGACCGTGGCCTTGGTCTGCAGATCGAGCAACTGCTGAGCGTTACGGCCATCGGATTTGCCGCCACTGTTGAACGAAAAGGTCGTGCTGTCACCACCCGCCGGCGAACCGTTGATGGTGGTGTCGAATTTGAAACCGGACCCCGGGATCACGGCGCCAGTGGCGTCCAGTTCGGGCACATTCACGGTGATCTTGTTGCCCTGCCCCGGAATGATGGTGCCGGTACCCAGCGGTTTGCCCTGGGCATTGCTGATCGTGTACGACTGCGTGCCATCCGCCGCCGGCTTGTCGAAGACCATTTTTACCGGCATCAGCGCTTTGATATCCGTACGCAACTGCGCAGTCGCAGCGCCCCCGTGGATATCCAGCGGCACGGTCAACGACGGCTGGGTAAACGTGCCCGTGCCAGCGTTGGTCTTGCCACTTTCGCCAATCAGCGGCCCGGCAAACGCGAGCTTGTTGGCATCGACCATATCCACTCCGATGGCGCTGGCCCCGGTGGCGGTTGGACTGACCTTGAAGCTGTCCGGGTAGCTCATGGTGCCCTTACCATCGAGCGCCAGAGTGAAGCCGTCCATCGGCACCTGGTTCGCGGCCGTGATGTCGAAGGTGCCCATGGCCTTACCGTCGGAGCGCAGCACCGTCACCATGTTCGGGTTGGCCTGGTCGCTGAAGGTGACCTTGTAGTCGAATGTCGTGAGCTTACTGCTGTCGGTGATCGTCACGTTCAGGTTGCTTGCCGTCGCGCTGTTACCCGACGCGCCCTGGCTGCGTGAAGCGATGGCCGTGGCACTGTTGATGTCCTTGAACAGCGAGGTGCCGAATTCACCGTTCAGGTCCAGGCCCTGGCCCAGCTGATTGTTGACGGTGTCCGCGGTGGCCACGGCCAGACGGCCCAGCTCATTGATGGCGGGCATCAACGCATCGCTGCGATAACGCAACAGGCCACCAATGCTGCCGCCGGTGACGACCGAACCGAGGTCCAGGGTGGTGCCGCTGACATTCAACTGAATGGTGTATTGGCTGTTATCGCTTTTGCTCGGCACCGCCGAAATAGTGTTGGAAATACCGCCTTCCACCAGCGACTGCCCGGTACCGGTGTTAATGCTGAACTGGCCGTTCTTTTCCGTCGCCGTCACGCCGATCAGCTCGTTGAGCGCACGCACGGCCTCGTTGCGCGAGTCCAGCAGGTTAGCCGGTGGGCTGCTGGCCGAACCCTGGGCCTGTTTGATCTGCTTGTTGAGCGAAGCGATCGAAGACGTCAGTTGGTTGACCTGATCGCTCATCGTGCTCAACTGGCTATTGATGGTTTCTTTTTGCTGGGTCAGTTGCGTCGACAGCGAGTTGAAGCGATTGGTCAGGGTCTGGGCATTGGCAACCAGCAACTGCCGGGCCGAAAGATCATTGGGGTTCGAAGACGCCGTCTGCAACGTTGCGAAAAACGTGCTGAGGACCGACGACATGCCCGTGGTGCGATCCGACAACAGCTTGTCCACGCTGCTGACCTGACCCAGGTACGCATTGGCATCGGCACTCAGCGAGGTACTGTTCTGATACGCGGCATCGAGGTACTCGTTGTACACCCGGCGCACATCCGCCAGGGTCGTACCGCTGCCGATAAACACACCGCCGAACTGGTTCGACGCATTGGCGGTCTGACTGCTCTGCTGGCGCGAATAGCCCGGCGTATTAACGTTGGCGATGTTGTTACTCAAGACCGACAACGATCCTTGAGCGGCGTTAAGACCCGACATCCCGATATTGAGCAAACTCATGGTTCAGACCTTATAAATGAGTGGTCGCGCCAGCGGCAGCGTAATTCTGGTAACTGTTCATCGTTTTTGCGATCTGCGAAATCTTGCTGGCGTAGGCCGGGTCGGTGGCGTAACCGGCTTTTTGCAACTCGCGCACAAACTGTTCCGGGTTGTCGGCCGACTTCAGTACTTCTTTATAGCGATCATTGCTTTGCAGCAAAGTCACCAGGTCATGGAAGCTGTCCTGGTAGGAGTCGTAGGAGCGGAACTGCGCCGTTTCCTTGACCATCGCCCCATCACGAAACTCGCTGGTAATCGCACGTGCCTGGCCGCCCTGCCAGCTCTGGCCGGCCTTGATGCCGAACAGGTTGTGGCTGCTGCTGCCGTCCTCGGCGCGCATCACCGATTTGCCCCAACCGGTCTCCAGGGCGGCCTGGGCCACCAGGTACTTCGGATCGACACCGATGCGCGCAGCGGCCGCCTTGGCCATCGGCAACATGGTGGCGACGAATTCATCCTGTGAACTGAACGCCTTTTTCGCCGGCGCCAATGGCGGCTGGGCCACGGCGCGGCTGTAGATCTGCATGCGGTCGCTGGGCACGGCAAAGCTGCGCGCGGCGCTGTTGACCACGTTGTCTTGCAAGGCGCTGTTACGCAGCGGCGCGGCCTTGGCCTCGCTGGCGGCCTGGGTGGTCGGCACGATGCCGGCGAGCAGGCGATCGGTCAGCTTGCTCGGCAAGGCGATACGGCGCTGGTTCATCAGCTCCATGTCGTTGCTGTGGGCAGCAGCGGCACCGGCCTGGGGCTCGGCTACGCGGTAAGCCCACAGCGGGCGCTGACCATTGGAGCGGCCCAGCGGCCCGGTGGCCTGGGTGCCGGCGGCAATTTCGGTCGGCACATCGGCTTTTTTCGCAGGCTCGGCAGCCGCCGGGCCCTGCAAGGTGGCCGCCTGGGCGTCCACCGGTTTGTTCTTCTGCATCTGGCGCATCAGCACGTCGGCCAGGCCGATACCGCCGCCTTCGCGGGACATCGACACGGCCAATTGCTGGTCGTACATCTCCTGATACTGCTTGGCGGCCGGGGTGTTCATCGGGTTGTCCTTGCCCAACACCTCGGTGGCCGAGCGCATCGACTTGAGCATCTCGTTGAGAAACAGCGACTCGAACTCCTGCGCCACCTTGCGCATGTTGCCTTCGCTGTTCTTGTCGTCACCGACCTTGAGCTGGTTAAGCCGGTTCAGGTCGGAGTAAGACCCCGAGTCCGCCGTGCTGGTAAGACCGCTCTTGCGCATATCCATGACCATGGCCTCAGATCACGATCAGGTCGGCTTGAAGGGCGCCGGCCTGTTTCAAGGCTTCGAGGATCGCCATCAAGTCGCCGGGGGCTGCGCCCACCTGGTTCACCGCGCGGACAATTTCATCCAGGGTGGTACCGGGGCCGAACTTGAACATCGGCTTGGCTTCTTGCTGGGCATTGACCCGCGAGCGTGGCACCACGGCAGTCTGGCCATTGGACAGCGGCCCGGGCTGGCTGACGATCGGGTCTTCGGTGATGGTCACGGTCAGGCTGCCGTGGGTCACCGCGGCCGGCGACACCTTGACGTTCTGGCCGATCACGATGGTGCCGGTACGCGAGTTGATGATGACTTTGGCCACGGCCTGGCCCGGGTCGACTTCGAGGTTTTCCAGGATCGACAGGTAATCCACGCGCTGGCTTGGGTCCAGCGGCGCGGTTACACGGATCGAGCCGCCATCGATGGCCTGGGCCACGCCAGGGCCGAGCATATCGTTGATCTTGTCGACCACGCGCTTGGCGGTGGTGAAGTCGGAGCGGTTGAGGTTCAGGGTCAGGCTATTGCCCTGGTTGAAACCGCTGGGCACGGTACGTTCCACCGTGGCGCCGCCGGGAATACGACCGGCCGACGGCACGTTGACGGTGATCTTCGAACCGTCACGGCCCTCGGCGTCAAACCCGCCCACCACCAGGTTGCCCTGGGCGATGGCGTAGACGTTGCCGTCGATACCTTTGAGCGGCGTCATCAGCAAGGTGCCACCACGCAGGCTTTTCGAGTTACCGATGGACGACACGGTAATGTCCACCGCCTGGCCCGGCTTTGAAAACGCCGGTAATTCGGCGCTGATGGACACTGCCGCGACGTTCTTGAGTTGCACGTTGCCCGAGCCCGCCGGCACCTTGATGCCGAACTGCGAGAGCATGTTGTTGAAGGTCTGCAGGGTGAACGGGGTCTGAGTGGTCTGGTCACCCGTACCGTTGAGCCCTACCACCAGGCCGTAGCCGATCAACTGGTTGGACCGCACGCCGGAGATGCTGGCGATGTCTTTCAGGCGCTCGGCCTGGGCGACAGCGCTCAACGAGAGCAGGAGTGCGGCCGCCATCAGCTGTTTGAGTTTCAAAGTGGCCACCTAGAAAGGGAACAGCGGGCTAAGGAAGAAACGGTCGAACCAGCCCGGCTGGCTTGCATCAGCGAACGCGCCGGTGCCGGAATAGGTAATGCGTGCATCGGCAATCCGCGTGGACGGCACGGTGTTGTCGGTGGAGATGTCATCGGCGCGCACCATGCCGGCGATGCGTACCAGCTCGTCACCGGTGTTGAGGGTCATCCACTTCTCACCGCGCACGGCGATGATGCCGTTGGGCAATACATCGGCCACGGTCACGGTGATCGAACCGGTCAGGCTGTTGCCCTGCCCTGCCGCGCTCTTGCCGTTGGTGGCACGGTCGCCGCTGTAGCCGGCGCTCAGGCTCAGGTCGCCATCGCCCAACGGGTTATTGACGTTGGGCACCGCGCCGAACAACGAGGTCAGGCCAATGCCCGCCTTGCTGGTTTTACCCACCTGGGAGTTGGCGTTCTTGCTCGCCTGGGTGCGCTCGTTGAGGGTGATGGTGATGATGTCACCGACCCGGAACGCCTTGCGGTCGCTGTACAGGTTCTGTTCGAAACCGGCCTGGTAGATCGAGCCATTGTTGGCCGCCGCCGGCAACGGCGTGCGCGGCAACACCGGCGCGTAGTACGGGTCATTGGGTTTTGGCGTCGGGGCGACGCAGCCCGCGAGCACGGCAATCCCACTCAATGCCAGAACGGAAACATAGCGATTCATGACCCTACCTCACGGTGTTGCAGGCGCCCTCAAGAGCGCCCCATAGACTTGATTACAGATTCTGCGTTACGAACGAAAGCATCTGGTCGGCGGTGGAGATCACCTTGGAGTTCATCTCGTAGGCGCGCTGAGTGGTGATCATGTTGACCATCTCTTCAACGGTGCTCACGTTGGACGTTTCCAGGGTGCTTTGCAGCGTGGTACCGAAACCGTTCAGGCCAGGGGTGCCGATTTGCGGCGCGCCGCTGGAGGCGGTTTCCAGGAACAGGTTGTTGCCCATCGCCTGCAGGCCGGCCGGGTTGATGAAGTCGGCGGTTTGCAGGTTGCCGATCACTTGCGACGCCGGGTTGCCGGCCACGGTGATCGACACGGTGCCGTCGTTGCCGACAGTGAAGGTCTTGGCATCGGCCGGCACGATCACGGCCGGTTCCAGGGAGAACCCGTTGGCGGTGACGATCTGGCCATTGGAGTCCAGGTGGAAGGTACCGTCACGGGTGTAGGACGTGGTGCCATCCGGTTGCAGGATCTGGAAGAAACCACGGCCGTTGATGGCCATGTCCAGCGGCTGGCCGGTCTGCTGCAGGTTGCCGGCGCTGAAGTTTTTCTGGGTGCCGACAATTGCCACACCTGTACCCAATTGCAGGCCCGACGGCAGTTCGCTGTCCTGGGTCGACTGGGCGCCAGGCTGCTTCTTGATCTGATAGAGCAGGTCCTGGAATTCGGCGCGGTCACGTTTGAAACCCGTGGTCGACACGTTGGCCAGGTTGTTGGAAATGGTGGTCAGGTTGGTGTCCTGGGCGGACAGGCCTGTTTTGGCAACCCATAGAGCCGGAAGCATGCTGTTCTCCTCTGTGCGCCTGTTTGTTGGCGCCGTGCTGCGAAATTAGTGAATGACTTAGCTCATCTGCATGACGCGAGTCATGGCCTGGTCGTCTTCCTTGGCGCTGTTCATCATCTTGATGTGCAGCTCGAATTGCTTGGAGAGCGCCAATACCGCCGTCATTTCTTCCACAGCATTGACGTTGCTCGCCTGCAGGAAACCCGAGGTCAGCTTGACGCTCGCATCGACCACGGCCGGCTGGCCATCCTTGGTGTGGATGGTGCCATCGAGGCCCTTGTTCATGTTCTTGAGGTCCGGCTGGACCAGCTTGATGCGGTCTACCTCGGCCATCACGCGCGGGCCTTCGCCCATGGCGCGAATGCTGATGGTGCCGTCGGCGCCCACTTCAATCTTCTGCTGCGGCGGTACGGCAATCGGCCCACCGTTGCCCATGATCGGCATGCCGTTACCGGCACGCAGCACGCCCAATGCATCGACGTTCATGCTGGCGCTGCGCACGTAGGCTTCGCCGCCATCCGGGGTTTGCACGGCCATCCAGCCATCACCATTGACGGCCACGTCCAGGTCACGACCGGTTTCGATCATCGCGCCAGGGCTGAAATCGGTGGCTGGGCGTTCGGTCATGGCAAACGCCCGCGCCGGAAAGCTGTCACCGAACACCGGCATCGAACGCGCCTGTTCCAGGTCACGCTGAAAACCGTTGGTGGAAATGTTCGCCAAGTTGTTGGCATGGGCCTTCTGCGCCAGTGCATTCTGGCTGGCGCCGGTCATTGCCACATAAAGGTACTTGTCCACACTCTTTCCTCTTTCTGACGCAGGCTTGCCGCCTACCGCTGTACTGAGGAGGCTTAAGCAATTTGCGAACCAACTTTTCAAAAGAGGACGAAGCCCAGCAACCACGGGGGCTTGCGCAAAGGCATTAAAAAATATGGAGGGAGGGATAGTCGAAAAAACGGCGGACTACTGCCGCTTACGGCAACGGCGCAGATCAATGTGAGAGGGTGTAGCCCCCTCCCACCTTGGGTTATTTGTCGGCCTTGAGAATCTCGTAATCGCGCAGTTTGTTGGCGATGGTGGTATGCGACACGCCCAGTCGCTTGCCCAATTGCCGACTGCTGGGGTGCTCGGCATACAAACTTTCCAGCACCGCCTTCTCGAAGCGCCCGACAATCGCCTCCAAGCCGCCCTCCAGGGAAAAATCGCCAAGCGGCTGACGCACGCCATAGTCCGGCAGGCGAATATGCTCAGCCTTGACCGTCCCGCCCTCGCACAACGACACCGCCTGGAACAGCACGTTTTCCAACTGCCGCACATTGCCCGGCCAGTGGTAGTGGCTGAGCTTGTCCATCGCGGCAGGCGCCAACCTGGGCAGCGGGCAGCCGATCTGCCGACTGGCCTGATCGAGAAAGTGCTCGACCAACGGCGCCAGGCCATCGAGGCATTCGCGCAGTGGCGGAATATGCAATGACAGCACGTTGAGGCGGTGATAGAGGTCCTGGCGGAATTCGCCACGGGCGCACAGTTCGGACAAATCGACCTGGGTCGCGCAGATCACCCGCACATCCAGGTACACCTCCTCATCGCTGCCGACCCGTCGGAAGCAGCCGTCCTGCAGAAAGCGCAGCAATTTCACCTGCAGGCGCGCGCTCATTTCCCCGACGCCATCCAGAAACAACGTACCGCCCGCCGTCAGTTCCAACAGCCCCAACTTGCCCTCGGCCCGCGCGCCTTCAAACGCGCCAGGTCCATAGCCGAACAGCTCGGTCTCGGCCATCGATTCGGGCAAACCGGCGCAGTTCAACGCCATCAGCGGCGATTGGCCACGCGGGCTGGCCAGGTGACAGGCGCGCGCCAGCAGCTCTTTGCCGGTGCCGGTTTCGCCTTCTATTAATAGAGGCGCGTCCAGCGGTGCCATGCGCCGGGCTTCACGCACCACCGCCGCCATGACTCTGGAACTTTGGAAAATGCTGTCAAAGCCGCGCAGCTCCTGCTTGCGCACGTTGTAGATGCGCTCCCCCACACGGTCGGCGCGGTGCAGGGTCAGCACGGCGCCGGCCATGGCTTCGCTGTCATCGTGCTCGGACGATTGCAGCGGCGCGATATCCGCCAGGAACACGTCGCCCTTGACCTTGACCCGCAGGCCGTTGATCCGCGATTTGCTCGCACGCACCAACTCCGGCAGGTCGAAATCCTCGGCATAGCGCGACAGCGGAATGCCCGGCACCTCGTCCACCCGCACACCGAGCAACTGCGCCGCCGCACGGTTGGCGGCGACGATGGAGCCGCCCATATCGATGGACAGCACCGGGAACTCCAGGGCGCCGAGCAACGCGTTGAGTTCCATGTGTCGACGCTCGCTGGGCATCAGCCCTACCCTTTTCACGCCAAACACCCCGGCAATCGCTTCGAACTGCGGGCGCAGTGCCTGGAACTGCATGTTCACCAGGTTCGGGCAAAACAAATAGATGGCATTGCCATGTTCCCCGCCGACCTCGCCCTTGGCGACGTTGACGCCGTACTCCACCAGCAGGTTGAGAATGTCCCGCAGGATGCCGATGCGGTTCTGGCAGTGCACTTTGATACGCATGAAGAGGCCCGAACAATGGGTAGGCGCCGCGTCTTTTTGTCGCTGGGCGCAGATAGTCGTCAAGATTATGTTACAGCCTGTGAGCTTTTCACAGCCCGGCGCGGCGATGGGCTACAGAAACGTAACGAATACTTTACGAAAAGCCGCGTCTTTTCCTACAAGAACACCGCGCAGGCGGGTGGAATCCTGCCCTTCACGGGTTATCAATAGGTACATCGCAGGACATAACAAGAACGAATGCCTAGCAGGAGAACCGTATGAAGCAGACGCACTACGTGGCCCGCGAGCCCGATGCGCAAGGTTTTATCCACTACCCGCCGGAAGAACACGCGGTGTGGAACACCCTGATCACACGTCAGTTGAAAGTGATCGAGGGTCGCGCCTGCCAGGAATACCTGGACGGCATCGACAAGCTCGGCCTGCCGCTGGACCGCATCCCCCAGTTGGGCGAAATCAACGCCGTGCTGGCCGAAACCACCGGCTGGCAAGTCGCACGGGTACCGGCGTTGATTCCCTTCCAGACTTTTTTCGAATTGCTCGCCAGCAAGCAGTTTCCGGTGGCGACCTTTATTCGTACCCGTGAAGAACTGGACTACCTGCAAGAGCCGGATATTTTCCACGAGATCTTCGGCCACTGCCCCCTGCTGACCAACCCCTGGTTCGCTGAATTCACCCACACCTACGGCAAACTCGGCCTGGCGGCCACCAAGGAGCAGCGGGTGTACCTGGCGCGCCTGTACTGGATGACCATCGAGTTCGGCCTGGTGGACACTCCCCAGGGTCGACGCATCTACGGCGGCGGGATCCTGTCGTCGCCCAAGGAGACGGTGTACAGCCTGTCCTCCGAGCCCGAGCACCAGGCCTTCGACCCGCTGGAGGCGATGCGCACGCCGTATCGCATCGACATCCTGCAACCGCTCTATTTTGTGCTGCCCGAGCTCAAGCGCCTGTTCGAGGTAGCCCAGGAAGACATCATGGGCATGGTCGAACGCGGCATGCAGCTGGGTCTGCACGCCCCCAAGTTCCCGCCCAAACCCAAAGCCGCGTGAACCACGATTTTTATGGCCAGGTGAGCCTTTTCCCTGGCCCCGCGTTGCTTTAGGGTGACGCTCACTGATCTTCAATCATTCGAATTCAGGACACCGCACATGACCACCTTGAACCAAGCCCACTGCGAAGCCTGCCGCGCCGATGCCCCACAGGTCAGCGATGAAGAACTGCCGGTACTGATCAAGCAGATCCCCGACTGGAACATCGAAGTACGCGACGGTGTGATGCAGCTGGAAAAAGTCTTCCTGTTCAAGAACTTCAAGTTTGCCCTGGCCTTTACCAACGCCATGGGTGAAATCTCCGAAGCCGAAGGCCATCACCCAGGCCTGCTCACCGAGTGGGGCAAAGTCACCGTGACCTGGTGGAGCCACTCGATCAAGGGCCTGCACCGCAACGACTTCATCATGGCCGCGCGCACCGACGAAGTGGCCAAGACCGCCGAGGGCCGCAAGTAATGCATTTCGATGCCATTGGCCGCGTACCCGGCGACCCGATCCTGGGGCTGATGGACCTGTACGCCCAGGATCCCAACCCGAACAAGTTCGATCTGGGCGTGGGCGTGTACAAGGACGACCAGGGCCTGACGCCGATTCCCCCTTCGGTGAAGCTGGCGGAGCAGCGCCTGGTGGAGCGGCAAACCACCAAGACCTACATCGGCGGCCACGGCGATGCAGCCTTCGGCGCGTTGATCAGCGAACTGGTGCTCGGTGCCGATTGCGCGCTGATTCGCGACCGCCGTGCCGGCGCCACCCAGACGCCTGGCGGCACCGGCGCCCTGCGCCTGAGCGCCGACTTTATCGCCCACAGCCTGCCCGGCCGGGGCGTGTGGCTGAGCAACCCGACCTGGCCGATCCACGAAACCATCTTCGCCAAGGCCGGCCTCAAGGTCAGCCACTACCCCTACGTAGGCGCGGACAACCGCCTGGATGTAGCCGCGATGCTGGCAACATTGGCCCGCGTACCCGAGGGTGATGTGGTGCTGCTGCATGCCTGTTGCCACAACCCCACCGGTTTCGACCTGTCCCGGGATGACTGGCGCCAAGTGCTGCAGATCGTGCGCGAGCGCCAGTTGCTGCCGCTGATCGACTTTGCCTACCAGGGTTTCGGCGATGGCCTGGAGCAAGACGCCTGGGCCGTGCGATTGTTTGCCGCCGAACTGCCGGAAGTGCTGGTCACCAGTTCTTGCTCGAAGAACTTCGGCCTGTACCGCGACCGGGTCGGCGCGCTGATCGTGTGCGCCGCGGATGCCGAGAAGCTGACGGATGTACGCAGCCAACTGGCGAATATCGCGCGCAACCTGTGGTCGACGCCGCCGGATCATGGCGCGGCCGTGGTCGCGACCATCCTCGGTGATGCCCAGTTGAAAAAGCAGTGGAGCGACGAGGTCGAAGCCATGCGTTCACGGATCGCGCAGTTGCGTTCCGGGCTGGTGGAGGCGCTCGCGCCCCATGGGCTGGCCGAGCGGTTTGCGCATATTGGCGCGCAACGCGGGATGTTTTCCTACACCGGTTTGAACGCCGAGCAGGTCAAGCAACTGCGCGAGAAGCACAGTGTGTATATGGTCAGTTCGGGCCGGGCCAACGTGGCCGGGGCGGATGCAACGCGGTTGGCGCTATTGGCCGAAGCGATCGCCGACGTCTGCAACTGAACAAACCGGTTCAAATGAGGGAGGGGTTTTCCACCTCCCTCATTTGGACTGTGGTTGGCCTTCAGCTTGCGACCATCTCAGCCTTGAGCAGTGCCTCTCTGGCCTGCGCATCCGCCAGCCGATACAACTCGATATGCCCATCCCAGTGCTCGATCAGCGCCGTGCACGACTCCACCCAATCCCCACAGTTGAGGTAGTCCACCTCGCCCACTTTGCGGATCTCCGCATGGTGGATATGCCCGCACACCACGCCATGCAATTCGCGCTTGGTCACTTCGTGGGCGATGGCTTCTTCGAAATCGCTGATAAAACTCACGGCGGTTTTGACCTTGTGCTTCAAATACGCCGAGAGTGACCAATAGCCATAGCCGTACCGTGCGCGCCAATGGTTCAGCCAGCGGTTCAAGGTGAGGGTGAACTCGTAGGCCGAGTCGCCGAGAAACGCCAGCCAACGGTGATAACGGGTGATCACATCGAACTGATCGCCATGGATCACCAACAGATGACGGCCATCGGCAGTCACGTGCACCGCCTCATCGACCAATTGGATATTGCCCAGGATCAACTTGGAATAGCGGCGCAGGAACTCGTCATGGTTACCGGTGACGTAGATCACCTCGGTGCCGCGCTTGGCCATGGTCAGCAGGCGGCGGATGACGTTGGTGTGCGCTTGTGGCCAATACATGCCCCCGCGCATTTTCCAGCCGTCGATGATGTCACCCACCAAGTACACTTTGTCGGCGTGGTAGCCCTTGAGGAACTGCGACAAGTGTTCGGCCTGGCAATCCCGGGTGCCCAGGTGCACATCGGAAATCCACAAGGTACGTACGCGCTGTTTACGGCTGGGCTGGGTGAGCTCGGCACTGGTCATGGGCATCCCTCGACGCTGTTTTGGCGAGCTTGCGCCCTGGCGATTAATAGCCCATGACAGCTGTGCGTCAGTCTGATGACAGCGACGAGCCTGTTCGCCCGGGTTTGGCCAAACGCGCTGCAACCCACAGACATCGGCATGACCAACCCATTAGACTGCGAGGCTGTTAGCTCGTCTGCTCAAGGATCGCAATGACTCCCCGCTCAGCCCTCGGCGCCCTGCATATCGGCGCATTGATGTTTGGCCTCACCGGCGTCTTCGGCAAGCTGGCGGCCGCCTCGCCGTCGATCATCGTATTTGGGCGCGCCCTGTTTGCCGTGCTGGCGCTGGCGGTATTCGCCCGATTTGCCAGCAACACCGCGTGGAAAACCCTGGAGCGGCGCGATTGGCGCCGCCTGTTGGTCAGCGGCGTGTTGCTGGCGGCACATTGGGTGACGTTCTTCATCGCGGTCAAGGTGGCCGGTGTGGCCGTCGCCACGCTGGGGTTCACGGCGTTCCCGGCGTTTACCGTGATCCTTGAGGGGCTGATTTTCCGCGAACGCATCCGCGCCAATGAAATCGTGCTGGTGGTACTGGTGAGCGTTGGGCTGGTGCTGGTCACCCCGGACTTCAACCTGGCCAGCGAAGCCACCGGTGGCTTGCTGTGGGGCATCGCCTCGGGGCTGCTGTTCTCCCTGCTTTCGCTGAACAATCGCGCCAGCTCCGGGCGTATACCGGCGGTGCAGGCGGCGTTGTGCCAGAACGTGGTGGTCGCGGTATGCCTGCTGCCCGTGGCCGCGCCGGGCCTGATGCAAGTAAGCGCGCTGGACTGGTTGTGGATCGGCCTGCTCGGCGTGTTCTGCACTGGCCTGGCCCACAGCCTGTTTGTGGCCAGCCTCGCGGTGATCAAGGCCCGTACCGCCTCGGTGGTGTTTGCCATGGAACCGGTCTACGGCATCACGGCGGCCTGGCTGTTGTTCGCCGAAACGCCGACGCTGCGCATGCTGCTGGGCGGCGTGCTGATCATCGTCGCCATCGTGCTTTCGGGGCTGCTGGGCAGCGCCAGCCAGGCTAAACAACCGGCTGCAACGGCCTGATCTATACTTTAAACATCCGCAACAGTCTGTAGTCGTTCAACGGATAAAGACCGCTCGACGACAGCCACGGCGTTTTCTGAAGTTGCTGCACGTGGGTGGTCATCCCTCAACGCGATGCAGGAGCTTTAACCATGGAAATGCTCATCAGCTTGCTGGTTCAGGTGATCAGCGGCGCCGTCGGCGGTAACCTCGCCGGCATGACCAAACAAAGCCTGGGCACCGGGCTCAATACCACTCTCGGTGGCGTCGGCGGCCTGATCCTGGGCCAGGTTGTTTCGGCGCTGACCGGCACCTCCGGTGGCGAAGCACTGGATGTGGCGGCGGTCGGCAGCAATATTGTCGGCGGTGGCGTCGGCGGCCTGGTGCTCACCTGGGTGGTAGGCTTGATCAAAAGCAAGATGGCCGAGAAATAACGGCGCACCACCGGGTCACCGCCCAACAGCGGCGGTGACTTTTACTGCGTACGGTCGTTGTGCCCCAGGTCGCGCTGCGGGTCGATCCGATCGCGCACGCGCTGCTTGAGCACCTTGGCTTCGGGGAAACCACCGTCCGCCTTGCGCTCCCAGATCTGCACGCCATCACAGGTGATGCGGAACGCCCCACCGCTGGCAGGCTCCAGCGACACCTTGGCCAGGTCATCGCTGAAAGTGCTCAACAGCTCCTGGGCCAGCCAGGCCGCACGCAACAGCCACTGACACTGGGTGCAATAGGTGATGACGATCTCGGGTTTGCTCGCGGACATAATTCAGAAATTCCTGGCGTAACGAGGGATGAGGGTCAGGCGGCTATAATAGCGGCCTTTATCGCCCAGCCTCGAGATTCACGATGCGCCGCCTGTTGCCCTACCTGTTTCTGTGCCTCATCCCTCTGTTTGCCGATGCCGTCGAAGCCCCACGCCCTAAAATCGGCCTGGTGCTGTCTGGTGGCGCCGCCCGTGGGCTGGCGCATATCGGTGTGCTCAAGGCGCTGGAGGAACAAGGTATCCACATCGACGCCATCGCCGGCACCAGCATGGGCGCGGTGATCGGCGGGCTGTACGCCTCGGGCTACAAGATCGATGAGCTGGAAAAACTCGCGCTGAGTATCGACTGGCAGCAGGCCTTGTCCGATGCGCCGCCGCGCGAAGACGTGCCGTTTCGGCGCAAGCAGGACGACCGTGATTTCCTGGTCAAGCAAAAGCTGAGCTTTCGTGATGACGGCAGCCTCGGCCTGCCGCTCGGAGTGATCCAGGGCCAGAACCTGGCGCTGCTGCTGGAAAGCATGTTCGCCCACAGCAGCAACACGCGTAATTTCGACAAGCTGCCGATCCCCTTCCGCGCCGTGGCCACCGATATCACCACCGGCGAAAAGGTGGTGTTCAGCAAGGGCCACCTGCCCCAGGTAATCCGCGCCAGCATGTCGATCCCGGCGGTGTTCGCCCCGGTGGAGCTGGACGGCCGCCTGCTGGTGGATGGCGGCATGACCGACAACATCCCCCTGGATGTGGCACGGGAGATGGGGGTCGATATCGCCATCGTCGTCGATATCGGCACCCCGCTGCGCTCGCGCAAACAACTGGCAACGGTGGTGGACGTGCTCAACCAGTCCATTACCCTGATGACCCGGCGCAATTCCGAAGAGCAGCTCAAGGCGCTGAACCCCAAGGACGTGCTGATCCAGCCGCCCCTGGCCGCCTATGGCGTGACCGACTTCGGCCGCGCCAAAGACATGATCGACGCCGGCTACCGTGCCACCCGCGCCCTGGACTTGCGCCTGGCCCACTTGCGCCCCGCCGAACCCATCGACCCCACACTGGTGGCCGCGCGTACACCGGGCGAACGCACCCCGGTGATCACTGCAATCAAGCTGGAGAACGACTCGAAAGTCAGCGACGACGTGATCCGCTACTACATCCGTCAACCGCTGGGTGAACCGCTGAACCTCGGCCGTTTGCAAACCGACATGGGCACCCTGTATGGCCTGGACTACTTCGATCAGGTGCAATACCGCGTCGTGAAAAAAGGCCAGGACAATACGCTGGTCATCAGCGCACGCGGCAAACGCAGCGGCACCGATTACCTGCGCCTGGGCTTGAACCTGTCGGACGACATGCGCGGCGACAGCGCCTTCAACCTCGGCGCCAGCTACCGCATCAATGGCATCAACCGCCTCGGCGCCGAATGGCTGACGCGCGTGCAGATCGGTGATCGGCAAGAACTGTACAGCGAGTTCTACCAACCGATGGACGCCGGTTCACGCTACTTTATCGCGCCCTATCTCAGCGCCCAGGCGCAGAACGTCGAGTTGATCCTGGACAACGACCCCATCTCCGAATACCGCCTGGAACGCTATGGTTTCGGTTTGAACGTGGGGCGCCAGATCGGCAACAGCGGCGAGATCCGCTTCGGCGTCGGCGAGGCCTGGGGCAAAGCCGATGTGCGCATTGGCGACCGCGACCTACCGAGTTTGAGCTTCAACGAGGGTTTCTATGAGTTGAAGTATTCCTTCGACTCCCTGGACAACGTGTACTTCCCGCACACCGGCGAGGACATTGGCCTGGCCTTCCGTGAGTTCGAGCCCGGCCTGGGCTCGGACCAGCGTTACCGGCAGTGGGAATTCAAGCTCGACAAAGCCATGAGCCACGGCCCGGACACGTTGGTGCTGGGCGGTCGCTACGGGCGCACCCTGGATGATTCGGACGTGGTGATTTCCAGCTTCCTGCTGGGCGGTGCGCGGCAATTGTCGGGCTTTCGCCAGGATGCGATTTCAGGGCAGAACATCAGCCTGATGCGCGCGGTGTACTACCGCCGGCTGACGCCGCGTTCGTACCTGCCGCTGGATTTCCCGCTGTACCTCGGCGCGTCGCTGGAACGCGGTCGGGCGTGGAACAACGACAATGAATTCGATAGCGGTTATATCAACGCCGCGAGTATTTTCCTGGGGTTTGATACACCGCTGGGGCCGCTGAATTTCAGCTATGGCTTCAATGATGATAATCAGAAGGCGGTGTACCTGAACCTCGGGCAGACGTTCTAGAGCCCTACGCAAATCAAATGTGTGGGGGGGGTGGTGATGAGCGGGACTTAATGAGGTGAGCGGGCCCGCTCACCACAACAAGTCCGGCCGGCATACATCAGCGTTCAGGTCAGGACTTTTCCAGATTCGCCAGGATGTGCCCATGCACGCGCATGCACACGCGCAGATCCGCCTCGTCCACGCCCACAAAGAGCTCGTGGCGCAAAGCGGTGGCAATGGTTTCAATCTGCTCGATCAACGGCCGGGCGGTGTCACACAGCAGGATGCGTTTGGCGCGACGGTCTTCCACCACGGCCTGGCGTTGCACCAGGCCTTGGCCTTCGAGGCTGTCGAGCAAACGGGCCAGGGTCGGCCCTTCTACACCGACGCTTTGCGCCAGCTCACGCTGTGTCGGTGCTTCTTCGAAACGGGCCAGGTGCAACAGCACCAGCCAGCGCGCCTGGGACAAACCCAGCCCCGCCAAACGGCGGTCCAGCTCAGCGCGCCAACCTCGGGACATTTGCGCCAGCTGCATGCCAAAACGGTGTTGATCGGTTAACGGCATAAAAAACTCATGATTTAGACTAAAAACAAATTGTGGCTAATTATTAGTCAGCTAAGCATGCGCCATGCCCGTAGGCAAGAGTCGCTATGTACTGATTCGTTACATTGTCGTAATTGGCACACTAAATTTCGAATTCAGACTGCAAAGCGGCCCGCACGCAGTACAACACACCGTCTGGAACGCGCCCTGAAAACAGCGGCGCGATCTCGGCCACCGGTGGCAGTTCGCCCTCGCCATCAAGAAACGCGTCCTGGATCTCGCCGAGCAAATCTTCCGGCAAATCAAGCGCCTGCTCCAGCGACAGCTGTTGTTTGCCGATGGCTTCGGCCAGCAAGGTGTAGACGTTCTTTTCCGAGCATTGCAACTGGCCGGCGATCTGGATCGGCGTCATGCCGGCACGTGCCAGGCTGATCAGCTCGTGGCGAATATCCGCGATTTCCTTCGGCGCTTCGGCCTGGCCGCCGAGCACTTCGAGGAACGCCTGGCCGTAGCGCTCAAGCTTGCGCGCCCCCACACCACTGACCCGCCCCATTTGCGCCATCGTGGTCGGCTGCTCGCGCAGCATCTCCAGCAAGGTGGAGTCGGGGAAAATAACGTAAGGCGGCACGCTGTGTTCCTGCGCCAGTTTGCGTCGAAGGGTACGCAGGGCTTCCCACTGTTCGCGTTCCTCCAAGCGCACCAACTGGCTGGCCTGGCTGGTGCTGCTCTTGGCCGTGGTCTGCGGCTTGAGGTCGCGGCGCAGCTCCAGGCTCACCTCGCCCTTGAGCAGCGGCCGGCAACTGTCGTTCAGGCGCAGGCCGCCATAGCCCTCAATGTCGATGTCCACCAGGCCGCGCGCGACCATCTGCCGGAACAGCGAACGCCACTCACCTTCGGCGCGGGCCTTGCCGACCCCATAGACCGACAGCTTTTCGTGACCGAAGCTGCGCACCTTTTCGTTGTCCTTGCCCAGCAGTACATCCACCAGATGCCCCACGCCATAACGCTGGCCGGTGCGATAGATCGTGGACAAGGCCTGACGCGCAGGCTCAGTGGCGTCCCAGGTCTGCACGCCGTCCATGCAGTTATCGCAGTGGCCACACGGCTGTGGCATGTCTTCGTCGAAGTACGCCAGCAAGGTCTGGCGCCGGCAGCGGGTCTCTTCACACAGGGAGAGCATGGCGTCGAGCTTGTGCTGCTCCAGTCGCTTGTGGCGTTCGTCGCCTTCGGAGTTCTGCAACATCTGCTTGAGCATCACCACGTCTTGCAGGCCGTAGACCATCCAGGCATCCGCCGGCAGGCCATCACGGCCGGCACGACCGGTTTCCTGGTAGTACGCCTCAAGGGACTTGGGAAGGTCCATATGAGCCACGAAACGTACGTTGGATTTGTCGATACCCATGCCGAACGCGATGGTGGCCACCATGATCAGGCCTTCCTCGTTAAGGAAGCGCTTCTGGTGCGCAGAGCGCGTTTCATTCGGCAACCCTGCGTGGTACGGCAGTGCCGGGTAGCCCTGCTCGCAGAGGAACGCGGCCACTTCGTCGACCTTCTTGCGCGACAGGCAATAAACGATGCCCGCATCGCTGCGCCGTTCGGAGAGGAACGCCAGCAACTGCTTGCGCGGCTGCTCCTTGGGCACAATGCGGTAGAAGATATTCGGACGGTCGAAGCTCGACAGGAAACGCTCGGCATTCTGCAGGTGCAGGCGCTCGACGATTTCTTCGCGGGTGCGCTTGTCGGCAGTGGCGGTCAGGGCGATACGCGGCACATCGGGGAACAGTTCGGCCAACTGACCCAGTTGCAGGTATTCGCGACGGAAATCGTGGCCCCACTGCGAGACGCAGTGCGCTTCATCGATGGCGAACAAGGCGATTTCCAGGCTTTGCAAAAAGGCCAGCATGCGCGGCTGCACCAGGCGCTCAGGGGCCAGGTACAGCATTTTCACTTCGCCACGCTTGATGCGCGCAGCCAGATCGCGCTGCTGCTCGGCGCTGAGGGTGGAGTTCAAGGACGCAGCCGCGACGCCGAGTTCTTCCAGGGTAGCGACCTGATCGTCCATCAACGCGATCAACGGCGACACCACCACGGCCAACCCATTGCGCAGCAAGGCCGGCACCTGGAAGCACAAGGATTTGCCGCCGCCGGTAGGCATCAATACCAGGGCGTCTCCACCACTGGCCACGCGCTCAATGATCGCACCCTGGCGGCCACGAAAACTGTCGTAGCCGAAGATGTCCTTGAGGACGCGTTGAGCCTGCTCGAGCATGTAAAACTCCAAAAATAGTCCCGAAAACCCTCTGTACAGGCTGGCCGAAAAAATACGGCTTTACGGGAAATAATCCGTAAGCGAAGTTTTCGCGGACTGGCGCCTAACCTGTAAGGGCATCACAAAACGCGGCAGTATACCCGAGCGTCATCCACCGAAGGGCACCACTGACGAATTGCAGCCCGTCTCTAAAACCTGGCAAATCTGCATGGCGACTGGCTTGGGCGCGCAAGAACGCCTAGAATTCAGCATCGTTTATTCCCAAGGTAGTCCTTCAATGTCCTTCGCTGAGCAACTAACCCGCCTGCAAGCCTTCCTCGACGCCGATGAGCTGCATGACGAGGCGCTGGACTATGTGGCCGCCCACGGCTACCTGACCGCCCTGTCGATCTGCGCCGAAGAAGTGCCTGATCGTGAATGGATCGACGCACTGTTCGCCGAAGAGCCGCATTACGCCAACGACGCCCAGCGCGAAGAAATCGAAGCCACCCTGCTCGCCCTCAAGGCCCACATCGGTCGTCAACTGGCCTCCGACGAGGAGTTCGAGCTGCCATGCGAGCTGGACCTGGGTGAAGACCCGGATGACTCCGACCTGCGCGGCTGGTGCATCGGTTTCATGGAAGGCGTGTTCCTGCGCGAAGCCGCCTGGTTCGAAACCGCCGAGGAAGAAGTCAGCGAAATGCTCCTGCCGATCATGGTCGGTTCGGGCCTGTTCGACGACCAGCCGGAATTCGCCGACATCGCCAGCGATGCCAACCTGATGGACGACATGATCGTCCAGATCCCGGAAGCCCTGACCGCGCTGTACCTGCTGTGCAACGCGCCTGACGAAAAACCGGCGATCCTCAAGCCTCGTCACCACTGAGTCGCTTGCCCGTGACACCCATGGGCAACCGCTCGCTGCTCCTGCGTTACGCACTGCTGGCCATCGGCTGGTTGAGCGTTGCGCTGGGAGTGATCGGCATTTTCCTCCCGGTGCTGCCGACGACGCCCTTCCTCCTGCTCGCTGCCGCCTGCTTTGCTCGAAGCTCACCGCGCTTCTACCAGTGGCTGGTCGAACACCCACGCCTGGGCCCCTGGATCCGTGACTATTTGGAGGGCAACGGCATCCCGCTCAAGGGCAAGGTCTACGCCATCGGCCTGATGTGGCTGAGTATCGGCCTCTCCTGCTACCTGGTGCCGCTGCCGTGGGCACGTGGGTTCATGCTGACCAGTGCCGTGCTGGTGACTGTCTACATCCTGCGCCAGAAAACCCTGCCGCCTCGATAGGCCGCGACATCACGTCGCGCTCAGACCATGGTCGACACTGACTAACCCCAAGCATCATGCGAGACTGTCCAACCGGGCCTGGAATGCCCGGGCGTTCTTGTGCTCGGAGTTACCATGACGCTGTCCAGCGGGCTGATTGCCGCCGTTGCCCTGGCCTATATGGCCATTATGTTTGCCATCGCCTTCTACGGTGACCGTCGCCACGCGCCCTTGCCGCCGCGTGTGCGCGCCTGGGTGTACAGCCTGTCGCTGGCGGTTTACTGCACCAGTTGGACTTTCTTCGGCGCTGTAGGCCAGGCCGCCGAACAGTTGTGGGCGTTCTTACCGATATACCTGGGGCCGGTGCTGCTGCTGGTGTTAGCGCCCTGGGTTCTGCAGAAGATGATCCTGATCAGCAAGCAGGAAAACATCACCTCAATCGCCGACTTTATCGCCGCGCGCTACGGTAAATCCCAAGCCCTGGCGGTCGTGGTCGCACTGATCTGCCTCGTCGGCGTATTGCCTTATATCGCCCTGCAACTCAAAGGCATCGTGCTGGGGGTGAACCTGCTGATTGGCGCGGGTGCCGACACCACCGGCACCCGCGCCCAGGACACGGCATTGATCGTGTCGCTGGTGCTGGCGTTGTTCACCATTGTGTTTGGTACGCGCAACCTCGACGCCACCGAACACCACCGTGGCATGGTGTTGGCGATTGCATTTGAATCTCTGGTCAAGCTGCTGGCTTTTCTTGCCGTCGGCGCGTTTGTGACCTACGGCCTGTACGACGGTTTCGGCGACCTGTTCAGCCAGGCGATGCTTGCGCCACGGCTGGAAGAGTACTGGAAAGAAACCATCAACTGGCCGTCGATGGTGGTACAGACCGGCGTGGCGATGATGGCGATCATTTGCCTGCCGCGCCAGTTCCACGTGACGGTGGTGGAGAACATCGACCCTCAGGATCTGCGCCTGGCCAAATGGGTCTTCCCTGCCTACCTGATCCTCGCCGCGCTGTTTGTGGTACCCATCGCCCTCGGCGGCAAAATGATGTTACCCACGTCGGTATTGCCGGACTCCTACGTGATCAGCCTGCCCATGGCCGAAGCTCACCCGGCACTCGCCGTGCTGGCCTTTATCGGCGGCGCCTCGGCAGCCACGGGCATGGTGATTGTGGCCAGCATCGCCTTATCGACCATGGTCTCCAACGACATGCTGCTGCCATGGCTGTTGCGCCGCTCCAGCGCCGAGCGGCCATTCGAAGTGTTCCGCCACTGGATGCTCTCGGTACGCCGGGTCAGCATCGTGATCATTCTGTTGCTGGCGTATGTCAGCTACCGCTTGCTGGGGTCTACCGCGAGCCTGGCCACCATCGGCCAGATCGCGTTTGCCGCCGTGACGCAGCTCGCCCCCGCCATGCTCGGCGCGCTGTACTGGAAGCAGGCTAACCGACGGGGCGTGTTTGCCGGGTTGGCGGCAGGTACGTTCCTGTGGTTCTACACGTTGGTCCTACCGGTAACGGCGAAAAGCCTGGGTTGGTCACTCAGCCTTTTCCCTGGCCTGACGTGGATGCATTCCCACCCGCTCGGCTTGTCGGTGACCTCTCTTACACTGGGCACGGTGTTTTCCCTGGCGGGGAATTTCACCTTATTTGTGTGGGTGTCGATGTTGTCGCGCACGCGGGTGTCCGAACACTGGCAAGCCGGGCGTTTCATCGGCCAGGAAATCAGCCAGCGTGCCAGCGCCCGCTCGATGTTGTCGGTACAGATCAGCGACCTGCTCAGCCTGGCGGCGCGCTTTGTCGGTGAAGAACGCGCCCAACAGAGCTTTATCCGCTTCGCTTACCGCCAGGGCAAAGGCTTCAACCCCAACCAGAATGCCGACAACGACTGGATTGCTCACACCGAGCGCCTGCTGGCCGGTGTACTCGGCGCTTCTTCGACACGCGCCGTAGTAAAAGCTGCGATTGAAGGGCGGGAAATGCAGCTGGAGGACGTGGTACGCATTGCCGACGAAGCGTCTGAAGTGCTGCAATTCAACCGCGCGCTGTTACAAGGCGCCATCGAGAACATCACCCAGGGCATCAGCGTGGTGGACCAGTCCCTCAAGCTGGTGGCCTGGAACCGGCGCTACCTGGAGCTGTTCAATTACCCGGACGGTTTGATCAGCGTGGGCCGACCGATTGCCGATATCATCCGCTACAACGCCGAGCGCGGCCTGTGTGGCCCCGGCGAGGCCGAAGTGCATGTGGCGCGACGCCTGCACTGGATGCGCCAGGGCCGCGCGCATACCTCTGAGCGCTTGTTCCCCAATGGGCGAGTGATCGAGCTGATCGGCAACCCAATGCCGGGCGGCGGTTTTGTCATGAGTTTCACCGACATCACCGCGTTCCGCGAAGCCGAACAGGCCCTCACCGAGGCCAACGAAGGCCTTGAACAACGGGTGACCGAGCGTACCCATGAACTGTCGCAGCTCAATGTGGCGCTGACCGATGCCAAAGGCGTGGCCGAATCCGCCAGCCAGTCGAAGACACGCTTCCTCGCGGCCGTCAGCCATGACTTGATGCAGCCGTTGAACGCCGCACGCCTATTCTCCGCCGCCCTCTCCCACCAGAACGACGGGCTGTCCAGCGAAGCCCGGCAACTGGTGCAGCACCTGGACAGTTCGCTGCGCTCCGCCGAAGACCTGATCAGTGACTTGCTGGATATCTCACGACTGGAAAACGGCAAGATCAACCCGCAACGTCAGCCCTTTGTCCTCAACGAGCTGTTCGATACCCTGGGTGCCGAATTCAAGGCACTCGCCCACGAACAAGGCCTGCGCTTTCGCTTGCGCGGCAGCCGTTTGCGCGTCGACAGTGACATCAAGCTGCTACGGCGGATTTTGCAGAATTTCCTGACCAACGCCTTCCGCTATGCCGACGGCCCGGTGCTGCTTGGCGTACGTCGACGCAAGGGCGAACTGTGCCTGGAAGTCTGGGATCGTGGCCCCGGTATTCCGCAGGACAAACAGAAGGTGATCTTCGAAGAGTTCAAGCGCCTGGACAGCCATCAGACTCGCGCTGAAAAAGGCCTGGGCCTGGGCCTGGCGATTGCCGATGGCCTATGTCGCGTGCTGGGCCATCGCCTCAGCGTGCGCTCATGGCCGGGCCAAGGCAGCGTGTTCAGCGTGCGCGTGCCATTGGCGCGCAACCAAACCGCTGCACCGGTCAAGGCCCCGCAGGAAAATGGCCTGCCACTGAGCGGCGCGCAAGTACTGTGCGTGGATAACGAGGAGAGCATCCTGATCGGCATGCGCAGTTTGCTGACACGCTGGGGTTGCGAAGTGTGGACCGCCACCGACCAGGCGCAGTGCGCGGCGTTGCTGG
Organism: Pseudomonas asgharzadehiana; assembly: GCF_019139815.1. Taxonomy (NCBI): domain Bacteria; kingdom Pseudomonadati; phylum Pseudomonadota; class Gammaproteobacteria; order Pseudomonadales; family Pseudomonadaceae; genus Pseudomonas; species Pseudomonas asgharzadehiana. The sequence continues at coordinate 4,584,459 of NZ_CP077079.1, forward strand.
CAGAGGGTGTGCGGCCACAACTGGCGCTGGTGGATTACCACCTGGACCACGGCGAGACCGGCACCGAATTGATGGGCTGGCTGCGCGCGCAATTGGCGGAGCCGATTCCCGGCGTGGTCATCAGTGCCGACGGCCGCCCCGAGATGGTCGCCGAAGTGCATGCAGCGGGGCTGGACTACCTGGCCAAACCGGTGAAGCCGGCGGCGTTGCGTGCGTTGATCAGCCGGCACTTACCGCTGTAGGCAAGCAGATCAACCTGTGGGAGCGGCTTGCTCCGCCAGCGGGATGCCAGTCAATAAATACCGACTGGCACTGCGCTATCGGGAGCAAGCCCCCACATTTAGCACTGCGTTTACTCGGGAAGGTGCGCCACGCCGTCTGAGTCGGTCATGGCCCGTTCCAGCAAATCCGCCGACAGGCTTTTACTCGCGCGGGCGCCGAGCAATTTTAATTGCTCGGTGCGGCTGACCAGATTTCCACGTCCATCCGTCAGCTTGTTTCTCGCAGCGCTGTAAGCCTTGTCCAACTGCAGCAGACGGTTGCCCACCTCATCCAGGTCTTCGATAAACAGCACAAACTTGTCATACAGCCAGCCGGCGCGCTCGGCGATTTCACGGGCGTTCTGGCTTTGGCGTTCCTGCTTCCACAGGCTGTCGATCACCCGCAAGGTGGCCAGCAAGGTGGTGGGGCTGACGATCACGATGTGGCGGTCGAAGGCTTCCTGAAACAGGTTCGGCTCAGCCTGCAACGCGGCGGAAAACGCCGCTTCGATCGGCACGAACAACAACACGAAATCCAGGCTGTGCAAGCCTTCCAGGCGCTTGTAGTCCTTGCCGGCCAAACCTTTGACGTGATTACGCAATGACAGCACATGCTGTTTCAACGCCGCCTGGCCGATCAGTTCATCATCGGCGGCGACGTATTGTTGATAGGCCGTCAGGCTGACCTTGGAATCCACCACCACCTGCTTGTCGCCGGGCAACATGATCAGCACATCCGGTTGGAAGCGCTCACCATCCGGCCCCTTGAGGCTGACCTGGGTCTGGTACTCGCGACCCTTCTCAAGACCTGCATGTTCCAGCACCCGCTCTAGGATCAGTTCACCCCAGTTGCCCTGGGTTTTCTGGCCCTTGAGCGCGCGGGTCAGGTTGGTGGCTTCATCCGACAGACGCAGGTTCAATTGCTGTAGGCGCTCAAGCTCCTTGGCCAGGGAAAAACGCTCGCGCGCTTCGTTCTGGTAGCTCTCTTCCACGCGTTTTTCGAAGGACTGAATGCGCTCCTTCAGCGGGTCGAGCAACTGCCCGAGGCGTTCCTGGCTGGTTTGCGCAAAGCGCTGTTCACGCTCATCGAAGATCTTGCCGGCCAGCTCGGCGAACTGTGCACGCAGTTCATCCCGCGAACCTTGCAGGTCATTGAGGCGCTGTTGCTGGCTTTCCTGTTGCTCGCGCAGTTCGGCGCGCAGGGCGGCCGACAACGCATCGAGGCGCCGCAATTCGGTTTCCTTGGCGCTGCGGTCGAGGCTCCAGGCGTGGGCGGCGTCGCGTGCGTTGTCGCGGTCGATGTGGAGCAACTCGACTTCGCGGCGCAGCGCGGCCAGGTCGGCTTGCTTGGCGGCATTGGCGTGGCTCAGGTCGCTGATTTCATCGCGGCTGGCATCCAACTGCGCAGCGAGGCCTTCCTGGGCCAATTGCGCCGTGGCCAGGCGTTCTTCCAGCAATTCCCAGCCGGTGGTGCGCGCAGTCAGCCGCCGTTGAAGCTGCCAGCACACCGCCAATAAAGGCACTGCGGCACCCGCCAGGCCCAAGGCAATACTGGTCCAGTCAAAAGCCATAGCCATCTCTGCCATCACCGAAAAAGAGCAAGGTTAACCAAGCATAGAGCGGGAGGACAGCTCAGTCTTCGACCTGACCCAGTTCACGTTGGGCGCGGCGGTCACCGGCGCGCGCAGCTGAACGCAGCAGCTCATGGCCAATGCGGCGGTCGCGCGCGTTGCCGCACTCACGGCACATCAATTGGCCCAGGCGGCTTTGCGCGGCGACTACGCCTTCACGGGCCGACTGCTTGAGCAAGCGCCCGGCAAAGTGCTTGACGTTGGTGCTGTGGCCCAGGCGCGGGCTGTCGAGCAACCACAGGGCGACTTTCAAGGAGAAGCGCCTGGGTGCGGTAACAGCTTGCGGGGCGTCGGTAACAGAAGGTGATACTGAGCGAAACTTCATAAAGCACTGTGGGACAGAACGGAAGGCGCGCAACTCTACTCTTTTTTTCGTACAGGTAAAGCTGAAAAAACCGTGCACGCCCGTCCTAGAGCAAGCGCTTGGGACAATCCACAGAAGCTGTGGATAACTCAGTGGACAACCTCCCTCTAACTCGCGCAAACGCCCATGGAGCGGGCCTCGCAGTCAAACTGACGATTTTTTCACCAATTAAAAAAAGCCAGATTTTTCATTGACTTAAATTTCCATTACAGGCAAATGGCGACCCTGCCTTACCCTTGACAGCCTGGCTACACACGCCGCAACTAATGTGCACAAGTACCCACCCGATGGTTATATCACCGGCTTTTTTTGGAGCTGCCAGCCTCAAAAATGTTACCGGCAGGACATAACAGGCACTTTTCAAACCCTCAAAGGCTCGCCACACTGCCCGACCGACAGCGCAACGGTGGGAGGCGCGATGAAAGGAATTCTGATATTCGCCGGGTTATTGCTGGTGATTTGCGCCACTTCCCTGGGGATCAACGCCGCACTGCCGTCGCCGGACGGGGCCTTGTTTGCCATTGCAATCTTGCTGTCGGCCGCTTTCACAGCCGTGAGCCTGTGTATCGAACTGGGTGAAGGCCGCATCAATGACATGGGCGATGTGATGAAGGTGGTCGAGACCGGCCAATCCCTGCGCCTGACCCTGGCCGCTTACGCACTGGGCTGTTCACTAGCCGCGGCCGTCACGGTGCTGGTCTATCGCGGCGTGTTGGGGGGCTGATTGAAGTTTTTTGGTCAGTGCGCTTCCTTTCCCTGTATCAATCCGTTACTATCCGCGGCGTTAGTACCAAGCTGAAAGTCAATTCTGGTCGAATAACTCCCCTGAACAACACGGGATCGACCACCTCGATGGTTTCCAGGTATCACTTGCGACGACACTGCCTTTGAATAAGCAAAGGGTGGCGCGAAGTTTTCATACTCTGACCGAACCAACCTGCAAATTGATCAGGATCTTCACCTCGGGCCCAGAACCTTTGCCCCTGTTGTGATGCCTGCCCTCCTAAGTACCTACCTGCCAGCCCAAGCGCGCCCATTAACAGCGCTTTAAACTGGCTGCTTTGTTCCAGTCGGGTTCTTCGTTTGATCAATGGTGATCAACGTTACTGGAACGTTTTAACGTTGCACGGTTCTTATCCGTGTCATTTGTAGGAACACCAATAATATGTCCACTCAAATCCATACTCAGGATGCCATTCGCACCCTCACCAATGCTTTTGCCCCGATGAACTGCCTGATCATGGCCGCTCGCAAAGGCTGCTTCAGTTTTACCCTGGTCAACGAACACGGTATCGCTCGTCACAGCGAACGCCTGTACCCCGATCAATACTCCAGCGCAGAACCGCTGCAGGCCGTGATCGAGCGTACCCGTCAGGCACTGGTTGCCTGATCGACCCGAGTTGCTGAAACCCAAAAAACCCTGTTTAAAACACAGGGTTTTTTATTGCCTGATATTTACGTATTGAGCTTTTGCACTAAGTTCAAATAGATATAAACGTTATAACTGAATAACGAAGATGTTTTAAAAACAGTCCTTTACATCATGAATATGACACTACACTTCAACTCAAGCGGCGTGATCCGCTTCCGGCGAGCCTGAGATCCGATTCACTGCTGCCAAGCCCCCCCCTCTCAGGCCTCGCCAACCACTTTCACGGATTGAGGTATGTATGGGTATCGCAGCCAGTGAATTGTGTTGTTATGTGATCCGACCGACATTGTCGTACCTCGGCCGGCAGAGCCCGACGGCCGAGGCTCTGCTGCTGGGCATTGCGGCCAGCCAGTCGGAACTGGGCTCGGCACTGCACGACCGGCGCGGCCACGGCCTGTACAGCATCACCGAACCCCGGCATCGCGCCTTGTGGGACACCTACCTGGCGCTCGATCCAGAACGTGCCAGCCTGGTGCGCGGGCTGGCCAGTCAACATGCCTTTCTCAGCGCCCCCCAGTTGGAACTCACGGTAAACCTGCGTTACGCCACGGCCATCGCCTGGCTCCTGGTGGAACAACACAGCCCCGCCCTGCCACCACCCGGTGATGTTTTAGCCATGGCGCGTATCTGGAAAGAAATATTTCATCCGCAAGGAAGGCTGCGTGATTTCAGCCAAACCTGGAAAACCTGTGTTTCACCCTTGAATCACGTGGTTTGCTGACCGGGCAATTTGCAAGATTCGCCAAAAACGCTGAATTTTGGTCGGATTGTCCTACAAAACCGCTCTATCTCCTACATTACAGCCTATAGCGCGATGTTAATTTTATTGTTACTTTCCGCAGCGGTGATCACCCCGGAGTTCTAATAATGAAAAAAGTAATGCTCAAGACCACACTTAGCCTCGCCGTTGCCATGGCATCCTCCCAACTGTTCGCGAGCGGTTTCGCACTGAACGAACAGAGCGTCAGCGGGATGGGTACGGGTTTCGCAGGTCGCTCTTCTTCTGCCGATGATGCAAGCACTGTCTACGGTAACCCTGCCGGTATGGCCCGCCTCAATGGCCAGCAGATTACCGGTGGTGTCGCGGCGATTGACGCCTCCACCAATATCAGCGATACCAGCGGCCGTTCGCGTGGCAGCAACAAAGGCGACATGGTGCCTTTCACTGCGGTTCCTTTCGGTTTCTACACCAATAAACTCAATGATCAGTGGGCTGTCGGCTTCGGCGTCTATGCGCCGTTCGGCCTGGTGACCGATTACGAAAAAAACTTCCAGGGCCGCAGTTTCGGCAGCAACAGCGAAGTTAAAGTCATGACTTTTCAACCGACCGTCAGCTACGCCTTCAATGATCGCGTTTCCGTTGGTTTTGGCCCGACCATCAACCGCATCTCCGGCACGCTGGAATCGGATCTGTCGTTCAACCAAGCGTTACCCGACACCAATATCAAGATCAAGGGCGACGACACGGCGCTCGGCTTCAACGTCGGCGTACTGGTGCAAGCCACCGACACCACTCGCGTGGGCCTGACCTATCACTCCAAGGTCAGCTACAAGCTGGACGGTCACACCGAAGTCAGCGCGCCCGCTGCAACGTCCGGCCTCTTGCGCAGCAACCGTTATGACGCGTCTCTGAAAATCGACACGCCTGAGTCCTATGACCTTTCGGTGACTCAAGACCTGACCGACGCCTGGAAACTCTACGCAGGCGCCACCTGGACCCGCTGGAGCCGCCTGAAAGACATCACCGTCAAGAACGAAGGTGTCGTTGGCGGTGCCAGCGGCGGCGCGCTCGCGCCTAGTCTGGTCGGCACCATCAAGGAAGATCAGAACTGGCACGATACCTGGGCTTACGCCGTGGGTACTTCGTACCAGTTGACCAAACAGGTCGTGCTGCGTACCGGCCTGACATTCGACCAGTCGCCAACCAACAACACTGATCGTTCGCCACGCATTCCTACCGGCGACCGCACCATCTTCAGCCTGGGCCTGGGCTACGAGGTCATGCCGAACATGACCATCGACGTCGCCTACTCCTACCTGAAGGAAGAAGACGTCAAGGTCACGCGCTCCAACCAACTGGCCAGCTACAACGCCAAGTATGAAAACAGCGCCAACGGCTTCGGCCTGGGCATGACCTACCGCTTCTGATTCACAGTGGTGTAAAAAAGCCCCGCTCTCCTGCAAAGGAGGCGGGGCTTTTTAGTCGGGGTTGCTCAGGGTTTGGAGGCGATGGCCTTCTCCACCGCCTCGATCAGCTCCGGGCTGTCCGGCTTGGTCAGGCTGGAGAAATCGGCGACCACCTTGCCCTGACGGTCCACCACGTACTTGTAGAAATTCCACTTCGGCGCATTGCTCTGCTGCGCCAGCACCTTGAACAGGTGTACCGCGTCCGGCCCCTTGACCTTCTGCGGCTCGGTCATGGTGAAGGTCACGCCATAATTCACGTAGCAGACCTTGGCGGTTTCCTCGCCCGTCTTGGCTTCCTGCTTGAAGTCATCGGACGGCACGCCGATCACTTCCAGCCCTTGGTCCTTGTAGCGCTGATACAAGGCTTCGAGGCCTTTGAACTGCGGCGCGAACCCACAAAAGCTTGCGGTGTTGACGATGACCAGTGGCTTGCCGGCAAAGCGCTGGCACAGGTCGATGGACTCCTTGGCGCGCAGCTTGGGCAATTGGCCCTCAAGCAAGGAAGGGCACTCGGCGGCCAACGCCACGCCGCCAAAGGTCGCCATCAGCACAGGTACAGCCAGCCAGCGCATCTGCATGTCAAAAAGTCCTTTAAAGAATCCGGACATCGAACTTAACAGATCGACATACCCAGTTGCATCAATGCCAGCCCACCCCGCTGCCAGCCCCACCATGCCAACACCAGCAGCAGCGCTATCGCGCCAACCCCGCCGAACAGGTACCCCATCGAATTCATGCTGCCTCCATCTGTGCCTGCAATCGCGCGACCGGCCGCTCACGCACCGGCCAATTCAGGGCCGCAGCGAGCAGGCTAAGCAGGATCGCCATTTGCCAGATCAAATCGTAGTTGCCGGTTCGATCATAGACCACTCCGCCTAACCAACCGCCCAGGAATGAACCCAGTTGATGGAACAGGAACACGATCCCACCGAGCATGGACAGGTTTCGCACACCAAACAGCGTGGCGACCGTGCCGTTGGTCAGCGGCACCGTGGACAGCCACAGAAAGCCCATGGCCATGCCGAACAGATAAGCGCTGATTTCGGTGACCGGCGCCCACAGGAACAACACGATCACCACCGCGCGCAACAGGTACAAACCCGTCAACAAGCGTGGTTTGGACATGCGCCCACCGAGCCAGCCGGCGGTGTAGGTACCGAAGATGTTGAACAGGCCGATCAGCGCCAATACGGTCGTGCCGACGGTGGCCGGCAAGTGTTGGTCCACCAGGTATGCCGGCAGATGCACGCCGATAAACACCACCTGGAAACCGCAGACGAAAAAGCCAAAGGCCAGCAGCCAGAACCCGGAGTGCGAGCAGGCTTCCTTCAAAGCCTCGCGCAGGGTTTGCTGGCCGGCCAGCACCGGCAGCGGCCGGTCCTTGAGCATTGTCACCAGCGGCAGGATCAGCGCCACCATCAAGCCCAGCGCCAGCAGCGCGGCCGACCACCCCAACCAACTGATCAAGCCCAACGTGCCCGGCACCATGGCGAATTGGCCAAAAGAACCGGCGGCGCTGGCAATGCCCATGGCCATGCTGCGTTTTTCCGGCGCCACCGCGCGGCCGACCACCCCCAGAATCACCGAGAACGAGGTGCCGGACAGGCCAATGCCGATGAGCAGGCCCGCACTCAACGACAACGTCCAGGCCGAATCGGACATGCCCATCAGCACCAGGCCGGCGGCGTACAACACCCCACCGACAAAGACGGCCTTGGTGGCGCCGAAACGGTCGGCCAACGCACCGGTAAATGGCTGCGCCAGACCCCAGATCAGGTTCTGCAAGGCGATGGCGAAGGCAAAGGTCTCACGGCCCCAGCCGAATTCGCTGCTCATCGGCGCCAGAAACAGGCCGAAACCATGCCGCACGCCCAAAGACAGCGCCAGGATCAGCGCACTCCCCACAAGGATCCAACCGCTGGTGCGCCACATCGAGGTCATTTCTTATTCTCCGCTCACGGGTATATACCCGCTTGTGTTCGAACAAACCCGCGCTCAGGCGAGTTCATCCAGCAAGGCCAACAAGGTTTCGCGTTTTTGCGCGCCGAGTCGATCGATCAATTTCTGTTGTGCCGCTTCCCAGGCCGGCAAGGCGTCGGCCAGGCGCTGCGCACCCGCTTCGGTGAGCAACACCAGGCGGTTGCGCAGGTCATTGCCCTCGACCAATTGCACCAAGCCTTCGCATTCCAGCACCCGCAGGTTTCGCCCCAGGGTGCTGCGATCCAGGCCCATGGCCTCGGCCAGGCTGGAAATGCTCGGTTGATCGAGGCGCTGCAGATTACACAGCAAGGAATACTGGGCGACGTTGATCCCGAAGCCGTCGAGAGCGCCGTCATAGTGCCTGCTGACGCCACGGGCGGCACGTCGCAGGTTGGTGCATAAACATTGGGAGGCAAGCATGGAACGTGTATATACCCGCGATTAAGGGAATGCAAGAAAGTGTTACAGCGCCAGGCCGACCACTACCGCGACCTCAAGCAACTCCAGCAAGGCCCCAGCGGTGTCGCCCGTGGTGCCGCCGAGACGCTTGATCATCAATTGGCGCAGCCCCATAAAGCACAGCGTGGCGAGCAACACGGCCACCCCGCCGTTGAAACCGCCGATGAGGACGCACGCCAGGCCGCTGAGAACCAGCACCTGCTGGCCGACGGTCCTGGGTAAATGATCCGACAGTGCCTGACCCAATCCGCCTGCCCGCACATAGCGCGTGGTGAGGAACAACGCCAGCATCGAGGCCCGCCCGATCAGCGGCGCCAGGATCAATGCCGCACCGTTGTGCTGTTCGATCAAGGCCACCAACGCGGTGAATTTGAGCAGCAGCACCAAACTCAGCGTGACCACGGCAATCGGCCCGCTGCGTGGGTCTTTCATGATGGTAAGGGTGCGTTCGCGGTCGCCGAAGCCACCCAGCCAGGCATCGGCGCTGTCCGCCAGGCCATCCAGGTGCAGGCCGCCGCTGAGCAACACCCAGGCGGTCAACAGCAGCGCGGCATGCAGCAACAGCGGCGCGCCCAGCAGGGCCGCATTCAAACTCCACAGCAGCAACCCGAACAGCAACCCGACCAACGGATAAAACAGCAATGAACGCCCCAATTCCAGGGGCTGCGGCATCCCCGGCAGGCGAATCGGCAAACTGCTGAGAAATTGCAGAGCGATCCAGAACGGCAGCATCGTCAGATTCCTTCCTTCAACCCACCATCGGCGGCCACCCGCAGACTGAACAAGCCGCCATGGCCGACCTCCACATTCAGCAGTTGCTCACGGGGCAACCCCCGCGCACGCGCCAGCAGCAAGCGCATCACGCCGCCATGGCTGATCAACAACACCCGCTTACCGGCATAGGCCTGATACAAGCGTGAGACAGCGCCCAGAACCCGCTCAGAAAATTCGCCCACCGGCTCGCCATCGGGCGGCGTAAAGCTGTAGGGATCGGCCCAGAACAGCCCCAGGCCTTCGGCATCGGTGTTCATCAACGCCGCCGCGCTCTGCCCTTCCCAAGCGCCGAAATGCAGTTCTTGCAGATCGTTCTCCAGGCTCACCGGCAGGTTGAACCGCGCACCCAATTCATCGGCGAACCGCGCGCAGCGCTGCAATGGCGAACTGACCACCCGGTCCCAAGGTCCTCGCTGCGCCACTGCGGCGCGCATCTGCTCCCAGCCCCTGACGGTCAATGCGTCGTCCAGGCTGCCACGCAGGCCGCCGCCCAGTTCGGTTTCGCCGTGACGCAGCAGGTCCAGGTGCAAGGTCATGCCGGGCGGTCCGCTACGGCCGCTTCGGCAAAGGTCGCCATTTGCCCGTGCAACGCACAGGCCAGGCGCAGCAGCGGCACGGCCAACGCGGCGCCACTGCCCTCACCCAGGCGCAGGCCCAGGTCGAGCAACGGTTGCGCATCAAGGCTGTGCAACACGTGCCGATGGCCGGGCTCCGCCCCGCGATGGCCGAACAGCAACCAGTCGCGGCACGCCGGGTTCAACCGCGTGGCGACCAGCGCAGCGACGGTGCAGATAAACCCGTCCACCAGCACGACGATGCCTTCCTGGGCGCACGCCAGGTAGGCCCCCACCAATGCGGCAATCTCAAAACCGCCAAGATTGAACAGGGTGTGCAGGGCATCATCGCGCTGCCCGGCGTGCAGCGCCAACGCGCGTTCAATCACGGCCACCTTGTGGCTGACACCGTCGGCGTTCAAGCCCGTGCCAGGGCCGGTCAGGTCACTGGCCTGGCACTTGAGCAACGCACACGCCAGCGCACTGGCGGCGGTGGTGTTGCCGATGCCCATTTCGCCGCCGATAAACAATTGCGCAACGTTTTCACGGGCACGCAGCACGCTATCGCGACCCGCTTGCAGCGCCAATCTGCCCTGGGCAGCGGTCATTGCCGGGCCCTTGACGAAATTGGCGGTGCCGACGCCTATGTTCAGGTGATGCACGCCGGGCAAGTTCAGCGAAGGGTTCACCGTGCCGAGGTCCACCACTTCCAGCTGCGCGCCCAACTGACGCGCCAACACGCTGATGGCCGCACCGCCGGTGACAAAGTTATGCAGCATTTGCCCGGTGACTTCCTGGGGATAGGCCGACACGCCCTCGGCGACCACGCCGTGGTCACCGGCAAAAATAGCGATCCACAGCCGGTCCATCGACGGTTTGACCTGGCCCTGCAAGCCGGCCAATTGCACGGCCAGCGCTTCCAACTGGCCGAGGGAGCCGGCAGGTTTGGTCAATTGCTGTTGGCGCGCCAGCGCCTGCTCGTACGCAGAGGCGTCAATCGCCTTACACGGGTTGAGCCACCAAGTGTCAGTCATAACGCAGTACCTTTCAAAGTCAGGGGCAGGCCGGCAACGGTCAGGACCACGCGCTGACACCGTTCGGCCAAGGCTTGATGCAGCCAACCGGCTTCATCCACATAGCGGCGAGTCAATTCGCCCAGCGGCACGACACCCAGACCGGTCTCGTTGCTGACAAAAATGATTTCACCCGCCAGCGTGCCCAGGCTTTCCAACAATTGCTCGCGCTCGAACGCCAGGCGCTCCGGGTCTTCGAGCATGAGCAGGTTGGTCAACCACAACGTCAGGCAATCCACTAGCAGGCAGCGGCCGGGGGCGGCGTTTTCGCGCAGCACCCGCGCCAACTCGATCGGTTCTTCGATCAAGCCCCACTGCTCGGGGCGACGCTTGCGATGCAAGGCCACGCGGGTGTTCATCTCGCCGTCCAGCGGTTGGCTGGTAGCGATATAAATGACAGGCAACGCGCTGTCGCTGGCGAGTTTTTCGGCGAGGCGACTTTTACCGGAACGGGCGCCGCCCAGGATCAGTTGGTGCATGAGGCGACTCCACACAAGGTGCGCAACAAATCCGTATCCAGGTGGCGCTCCACCAGGTCCGCCAACCGCTCGATGTCGCGCTCGCGCAGGGCGTGGTAATCCACCGCCTGCACGTTGGCCAACCCCGCCCAGCGCAGCAAGGCGCTGCACGCGGCCGGGGTTTCGAACAGCCCGTGCAGGTAGGTGCCGAGGATCTGCCCGTCGGCACTCAGGGCGCCATCGGTACGGCCGTCATCCAAGTGCACGGCAGCGCTCGACAAGGCTTCGCCCGATGTTACGCCGGCATGGATCTCATAGCCGCTGACCTCGGCATCTTCCAGCAACAAGCGACCGCGAACGTTGCGCAGCTGTTTTTCGTGCTCCAGCGTGGTGCTGAACGCCAGCAGGCCCAGGCCATCGCTGGAACCCGCCGGCCCTTCCAGGCCCAACGGGTCGTGCACCTGCTCGCCAAGCATCTGCAAGCCGCCGCAAATACCGAGCACCTTGCCGCCATAACGCAGGTGCCGCGCCACGGCGGTGTGCCAGCCATTGGCGCGCAGATACGCCAGATCGCTGCGCACGCTTTTCGAGCCCGGCAGGATAATCAGGTCGGCGGCGGGTATAGGTTGGCCCGGCCCGACGAACTGCAGATCCACTTGGGGATGCAGGCGCAGCGGGTCGAAATCCGTATGGTTGCTGATGCGCGGCAACACCGGGACCACCACCTTGAGTACCTGCGCGGCCTTGTCGATCTGGCGATGGTCAATGCCGTCTTCGGCTTCCAGGTGCAGGTCCATCACGTACGGCAATACGCCCACTACCGGTTTGCCGGTACGCGCTTGCAGCCAATCGAGGCCAGGCTGCAGCAGCGCGATATCACCGCGAAAACGGTTGATGATGAAGCCTTTGACCCGCGCCTGTTCGCTGGGTGAGAGCAACTCCAGCGTGCCGACCAAATGGGCGAACACCCCGCCCCGATTGATATCGGCGATCAACAACACCGGGCAATCCACCGCCTCGGCGAAGCCCATATTGGCGATGTCGTTGGCGCGCAGGTTGATCTCTGCCGGCGACCCCGCCCCTTCCACCATCACCACCGGGTAGGCCTGGCTCAAGCGCGAGTGGGAAGCCAGCACCGCTTGCATCGCGATGGCTTTGTAGTCGTGATAGGCCACCGCGTTCATGCTGGTGACCGCACGGCCATGGATGATCACTTGGGAGCCGGTGTCGCTGTTGGGTTTGAGCAGCACCGGGTTCATATCGGTATGCGGCGCCAGGTTGGCCGCCTGGGCCTGCACCGCCTGGGCGCGGCCTATTTCGCCGCCTTCGGCGGTCACCGCACTGTTGAGCGCCATGTTCTGCGGTTTGAACGGTGCCACTGCAATGCCTTGGCGCACCAGCCAACGGCACAGCGCAGTCACCAGGGTGCTTTTACCCGCATCGGAGGTGGTGCCTTGCACCATCAGCGTACTCATGCAGCGTCCTTATAGGCAGCCAGCGCCGCGTCGAGGCGCAGCCAATCGACCTCGGTGTCGGGCAGGCCGAAGCGCAGGCTGCTGTCGTGCACAAACAGGCGCAGCAGAATGCCGCGCTGGGCCATGAATTCGTGCATGCGTTCGGCATGCGGAGTGATCAACCATTGGAACAAGGCGCAGCCGCCCTGCGGTTCAAAGCCATGGCGTTGCAGCAACTCGAACAAGCGCCGGCCGGCCTCCAGGCACCGGGCGCGCTGGTGCGCGTGGCCGGCGGTGTCGCGCAGGCACGCTTGGCCAAGCACCCGCGTCGGCCCACTGACCGCCCACGGCCCGACCTGCTCGGCGAGCAACTTGAGCAGCCGGCGCTCGGCCAGCACAAAGCCCAGCCGTACACCCGCCAGGCCGAAAAACTTGCCGAACGAGCGCAGTACAATCAGGCCAACCTGATGGGCCTGGCTCGCCAGGCTCAATTGCGGGGTCACGTCCATAAACGCTTCGTCCACCACCAGCCAGCCGCCGCGCTGGGCCAGCCGCGTGTGCCAATCCAGCAGGCGCTGCGGGCTGAGGCTCAGACCGGTGGGGTTGTTGGGGTTGACCACCACCAGCACATCGAGGCCATCGAGGAAAAAGTCGACTTCCTGCTCCTGCACCTCACGCACCACGTAACCCGCGCGGCGCCAAGCTTCGGCGTGTTCGGCGTAGCACGGCGATAACACGCCGACCTTGCCCGCACGGCGCAGGCGTGGCAGCAACTGGATCGCCGCCTGGGAACCGGGCACCGGCAACACGTGCGCCGCGCCGTAATACTCGCCGGCGGCCTGCTCCAGGCCGTCGTCGGTTTCCGGCAGGCGCGCCCAAGCGCGTAGCGGTATCTCGGGGATCGGCCAGGGCCAGGGCGCAAGGCCGCTGGAGAGATCCAGCCAGTTGGCCTCGGCAATCCCGTATTGAACCGACGCTTTGCGCAGCCGACCACCGTGTTCAAGCATAGAATTGCGCCCCCGCGCATAGGATCAGCAGCCACAGCCAAACGCCGCGCTGCACCAGTTGCCAGCCTCGTTCGATTGAATCGGCATCCGCCGCCGGGCCTTCGCCCAATGGCGGGCGCTGGTGCAGCTCGCCGTGATAAATCGCCGCACCGCCCAATTCGACGCCCAGTGCGCCGGCCCCGGACGCCATCACCGGCCCCGCGTTGGGGCTGTCCCATGTCGGCCCCTGGGTACGCCAGCATTTGAGCGCCAGGGCGGTTTTGCCCAGCACCGCGTAGGTCAAGGCCACCAGGCGCGCAGGAATGTAGTTCAGTACGTCGTCGATTTTCGCCGCCGCCCAGCCAAAGCGTTCGAAGCGCTCATTGCGATAGCCCCACATGGCGTCGAGGGTATTGCTCAAACGGTAGAGCACCACCCCCGGTACGCCAGCGACCACGAACCAGAACAACGCGGCAAACACCGCATCACTGCCGTTTTCGAGCACCGATTCGGTGGCGGCACGGGCTACTTCGGTGCTGTCCAGCTCGCTGGTCTGGCGGCTCACCAGGTAACTCACCCGCGTGCGCGCTTCATCCAGGTCATCGCTGCGCAACGCCTGGGCGACAGGCAGTACATGTTCACCCAGGCTGCGCATGCCGAGGGCACAGTACAGCGCCAGAATCTCCAGCGCCCACCCGATATAGGGCGCCCACGACAGCGCGGTGGCCAGCAGCGTCAACGGCACCACGGCGATAAACCATGCCGTCACGCCATGGCTGCGCCAGCCACGGCCACCGCTATTGAAGCGTTGCTCGATGCGCCCGGCAAAATTGCCGAACGCCACCAGCGGATGCCGACGCCTGGGTTCACCCAGCAGCGCATCCAACGCCACCCCGGCGACACACAGCAAGGCCACACTCATTGACTCGCTCCCCACGTATTCTCATACAACATGTCTTTCAGCGGCCGCGGTTCGGCCCAGCCTTCGAGCTGCAACATCGGTGCCGGATAGAATTCGGCCACCGGCCCCAGGCACAGCACGGCCAGGGGTTTGGCGCCGGGCGGCAGGCCCAGCAGATCGGCCAGGGCCTGGGGGTCGAACAACGATACCCAGCCCATGCCCAGCCCTTCGACACGGGCAGCCAGCCATAGATTCTGGATCGCACAGGACAGCGAAGCCATGTCCATTTCCGGCAAGGTACGGCGGCCGAAAATGTGCCGCTCGCGATCATCCATCAACGCCGCCACCAGTACTTCAGCGCAGTCGTGAATGCCTTCGACCTTGAGCTTCATGAATTCATCGGAACGTTCGCCCAGGGCTTGGGCGGTGCGCACGCGCTCTTCTTCGACCACTTGCTGGATTTGCCCACGCAGGTGGCGGTCGCTGATGCGGATAAAACGCCACGGCTGCATCAAACCCACACTGGGTGCCTGATGCGCGGCCTGGAGCAGGCGATGAAGCAATTCGGGAGCCACCGTACCGCCGCTGAAGTGGCGCATGTCGCGGCGCTCGGCGATGGCGCGGTAGACGGCGTCGCGGTCGGCCGGGGCAAATGCGTTGTCGGTCATGGCCCTATCGAGGGCAAGCCCCCTCCCACATTGGGTGCAAACAAGGCGGCGACCGCTGATGGGTTCGACGGGAAATAAAAGTGCACATAAGAGGCTGTCATCCGCCCCTGTCGGTAAACCGCCTCGGCACCGCGCCCACCGTTAGGGCTCAGGCCACGGGCAATCGGCTGGCACTCGGTGCTGGTCAGGGAATGGTGATACGTGTGCCCACGCAACACGCCTTCCGGCAGTTCGACGCTTTGCAGGGCCAGGGCCGCGAGTTTCTTTTGCATCACCGCATCGCCCGGTAAAAGGCCGAGCAGTTCGGCACGGTTGCCGTCGACGTCGGTGAGCGAG
Source organism: Pseudomonas asgharzadehiana (assembly GCF_019139815.1). Lineage (NCBI taxonomy): Bacteria > Pseudomonadati > Pseudomonadota > Gammaproteobacteria > Pseudomonadales > Pseudomonadaceae > Pseudomonas > Pseudomonas asgharzadehiana. The sequence goes on from NZ_CP077079.1 coordinate 4,599,976, forward strand.
TCCAGCAGGTAGAGCATGCCGCCGCATTCGGCGAGCAACGGCTTGCCGGCGGCGTGGTGGGCGCGGATGGCAGCGAGCATCGGGGTATTTTCCGACAGCGCCTGGTGGTGCAGTTCCGGGTAACCACCGGGCAGATAGAGGCTGTCGGCGTCGGGCAGTGCGTGATCATGGATCGGCGAAAAGAAGCTCAACTGAGCCCCCATCGCTCGCAGCAGGTCGAGGCTGGCGCCGTAGGTGAACGCGAAGGCTTCGTCACGGGCGACGGCGATGCGCACGCCCTTGAGCAATGGCTCCGCCTCGATCACCTGCGGTGCGGCGAAGGCCACCGGCGGCGGCAGCGCGACTTCGCAACTACCGCCCAGGGCTTGGGCGGCGGCGTCCAGGCGCATATCGAGATCATTCAATTCGCTGGCCTGCACCAGCCCCAGGTGACGACTGGGCAGCTCGATACCGGTCTCACGTGACAACGCGCCGTACCAGCGCAGGCCTTCGGTGAGGCTGCCTTCGAGCAACTGCGCATGGCGCAGCGTGCCGACGCGGTTGGCCAGTACCCCGGCAAACGGCAGGTCCGGCTGATAGCGCGCCAGGCCCAATGCCAGCGCGCCAAAGGTCTGGGCCATGGCGGTGCCGTCGATCACGCCCAACACCGGCACGCCGAAGTGCCGCGCCAGGTCGGCGCTGGACGGCGTGCCGTCGAACAGGCCCATCACGCCCTCGATCAGGATCAGGTCCGCCTCCCCCGCCGCTTCCCACAACAAGCGGCGACTTTCCTGCTCGCCCACCATCCACATGTCCAATTGATAAACCGGCGCACCGCTGGCGCGCTCATGGATCATCGGGTCCAGAAAGTCCGGGCCGCATTTGAACACGCGCACGTTGCGCCCCAGGTTACGATGCAAACGGGCGAGCGCGGCGGTGACGGTGGTTTTGCCCTGGCCGGACGCCGGAGCGGCGATCAATACAGCCGGGCAATGACGGGGCGGGTTCACAGTTCGACGCCCTTCTGTGCCTTGATACCGGCCTGGAACGCATGCTTGAGCATGCCCATTTCAGTGACGGTGTCGCCCATTTCGATCAACTCGGGCTTGGCGCCACGGCCGGTGACGACCACGTGTTGCATCGGTGGGCGGGCTTGCAGGTCGCTCAGAACATGATCGAGGTCGAGGTAGCCATGCTTGAGGGCAATATTGAGCTCATCCAGCACCACCAGGCCAATGGACGGGTCTTGCAGTAATTGGCGCGACACGGCCCAGGCGGCTTCGGCGGCGGCAATATCGCGCTGCCGGTCCTGGGTTTCCCAAGTGAAGCCTTCGCCCATCACGTGAAAGCGCACTTGCTCGGGGAAACGGCGGAAAAACAATTCTTCGCCGGTACTGTTACGCCCCTTGATGAACTGCACCACGCCGCACTGCATGCCATGGCCCATGGCGCGGGCGAGCATGCCGAATGCCGAGCTGCTCTTGCCTTTGCCATTACCGGTGAGCACCAATAGCAAGCCGCATTCATTGGGTGAATTGGCGATGCGCTCGTCGATCACGGCTTTTTTGCGCAGCATGCGTGCCAGGTGGCGTTCATCGCGGTCGGGGGTATCGGTCATGGCAGCTCTCCGTTGGGGCTGAACAAAAACGGCGGGCAGGGAAAAGAAAAAACAGACAGCCAAGCATCGCCCACCGTGATGCTGTTGGATGATCCTGGCCGGTCTCCGGGCTCATGAGTGGCGTTCTGAAGCGAACAGGCCGACGCTGCGCCTTCCCATATCGCGAGCGATACAGTGGCTCAATGCAGGGTCTTGACTCATTTACCGTTGCGGGGGCAGCGCCGGAATTGCGGCGGCGCTGTGTATAAGCGCGCTCACTCACCGGCTTCCCTGTTTCACTCTGTCGACCCACGGGTCACAGAGCACCTGGAACAAGCGGCGAAGGTTAGTGGGTTGGAGGGCTAGCTGCAAGCGTCAAGCCTAAAGCTACAAGCAGGCATTGCGCCGTCTTGCAGCTTTAAGCGTGCAACGTGGCATTGATTCTAAGGATTACGCGCCAGATTGCCCGGCAATACGCGCTTGGCACTCAGGTAAGCATTCTGCCAATACGCTTTGGACAGGGTGTCCAGTTTCACCGTGCCACCGGTTTGCGGCGCATGGACAAAGCGACCTTCACCCACGTAGATCCCAGCATGGCTGACCTGCGAGCCACCACCGGTGGCGAAGAACAATAGGTCGCCGGTTTGCAGGTTCTGCTCGCTCACATCCTGGGCGCGCATCACGATCAGCTCGCGCGTGGTGCGTGGCAGGGAAATGCCGGCGGCGTCGCGGTAGACAAAGCCGATCAGGCCGCTGCAATCAAAACCGGAGTCTGGCGTGTTACCGCCCCAGCGATAAGGCGTGCCGACCAGGCCCAGCGCACGAAAGAGCACGTCTTCGGCAGCAGGCGAAAAGTTCTGGGTGGAATAATTGAACACCGGCTTGGGCTTGACCGCGATGGGCGCGGGCGGCGGTGTGCGGCTGGCGCAGGCGCTGAGAAGCGCGGCGCAAACAATTAGAATCAGGCGGGCCGAGGTCGACATGTGCAGAACAATCCTGGTCTGGATGCGGCTTTCGCTGCCGAACGCTGAAAACCAGAACGCGCAAGCAAAGCTCGCGCGAACGGGTTACAACAATATCCAGGGATTCTAGCGCTTACGCGTCAAACTTCAAGTATCACTTTAAGTTTACTTACTGGCGGTAACCGTAGTCGGGGCCATGGCGAGTGCGCGCTTGGCTTCGATGAAGGTTTTGCTCCAGTAGCTGTCACCCAGGCTGTCGACTCGCACACCGCCACTGCGACGGCTGCTGGAGTGGATAAACTGGTTGTCACCCAAGTAGATACCGGCGTGACTGACACGACCACGGCCTGCCGTACTGAAGAAAAGCAGATCACCGGGCTTGAGGTTGTTGCGTGCGACCAACGGTGCTTTCACGTTGATCATTTCGCGCGTGGAGCGTGGCAGGTTCATGCCGGCTTCTTCGCGAAACAGATAGCCGATAAAACCGCTGCAATCGAAACCGGCTTCGGAGGTACCTCCGAAACGGTAACGGGTACCGATCAGGGACATGCCGCGTTCTAGGATACTGTCGGCCAGAACTGGAAGCTGGTAAGGCTTGTTGCCGGAGAAATCGGCCAGTTCTTTCTCGGTTGCCAGCTCTTCTTCATAAACGGAAGCAGACTGCGCAGCGACGAATTTTGCCTGGGACTGTTGTTGAGGCTTCTGCTGCTCTGCCACTTGTTGAGGGTGGGAGGCGCAACCAAACAACAGGGTAACGAGTGCGAGAGGCACGAGGGGTGCGAAGCGATTTAGCATGGGCACGACCGTGGCTGATGTGTAAAGAAGCCGAGACTATGCCCTCTATCACATCGATTTGCAAATTCAATCGTGCGCTATGTGACTTCGCGATTGGACCGTGACATCTAAGCCCTGATTCCAATTAATGACGTAAATGCGTAGCCCGCCGGGCTCAGACGTAGGTTTTCTGGCGCCTGAAAAGTGCCGAATCGTGACAAATCAACGTGTTACCAACCCAACGTCTCTTTGAGAAAAGGGATCGTCAATTTTCGTTGCGCCTGCAAAGAGGCCTGATCGAGCTGCTCAAGCAAATCGAACAAGGCGCTCATGCTGCGGGTACCGCGGGTGAGGATAAAGTGCCCCACTTCGTCGGTGAGGTGCAGGCCACGACGGGATGCACGCAATTGCAGGGCGCGCAGCTTGTCTTCGTCGGACAGGGGGCGCATCTGGAAGATCAGCGCCAGGGTCAGGCGTGACTTGAGGTCGGCCAACTTGACCGGCAATTCCCGAGGCGACGTGGCGGCGGCAATCAGCAAGCGCCGGCCGCTGTCACGCAAGCGATTGAATAAATGGAACAGCGCCTCTTCCCAATCCGCCTTGCCGGCGATCACCTGCAGGTCATCCAGGCACACCAGTTCGTACTGTTCAAGGTTGTCGAAGATGCCGATGCCGCGATCCATCAGCTCAGCCAACGGCAGGTATACCGCCGGCTCACCCATTTGCTCGAAGCGCAGGCAGGCGGCCTGCAACAGGTGGGTACGCCCCACGCCATGCTTGCCCCACAGATAGATCAGGCTTTCAGTCCACCCGGCGTCGGCTTCGCAGAGCCGCTCGACATAGCCGAGTGCAGCGGCATTGGCGCCTGGGTAGTAATTGATAAAGGTGGCGTCATCACGCAGACGCACACCTAAGGGCAGCTGAATCGGTTTCATGCTGACTGAACGGCTCCCATCGAACCGTTAGTGGCCTCTGTGTAAAGTTTGCAAAGTTTATACCCGTGAAGCCGGGCGCACAATGCAGCAGACCACAAGCAAAATCAAAGGTTTGCGTTAACTTGCCGGTTTTTTGCGGTTTGTTTGACGGCACAGGGCCATAAACGCCAAACCCGGCCGAAGCCGGGTTTGTGACGCCGCGATTACAACTCGGGGTCTTCGACGCCCGTGTACACCTCGGAATCCTTGTACAAATCATGTACATGGCGCACCAGCACCATAATCACCGCCGCCACCGGCAGCGCCAGGAGGATGCCCGTAAAGCCAAACAGCTCGCCGCCCGCCAGGATCGCAAAGATCACCGCCACGGGGTGCAGGCCGATTCGATCGCCCACCAGCAATGGGGTGAGCACCATGCCTTCCAGGGCCTGGCCGACCATGAATACCGCAACAATGCCCAGCATCGGGTAAAGGTCACCGCCAAACTGGAACAGCCCGGCCACCAGCGCCGCACCGATACCAATCACAAACCCCATGTACGGCACGATGGCGGCCAAGCCAGCGATCAGGCCGATCAACAGGCCCAGCTCCAAGCCTATCGCCATCAAGCCGGCGGCGTAGATGATTCCCAGTGCCAGCATCACCAGCAACTGCCCGCGCACGAACGCCCCGAGCACTTCATGACACTCACCGGCCAGGGCGACGATGCGCTCCTCGCGGTTGCGCGGCAGCAGGCTGCGGATCTTGGCCATCATCACATCCCAATCGCGCAGCAAATAGAACGCTACCACCGGGATCAGCACCAGGTTGGTCAGCCAGCCGATCAATGCCAGGCTGGAGGCGGTGGCCTGGCTGAGGATCACACCCACGATATCGGTGGTCTGGCCCATATGTTCGCTGATCGCCGCCTTGACCTTGTCGAACTTCCAGAAGCCGTCCGACAGCCCGAGCTTGGCCTGGGCCCACGGCATCGCCGTGTGTTGCAACCAGTCGAGCATCTGTGGCGCCAGTTCATAGAGGCGGAACAATTGCTTGGCCAACATCGGCACCAGCACCAATACCAACGCGGTGATGATCAGGGTAAACAGCGCGAACACCGCGACAACCCCCAAGGTCCGCGACAGCCCGGCCTTCTCCAGGCGATCCACCACGGGATCGAACAGATAGGCGAGCAACAACGCAACCAGGAACGGCGTCAGGATCGAATGCAGCAAGAACACAAAAACGCACAGCAGGACAATCCCGCCAAGCCACACCCAACGACGCGTATCCGCCATACACCACTCCATGCTTCTATCTATATAAGGAAGAACTGTTTACCAACGAAACCGCAGTTGCGCCTGAGGCTCAGGTGCGGCGGGCGGTTGCGCGCCTGGCGCTAACGGTTGCGGCGCAGGCTCGCCCGCGGGAATTTCCTGCAACTTGGCCAGGCTCAACTGGGTGCGCAACTGATCGGCGCTGCCATTGACGCGATACACGATGCGATCGCCCTCCACACGCAGCGGCTGGCCACCAAACGGCTCAAGCAAATGCCCCAGCGCCGCATAGCGTTCCAGGGTCATGCCCTGCACTTGCAGCAATTGTTCGGTGCTCACGCCCGGCTTGACCGCAAAACGCGGCGCCAGCTTTTGGCTGATCGCCAGCATCACCGCGTCGGCCACGGCGCCGGTATCGGCACCTTGGGCGGTGCCCTGCTCGCTCTTGTCACCCAGCCACAGGCGCCATTTGGCTTGCCATTGGTTGCCTTCCTGGCGCGCATGTACCGCCAGCAAGGCGTCGGCACCGTAACGTTCGGAAGCGGCGCGCAAGGGGGTGGCATCGGCGCTTTCCAGGTTCGGCGCGGTGGCCACGACCTGCTCGTCCAGATCCCCCAGGGGCAGGCGCAGCGGCAAACCGCGATGTTGTGCCGCGCGGCGCAGGGCCTGGGCAACGCTCTGGCCATCGCCTACCAGGCTGCTGCCTTCGGTGGAATCGTTGAGCCACCAGCCGAGGATCGACGGCCGATTGCTGCCCCAGATCGACAGGCCCGCGTCACGCAGGGCGCGGTCGGTGCTGACCGGATCGAAGTCCACTTGCAGGCTCTCGGGCGGCCCGGCGTCATAGCCATATTGGGTGATGATTTGCTGCGGGTCCTTGCGAATCGCCGCCAGGCCCGGGCCTTCGGCGGCTTTGGCGTCGCCGGTCAGGCGGATCACCATCGTCTGCACCGCACGCTGGGTGGCCTGATCGCGCTCTTGCGGCGATTGGCTGCTAACCGGTTCAAGTACTTGATACAGGCCATTGAGGGTTTCGGCATGACTCGCCAGGCTGACCAACGACAAGCAGCCCACAAAGAAGAATTTACACAGACGCATGGAAGATTCCCGAACGACAAATTTAGCGGCTGGAACAGACCGCATGATCTCGGTTTGCCATGGCTGTGACCATGGCGACCGACAAAACATTCACAGGGCCTCGGTAAGTTTTCGCGCCGTCATAACGATAGCGGGTTCAAGGCTATACCTTAATACGGCCCGAAGCAGAGCCGATTAGCATTTTTTTAACGCGCTTTTTTCAGCTATATAGCCCTGCCCGTCGGCCCGAGGATGGCCGCTGCCCCTCAAGCCTGATAAAATCGCGCGCCTTCGCAGACCGTCAACGGCTGGGCCTTTTACCAAAAGCGCCTGCCCGCTCGGTCGTTACCCAGAAATCCCCCCTAAAGGCCTGGATCATGAGCAAGCAACCCTCCCTGAGCTACAAGGACGCCGGTGTAGACATCGACGCCGGTGAAGCATTGGTCGAACGCATCAAGAGCGTCGCCAAGCGCACTGCGCGCCCCGAAGTCATGGGCGGCCTGGGCGGTTTTGGCGCCCTCTGCGAAATCCCGGCCGGCTACAAACAGCCTGTATTGGTGTCCGGCACCGACGGCGTGGGCACCAAGCTGCGCCTGGCACTGAACCTGAACAAGCACGACAGCATCGGCATCGACCTGGTGGCCATGTGCGTCAACGACCTGGTGGTGTGCGGCGCCGAGCCGTTGTTCTTCCTTGACTATTACGCCACCGGCAAGCTCAACGTCGAGACCGCTACCCAGGTAGTGACCGGCATTGGCGCGGGTTGCGAACTGTCGGGTTGCTCGCTGGTCGGTGGCGAAACCGCCGAAATGCCCGGCATGTACGAAGGCGAAGACTACGACCTGGCTGGCTTCTGCGTCGGCGTGGTAGAGAAAGCCGAAATCATCGACGGCTCCAAAGTGACGGCCGGCGACGCCCTGCTCGCCCTGCCATCGTCCGGTCCGCACTCCAACGGTTACTCGCTGATCCGCAAGATCATCGAAGTGTCCGGTGCCGACATCGAGAATATCCAGCTCGACGGCAAGCCGCTGACCGACCTGCTGATGGCCCCGACCCGCATCTACGTCAAGCCACTGCTCAAGCTGATCAAGGACACCGGCGCGGTCAAGGCCATGGCCCACATCACTGGAGGCGGCCTGCTGGACAACATCCCGCGCGTGCTGCCAAAAGGCGCCCAGGCGATTGTCGACGTAGCCAGCTGGCAGCGTCCTGCGGTCTTCGACTGGCTGCAGGAAAAAGGCAACGTCAACGAAACCGAAATGCACCGCGTGCTGAACTGCGGCGTGGGCATGGTGATCTGCGTGGCCCAGGAGCACGTCGAAACCGCGTTGAACGTATTGCGTGAAGCCGGCGAGCAGCCTTGGGTCATCGGCCAGATCGCCACCGCTGCCGAAGGCGCGGCTCAGGTTGAACTGAAGAACCTCAAGGCTCATTAATGTCTCAGACCTGTGATGTCGTGGTGCTGCTTTCCGGCACCGGCAGTAACTTGCAGGCCCTGATCGACAGCACGCGCACCGGCGACAGCCCGGTGCGCATCGCTGCGGTGATCTCCAACCGCAGCGACGCCTATGGCCTGCAACGCGCCAGAGACGCGGGTATCGAAACCCGCTCGCTGGATCACAAGGCTTTCGAAGGCCGCGAGGCCTTCGATGCCGCCTTGATCGAACTGATCGACGCCTTCAATCCAAAACTCGTGGTACTGGCCGGTTTCATGCGCATCCTCAGCGCTGATTTCGTTCGGCACTATGAAGGGCGCCTGCTCAATATCCACCCTTCCCTGCTGCCCAAATACAAAGGCATGCACACCCACCAGCGCGCACTCGATGCCGGTGACAGCGAACATGGCTGCAGCGTGCATTTTGTCACCGAGGAACTCGATGGCGGGCCTCTGGTCGTACAGGCAGTGGTTCCGGTAGAGTCTGACGACTCGGCGCAGACGCTTGCGCAACGGGTCCATACCCAGGAACACAGGATTTACCCGCTGGCGGTACGCTGGTTTGCCGAGGGGCGATTGATTCTTGGTGACCAGGGTGCATTATTGGACGGTCAGCTACTCGCGGCCAGCGGCCACTTGATTCGAACCTAGGAGATTTTATGCGTCGCGCCTTGCTCTTCGCTTTCGCTCTGTTTGCCTTGCCTGCCGTGCAAGCGGCAGACCTTCACCCTTTCTCCGCCAGCTACACCGCCGACTGGAAACAGCTGCCCATGAGTGGTTCGGCTGAACGCAGCCTGACCAAGAATGGCGACGGTACGTGGACCTTGAATTTCAAGGCCTCGATGATGATCGCCAGCCTGACCGAAACCAGCGTCATCCAGTTTGACAAGGACGCCCTGCAACCCAAGAGCTACAGCTTCGAGCGCGGCGGCCTGGGCAAGGCCAAGAAGATCAACCTGGACTTCGACCAGACCGCTAAGAAAGTCACCGGCTTTGAAAACAAAGACCCGGTCAACGTGCCCCTGCAAAGCGGCATGCTCGACAAGTCGACCTACCAACTGGCGCTGCAGCGCGATGTGGCGGCCGGCAAAAAGAGCATGAGCTACAACGTGGTGGAAGGCACCGACGTCGACACCTACGACTTCCGTGTGATCGGCCCGGAAAAGGTCCAGACCAAGGTCGGTTCCATTGATGCGATCAAGGTCGAGCGCGTGCGCGACCCGACGCAAAGCAAGCGCATCACCCAGATGTGGTTTGCCAAGGACCAGGGCGGCATTCTGGTTGCATTGCGTCAGGTGGAAACCGACGGCAAGGAATACAACATCATGCTGCAGGACGGTACCGTTGACGGTAAGGCCGTCAAAGGCAGCTGATTGCGCAGATGAGCTGAACCGGAGCCTCGCTGAATGCGGGGCTTTTTTTCGCCTGGATATTTTGTGTTGAAGCTTCTACCGCCATCGGGAGCGAGCCCCTCCCAGTTTTGGACTGCGAACACTTTTAAATGTGGGAGGGGCTTGCTCCCGATAGCGGCGGCATGACCCACCCAGCCCTATCAAGCTGCCATACAACATGAAACTTCTGTCATAAACCGTCAAAGCCGTTTACTTAGCAAGCTAACAAATCATATAACAAAGGCCTGCGACGACTTGCCGCAGGTCCACCAGAGATTGGAGCAAGCAGATGACTGTAAAAGTAACTGAACGCGACGACGAACATATGTCCCACGAAGCCTTGGGCCATGGGATTCACATCTGGGATGTACACCAACAAGACCTGCTGGTCGGCATGTTCCATAACGAGAGCGACGCTCATAATTATAAAAACGAGCTCGAAGCCCTTGAGATGCAACGTCAGCCGCAAAGCTCCTGAAACGCTGAAATCGCGCCAATGCCCAGGCCCCACGCAGCCTGGGCACTGCAACCAAAAAACCCGTCTTTGAACGGGTTTTTTGCTTTTCCAAGCCCCCTGCTCCCCCGCATGAGCGCTGCAACCGCTCTAAAACACGGCCCAGGGGAAATGTTTCCAACAAATATATGTAACAACAAATAGACAATTGGTAATGGTTCTCGATAACATCCCGGCGCGTTTTACCTAGCCCCGCGAATAAGGAATTCGATTGTGACGCACGGAAACTGCAGGACGCCGGAGATTTCATTGCTGGAACGTTGGACGCAGGCACTTGCTACCCCACAGTTTCAAACCGATCGCATCTCCCTCGACTCATTGGTCTGCACGCTGGCCCCCGCCGCCGAGCGCAGCTTTCAACGCTTGGTCCAGGCACTGTTTCGTGAAGGCCTATTGGCCTGCGACGCCCTTGCTTACAACGAGCGCGGTCAATGCTCGCTGGCACTCCCGGACCACAGCCACCTGCGTTTCGATCACCTTGTTCCCGGACGCATGGGCAGTTGGGACCTGCGCGGTCACGTCACCCTCTGCCGCGCAGATCAGCCTGCACAAAAAATTCAGTTCCCTTCGCAGCTGTTGACGCTGCTCAACGGTTGCCTTGAATCGCCCGCCACCTCAGAGGGACTGGCCCGGCTCAACACAGAGATCGACGACAGCTTCGTCAACGACACCCTGTGCCTCGCCTTCCATGAGCAGTGGACACTCAAGCTGCACGCCGCCATGGCCCCTGCGCATCAACACAACCTGCTCAGCCATCTCAAGCACGACCCTAGCGTCAGCAACCCTACCTCGGTGCTTGAACAGTGGGGCACGCTGGGCCATCCGTGGCATCCCAACTACAAAACCAAACTGGGTTTGAGCACGCACCAGGTCATCGACTTTTCGCCGGAATTCGAAGCTCGTTTCCCCGTGCTCCTGTGTGCGCTGCACCGCCAGTTCGCGCATGTCGAGACATTGGCCGGTACGGCGGATTATTGGCCGTGGTGGCAACACCACTTCCCACAGGCCGCCCAACAACTGACCGCGCAGTTGGCATCCCAGGGGCTTGAGGCCAGCGACTATCTTCCATTGCCGGCCCACCCTTGGCAGGCACGCCAGGAATTGCCGCAACTGTTCGCCAACGAAATTGGCGACCGCCTGCTGGTGCTGACCGACATCGTCGCGTTCAACGCCCACCCCACCATGTCCTTCCGGACCGTGCTGCCCGAGGGCCGGCGCGACGCGCCGATGGTCAAACTGCCGGTTTCACTGCGACTGACCAGTGTGCAGCGCACTGTTTCACCCCGTTCGGCCCGTATGGGCCCGCGCATCAGCCATCTGTTGCAGACCATTTTGAAGCGCGAGCCTGCGATTCAGAAAATGCTCAGCATCGTTCCCGAGCGCATCGGCGTGCACTTCAAGCCTCAGCCCGCCAATGACGAAAGCTCCCGCCACTTGGCCGTGCTCTACCGCGACAACCCGCTGAGCCTGCTCGCGCCCGGCGAAATGGCCGTGCCCGTGGGCAGCCTGTTTGCCATCGACCAGCATGGGCAACCCCTGCTGAGGCAATGGGTACGCCTGAGCAAAGGCATTGACGACGCGGATGCGATGCTCGCCTTCTTTCGGGACTACGCCGCGATCACGGTGCCGGCGCTGCTGGGTATGTACCTGCGCTACGGTGTGGCTTTCGAGGCCCATCAACAAAATGCCTTTATGGTCATGGCGGCGGATGGGCAACCGAACCGCCTGTTGTTGCGTGACTTCGGTGATATCCGGATCGACCGCAAGACCTTGCACGCCCAAGGTCTTGACATCGAACTGCACGATCCCAAGATGACCCTGTACGACGACGCGAGCTTCGTGCGTGACAAGCTCTTGCACACGGTCTTCATGTGCCATCTGGGAGAGCTGGTGTTGCTCAGCGCCCGCTACTTCGATATTCCCCAGGCGTTGCTATGGGATGAACTGTCGGCGCAGGTCAGCCAGTGTTTTGATGATTTGCGCAGCCAAGTCGAACCGCAGCGCTGGGAGACTGAACGCAAAGCGCTGCTGGAGCAGGACTGGCCGGCCAAGTCGTTTATGCGCATGCGCTTGCTTGAAAGCCATGCCGACATTGTGGGTCGCCTGCCGAACCCGCTGAGCAGCCTCGCCCGTGCAGGCTAACCACACTGCGCTACGCCTGCTGGTGGTGATTCAGTTGGTGTCCATGGGGGCCATGGAAATGAGCGGGCCGTTCTGGCCGCTGCAAATCCAGAAGCTGCTGGGAGTTGCCGACGCCCACTACACCGGCCTGCTGTCGTCCCTGGTATATGCCGGGCCGATGATGGCGGCGATGCTGCTCACGCCGATGTGGGGGCGCCTGGGTGATCGTACCGGCCATAAGCCGATGATCATCCGGGCATTGCTGGCGCTGGCGGTGTGCCAGGCGTTGGCTGCCTTCACCACCGACCCGTGGCTACTGGTGGCCATCAGAGTGGCACAAGGTGCACTGGCCGGCTTCATTGCCGCGGCCCAAGCCTATGCGCTGGCCTGCTGCGGCGATGGCGGGCGCGGCCACATTTTGGCGCGCCTGCAATCGGCCACCGCCGTGGGCTCGCTGGCCGGGCCAGTGCTGGGCGGCTGGCTGATGGATATCTCGGGCTTCGCCCTGCTGTGCTACAGCGCTACCGCGGTCTGCTTGTTGTGCGCGGTGATCAGCCTGTTCTTGCCGGGCGATACGCAGCACGTGCGGCCGGCGCGTACCACGCCCGCCAGCGCGCTGCCCAAGGGCTGGCTGGGCGCAATGCTGGGAATCATCGTGCTGATTCAAGCCGCCAAGATGATGCCGCAACCGTTTTATGCCCTATACGTCGCCGACGTATTACACGCCCCGGCGTGGCTGATCGGTGCCAGCTATGCCGCCAGTGCGCTCACCCTGGCAGTGTCCGCTCCGTTGTGGGGGCGCCTGTTCGACCGTCATCAGCCGGCGCAGACGCTACGCATCATCGAATGGGTCACGTGGTCCTGCGCCCTGACGTTGGCCTTGACGGCGATCGCAAGCGAATGGCTGGGGTTCCTCGCCAGCCGGTTGATATGGGGCGTGTGGCAAGGCGCTTTGTTGCCGGTCGCGTACACCCTCATCGCCAATACCGTGGCGCCCAGCCAACAAGGTTTCGCGCTCGGCCTGGGCAACAGCGCCGCCAAAGCCGGCGCGCTGTGCGGCGTCCTGATCGGCGGTATCGGCATGGGCCTAGTCGGTCTGGCTCATAGCTTCTGGCTGGTAGCACTCACGTATGCCCTGGCCGCCCTGGGTATCCGCGCAATCCGTTCGTTCACCCGAACGCCCGAAACATCGCGTTTTTCTGTCAATACTTCTAATAACTGAAAGGCAAGGTCATGAACAAATCGCAATGGGCGGTTTTGCTGCCCCTCCTCGGATCGATCAGCGCGCCGGCCTGGGCCGATCAATCCGAGCAAACGCAGGCAGCCCCCACCAACCTGCAGCTACAGGCCACAGTGGTTTCCGCCACACGCAGTGAAACCAGCATTGCAGCGATCCCAGGCTCCGTGCAGGTCATCGACGAAAATCAGATTCGCCAGCAGGCAGGCGCGGGGCGCCGGGTCGCCGACATCCTCGGCCAGTTGGTACCGGGCATTTCGCCTTCCAGCGGCGGTATGAGCAACTTCGGCCAGACACTGCGCGGGCGCAGTACGCTGATCCTGATCGACGGCGTGTCCCAGAACGCAACGCGCGATAACTTCCGTCAGCTCAACAGCGTGGCGCCGGAAAGCATTGAACGTATCGAAGTGATATCCGGCGCCAGCAGTGTCTATGGCGCAGGCGCATCGGGCGGCATCATCAACATCATCACCAAGCGCAACAAAGGTGAAGACCTGGCGTTCAGCAGCAAGCTCGGCATGACCTCCGGCAACAACCTCAGCCACAAGGGCTTCGCCTACGAGGCCTTTCAGAGCGCAACGGGCCGTCAAGGCCCCGTGGACTGGTACTTATCGGCCAACACCGTACAACGCAACGACCAGTTTGACGGCAACGGCAAGCGCATTCCCCAGGACACGTCCCAGGGCAGCAACATGGACACCGACACCTACGACCTGCAAGGTCGTTTCGGCTATGAGTTGGATGACGACAAGAAGATCAGCCTGTCACTGCAAGACTACAAAGACGAACAAGACACCCGCTACACCAAGAACCCACGCATCACCAGCAATGCCGTCGCGGTAAAAGGCCTGGACCTGGATGACCAGCCTTATACCCACAACCAGGCGGTCAATCTCAACTACACCGATAAGGATTTCTACGGTCAGGGCTTACAGATCGAAAGCTACTGGCGGCGCGCCGACGCGCTGTTCTTCCCGGACCTGTCGCGCGGCCGCGCCGGCGTGGCCGACAACAACAGTGTGCAAGATGTGTATGGGCTGCGCGCGGCGATTGACAGCCAGATGCCAGACATCGGCCCGGCAACCGGCAACCTGGTGTGGGGCGCGGACTATGACCATGAAACCTCACGCCAGCGCGGCGACCAATACCGCGTCAATGGCCTGACCTACACCAAGACCGGCACTACCTTCGAACTGGGCCCGGACATCGAGACCACCACCAAAGCCATTTTTGGTCAGCTGTCCTACGACATCGGTGACTGGACCCTGCGTGGCGGTGTGCGTCGCGAGTGGATCGAAAGCGACGTTGCCGACAGCATCGCCTACGGGGAAATCGTTCAGACCGGCAACCGTGCAACCCTGCCCGGCGGCACCCTTAAATACGATGACACGCTCTACAACCTCGGCGCGGTGTATCACCTGAGTGAAAACCAGGACGTGTTCGCCAACTTCAGCCAGGGCTTTTCGCTGCCGGATATCCAGCGCTTCCTGCGCGACGTCAGCAGCACCTATGACATTCAGAAACTCAACGCACAAGCGCTCAAGGTCGATAGCTACGAGTTGGGCTGGCGTGGCAATTGGGACAAGTGGCTGGCCAACGTAACGGCCTATGAGAACACCTCGGATGTCACCCAGTTCTACGACGCAAACGATCGTGTGCTGCGCCTGGTCAACCAGAAAGAGCGCGTGCGCGGCATCGAAACCAGCCTCACCTACAACGTGACCGAGCAATGGTCGGTTGGCGGCACCTACGCTTACGCCAAAGGTGAAACCAAGCAAAACGGCAAATGGATCGACCTGCCCGCCACGCGTATCTCGCCGGCCAAGACCACCGTCTTCGTCGGTTATGACCACGATGACTACAGCCTGCGCCTGCAAGGCATGCAACTGGCGGACTATGACGCTGCGTTCAAAGACAACAATGGTCGCGATATAAAAGGCTATACGTTGGTCGACCTGCTGGGCTCAGTGCGGTTGCCGGTCGGGCGCCTGGAAGGGGCGATCTACAACCTCAGCGACCGCAACTACCAGAACATGTTCGCCCAGGCCAACGCACGCGCGCCTTACCCGAATGCTCAAGGGCGCACGTTCAGCCTGAGCTATGCGGTGGATTGGTGATTGCTTGATGTAGCCCGCGGTCGGCCATACGCCGCGTAGAAACCACAAACCCCGCCTGTTGAGCGGGGTTTGTGGTTTACGGGGTTAGCGCCTTACCACATCAGATCATCCGGGATCTGGTAGGCCGCATACGGGTCATCCTCATCCGGCACCTGGCTTTCGGTCAGGATATTGAGCTGCACAATACGCTCCGGTGCCCGTTCCTGGATCTTCAGCGCCGCTTCACGGGGGATCACCTCGTAACCGCCACCGTGGTGCACGATCGCCAGTGAGCCGTTGCTCAGCTTGTTGCGCATCAGCGTATTGACCGACAGGCGCTTGACCTTCTTGTCATCCACGAAGTTGTAGTAGTCCTCGGTGGTCAGCTTGGGCAGGCGCGAGGTCTCGATCAGTTGCTTGACCTGCGCCGTGCGCGCCTTGGCCTCGGCTTTTTCCTGCTGCTGGCGGTTCAGCTCCTGATCGCGCTTGACCTTCTCGGCCTGCGCTTCCTGGGCCAGGCGCGCCTGGGTGTCATCAACCTCGGCCTGACCTTTGTGAACCAGGCGCTGCTGCTTCTGTTTCTCTTTGCCGACCTGCTTGGCCTGCTTTTGGTTGACCAGACCTGCTTTGAGCAACTGGTCGCGAAGGGAAAGGCTCATGGTGCTTACTCACTTAGGCAACTGCTCAACCGCAGCTGGACACGTTCTTTTCCTGACGTTTGGCTTCGCCCCAGAGGGCGTCCAATTCTTCAAGGGTGCAATCTTCTATGGGACGCTGGGTATCGCGCAATGCCTGTTCGATAAATCGGAAACGTCGTTCGAACTTGGCATTGGCGCCACGCAGCGCGGTTTCCGGGTCGACCTTCAGGTGCCGGGCCAGGTTGACCGCCGCAAACAGCAGGTCACCGACCTCATCGGCAATGGCCACCGAGTCGTTATCGGCCATGGCTTCGAGCACTTCATCCAGCTCTTCGCGCACGTTATCCACCACCGGCAAGGCGGATGGCCAGTCGAAGCCGACCTGGCTGGCGCGTTTTTGCAATTTGGCGGCACGGGATAACGACGGCAATGCGCCAGGCACATCATCCAGCAGGGAGAGCTGCTCCGGCGCGTCAGACTTTTGTGCACGCTCCTCGGCCTTGATCTGCTCCCAGCGCAGCTTGACCTGCTCTTCGCTCAATTGCGGGATATCCAGCGGCGCATACAGGTCGCCCGTGGGGAACACGTGCGGGTGGCGACGGATCAGCTTGCGAGTGATGCCGTCGATCACCCCGGCAAATTCGAAACGCCCTTCTTCCCGCGCCAGCTGGCTGTAATACACCACCTGGAACAGCAGGTCGCCCAGTTCACCTTGCAGATGGTCGAAGTCACCGCGCTCGATGGCATCGGCGACTTCGTAAGCCTCTTCCAAGGTGTGCGGCACGATGCTCGCGTAGGTTTGCTTGATGTCCCACGGGCACCCGTATTGCGGGTCCCGCAGGCGATTCATCAAGTGCAGCAGGTCATCCAGTGAATACATCAGTCTCTTTCCGATCAGGTACGAACACTGCCGATCATCTGTGGGAGGGGGCTTGCTCCCGATGAGGGTGGATCAGTCAGTACCTATATCGACTGACCCACCGCTATCGGGAGCAAACCCCCTCCCACACGTTGGAACCGTGTTCATCCAGCTATTCATGAGGGTGTGCGGTTGCGCCGGGTCTCGATGATGTTCGGCAACTGGGAAATACGCCCCAGCAACCGCCCCAACGCGTCCAACCCCGGGATCTCGATGGTCAAGGACATCAACGCCGTGTTGTCCTCTTTATTCGAGCGGGTATTGACCGCCAGTACGTTGATCCGCTCATTGAGCAGCACTTGCGACACGTCACGCAGCAAACCGGAACGGTCGTAGGCACGGATGATGATGTCTACCGGGTAGGTGAGCACCGGCACCGGGCCCCAACTGACCTGGATAATCCGCTCCGGCTCGCGCCCGCCCAGTTGCAGCACCGAGGCACAGTCCTGGCGGTGAATGCTCACGCCACGGCCCTGTGTGATGTAACCGACGATGGCGTCGCCCGGCAGCGGCTGGCAGCAACCGGCGATTTGCGTCAACAGGTTGCCCACGCCCTGGATCTGGATATCGCCGCGCTTGCCGGGCTTGTAGCCGGTGGCTTTGCGTGGGATCAGTTCCAACTGTTCGTTACCGCGTTCGGGCTCGACCAGTTGCTGGGCCAGGTTGACCAGTTGCGCCAGGCGCAGGTCGCCGGCGCCAAGGGCGGCGAACATGTCTTCGGCGATCTTCATGTTGGCCTTTTCGGCCAGCTTGTCGAAGTCCACCTGAGGCAGGCCCAGGCGCGCCAGTTCGCGTTCGAGCAAGGTCTTGCCGGCGGCGACGTTCTGGTCGCGCGCCTGCAGCTTGAACCAGTGCACGATCTTGGCCCGCGCCCGCGAGGTGGTGATGTAACCCAGGTTCGGGTTCAGCCAGTCGCGGCTTGGCGTGCCGTGTTTGCTGGTGATGATCTCGACCTGCTCACCGGTCTGCAGGCTGTAGTTGAGCGGCACGATGCGCCCGTTGATCTTCGCGCCCCGGCAGTTGTGGCCGATTTCGGTGTGTACGCGGTAGGCGAAGTCCAGCGGCGTGGCCCCCTTGGGCAGGTCGATGGCGTGGCCGTCGGGGGTGAAGATATAGACCCGGTCCGGCTCGATATCCACCCGCAGCTGTTCGGCCAGGCCGCCGATGTCACCCAGCTCTTCATGCCATTCGAGCACTTGGCGCAGCCAGGAGATTTTTTCTTCGTATTGATTGGAGCCGGCCTTGACGTCGGTACCCTTGTAGCGCCAGTGCGCGCATACGCCCAGCTCTGCCTCTTCGTGCATGGCGTGGGTGCGGATCTGCACCTCGAGCACCTTGCCCTCGGGGCCGATCACCGCCGTGTGCAACGAGCGATAGCCGTTTTCCTTGGGGTTGGCGATGTAGTCGTCGAACTCCTTGGGGATGTGCCGCCACAGGGTGTGCACGATGCCCAGCGCGGTGTAGCAGTCGCGCATTTCCGGCACCAACACGCGCACGGCACGCACGTCGTAGATCTGGCTGAAGGCCAGGCCCTTGCGCTGCATTTTGCGCCAGATGGAATAGATGTGCTTGGCGCGGCCGCTGATGTCGGCATCGACGCCGGTGGCCTGCAATTCGGCACGCAGTTGGCCCATCACGTCGGTAATGAAGCGTTCGCGGTCGAGCCGCCGCTCATGCAGCAACGTGGCGATCTGCTTGTATTGATCGGGCTCCAGGTAGCGGAAGGACAAATCCTCCAGCTCCCATTTGATATGGCCAATACCCAGGCGGTGCGCCAACGGCGCGTAGATGTCGAAGACTTCGCGGGCGACGCGGTTGCGCTTTTCGTCGTCGGCGGTCTTCACCGCACGAATCGCGCAGGTGCGTTCGGCCAGCTTGATCAGCGCGACGCGTACGTCGTCGACCATCGCCACCAGCATCTTGCGCAGGTTCTCGACCTGGCCCTGGGTGCCCAACACCAGGGACTGGCGCGGGCTGAGGCTGGCGCTGATGGCAGCCATGCGCAGCACGCCGTCGATCAGCTTGGCCACCACGGAGCCGAAACGCTGGCCCACGGTGGCCAACGGGATGTGCCCTTCGCGCACGCCGCGATAGAGCACGGCGGCGATCAGCGAATCCTGGTCCAGCTTGAGGTCGGCGAGGATCTCGGCGATCTCAAGGCCGGTGCGAAAGCTGGAAGTGCCCTCGGCCCACAGGTTCTTGGCCGCATTGTCTTGCTGTTCAGACTCACGAGCGAACTCGCAGGCTGCTTTCAAGGCTTCACGGTCCAGTGCCGGATCGACACTGACGGCATGATCCAACCATGCCTCGAGATTGATACTGCCGTCAGTGTTGATCGGCTGGTGTGCTCTCACCTGTACCATCTTGCTTACCTTCCCTATGACGCATCTTCGATGCGCCAGAATCATCGCCGACCTTTTACTGCGAGCTCCGTGGCAGTTCACAGGCCTTGGAGAACGCAGGCCAGTCGGATTAAACGGGCATCCTAGCCCGCTTCAAATAACGCCATGGCCTCGACATGCGCTGTCTGCGGAAACATGTCGAGGATCCCGGCACGTTTTAGCCGGTAGCCTTGCTTGACCAACTCAACTGTGTCCCGCGCCAGCGTGGCGGGGTTGCAGGACACATACACCAGGCGCTTGGCCCCCAGAGTGGCGAGCTTGCGCACAACCTCATGGGCACCATCGCGGGGTGGGTCCAAGAGTACCGCAGAAAAGCCCTGTTTGGCCCATTCCGCGTCAGTCAAAGGCTGGGACAAATCGGCCTGAAAAAACTGCGCATTATGCAAATTGTTGCTGAGGGCATTGTGTGCCGCCCGGTCCACCATGGTCTGCACACCCTCCACCGCCACCACTTCCCGCGCCTGCTTGGCCAGCGGCAAGGCAAAGTTGCCCAGGCCGCAGAACAGGTCCAGAACCCGCTCATCAGGCTGCGGTGCCAGCCATTCCAGAGCCTGGGCAACCATCGCCTCGTTGACCCCGGCATTGACCTGCACGAAATCTCCTGGCCGGTAAGCCAGATCCAGATCCCATGCGTCCAAGCGAAAACCGAGGGCCTGATCGGGCTCGACGGGTTCCGGCCGGCCTTCGCCATGCAGCCATAATTGAGCCTCATGAAAGCTGCAAAATTCTTTCAAGACGTGCAGGTCCGCTTCGGACAGCGGCGCCATATGCCGCAGCAACACGGCGATGGACGAACCGCTGAACAGCTCCACATGCCCCAGCGCCTGAGGTTTGCTCAGGCGGCGCAGCATGTTCGGCAAACGCTGCATGATCGGTTGCAAGGCCTGTACCAGCACCGGGCAATCATCGATGGCGACGATATCCTGGCTGGCCACGGCGCGAAAACCCACCTCGAGTTTTTTCGCCTTGGCATCCCAGCGCACAGCCACGCGGGCGCGGCGTCGGTAGCCAAACTCCGGACCACTCAAAGGTGGCGCCCACTCTTGCGGCTCGACACCGGCCACTCGGGACAGTTGTTCGGCGAGCATGCGCTGTTTCAGGGCGAGTTGTTCGTGGTGGGGCAAGTGCTGCACGCTGCAACCGCCACAGCGGCCAACATGCGCGCACGGCGCCGGACGACGCAGTTCGCTGGGCTTGAACACCCGCTCCGTGCGGGCCTCGACCACTTTGCCATGGGCCCCCAACACGCGCGCTTCGACATCTTCGCCGGCCAGCGCGCCATTGACGAACCAGGTGCGGCCTTCAAAGAACACGATGCCACGGCCGTCGTTGGCCAGCCGCTCGATGGTCAGGCGTTGCTTCTTGCCCACTGGAACCTGCGGGGCGCGGCTGCCGCCCGTCGGTTGGAAGCGCAGGCCTCTCTCGTGCTTGGCCATCAGTTGGGTTCGTCGAAGATGCCGGTCGACAGGTAACGGTCGCCTCGGTCACAGATGATCGCGACGATCACCGCGTTTTCCACTTCTTTGGAGAGGCGCAACATACCGGCCACGGCACCGCCGGACGACACGCCGCAGAAAATACCTTCTTCACGAGCCAGACGGCGAGTGGTGTCTTCAGCCTCACGCTGGGCCATGTCGATGATGCGATCCACCCGCGCAGCGTTGTAGATCTTCGGCAGATATTCTTCGGGCCAGCGGCGAATACCCGGGATGGCCGCGCCTTCCATCGGCTGCAGGCCAACGATCTGGATCGCCGGGTTCTGCTCCTTGAGGTAGCGCGAGTTGCCCATGATGGTGCCGGTGGTGCCCATGGAGCTGACGAAATGCGTGATGGTGCCCTGGGTCTGGCGCCAGATCTCCGGGCCGGTGCTGGTGTAGTGCGCCTCGGGGTTATCGCCGTTGGCGAACTGGTCCAGCACTTGGCCACGGCCTTCGGCGGCCATACGCTCGGCGAGGTCGCGGGCGCCTTCCATGCCCTCTTCCTGGGTCACCAGCACCAGCTCGGCGCCATAAGCGGTCATCGCCGCCTTGCGCTCGGCGCTGCCGTTGTCGGGCATGATCAGCACCATCTTGTAACCCTTGATCGCCGCAGCCATGGCCAGGGCGATTCCGGTATTGCCCGAGGTGGCTTCGATGAGGGTGTCGCCGGGCTTGATCTGCCCGCGCAACTCGGCACGGGTGATCATCGACAGCGCCGGGCGGTCTTTTACCGAGCCGGCCGGGTTGTTGCCTTCGAGCTTGAGCAACAGGGTATTGCTGGTTTCACCCGCCATGCGTTGCAAGCGGACCAGGGGCGTGTTGCCGACGCAATCGGCGATTGTTGGGTACTGCAAGGTCATGGCGTATTCGCAATCCAGACTGCGGGGCGCACATCATACCGGGAAAGGCCGGCGGGCCATATCACGCAAAGTGTGGTGCTTATGGCTTAAAGGAATAAGCGCGGAGTGGAGTGGCTGGGCAGGCATCCTCCTACCCCAAATGCCCGTCGCCATGATTTCTCTGGAAAACCTCCTCCCCCATCGCCGCAATCTGCCCCTCAATCAAAGCTTCGAAAGGTTTGAGCAACGGCTCGAACGAAAGCGGCGCCTCCAGCACCTGCAACGCCCGCACGATGGCTTCTACCGTCGACAGCGCTCCCGGCCCCGGCGCCTTGCGCAGTCGATAACGCGACACGCCGCCCTCGGCCAAGGTCACCCGAGGCAACGCCGCCAGCAGCGGATTCAGATGCAGCAGTTTGCGCGCCTTGCGCCAGGTGCCGTCGGGCACCACCAGCAACAGCGGTTGCTCATCAGGCGCATAGGTTTGCAGCGGCTGGGCGTCGTCGGCGGGAAACAACAGCCGAGCCTGATAACCGGGCGGACTCAACAACGTAGCCAAATCATCGAACACCTCCCCCACCACCAATTGCGCATTGCTCAAGCCCAACGCCGCCAACCGCGCAGTATTGAGCGCGTGGCCGACCTCACTCGGGTGCTGCAACAGCAATACGCGGGTGCGACTGTCGAGGCTGGGGATCAGCGCGCACAAGCAGTGGCTGATTGGCCTGAGGCAACGGGAACACTGGGGTCTGGACATGGTTTTTCAGGCCTGGTTGAGCTGTGCTTTGAGTAGATCGCGAAACGTTTGGATCAGCGGCTCGCGGCTGCGGCCACGGCGCATGATCATTGAGAACGGCGCCTGGTAACCGAAGGTCGCAGGCAGCAGCACGCGCAAATCGCCTTTATCCGCCCAGGCCTGGGCGTAGTGCTCCGGCAGGTACCCGATGTAGGCACCGGACAGGACCAGGATCAGTTGCGCCTCCATGCTTTCCACCGTGGCGGCGCTGTGCTTGAAGCCGTGGCGCGCCAGCTCCGCCTGGCTCCAGTAGCCGCGCCCGACCATGCGCTGCTGAGTGATCACTGGCTCGGGAATGCGCCGCTCATTGAATAGCGGATGCCGCGTGCTGCAATACAACCAGTGCTGCTCGCGGTACAGCGGCATGTAGATCAGCCCGCTCATGCGGTTGGAGAAAGCGCCGATGGCCAGGTCCAGACGGTTGTCCTGCACGCCCAGTTGCAATTCGTAAGGGCTCATCACCGATAAATTCAGGTGCACCGCCGGGTGTTCCAGGCTGTAGGCGCCGATCACTTCGGCGAACGGCAGAGCCTTGTCGCTGACGGTTGAGTCGAGCACGCCAAGCTTCAGGGTGCCGCGCAACTCGCCTTTCAACGCGGCGGCGTACTGCTCGAAGCCTTCGAGCTCAGCGAGCAGGCGCAGGGTTTCCTGATGGAACAACTCGCCCTTGCTGGTCAGGCTGAAGCCGCCCCGGCCGCGATGGCACAGCACCAGCCCGAGTGCCGATTCCAGTTGGCTCATATAAGTGCTGATGGCCGACGTCGACAGGTTGAGTTCGTGCTGGGCATTGGCGAACCCCTGGTGCCGCACGACGCTGACGAAGATGCGCAGCAGTTTCAGGTCGGGCAAGGCGTTGGCCATGAAGGCTCCAGGAACACATTTTGTGGCGAGTTTACCCCAGGCGTTAGTTTAGAAAAATCTGAACTAAGTATTTGCCCCAGCCGATTCTTCCCCGCCTCAGCTTTTCGCAGAATCGGCCCAAGACAAACACAACAACGCTGAGGCACTCCCGTGGACAAGACTTACCATCAACCACTGGGCGGCAATGAAATGCCGCGCTTTGCCGGCATCGCCACCATGATGCGTCTTCCCCACCTGCAAACGGCCAAGGGCCTGGATGCCGCCTTTATAGGCGTGCCGCTGGACATCGGCACTTCGCTGCGCGCCGGCACCCGTTTCGGGCCACGCGAGATTCGCGCCGAATCGGTGATGATCCGTCCGTACAACATGGCCACCGGCGCCGCACCCTTCGACTCGCTGTCGGTGGCCGATGTCGGCGACGTGGCGATCAACACCTTCAACCTACTCGACGCCGTGCGCATCATCGAAGAGGCCTACGACGAGATCCTCGAACACAACGTGATCCCCATGACCCTCGGCGGTGACCACACCATCACCCTGCCGATCCTGCGGGCGATCCACAAAAAACACGGCAAGGTCGGGCTGGTGCACATCGATGCCCACGCCGACGTCAATGACCATATGTTCGGCGAGAAAATCGCCCACGGCACCACCTTCCGCCGCGCCGTGGAAGAAGGCCTGCTCGATTGCGACCGCGTGGTGCAGATAGGCCTGCGTGCCCAGGGCTACACCGCCGAAGACTTCAACTGGAGCCGCAAACAGGGGTTTCGTGTGGTGCAGGCCGAAGAGTGCTGGCATCGCTCCCTCGCACCGCTGATGGCCGAAGTACGCGAAAAAGTCGGCGGCGGCCCGGTGTACCTGAGCTTCGACATCGACGGTATCGACCCGGCCTGGGCACCCGGTACAGGCACCCCGGAAATCGGCGGGCTGACCACCATCCAGGCGATCGAGATCATCCGTGGCTGCCAGGGCCTCGACCTGATTGGTTGCGACCTGGTCGAAGTTTCGCCGCCCTACGACACCACCGGCAACACCTCGTTGCTCGGCGCCAACCTGCTGTACGAGATGCTCTGCGTACTGCCCGGCGTGGCGCATCGCTGATGAGCACGCGCGAGGTACTGCACGCCGCCGCCGTGCTGGTGGCGGCCTTCGCTCGCAATGACCGCGACGCCTACTTCGGCGCGTTCACGGCCGATGCCAGCTTCGTGTTTTATACCCTCCCCCGGCCGCTGCTCAGTCGCGAGGCCTACCAGGCGTTGTGGGACGGCTGGCGTCGGGACGAGGGCTTTGAAGTGTTGTCATGCACTTCAAGCAATGCGTTCGTCAGCCTACAAGGTGAGGACGTGGCGATATTTGTGCATGACGTGGCCACCGAGCTGCGCATGAACGGGGAGCAATTCTCTAGCCAGGAACGCGAGACCATTGTCTTCAAACGGCAAAGGCTGCGCGCACAACAAAAACAAGGCCTGTGGCTGGCCTGTCACGAACATTTGTCCGCTATGCCGGAAGGGCTGCCGCCCCCTTAGCCAATGTGATCGGAGCTGATCATGAATAATAAAAACAACGACAACAGTATTCGCAAAATAGAAACCAACGGGGTCGAACAGATCCCGGACCACGAACGTACCGCCAGCCCCACGGATCTGTTTCGTCTGATCTTCGGCGGTGCCAATACCTTTGCCACCGCCGTACTGGGCGCGTTCCCGGTGCTGTTCGGCCTGTCGTTCCAGGCCGGTGCCTGGGCGATTGTGCTGGGCGTGCTGGTGGGCGCGCTGATCCTGGCGCCCATGGGTCTGTTCGGGCCAATCACTGGCACCAATAACGCGGTGTCTTCCGGTGCGCACTTTGGTGTGCATGGGCGGATTGTCGGCTCGTTCCTGTCGCTGCTGACGGCAATTGCCTTCTTCTCACTGTCGGTGTGGAGTTCAGGCGATGCGCTGGTCGGCGGTGCGAAACGTCTGGTTGGCCTGCCGGAAACCGACCTGACCCTGGGCTTGGCCTATGGCCTGTTCGCCGTGCTGGTGCTCACCGTGTGCATCTACGGGTTTCGCTTCATGCTGTGGGTCAACCGCATCGCGGTGTGGGCGGCGAGCCTGCTGTTCCTGTTGGGGATATTCGCGTTCGCGAAGGCTTTCGACAGCCACTTCGCCGGCAGCGTCGCCATGGGCCAGCCCGGGTTCTGGGCGGCGTTTATCGGTGCGGCGCTGGTGGCCATGAGCAACCCGATTTCCTTCGGCGCGTTCCTCGGTGACTGGTCGCGCTACATTGCGCGTGAAACGCCGAAAGCGCGCATCCTTCTTGCCGTGATTGCGGCACAGATCGCCACGTTGATTCCGTTCCTGTTCGGCCTCGCCACCGCGACCATCGTGGCGATCAAGGCCCCGGACTACATCGCGGCCAACAACTACGTCGGCGGTCTGCTGGCGGTGGCACCCACGTGGTTTTTCCTGCCGGTGTGCCTGATCGCGGTGATTGGCGGCATGTCTACCGGCACCACCGCGTTGTATGGCACCGGGTTGGACATGTCCAGTGTGTTTCCGCGCCTGCTGTCACGGGTCAAGGCCACGTTGCTGATTGGGGTGATGTCGATTGCCTTCATCTTTATCGGACGTTTCGCCGCCAACCTGGTGCAAAGCGTGTCGACCTTCGCCGTGCTGATCATCACCTGCACCACGCCGTGGATGGTGATGATGATCATCGGCCTGATCGCACGTCGCGGTTTCTACTGCCCGGATGACCTGCAAGTGTTCACCCGCGGTGAAACCGGCGGGCGCTACTGGTTCAGCCATGGCTGGAACTGGCGTGGGCTGGGGGCGTGGGTCCCAAGTGCGCTGGTGGGCCTGTGTTTCGTGAATCTGCCGGGGCAGTTTGTCGGGCCGCTGGGCAATTTGGCCGACGGCATTGATATCAGTTTGCCGGTGAGCCTGGGGTTGGCGTCGGTGGTGTACCTGACGTTGCTGCGCCTGTTTCCGGAACCGGCTGCGGTGTATGGCCCCGAAGGGCCGCTTCGCAGCCCAGCGGGAGCAAGCTCCCTCGCCACAACGAGCGCACCTACAACGTAAAAAATCGGATCTTACCTGCGCCGAGGACGACGCTGCTCGTCATCCGTACGAATTGGCACGGGCTGCAGCGGCGGCTCGATCAAGCCCAGGGCCACGCCGAGGTCATGGAGCCAGTTCTGGATTTTCTCTTTCATGATTGCCCCCTTTGAGGGTAGTACGGTTCGGCGCAGTTTTGTCGCCTTTTCCTACATAGATAGTAGCCCTAAGTCCTACGTATTGCTTGTACGAAACCACAACGAACTATTACTGGATTCATCCAAATGCTGACGGACCGGTCAAGCAATGGCGCGCGTGTCGTTCGCCAACGCGGCCGTGCCTTCTTGCTGCAGGTCGATCCATGCATTGAGGTTAGCGCCGAGCATACCCTTTCGCCACATCAGCCAGGTTGTCGCAGTGGCAAAATGCCCAGTCAGCGGATGAACGGACACGCTGTCCTTGCCGGGCAGGCTGTCGAGCATGGACTGGGACATCAACGCCACACCTGAACCGGCGATCACACAGGCGAGCATGCCTTGGTACGACTCAATCTCAATGGCCCGCCCCATGGGCACGTGTTCGTTGGAGAACCAGTTTTCCAGACGCGTGCGATAGGCGCAGCTGCGTCGGAACGTGAATACCGAGCGCCCGATCACATCCTGAGGACCCTGTACGGGTGGGTGATCGGCTTCGCAGATCAGCACCAGTTTTTCCTCGCACAATTGCACGCCGTCCAAGGTGGCGATGGTCACTGGGCCGTCCACAAAGGCTGCATCCAGCCGCCCGGTGATCAGCCCTTCCAGCAGCTCACCGCTGGGCGCGGACTGCACCTGCAAATTCACCATCGGGTAAGCCTTGTGATAACGCGCCAGCAGCCCGGGTAAATGCACTGCGCCGGTGCTGTACATGCTGCCCAACACGAAGTCGCCGACCGGCTGCCCTCCTTGCACGGCACCGTGGGCTTCGTCGTGCAGCGCCAGCAGGCGAGCACTGTAGTCCAGTAACACTTTGCCCGCAGGAGAAAGCTGCAAACGCTGGCGTTCGCGTATGAACAGGTCAACACCGAGCTGCTCTTCCATCTGTTTAAGTCGGGTCGACAGGTTCGACGGCACACGGTGCAGGCGCTCGGCCGCCCGGGTAATAGAGCCTTCTTGCGCCACGGCCTGGAAAATGCGCAATTGACTGAACTCCATACCTTTCTCCAAAACTAAACAAGTTGCTCACTATTATTCAATTTTACAGAAAGTCAATCCACCTTAGGCTGAAGGTCATTCGTTTTCTCAGCAGGACACTGACCATGTCACCCCTCACTCGCTTACTCGCCAGTTGTATTGCCCTGATGATGGCCATGGGCATTGGCCGCTTCGCCCTCACCCCCCAAATGCCCCATATGCTGAGTGAAGGGCAGATCGACCTGACCGACGCCGGCCTGATCGCCGCCGCGAATTACCTCGGCTATTTGGTGGGCGCGGTGGATTCGATTTTCGCCCGCAGCCATCACCATGTCAGGAGCCGGCTGTACGCGGGGCTGTGGCTATGTGTGCTGCTCACGTTCGTGTCGTACTGGGCCCATGGCTTCTTGCCGCACCTGTTATTGCGCTTTGGTACCGGCGTGGCGAGTGCCTGGGTATTGGTGATGATCACCAGCCTGAGCCAGCCGTTGGCGATCGCTGCCGGACGCCCGCACCTGGGTGCCCTGGTATTTGCCGGGCCGGGACTAGGGATTTTGTTGACCGGTTTGCTGGCGCTGGGCTCAAACCTGCTGGGGCAAAATTCCGCCACGTTGTGGCTGCTGTATGGCGCCGTAGCGCTGGCGATGTTGCTGGCGATCCTGCCGTTTTTACCCAAACCCTGCGCCAGCGCCCCGTCCCCGCACCACAGCGCTTCGGGCAACGCCGGCAGCATCACGCACCTGTGCTGGGTTTATGTGCTATTCGGGCTGGGCTACATCATTCCGGCGACCTTTCTGTCACAAATGGCCAGCGCGCAGTTCAACGGTGCCTGGCAGGCCGACCTGTTCTGGCCATGTTTTGGCCTGATCGCCGCGATTGGCGTGGGAGTCGCAAGCCTGCGCCGCAAGGACCCGACCACTACACGTCGCTGGCTGATGACCACGTTATGGCTGCAAGCGGCCGGGGTGTTCGCCTGCTTGCTGGGCAATGGCTGGGGGTTGGCACTGGGCGTGTTGCTGTGCGGCGGGCCATTTCTGGCGTGCATGCAATTGGTGATGGCCCGTCTGCGCGATGTCGCGCCACACGGCTACCAGCGCAGCACCGGGTTGCTCACCGCCAGCTTCGCCATCGGCCAATTGGGCGGGCCATTGCTGGCCTCGGTGAGCAGTCACCTGAGCGGCGGCCTGCAACCGGCGTTGGTGGTCGCCGGTGCAGGCCTGTTACTGGCGGGAGGCGTGTTGGTCAGCTGGCAACCAACGGTGCAGGCGCGCGAATCTGTTCACGCCGTGACAGCACCAGGAAAAACAACCCACCCAGCAAGCACCCGGTAAACCAGGCGAAGTTGGCCAAACCTTGCAGCGCCGGCGTGAAGGTGATCGCGACGCCCGTCAGCGTCGCGGGCACCAGCGCCTTGATCGCCGTCCAGTTCACGCCGCCGTCAAAGTAGTAACGCCCATTCGGGCTGTCGTCGAACAGCGCATCCACGTCGATCTGCTGTTTTTTGATCAGGTAAAAATCCACCAGCAAAATCCCGAACAGCGGCCCGATGAACGCCGCGAGGATGTCCAGGGTGTAATGGATCATCAGCGGGTTGTTGAACAGGTTCCACGGGGTGATGAAGATCGAGGCCACGGCGGCGATCATCCCGCCGGCGCGCCAGCTGATTTTGCTTGGCGCCACGTTGGCGAAATCGAAGGCCGGCGAAACGAAGTTGGCGACAATGTTGATGCCGATGGTCGCCGTCACAAAGGCAAAGGCGCCCAGCAGCACGGCCATGCTGTTGTCGATGCGCGAAACGGTGGCGATCGGGTCATGAAGCATTTCACCAAACACCGGCAAGGTGCCCGAGACGATCACCACGGTGACCAGGGAGAACGCCAGGAAATTCACCGGCAAGCCCCAGAAGTTGCCGCGCCGCACGTCTTGCATGCTGCGGCAGTAACGGCTGAAATCGCCGAAATTCAGGGTGGGCCCGGAAAAATACGACACCACCAACGCGGTGGCCACGATCACTTGACCAACCGCTTGCCAGCCCGACAGGGCCTTTTCCGACAGCGTAAAACTGATATTCGCCCAACCGGCCTTCCACACAATCCAACCGGCCAGGGCAAACATCACCGCATACACCACCGGCCCGGCCCAGTCGATAAAGCGCCGAATGGATTCCATGCCGGCCCAGAACACTGCAGCCTGCAGCACCCACAGGCTTAGGAAACCAAACCAGCCCAGGTAAGACAGACCGGCGAAATGCGGCTCTGCATACACCGCCATCTGTGGGAAAAAACGCAGCACCACAATGATCAAGGCGCTGGAGGCAAGGTAGGTCTGAATGCCGTACCAGGCAACCGCAATCAAACCACGAATCACCGCAGGAATGTTCGCGCCAAATACACCAAACGCCAGTCGGCAAATCACCGGATAAGGCACCGCCGCCTGTTGGCTGGGTTTGGCCACCAGGTTGGCGACCAACTGCACGATGCAGATGCCGGCGAGCAAGGCGATCAGCACCTGCCAACTGGCCAGGCCCAAGGCGAACAGGCTGGCGGCAAATACATAACCCCCGACGCTGTGCACGTCGCTCATCCAGAAGGCGAAGATGTTGTACCAAGTCCATTTTTGCGGCAGTGGGCCCAGGTCTTGGTTGTACAGACGCGGGCTGTAGCCTTTGGGCAATTGTTCGGTCATCGCTGGCTCCTCGAAATACCGGCCTGCGCTTCCGTTGCGGTGGTGCATACGGGAGGCGGCATGGTTTGTATACGAGGCAGTCAGCAGAATACGTGCCAATAGCACACAATCCCTCTAACACGGGACACCAAAGACACTGACGGGGGTTTAGTCGTAAGGGCTACGCTCAGCAACGGTGCATAGGGATCCTGTACACAATCATCGGTGCACCCGTTGTGCACACAAGTAGCCAACCGTGCAGCAAGCGGCGCTCAGGAAGGTTCCCCAGACCATGTCCATCAGCGCCAACCCGGCGGACCAGCCTCGCAGCGTGGCCCAATTGCTCAGGTCATACGTGCCGTAGGCAACCAGGCCAAGCAGCGCCCCCAGGCGCGCAGAACGCTGCCAACTGACGCTGGGCAAGACCACGAACACCACGCAACCAAGAACGTATAAGAGATAGAAGAGTACAGCGGGCAACAGCCGTGGCTGATCGAGCATCAGCGGGCCCAGCAGGGATTTGTAGGTAGGGCCCATGAGGACGCCGAGCCAGAGCCCGTCCAGGATCAGAAAGGCGAGCAAAGTGCCGAGGTAGGCAAACAGTATTTTCTTGGACATGGACGCAGCCTCTGTAGGCGCCGATTGGCGCCTACAAAAGAGCAAAGCGCATTCAGCTTAGTTCAATGCGATCGGCATGAATCACAATCTGGCCCTGTTTGTAGAGCGCACCAATGGCTTTCTTGAAGTTGCCTTTGCTCACGCCGAACAAGTTGCTGATCAGCACCGGATCGCTCTTATCGCTGACCGGCAGGGTGCCGTTGTTTTCGCGCAACTTGGCGAGGATCTTCGAGTTCAGGCTGGAGGCCGCTTCCTGGCCAACCGGCTGCAGGCTCAGGCTGATGTTGCCATCGGCGCGGATCTCTTTGATAAAACCTTTCTCTTCCTTGCCTGGGCGCAGGAACTTGAACACTTCGTTCTTGTGGATCAGGCCCCAGTGCTTGTTGTTGATGATCGCCTTGAAGCCCATGTCAGTGGCTTCGGCCACCAGCAGGTCGACTTCCTGGCCGACCTGGTAGTTGGCCGGGGTTTTGTCCAGGTAGCGGTCAAGACGTGCGGTCGCGGTAATACGCTTGGTGTGCTTGTCGAGGTAGACGTGCACGACGCAATATTCACCGGCGGTCAGCTGACGCTTTTCTTCCGAATACGGCAGCAACAGGTCCTTTGGCAAACCCCAATCGAGGAATACACCAATACTGTTGACTTCCACTACTTTCAAACTGGCGAATTCGCCAACTTGAACTTTGGGTTTTTCGGTGGTCGCGATAAGTTTGTCATCGCTGTCCAGATAAATGAAAACGTTAAGCCAGTCTTCATCTTCACTGGGAATATCTTTGGGGATATACCGATTAGGCAAGAGGATTTCGCCATCTTGCGCACCATCGAGGTACAAACCAAAGTGAGTGTGTTTAACCACTTGCAAGCTGTTGTAGCGCCCGACTAAAGCCATTTCCAATACCCTCATTGCGTGGGCGGCATTCTACCCGAGTTGCGCCCGCCACGCGCGCGCACCTGAAAAATCGCGGCCTGGCGTGGCCTTCCAGTGGCACCGCCCCGCTCGTCCGATCAATCGGCTGAATTTCGTTACCCCCGCCAGCGCCGATTCGCCGCGTGGTTTCGAGTTAAAACAGTAAGTTAGCGGCTAATTTCCAACAGCAAGTTTGCCGATGATTCGACGCAACGCTTATTCCTGGGGGGATATTTACCAAGCAATTGTCAAGTATTTCCTGTACGATGCCTGGCCAAGTTAATTTTCTACAGGTTAGTGGCCGCCATGCGCGTAAAAGCATCCAACAGCAAAGCAAAGCCAGCTCCCGCCGTTGAAACCAGCGAATCGATCAACAACCAAATCGCGGCTTTCCTCAAGTCCGGTGGCGAAATCCAACAAATTGCCAAGGGCGTCAGCGGCCAGACTTTCGGCCCATCCAAGCAGATCAGCCTGGGTAAAAAGTAAAGCCTCGCAACACGCCTGGTCCCTAAGCGTCTTGTTCTCAAGGCGCTAGGACTAGAGTCCGCAATACCTCGCCCACCCATTCAATATCGTGCTAATCGACGAACGGGCCTCACCGCCTGGCATACGTCGGTATCCTTGCACACGTCTAGCACGGGCATCTGCCCGATTTTCCCGTTACTGCTCCTCGCTTTTCATGGAGTGAAGCATGCTTAAACCCTGCATTTTCCTGGTCTGTGCCTTAGTGGCTTGCCCCCTCGCCGAAGCGCAGATTTTCCAGCGCGAGTTGGGCGACTTCGACCTCAAATTAGGCACCACGCCCAGCCGCAGCATGGCCCAGGGCCTGGTCAAGCCCACCTCACCGGGCAGCGATTCGTTCCATGGCGGTCTGGACCTGAGCCACGACAGTGGGCTGTACTTCGGTCAATTTTCACCCAACATGGGGTTTTCTTCGGCCAATACCCTCGAAGTCGACTCCTATATGGGTTTCAAACATCCCTTCGACCAGACACTGGGCTACGAAGTGGGGTTGATTCACTACAGCTATCCCAAGCTCAGCCCACTCGACAGTCAGGAGTTCTACGGCGGCCTGAACCTGCTGGGCAATCGTTTCGGCGCCTCGTTCAGCAACGATCCGGACCGCCAGGACAGCACCCTGTTCGCCGACCTGGGCGGCACCCAGCCCTTCGGCATCGGCGTGAGCATGAAGTACACCACCCATCAATTGGGCACCCCGGCCTCGGTGGAGGGCGGCACCATCAGCAGTTTCAGCGACTGGTCGGTGCAGTTCTCCCGCGCGTGGAAGGGCGTTGACCTGAACCTGATCTACAGCGACTCCAGCCTCAGCGGCGGCGATTGCTCAGCCTATTCAGGGCACAATTCGCAATGCGACGGCCTGTTGACCTTGAAGGCCGTGCGGCCGTTTTATTGATGGGCTGAACTGTCGCCCTCGGCGTGGGTTCACATGCATTAACCCACTCTGCGCCAGGACCTACCCATGCTGCGTCGGCTCAAACTGCTGGTGATACTGCTTACCCTGAGCCTGGCGCTCGCCGGCTGCAATCGCGTAGGCCTGGCCTATCGCAACCTGGATGTGATCATCCCCTGGACCCTCAACGACTACCTGGACATGAACGCCGGGCAAAAGAGCTGGTTCAACGACACGCTCAAGGAACACCTGGCCTGGCATTGCACCACGCAATTGCCCGGTTACCTGGACTGGCTCGACCGCCTGCAACGGATGGTCGATGACAACCAGGTCAACGACGCCGCGCTGCAAAGCCGTACCCTCGAGGCCAAACAGGCCATCGCCGACGTCGCCCGCGAAATCACGCCGTCAGCCATCGAGTTGCTCCAGGGTCTGGATGATCAACAAGTCCAGGATATGAACGAGGCGTTGGCCAAGGACCTGCGCAAACGCCAGGACGAATACCTCAAGCCGCCGCTGGCCGAGCAAATCAAGCAACGCGCCGAGCGCATGACCAAACGCCTGGATACCTGGATGGGCCCGCTCAGTGCCGGCCAGCAGAACCGCGTCATGGCCTGGTCCATCGCCCTGGGTGAGCAGAATACGCAGTGGATAGGCAACCGTGCGAACTGGCAGGCGCAATTTATCGACGCCGTGCGACAACGCCACAACGCCGACTTCCCGCAAAAGATGCAGCAACTGCTGGTGGACCGCGAAAGCCTGTGGACGCCCGAATACCGCGCCGCCTATGCCCAGACCGAAGCCGCCGCACGCAGCCTGCTGGTCGATCTGATGGCGCAAAGCACTGCGCAGCAACGCCGCAAGCTCACGCAAAAAATCGACGGCGTACGCAGCGACTTCAAGGCACTCAAATGCCTGAAGAGCGCCGCGCCCTAAACAGGTGACAGTGTCCCCAGCCAGGCCACCAACCCGAGTATCAGCACCACGGCGCCAAACTCCAGGGCCATGCTGCGCCGCAGTGCGGCAATGGCCGGCGCAGTGTCGCCCGCCGCTACGGCGCGTTGCAGAAACGGCGTGAGATGGAAGCGATTGAGCGCCGCCAGCCCCAACATCACGCCGAACAAGCCCAATTTCAGGCTCAACAGCAACGCGTAGATGCCGCCGGTGAGGCCGTCCAGATTCGGCCCCACCACCCATAGATAATTCGCCACCCCGCTGACGATCAGCACGGCGACGAACCCCGCGCCGATTCGCTCGAACCCCGCCAATGCAGCGGCCAATGCCTCAACGCGGCGCGCGTCCGGCACCGACGCGCGCATCAGCAACAGGCCAAACGCCGCCAACGCACCCACCCACCCCGCCGCCGCCAGCAGGTGCGCACCGTCGCTGAGCATGTGCCACACCCCTTGCGCGCCCTCGTGCATCGCGCCGTGCCCGCTCCACATCAGCGTCACCAGGGCAACACCGCCAAACAGCGTGGCCAGATGCAGGCTGGCGCTGAAGGCGACCAGCACCAGCGCCGCCAGGCGCAGGCACGCTGTCCATCCCAAGTCTGTCTGCGCCAGCATCATGTACAGGTGCGGCCACAACGTCGGCCAATCCGTGGCTCCGCTCATGGCCTGGGTGATGCTCAACATCGATGCGATCGACAGCAACACGCCAAGGCCCGCCGTACACCCCAGCAGTCTCTTGAAATTCAACAGCGTACGCTCTGCGGCCTTCAGCCCGTAGAGGCCAAAAAGCCCCAGGCCAAACACCAGCATCAGGTCCAGATAAAGCGCGAAGCGCAACAGGATTTGGCTCAGTTCGCTCATGGCTGGACGCTGAACACGACGTTACCGGTGATCGGGTGGGTATCGGATGACACCGCGCGCCAGTCGACCCGGTAGGTGCCTGCCGTCAGCGCAGACGCAGGCTTGATCAGCATGACTTTGGGGTCAGTGCCCGCCGCCACACTGGCCTTCACCGGCATCGGCGAATTGGGCATGCCGGGCATATCGGTCATGGTCAGCTTGGCCCCGGAAAACTGCGTCAGCAGGTTTTCCGAGAAGCGCAGTTCAATCACCCCCGGCGCGGCCCCCTGGGCACCGGCCGCAGGGGCGGAGGACAGCAGTTTCGGATGGGCCGAAACCGACACGCTGAACATTAATCCGGCCCATAGGGCACCTCCCGCTAACGCAGTTTTCAACATCGACATGCAAGGCTCCAGGCCGCTCCAGGCGGCGAGTTATAGGTATAAGAAAAAGCTCAAAACCACAGGCGCACACCGACGACCCAGCGCCATTGGCTGATGTCTTCGTCTTCTTCCCGGGCGTAGTGCGCCGTCTGGCCATAGGTGCGGTTCCAGCTGACACCCACGTAAGGCGCAAACTCCCGGCGTATTTCGTAACGCAAGCGCAGGCCCAGTTCGCTCTGCGACAAGCCCGCCCCCACGCCACGCTGCGGATCGTTTTGCGCATAAAAGTTGAGTTCGGCGGTCGGCTGCAGAATCAGGCGATTGGTCAGCAGGACGTCGTAATCCCCTTCCAGCCGCGCGGCGGTGCGTCCCGACTCGCCGACAAACAGCGTCGCCTCGGCTTCGACGTTGTACAGCGCCATGCCCTGCACACCGAACGCGGCCCAGGTTTGGCTGTCATCGGGCTTGAAGTCCTGGCGCACGCCACCCACCACATCCCACCATGGGCTGATCGCATGCCCCCACAACGCCTGGGCTTCGGCGCTGTCGGTACGCCCGGCGCTGCGCTCGCCTTCGCTGCGCAGCCACAGGCGGTCGACGTCACCGCCGACCCAGCCCTTGACGTCCCAATTCAGCGCCCCACTGCCTTCACCGCCCTGCCATTCCAACTGGTTGAACAGCAGCATCGAATGCACGGCACTGTCATGCACGTTGTGCCCGCCCGGCTCGTTGTACACCGCCGCGCGGTCCGCGTCGGTCAGCACCGGGATCGGCGTGCGGCTTTCGGTCAACGCCGGCACTGCGGGGCTCATCCCCTGGAACTCTTCTTCGGCGGTCGCCAGCGAACTGAACACCAGCGCCATGCAAACCGCTAAAACCCGGTGGCTCATATTCGCTTCCTTATTCATGCACGCGCACTTCACGGAACATGCCCATTTCCATGTGGTACAGCAGGTGGCAGTGATAGGCCCAGCGGCCCAAGGCATCGGCGGTCACGCGGTAACTGCGGCGCGACCCCGGCGGCATATCAATGGTGTGTTTGCGCACCTGGAACTGGCCGTTCTCGTCCTCCAGGTCGCTCCACAGGCCATGCAAGTGGATCGGGTGACTCATCATGGTGTCGTTGACCAGTACCAGCCGCACGCGCTCGCCATAGGTGAGTTGCAGAGGCTCGGCATCGGAAAACTTCACACCATTGAATGACCAGGCGAACTTCTCCATATGCCCGGTGAGGTGTAACTCGATGGTACGCGTGGGATCACGGCCATCAGGGTCCTCGAACGTGCTGCGCAGGTCGGCGTAGGTCAGCACCCGCCGGCCGTTGTCGCGCAGGCCGATACCCGGGTCGTCGAGCTTGGGCAGCGGGTTCATGGCCTGCATGTCCACCAGCGGGTTGTTTGCCTCGCTGGCCGGGTGCGCCTGCATCGGCATCGCGCCCATGCTGTGGTCCATGCCTTCCATTGCGGGCATATCCGCCATGGCGCCGTGGTCCATGCCGCCCATGCTCATGTCTTGCATGCTCAGCCAGACACGTGGGTCGAGCGGCGGCACCGGGGCCACCGCGCCGGCCCGCCGGGCCAGGGTGCCTCGGGCATAGCCGGTGCGGTCCATCGATTGGGCAAACAAGGTGTAAGCCTCGGCCGTGGGCTCCACCAGCACATCAAAGGTTTCGGCGACCGCGATGCGCAACTCGTCCACGCTGACCGGCGTCACCGGCTGGCCGTCGGCGGCGATGACGGTCATTTTCAGGCCCGGAATGCGCACATCGAAATAGGTCATCGCCGAGCCATTGATAAAGCGCAGGCGAATCGTTTCCCCGGCCTGAAACAGCCCGGTCCAGTTCCGACCGGGCGGCTGGCCGTTGAGCAGGTAGGTGTAGGTTTGGCCGCTGACGTCGGCAAGGTCGGTGGGGTTCATCTTCATCTGCGCCCACATCCAGCGGTCGGCAACGGTGGCCGACCAGCCCTGCTTGCCCACATCGCGCGCAAAATCACCCACGGTAGGTTTGTGCAGGTTGTAGTAATCGGACTGCTTTTTGAGGGTCTTCATCAGGGCCACCGGGTCTTCGTCGGTCCAGTCCGACAGCATCACCACGTAATCGCGCTGATAGGTGTAAGGCTCCGGCTCCCTGGGGTCGATCACCAAAGGGCCGTACACGCCCTGTTGCTCCTGGAACCCCGAATGGCTGTGGTACCAGTAGGTGCCGTGCTGCTTGAGCGTGAACTGATAGACAAACACGCCGCCCGGCTCGATGCCCTTGAAGCTCAGCCCTGGCACGCCGTCCATGGTCGAAGGCAGCACAATCCCGTGCCAGTGAATCGAGGTAGGCGCGGCCAACTGGTTTTTTACGCGCAGGGTCACGGTGTCGCCTTCGCGCCAGCGCAACAGCGGGCCGGGCAGGCTGCCGTTGATGGTCAACGCGGTGCGCGCCTGGCCGGTAAGGTTGACGACGGTCTGGCCGATGAACACATCAAATTCAGTGCCCGCCAGCACCGTCGGCTGGTCGGGGCTGGTCAGCGCCCACACCGGGGGGCGCCAAAGCCCGAGCCCGCCCAACAGGCCGCCGGCGGCCAGGCCTTTGACGAAAGTGCGTCTGGAGGTAGTGGAATGCATGCCGATTCAAGTCCATGAGTTGAATGGCAGCAGATTAGGCGGCGCCGGCTGTCAGCAACCTTAGCGGCAGATTACCGATCCGACAGTTTCGCGCCGGCCAGGCGGGTGCCGGCGCGTGATGAGGTCAGGCGATCTGGGCCTTGGAGGCCACGTCGGCAAATGTCGCTGGGTCCAGCGCATCCGCTTGCTCGTCCAGCACCTGGCGCGGGTGGTCATTGCCCGGAATGGAACTGTCGATCAGCGCCAGCAATTGCGCGCCCAGCGCCGTCAAAATGAAATTCTCGCCATTGCCGCCCTCTTCCTCCGGGCGTGATTCGATAAAACCGCGCTTGAACAGCAACGCCTCGTAATCGGCGGCGGTCTTCTTCAGCGCATCCAGGTTGCCGGTGTCCTCGCCTGCCGTGGCCTTATCCGCGGCTTCCTGTTCGGCGTATTTGCGTGGGGCAAAGCTGCCTTCGCCGTTCTGCACTTCATGCAGCAGACGTTCGATCAAATCCCAGTTGTAAGTCGTCATCCTGATTCCTCCTGCAGGCGAAAAAGTAGCCCGTCATAAGGAGTGACACACCGCGTCGGCAGCCGTTCAGCCAAACGGACGAGCGTCACTTCTCTGAACTTTCCAGACGTTCGCCCCCTCAACCGCACATCATTACCAAGGAGGTCCGAACCATGAGCACCCTGAAAACCCTGGCCATCGCCACCGCACTGCTTACCGCCCTGCCCGCCTGGGCCTGCACGCCCGAAGAAGCCACGGCCAAGCGTGAAGCGCTGGCCAAGGAAGTCACCCGTTTGACCGAGCAAAACCCGACCCAGGCCAAGGAGATGAATGCCGAGCTACAAAAAATGGACCTGGACACCGAAAGCGCGCGATTGCCCGATAAGTGCCAGTTGATCGACGCACGCCTCAAAGAGCTGAAAGAAGCCGCCGCCAAGGCCAAAAACTGAAGGCAAAAAAAACCGAACAATGTCCGGTTTTTTTTCACAGCAGCCGGCGCCTTACTCGGCAGCGGGTGCTTCTGGCTTGCGGCGCTTGAGCGGGGCCATGCCGTCCTTGCTGACGAGCGACAGGTTGTCGGTCTTCGGCCGGTTGGCGATCTTGCGCTTGGTCGGCGACTTGGCACCGGTTTTCTTCTTGTCACCCTTGGCGTCGGTCTTTTTCTTCTTCACCCCAACTGCCTTGCCCGAGGCCTTGACCTTTTTCGGCCCGGTGTAGGTGCCTTTGACTTCCTTGATGGTACGGCGCTCGAACGACTGCTTGAGGTAGCGCTCGATGCTCGACATCAGGTTCCAGTCGCCGTGGCAGATCAGCGAGATGGCCAGGCCATCGTTGCCGGCACGCCCGGTACGGCCGATACGGTGCACGTACTCGTCGCCGCTGCGCGGCATGTCGAAGTTGATCACCAGATCCAGGCCGTCCACGTCCAGACCGCGGGCAGCGACGTCGGTGGCGACCAGAATCTTCACGCCACCGGCCTTGAGGCGGTCGATGGCCAGCTTGCGGTCCTTCTGGTCTTTTTCGCCGTGCAGCACGAACGCCTTGTATTCCTGGGCCACCAGGCGACCGTAGATGCGGTCGGCCGCCGCGCGGGTGTTGGTGAACACGATGGCCTTCTGATAGGTCTCGTTGGCCAACAGCCAGTTGAGGATCTGCTCTTTGTGCACGTTATGGTCGGCAGTGACGATCTGCTGACGCGTGGTCGCGTTCAGGTCGCTGACGTTGTTGACCTGCAAGTGCTCAGGGTTGTTCAGCACCTTGGCGACCATGTCGCGCAGGGTCGAACCGCCGGTGGTGGCGGAGAACAGCATGGTCTGCTGACGGTTGACGCATTCGCCGACCAGGCGCTGCACATCGTCGGCAAAGCCCATGTCGAGCATGCGGTCGGCTTCGTCCAGCACCAGCACTTCGACTTCCTTGAGGTCAAGGTTGCCGGCGTTGAGTTGCTCGATCATGCGGCCCGGGGTGCCGATGAGGATGTCCGGCACCTTGCGCAGCATGGCCGCCTGGACCTTGAAGTCTTCGCCGCCGGTGATAATGCCGGACTTGATGAACGTGAACTGCGAGAAGCGCTCGACTTCCTTGAGGGTCTGCTGGGCCAACTCGCGGGTCGGCAGCAGAATCAGGGTCTTGATGCTGACGCGGACCTTGGCCGGGCCAATCAAACGGTTCAGGACCGGCAGGACGAACGCGGCGGTCTTGCCGCTACCGGTTTGAGCCGTCACCCGCAGGTCACGCCCTTGAAGCGCGAGCGGGATGGCCGCTGCTTGCACAGGCGTAGGCTCGACAAATTTAAGCTCGGCCACGGCTTTGAGCAGGCGTTCGTGCAGGGCGAATTGGGAAAACACGGGTGCTACCTCGAAGAAATACAAAATATCAGCTGCATAGGGTAACGGTTTCGGGCGTCC
Source organism: Pseudomonas asgharzadehiana (assembly GCF_019139815.1). Classification (NCBI taxonomy): domain Bacteria; kingdom Pseudomonadati; phylum Pseudomonadota; class Gammaproteobacteria; order Pseudomonadales; family Pseudomonadaceae; genus Pseudomonas; species Pseudomonas asgharzadehiana. The sequence goes on from NZ_CP077079.1 coordinate 4,640,282, forward strand.
AAACCGAGTTTCTTTACGCGCACGGGGCTAAACAGCTGATTTTTGTCATGGAATTTATACGCAAGGTCAACTTTGCAGCACTTAAATGCTCTAATCGCCCCATCTTGTCTTAACAGAAGAATCGGTTTCACCCATGGATATCAAACAGCTCTGGCTCAACGTCCAAGACCTCTGGGGCGCCCTCGACGAACACCCGATGCTGCATGCCAGCCTGGGTTTTCTGGTGTTGCTGGTCGTCGCCCTGTTACTCGGACGGGTGGCGCGTTACCTCATCCTCCACGCCGTCAAACTGCTCGGCCGGCAACCGGCGCTGCACTGGCTCAATGACCTGCGGCACAACAAAGTCTTCCACCGCCTGGCGCAGATGACGCCGTCGCTGGTGATCCAGTTCGGCCTGTACCTGGTGCCGGCCCTGAGTAAGACCGCCATCCTGTTTATCGGCAATGTTGCGCTGGCCCTGTCCATTCTGTTCCTGGTGTTGGCGATGAGCGCCCTGCTCAATGCCCTGCTGGACATCTACGCACGCACCGAACACGCGCGTACCCGTTCGATCAAGGGCTACGTGCAATTGGCGAAGATGGTGCTGTTCGTGTTTGGCGCGATCATCATCGTCGCCACCCTGATCGATCGTTCGCCGCTGTTGCTGCTGTCGGGCCTGGGTGCGATGTCGGCGGTAATTCTGTTGGTGTACAAGGACACCCTGCTCTCGTTCGTCGCCAGTGTGCAGCTCACCAGCAACGACATGCTGCGCGTGGGCGACTGGATCGAAATGCCCCAGGTCGGCGCCGACGGCGATGTGGTGGACATCACCCTGCACACGGTCAAGGTGCAGAATTTCGACAAGACCATCGTCTCCATTCCCACGTGGCGACTGATGTCCGAGTCGTTCAAGAACTGGCGCGGCATGCAGGCCTCGGGCGGGCGCCGGATCAAGCGCAGCCTGTACATCGACGCCAGCGGCGTACGCTTTTTGCATGACGATGAAGAAGTCCGCATGACCCAGGTTCGCCTGCTCACCGACTACATCAGCCGCAAACAGGCCGAGCTCAAGGCCTGGAACGAGGCCCAGGGCAACACCGCGCAACTGTCGGCCAACCGCCGGCGCATGACCAACCTCGGCACCTTCCGCGCCTACGCCCTGGCTTATCTGAAAAGCCATCCGGACATCCAGCCGAACATGACGTGCATGGTGCGCCAGATGCAAACCACCGCCCAGGGGGTGCCGCTGGAGATCTACTGCTTTACCCGCACCACGGCGTGGGCCGATTACGAGCGCATCCAGGGCGATATCTTCGATTACCTGCTGGCGGTGCTGCCGGAGTTCGGCTTGAGCTTATATCAGCAGCCGAGTGGCAATGACTTACGCGCGGGGATGTTGCCGGCGGTGGTGGGGGCCAGCCACTTGCCGACCACCGAACACCGCGCTATATAACGCCTCGGCTCAGCGGTGTGCTCAGGCGCGGGTCGGGGCTTTGCGCACACCCAACCGACTGATCCACACCGCCCCCAGAATCACCAACCCGCCCAATGCCAAACGCCCCAGCGGCTCGTGCTGGTTCCAGATCAGCAAGTTCAGCAACAACCCCACCGGCACATGCAGGTTATTCATCACTGCCAGCGTGCCGCCATGCACCAGGCACGCGCCTTTGTTCCACCAATACATGCCGAGCGCGGTGCTGACCAGGCCCAGGAACACCAGCACACCCCATTGCAGCGGCGCTTGCGGCAGGAAATCGGCCTTGGCGAACAACAGGAATGCCGGCAGCACCACCAACAAGGCGCCGAGGTAGAAGTAGCCGAAACGCCGGTAATGCGGCAGGTCACTCGGATAACGCGCCACCAGGTGCTTGTACATCACTTGCCCGGCGGCGTAGGTGAAGTTGGCCAGTTGCAGCAGCAAAAAGCCCATCAGGAAGTGCGGGGTAATCTGGTCGAAACGAATCACCGCCGCGCCCGCCACCGCCACCAGTGCGGCGACCAGCGCCCACGGGTTGAAGCGTCGGTTGAGGGCATCTTCGATCAAGGTCACGTGTAACGGCGTAAGAATGGTGAACAGCAACACCTCCGGCACCGTGAGCACACGAAAGCTCAGGTACAGGCACACGTAGGTCACACCGAACTGCAGGGCGCCGATCACCAGCATGCCGCGCATGAACGCAGGCTCCACCGAGCGCCAGCGCGTCAGCGGGATAAACACCAGCCCGGCCAGTACCACACGCACCAGCACCGCGAAGTAGCTGTCGACGTGGCCGGCGAGGTATTCGCCGATCAAGCTGAAGGAAAAAGCCTGTATCAGGGTGACAACCAGTAGATAGCCCATGCGCGCCTCGTTTTGAATGGGCGCGACATTAAAGGTTTTCGGGATGTGAAGAAACTCGGGGCAAAAAAAACCCGACCTCGCTAAAGCGTCAGCTGGGCAGGAGCACTCAGGAGCAACAAGTGCAAAGGGAGGTTCGATACGCGTACTTGAAGGGTTTGCGTGAAGCGATATAAACACCGGGCGATTACGTGACGATTAAAGGATCACGCCACCTGGGCGATCAGCGCCTTGGCGTGATTGATGCCCTTCTCCTGGAAGTCACCGCTCAGGTTCACCCCTTCGGCATGGATGAAAGTCACATCGTGAATCCCGATAAAGGCCATGACCTGGCGCAGGTACGGTTCCTGGTGATCGGAGCTGGCGCCGGTATGAATGCCGCCGCGAGCGGTGAGCACAATGGCGCGCTTGCCGGTCAGCAAACCCTGCGGTCCGGTCGCGGTGTACTTGAAGGTCACGCCGGCCCGCAACACGTGGTCCAGCCAGGCTTTCAAGGTGCTCGGGATGGCGAAGTTGTACATCGGTGCAGCCATGACCAGCACGTCGGCGGCCAGCAGTTCGTCGGTCAACTCGTTGGAGCGGTCCAGAGAAATCTGTTCGTCGTCGTTGCGCTGCTCCGCCGGTTTCATCCAGCCGCCGAGCAAGTTGGCGTCCAGGTGCGGCACCGGTTCACGGGCCACGTCACGCACGGTGATCCGATCCGCCGGGTGGGCGGCCTGCCATTGGCTGATGAACTGCCGGGTCAATTGGCGGGAGATCGAATCCGTTTGGCGGGCGCTGCTTTCGATGATCAGAACGTTGGACATGGCTTCGTAGGCTCCATCTGAAACTGCTGTAAGTCGATGGAGAAAAGATTAACCAAGGCTCATTCGATAAAAAAGCGCAAAAAACTGCTGCAACCCATCTAGAAATTTGTTGATAAGCGGAGTATTCCTGTGGGCATGCTCCGCTGCCGCTTTATTTCGGCGCGCAAGCCAGGGCAATACGCATCTTGATAATGGCGCGGTTGAACTTCACCGTGGTGTTGGTGCTTTTGCCCGCCGGTACCGTGACCGTGCGACGTCGCGGCGCTTCCGGGCCGTTGGTGAAGGTTACCGAGCACACCGCGTCTCGGGTGCCGTAGTTATTGAGTTGAATCGAACTGATGTCGCCGTCCACATCGGAGGCGGTGTAGTCCACGCTCACGCCATCGATCTTTTTGGTCACGTCGATGGGGTAGGCGAACGCGCTCATCGGCAGCAGCGCCAGCAACACACAACAGAATTTTCTCATTCGGCAGTCTCCAATAAGGACCGCCAGCTTAGGACAAGAGGAACCTATCTTGAAAGCGCCCCGCGTTACTCTCGATCAATGGCGCACGCTGCAAGCCGTGGTCGACCATGGCGGCTTCGCCCAGGCGGCCGAAGCGCTGCACCGTTCGCAGTCCTCGGTGAGCTACACCGTGGCCCGCATGCAAGACCAGCTCGGCGTGCCACTGCTGCGCATCGATGGGCGCAAGGCGGTGCTGACCGATGCCGGCGAAGTGCTATTGAGGCGCTCCCGGCAGTTAGTCAAAAACGCCAGCCAACTGGAAGACCTCGCCCACCATATGGAACAGGGCTGGGAAGCCGAAGTGCGGCTGGTGGTCGATGCCGCCTACCCTAACGCACGCCTGGTACGTGCGCTCAGCGCTTTTATGCCGCAGAGCCGTGGCTGCCGCGTGCGCCTGCGTGAAGAGGTGTTGTCGGGCGTCGAGGAACTGCTGATCGAGGGCGTGGCCGACCTGGCGATCTGCGGCTTCAGCATCCCCGGTTACCTGGGCACGGAAATGAGCGACGTGGAATTCGTCGCCGTGGCCCATCCCGAGCACGCCCTGCACCGCATGAATCGCGAGCTGAGCTTCCAGGACCTGGAAAGCCAGATGCAAGTGGTGATCCGCGACTCCGGCCGCCAGCAACCCCGCGATGTGGGCTGGCTCGGCGCCGAGCAGCGCTGGACCGTCGGCAGCCTGGCCACCGCGGCATCCTTCGTCGGCAGCGGCCTGGGCTTTGCCTGGTTGCCCCGGCACATGATCGAGCGCGAACTCGCCGAGGGCGTGCTCAAGCAACTACCCTTGGAGCAGGGTGGCAGCCGCCACCCTACGTTCTACCTGTACTCAAACAAAGACAAACCCTTGGGGCCCGCAACGCAGATCCTGGTGGAGTTGCTGCGCACTTTTGACACGGCCCCGCTGGACGCACCTTTCGCCGCCCCCCGGCAAGCCTGAGACGGAGTTCATGCATGGCCTGGTTCGACCACGACGACTGCAGCCTGCACTACGAGGAATACGGCCACGGCACCCCGCTGCTGCTGATCCACGGCCTCGGCTCCAGCAGCCAGGACTGGGAACTGCAAGTGCCGGTACTGGCCAGGCACTACCGCCTGGTCGTGGTCGACGTTCGCGGCCACGGGCGCTCCGACAAACCCCGCGAGCGCTACAGCATCCAGGGGTTTGCCCATGACCTGCTGGCACTGTTCGACCACTTGAACCTGCCGCCCGCCCATGTAGTGGGCCTGTCCATGGGCGGCATGATCGCGTTTCAGTTGGCCGTGGACCAACCCGCCCTGGTCAGGAGCCTGTGCATCGTCAACAGTGCCCCCGAGGTAAAAGTGCGCAGCGCCGATGATTATTGGCAATGGGCCAAGCGCCGGACCCTGGCCCGCGTACTCAGCCTGAGCACCATCGGCAAGGCGCTGGGTGACCGATTATTTCCCAAACCGGAGCAGGCCGACCTGCGCCGCAAGATGGCCGAACGCTGGGCAAAAAACGACAAACGTGCTTATCTCGCCAGCTTCGATGCGATTGTGGGCTGGGGTGTGCAGGAACGACTTTGGCGGATTACCTGTCCAACCCTGGTCATCAGCGCCGACCACGACTACACCCCCGTGGCCCAGAAAGAAATCTATGTAAAACTGCTGCCCGATGCGCGACTGGTGGTGATCGAGGATTCCCGTCACGCCACGCCCTTGGATCAACCCGAAGTCTTTAACGCTACCCTGCTCGACTTTCTAACGACCGTCGACACCACTACCCAGGATCACTGACCCATGCTGAAAAAAATCGCCTTCTTTGCCGGTTCCGCCTTGTTCGCTGCCAACCTGATGGCGGCTGAGCCGGCCAAGGCGCCGCACGTTTTGCTCGACACCACCAACGGCCAGATTGAAATCGAACTGGACCCGGTGAAGGCGCCGATCAGTACCAAGAACTTCCTGGCCTATGTCGACAAGGGCTTTTACACCAACACGATTTTCCACCGGGTGATCCCAGGCTTCATGGTCCAGGGCGGCGGCTTCACCCAGCAGATGTCGCAAAAGCCGACCGAAGCGCCGATCAAGAACGAAGCCAGCAACGGCCTGCATAACGTGCGCGGCACACTGTCGATGGCCCGCACCTCGAACCCGGATTCGGCCACCAGCCAGTTCTTCATCAACGTGGCCGACAATGCCTTCCTCGACCCAGGTCGCGATGCCGGTTATGCCGTGTTCGCCAAAGTGGTCAAGGGCATGGACGTGGTCGACATCATCGTCAACTCCCAGACCACCACCAAGCAGGGCATGCAAAACGTGCCAATCGATCCTGTGATCATCAAGTCGGCCAAGCGCATCGACTGAGGTTTGCAGGATGCTTCGCGCGTAGCCCACAAGGCTGCGCGCGCATTTGAAAGGAGAGCCCGCCCGGCGGGCGTCAACCCTAATGCTCTATCGTCGTTTTGAACAACTGATCGATATTTTCCGCGACGCCCCCAGCGTCGCCCCGCCCGATAAAGTCCTGCCCTTCTACCTCTACTACCTGCGCCAGGTGTGGCCGTGCTTTGCCGCGCTGCTCGTGGTGGGGCTGGTCGGCGCATTGATCGAAGTCGCGCTGTTCAGCTACCTGAGCCGCATTATCGACCTGGCCCAGGGCACACCGCCCGCCAACTTCTTCCAAGTGCACAGCGCCGAGCTGATCTGGATGGCCGTGGTCGCCCTGCTGCTGCGGCCGATTTTCAACAGCCTGCATGATCTGCTGGTGCACCAGACCATCAACCCCGGCATGACCAGCCAGATCCGCTGGCAGAACCACAGCTACGTGCTCAAGCAGAGCTTGAATTTCTTCCAGAATGATTTCGCCGGGCGCATTGCCCAGCGCATCATGCAAACCGGCAACGCCCTGCGTGACTCTGCGGTGGCAACCGCGGAGGCCATCTGGCATGTATCGATCTACGCCATCACTTCGCTGGTGTTGTTTGCCGAGGCCGACTGGCGGCTGATGATCCCGCTGATCACCTGGATCATTTGCTACTGCCTGGCTTTGCGTTACTTCGTGCCAAGGGTCAAGGAACGCTCGGTGATGTCTTCCGAAGCGCGCTCCAAACTCATGGGCCGCATCGTCGACGGCTACACCAACATCACCACCTTGAAGCTGTTCGCCCATACGCAGAATGAGCAGGAATACGCCAAGGAAGCGATCATTGAGCAAACCGAAAAAACCCAGCTGGCGGCACGCGTGCTCACCAGCATGGATGCGGTGATCACCGTGCTGAACGGTCTGCTGATCGTCACCACCACCGGCCTGGCCCTGTGGCTGTGGACGCAATCGCTGATCTCCGTAGGCGCCATCGCGCTGGCCACGGGCCTGGTGATTCGCATCGTCAATATGTCCGGCTGGATCATGTGGGTGGTCAACGGCATTTTCGAAAACATCGGCATCGTGCAGGACGGCCTCAAGACCATCGCCCAACCATTGGCGGTGGTCGACCGCGACAACGCCCCACGCCTGAGCGTGCCCCACGGCGAAGTGCGTTTTGAACAGGTGGATTTTCACTACGGCAAACGCAGCGGGATCATTGGCGACTTGAACCTTGAGATCAAGGCCGGCGAAAAAATCGGCCTTATCGGCCCCTCGGGGGCGGGCAAGTCGACACTGGTCAACCTGCTGCTGCGCCTCTATGACCTGCAAGGCGGGCGCATTCTGATCGACGGCCAGAACATCGCCGAGGTGGCACAGGAGTCCCTGCGCGAGCGGATCGGCATGATCACCCAGGACACCTCGTTGCTGCACCGCTCGATCCGCGACAACCTGCTGTACGGCAAGCCCGACGCCACCGACGAAGAACTCTGGGCCGCCGTGCACAAGGCCCGCGCCGATGAGTTCATCCCGCTGCTGTCGGACGCCGAAGGCCGCACCGGGCTGGATGCCCACGTGGGCGAACGCGGGGTGAAACTGTCGGGCGGGCAACGCCAGCGCATCGCTATCGCCCGCGTACTGCTCAAGGACGCGCCGATCCTGATCATGGACGAAGCCACCTCGGCGCTCGACTCGGAAGTCGAGTCGGCGATCCAGGAAAGCCTGGAGACCCTGATGCAAGGCAAGACGGTAATCGCGATTGCGCACCGCTTGTCGACCATTGCGCGGATGGATCGCCTGGTGGTGCTGGAAAAAGGCCAGATTGCCGAAAGTGGCAGCCATGCCGAGCTGCTGGCGCATAAGGGGCTGTATGCCCGGTTGTGGCAGCACCAGACCGGGGGGTTTGTGGGTATCGATTGAATACTGCCCCGCCTCTACCACAGCGGGCTTGCTCCCGATAGCGCTGGGGCAGTCAACAGTGCGTTGACGGGTTAGTGCTATCGGGACGACTCACGCCTGCCGATAAGGCAGGGCCGCCCTCGCCTCTTCGGCATAGGCCACAATCCCCACCCGCTCGCGCTCGAGGAAGTCCTCCACGGCATTCTTCAACCCCGGATGACGCAGGTAGTGCCAGGAACGGGTGATCACCGGTTCGAACCCGCGAATCAGTTTGTGCTCGCCCTGGGCGCCGGCGTCGAAGCGTTGCAGGCCCTGAGCGATGGCGTAGTCCATGCCCTGGTAAAAACAGGTTTCGAAATGCAGGCGATCGAATTCCGCCAGGCAGCCCCAGTAGCGACCATAAAAACTGTCACCCCCGATCAGGCTGAAGGCCATGGCAACGGGCCGCGGGCCTTGCTTGGCCAGTACCACGCGGATGGCCTGGGGCATGCGTTCGGCCAGCAGACTGAAAAACGCGCGGGTCAGGTACGGGGCCTGGCGGCGTACCGCGTAGGTGTTGGCATAGCAGGCGTAGACAAAATCCCACTGCGCCTCGCTCAGTTCACCACCTTGCAACCATTCGAAATCGATGCCCTGCCCCGCCACTTGTTCACGTTCTTTACGCATCTGCTTGCGCTTGCGTGAACTGAGGGCGTCGAGGAAATCCTGGAAGTCGCGATAACCACGGTTCTGCCAATGAAACTGGCAGCCCAGGCGCTGCATCCAGCCCGGTTGCCGGGCCAGCGCCTCATCGGCCAACGCATCGGTGAAATTGACGTGCGCACTGCTAAGCCCTTCGATTTCCAGATAACCCGGCAGGCTGTTGAGCAGTTCAAAGCCATCCTCGGCGTTGGCGGCCAATAGCCGTGGCCCGCTGACCGGGCTGAAGGGCACGGCCGTGAGCAGCTTGGGGTAGTAGTCGATACCCGCCCGCGCACAGGCGTCGGCCCAGCCATGGTCGAACACATACTCACCGTAGGAATGCCACTTGCGATAACCCGGCAGTGCCGCCACCAGCCGATCACCCTCCCAGTGCAGCAAATGCTCGGGTCGCCAGCCCGATTGCGGGCCCAGGCTGGCGCTGTCTTCCAGTGCGCTCAGGAACGCATGCCGCACAAAAGGCTGGGCCTGCGGCGCGAGGGCGTCCCACACCTGCGGGTCGATTTCGGACAGGCTGTCCAGGCGTTGCAGCGGCATCGGCATCCTCACTACTTCAGGGCGTGAAAGCCTGGCGAGTATCGCTTATCGGCGGGCCTGGCACACCTTCAAATCGCACGACAAGGCTCTAAACCATTAGTTCCAAGGCTGAGTGATTTGTCATGTAGATGACATCACTTCGCCACTGCTGCGTCATAAACCCTCGCGATACTGACGCCTGTTTTTAGAGCGCCTGGTTCTAGCAGGCGGCTATTTTTCCGTCCGTCATCGGTCGGTTGTGTCCTGGATGGTTTGCCATCCCTCCTCACTTTCGGAGATTGATATGCGTCTTGCTTCCACTAAAACTGCGGCGGCCCTGTGCGGCGGCCTGTTACTGGCCCTGAGCGTTCCGGCCAGCGCCGCAGTCGACGCTAAATTGCTCGACATGCTCAAGGCCAACGGCCAGATTACCGCTGCGCAGTACACCGAACTGCAAAGTGAGTTGGCCAAAGACCAGAAAGAACAGCAGATCGCACGGCAAGCTCAACAAGAGACCAACGAACAGATCGCGGCCACCGCGAAAAAAACCAACGAGCTGAGCAGCTTCGACCAGAAGCTGGCCTGGGCCGCCAAGACGCAGTTCAAGGGTGATGTGCGGTTCCGTCAGGAAACCATCAAGATCGATGGCGAACCCAACAACGGCGGGCGCGACAAGGACCGTCAGCGTATTCGTGCCCGCCTGGGCGCCTACACCGAAATCAACCCGCAAGTGGACACCGGTATTCGTATCGCCACCGGCGGCGGCGACGATGCGCGTTCCACCAACCAGGACCAGGATGGTTACTTCGACAAGAAGTCGATCTGGCTGGACCTGGGCTATATCGACTACCACCCCGACCAGATCAAGAACCTGCACGTGATCGGCGGCAAGATGCTGCAACCCTGGGTCAACATGGGCGACGTGATCTGGGATAGCGATATCAACCCGGAAGGCCTGGCCCTGACCTACAAGTACCCATTGGGTGGCAGCGCCGAGGTGTTCGGCAGCATCGGCAACTACAACCTCAAGGACAACGTGGACGGCGACGGCGTGCAGTTCCGTCACGACCTGCGCCTGACGGCCGGCCAACTGGGTTCGCGCTTCGCGCTGACCGACAACCTCAAACTGACCGTGGGCGGCAGCGTGTACGCCTACCAGAACGATGAGGACAGCCGCTGCACCACGACCACCACGCCATGCGCCCTGGCGGTCAACGGTAACTCGGCCAACGAAGAGTTCCGCCTGTACGAAGGTTTCAGCCAACTGGACATCGGCGGCCTGGCTGTTCCGCTGTCGCTGTATGGCCAATACGTGAAAAACAACGACGCCTCTACCGATCAGGACACCGCCTGGTTGCTGGGCGCCAAGTCCAAGGTGTTCGGTTTCAACCTGGACTACAACTACCGCGATACGCAACGTAACGCCGTGGTGGGTGCCTTCACCGACTCGGACTTTGCCAACGGCACCACCGGCTCGCGCGGGCACAAGCTCAAAGTGGGTTACGACATCGACAAGAACTTCGCGGTCGGCGCCACCTACTTCCTGACCAAGGCGGATTTCGCCAGCCGCACCCAGCGTGACGCCAACGCCAATACCTTGCAGTTGGATGCCGAGGCCAAGTTCTAAACAAGCAGCGTCAAGCGGCAAGCGGCACGCTTCAAGGAGAAGCGCGTCACTTGCCGTTTTTGATTTGCAACCGTCTTACAGATCCTTGAGCCGCTCGGCCGCCAGCCGCTGCGCCAGGGCATCAGCCTCTTTCACCGGCTCCTGCGGCATGATCTTCAGCGTCGCCTGCAGCAGGCGCATCTGACGAATAAACCGGCGGCAGTTCGGGCAGAACATCAAGTGATGACGCACCAGCAGACGCTCGCGAAAGGTCAATTGCCCATCGAGATAATCACTGGATCGCGCCACTTGTTCCTTGCAGGTCAACATTCGCCCGTTTCCTCAAAATGCTCCACCGTGGCGAAGACTTTCAGCCGCGCTCGGTGCAACAGCACACGGACATTGGAGAGCGTGAGGCTCAGGAGATTACAGATCTCTTCCAATTCCAGGCCCTGGCGCTCGCGCAGCACCAGCACGCTGCTTTGCAGTTGCGACAAACTGAGTAACGTATGTTCCAGGCATTTGCGCAGTTCGTCTTCGGTGAGCAGCGCTTCCGGCGTGTCCTGGTGCCAGGCATACGGGGCAACAGCCCAGTGACCGTCGTCGGGGCTGAAGCGATCATCGCCGATGGTGCCGTGGGGCGACGGTAAATCGTCGAGCAGCACTTCGCGACGATTCTGTTTGTAGCGGCCCTTGGCAGCGTTGGCGGTGATGGTCAGCAGCCAGGTCTTGAGGCTGGAGCGCCCTTCGAATTTGCCCAGGTTGCGCACCACCGACAGCCAGGCGTCCTGCACCACTTCATCGGCATGGCGCTGGCCGACAATCGCATAAGCCACCGCGCGCATGGCGCTCTGGTAGGTGACGACCAATTCCTTGTAGGCCCGCTGCTCACCCTTGAGCAAACGTTCAAGCAGGTGCGTGTCGTCCACTGCTGCCATCGTTAACCTCGATCTTGCCGTGGAATACGGTCAATGTGGGAGCGGGCTTGCTCGCGAAGGGGCCGTGTCAGCCACAGTATCCGGTGACTGGCCGAGCGCTTTCGCAAGCCCGCTCCCGCAGTTGATCGCGCGCCAGCGCATTCTCAGCGCTTGCGCAGGATCACGCTGCCGATTGAATAGCCCGCGCCAAACGAGCTGAGTACCGCGACCGCGCCCTTGGGCAGATCATCCTGATAAGTGTGAAACGCAATCACCGAACCGGCCGAGCTGGTATTGGCGTACGTATCGAGAATTACCGGGGCCTCTTCCACGGTAGCTTCGCGGCCCAGCAGCTTCTTCACGATCAGGTGGTTCATGCTCAGGTTGGCCTGGTGCAGCCAGAAGCGCTTCACATCAGCCACCTCCAGCTGGTTTTCCGCCAGATGCACGCCGATCAGCTCGGCCACCATCGGGCACACGTCGCGGAAGACTTTGCGGCCTTCCTGCACGAACAGTTTGTCCGGCGCGCCGATGCCTTCCTCCGCCGCGCGGTTGAGGAAGCCGAAGTTGTTGCGGATGGTATTGGAGAACTTGGTCAGCAGCTTGGTGCTCACCACGTCGAACTGGTGCTTGGAGGTCGCCAGGTCGGCGCGCTCGAGGACGACCGCCGTGGCCGCATCGCCAAAGATGAAGTGGCTGTCGCGGTCGCGGAAATTAAGGTGACCGGTGCAGACCTCCGGGTTGACCATCAAGATCGCCCGGGCCTGGCCCAGCTGGATGCTGTTGGCGGCATTCTGGATGCCGAACGTGGCCGAGGAACACGCCACGTTCATGTCAAAGCCGAAGCCTGCGATGCCCAGGGCTTCCTGGACTTCGATGGCGATGGCCGGGTAAGCACGCTGCAGGTTGGAACAGGCGACGATCACGCCATCGATGTCGGCGGCGGTCTTGCCGGCGCGCTGCAAGGCTTGCTCGGCAGCGCCGATAGCCATCTGGCAGAGTACCGACCACTCGTCATTGCTGCGCTCGGGCAGGCGCGGGGTCATGCGTTGCGGGTCAAGGATGCCGTCCTTGTCCATCACAAAGCGGCTCTTGATGCCGGATGCCTTCTCGATAAACGCCGCGCTGGATTCGGTCAGCGCCTGCACGTCCCCGCGCTCGATGGCGGCAGCGTTGTCGCGGTTGAACTGTTGCACATAGGTATTGAAAGACTGCACCAGCTCTTCGTTGGAGATGCTGTTGGCAGGGGTGTACAGGCCAGTGCCGCTGATGACGACGTTATGCACGGTCGTTCCTCTATGTCTGTCAGGCAGAAGATATTGGTACCGTCGTACCAAACTTTAAGTAGTTTTATTCCGCCTGGCGGACATCAAACTGGCAATGCTTTATTCCATCGGGCCGCCGCCGTTTGCGGCGATCCCGGGATTTATAGCGGCGAAGTTTGCCACAAACCCAGGAATTTGGCGCCCTCTCTCAAAAGCGCCTCTTTTAAATGTGGGAGCAAGCCCCCTCCCACATTTGAACCTGCTGTGTGCTGGAAACCGAGCAAGGCTTCAGGGCTCTACCTGGCCCCATTGCTTGCTCAAGCGTTTGTCGGAAATCGGTACCTTGGTGCCCAATTGCTGGCCAAACAACGACACGCGATATTCCTCCAACCACCAGCGGTAGAGCTCCAACTGAGGGTCGCGCTTGCCTTCCTGGGTATGTTTATTCAGACGGTTCTGGTACTGCGCCCACAACCCGCCGAGTTCGCCGCTCCACACCCGATCCTTCTGCACCTGGCCCGGCAGTTTCTCCAGGCGCAGTTCGATGGCCTTGAGGTATCGCGGCAGCTCCTTGAGCCACTGTGCCGGGGTTTCGCGCACAAAACCCGGGTACACCAGGTTGCTCAACTGCTGCTTGATATCGTTGAGCGCCACGGCCTGGGCCAGGTCGATCTTGCCTTTGAAGCGCTTTTGCAGGCCATGCCAGAGTTTCAGCACGTCCAGGGTCAAGCGCGCCAGGCGTTCGGCATGCTCGGTCCAACTGCCACGCTTGCGCTCGGCCAAGGCGGCCAGGCCCGCGCCATCACGCGGCAGGCTGGCTTCGCCGTCCAGCACGCAGGTGTCGAGGCTGGCCAGCAGGATGTCTTCCACCAGCGCGTCGATACGCCCCAATTCGCGGTACATCAGGCCCAACTCAGTCAGGCCGGGCAATTTGCCGCGCAGGAACTTGGCCGGTTCCGCCAGTTGCTGCATCAACAGACGCTGCAAGGCGCGGCGGTGCTGAAACTCGGCTTCGGCTGCGGTGGAAAAACGCCCTTCCTTGACCGTGCCGTTTTCTTCCACCAGCGCCGGATACACGGTCATCGACAGCCCGGCGATGTTCTGCTGGGTTTTCTCGGCCACGGCGGCGAACACTTTGGCCTCCACCGGTTGCTGGCTCTTCGCGGTGTGCGGCACGGCCAGGGCGGCCTGGCTGGCTTCGGCGAACCGTGCGGTCAGCTCGGCCAGGTCACGGCCTTCGCCGAGGAACTTGCCCTGGGCGTCGACGACTTCCAGGTTCATCTTCAGGTGGTTTTCCACCTGCTGCGCCGCTTCAGCCCAGGCTTCATCGCTGACCCGCGCGCCGGTCATGCGCAGCAGTTCGCGGCCCAGTGCCTGCGGCAAAGAGCCCTGGCCGAATTCGATGCGTTGCAGCGCGGCTTTGATGAAGTCCGGCACCGGCACGAAGTTCTTGCGCAGGGCCTTGGGCAAGTTGCGCACCAAGGCAATGCACTTGGCTTCGATCAACCCCGGTACCAGCCATTCCAGGCGCTCCGGCGGCAAGGCCGGCAGCAGCGGCGCCGGCACGCGCAAGGTCACGCCATCGCGCGGGTGGTTGGGTTCGAAGTGGTAGCTGAGCGCCAGGGCCAGGTCGCCCAGGTGCAAGGTGTCCGGGTAATGCGCGGCGGTGACTTCACTGGCTTCGCGGGCCAGCACATCTTCCTCACGCATGATCAGCAACTGCGGGTCTTTCTGGCTGTTGACCTTGTACCAACTGTCAAAAGTCGCGGTCTGGTGGATCTCCGCCGGCAAGCGCGCGTCGTAGAAGGCGTACAGAGTTTCTTCGTCGGCCAGGATGTCGCGGCGGCGCGCCTTGGCTTCCAGTTCGTCGAGCTGCTCCAGCAACTGCTGGTTGGCCGTGAGGCACTTGGCGCGGGACTGAATCTCGCCACGCACCAGGCCTTCGCGGATAAACAGCTCGCGGGACACCACCGGGTCAATCGGCCCGTAATGCACCGGCCGGCGCCCGACCACAATCAGCCCGAACAGGGTGATCTGCTCGAAGGCCACTACTTGGCCGCGCTTTTTTTCCCAGTGCGGTTCGAAGTGGTTTTTCTTGATCAGGTGCCCGGCCAACGGCTCGATCCAGTCGGCATCGATCTTGGCCACCATGCGCGCATAGAGCTTGGTGGTTTCCACCAGCTCGGCGGTCATCAGCCATTGCGGGCGTTTTTTGCCGATGCCCGATGACGGGTGAATCCAGAAGCGACGCTGACGCGCGCCGAGGTAATCGCCCTCTTCGGTCTTCTGGCCGATCTGGCTGAGCAGGCCCACCAGCACGGCCTTGTGCAGTTTCGGATAGTCGGCCGGCTCTTTGTTGAGGGCCAGCTGCATGTCGCGGCAGATCAGGCTCAACTGGCGATGGGAGTCACGCCATTCGCGCAGGCGCAAATAGTTGAGGAAATTTTTGCGGCACCAGTTGCGCAGCGGGCTGGCGGTGAGCGCCTGGCGTTGTTCTTCAAAGCCGCGCCACAAGTTGACCAGCCCGGCGAAGTCCGAGTCCGGGTCTTTCCATTGGGCGTGGGCCTGGTCGGCGGCCTGTTGACGCTCGGGCGGGCGTTCGCGCGGATCCTGGATCGACATCGCGCTGGCGACGATCAGCACTTCCTGCAAGCTGCCGAGCTTGGCGGCTTCGAGCAGCATGCGGCCCATGCGCGGGTCCACCGGCAGGCGCGCCAGTTGACGGCCCAGCGGCGTGAGCTGGCTGTTGCGGTCGACCGCCGACAGCTCTTGCAGCAGGTTGAAACCGTCGCTGATGGCCTTGCCATCCGGCGGTTCGATAAACGGGAAATCGGTGATCTCGCCCAGGCGCAGGTGCAGCATTTGCAGGATCACGGCGGCCAGGTTGGTGCGCAGGATCTCCGGGTCGGTGAATTCCGGGCGGCCGATAAAATCTTCTTCGCTGTACAGGCGGATACAGATGCCCGGCTCCACCCGGCCACAACGGCCTTTACGCTGGTTGGCGCTGGCCTGGGAAATGGCCTCGATCGGCAGCCGCTGCACCTTGGCGCGGTAGCTGTAGCGGCTGATGCGCGCGGTGCCGCTGTCGATCACGTAACGAATGCCCGGCACGGTCAGCGAGGTTTCCGCGACGTTGGTCGCCAGCACCACCCGGCGGCCGGGGTGGGACTGGAAAATGCGCTGCTGCTCGGCCGGCGACAGGCGCGCATACAGTGGCAGGATTTCGGTGTGCTTGAGCTGGGCCTTGCGCAGCATCTCGGCGGCGTCGCGAATCTCGCGCTCGCCCGGCAAAAACACCAGCACATCGCCGGGGCTGCGCCGTTCGCTGCGCTCATAGGCGGCGATTTCGTCGAGGGTGGCGAGGATCGCCTGGTCAACGGTCAAGTCGTCCTCGACGCGGTTGCCCTCCTCGTCCTGTTCCAGCGTCAGCGGGCGATACCAGGTGTCCACCGGGAAGGTGCGGCCCGAGACCTCGACAATCGGCGCATCGTCGAAGTGCTTGGAAAACCGTTCAAGGTCGATGGTCGCCGAGGTGATGATGACTTTCAGGTCCGGGCGCCGCGGCAGCAGGGTCTTGAGGTAACCCAGCAGGAAGTCGATGTTCAGGCTGCGTTCGTGGGCTTCGTCGACAATGATCGTGTCGTAGCGTTCCAGGTAGCGGTCGTTCTGGGTTTCCGCCAGCAGGATGCCGTCGGTCATCAGCTTGACCAGGGTATTGGAGTCGCTCTGGTCTTCGAAGCGTACTTGATAGCCGACCAACGCCCCGAGCGGCGTGGCCAGCTCTTCGGCCACGCGGCTGGCGACGCTGCGCGCGGCGATCCGGCGTGGCTGGGTGTGACCGATCAGGCCGTACTGGCCGCGGCCGATCTCCAGGCAGATTTTCGGTAACTGGGTGGTTTTACCCGAGCCGGTTTCGCCGGCAATGATCAGCACCTGATGCTTTTGCAGCGCCGTCTTGATCTCGTCGCGCTTGGCCGCGATCGGCAGGCTGTCGTCGTAGCGAATCACCGGCAGGCTGGCGCGCCGCGCCGTGACCTGGGCGCAGGAAGCCTGCAGGCGCGTGACCCACTGCGCCAGCTTCTCCTCGTCGGGTTTCTTGCGCAGCTCAAGCAACTGCCGACGCAAGCGGTGGCGGTCGGCGAGCATGGCGTGATCGAGGTTTTTGAGCAGTTGGTCGATAGTGGGCGCTTGGTCGGTCATCAGGTACGCAAGGGTCTTCTATATAGGCAGGGGGCGGATTGTCGCAGAAAAGCAGCAGCAAGCGGCAAGCTTCAAGCACTCAGTAAGCACCGTGTGGTTTTCTCTTGCCGTTTGACGCTTACAGCGGCTCTTTTCTGCGATACGGAAACACATCAATCACCTTGCCGGCCCGAATCGCGTCTTGCAGGCCCTTCCAATAGTCGGCGTTGTACAACTCGCCGTGCAGTTCATTGAACAGCTTGCGCTGGCCGGCATCGGCAAACAGGAACGGCGGGAACTCTTCCGGGAACACGTCCAGCGGGCCGATGGAGTACCAGGGCTCGGAGGCCATTTCATCCTCCGGGGTACGCGGTGCGGGGATGTGGCGGAAGTTGGCTTCGGTAAGAAAGCAGATCTCGTCGTAGTCGTAGAACACCACGCGACCGTGGCGGGTGACACCGAAATTCTTCAGCAGCATGTCGCCGGGGAAGATATTGGCCGCCGCCAGTTGCTTGATGGCCAGGCCGTAGTCTTCCAGGGCTTCACGCACCTGGGCGGGGTTGGCGTTGTCGAGATAGAGGTTGAGCGGGGTCATGCGCCGTTCGGTCCAACAGTGGCGAATCAGCACCGTGTCGCCCTCCACCTCGACCGTGCCGGCGGCCACTTCCAACAGCTCGGCAAGGCACTCGGGCTCGAACTTGCTCAGCGGAAAACGGAAGTCGGCGAACTCCTGGGTATCGGCCATGCGCCCGACACGATCAACGCTTTTAACCAGGCGGTACTTCTCGATCACCGTGGCGCGGTTGACGTTTTTCGACGGTGAGAAGCGGTCCTTGATGATCTTGAACACGGTGTTGAAGCCCGGCAGGGTAAACACGCTCATGACCATGCCGCGCACACCGGGAGCCATGATGAATTGATCGTCAGTGGTCGCCAGGTGGTTGATCAGCGCGCGGTAGAACTCCGACTTGCCGTGTTTATAGAAGCCGATGGAGGTGTACAACTCGGCGATGTGTTTGCCCGGAAGGATGCGCTTGAGAAAGCCGATGAATTCCGCCGGTACCGGCACGTCGACCATGAAGTAGGAGCGGGTGAATGAAAAGATGATCGACACCTCGGCTTCGTCGGTGATCAACGCATCGATCTGGATCCCCTGCCCCTCGCGGTGCAACAGCGGGATCACCAAGGGCCATTGTTCGTCACGGGTGTAGATGCGCCCTACGAGGTAGGCGCCTTTGTTGCGGTAGAGCACCGAGGCAAACAGCTCGATCTTGAGGTCCGGGTCCTTGCACACCCAATCCGGCAGGTTCTCGCGCAGTTGCGCTTGGAGGCGCCGCAGGTCGGCGGGCAAGTCGGCGTAGGGTTCGCTGAAGCTGAAGTCCGTGAAAATTTGCGCCAGCACCGGCGCAATGTTGCCGGCCGGTGCGTACGTGCGAGTTTGCGCCGCGCGTGCCCGGCGCAGGCTTGGCCGTGTGGTGTGAATGAACATGCAGCCGTCGCTGATCAGGTCGTGGCTGAACAGGCCGCAAAAGATCGAGTTGTACCAGGTCTCCGACAGTTCATCGTCGAAGCGCAGGTCGATCAGGCCGATGTAGGCGCTTTTAACCAGGGGCCACAGGTCAATCTTCAGCAACAGCGCGGCATCGAAGCTGGCGCGCAGGCGTGTGGTCACCTCAAGAACTTTGTCCTCATACAGGTTGATGCGCGCCGCCGACGCCGCCTGGCCCTGTTGCCACTGGGCCTTTTCGAATCGCTCGCGGGCGCCGTCGGTGATCTGGCGGAAGTGCTCGCGGTAATCATCGAAGCCATCGAGGATCATTCGGGCGATGGCGGGGGCGGACTGCGGCATGCGGGAAACCTCGAACGGGCATCTGGAAGCCCTGAGCTTAGCCAGTGTAGGAGAGCAGGAGAAGGACGATTTTTTACGCCGCGTTGTACAGCTTCGTTCACTTCATGCATTTATTTTGATTTTTTATAAGTCGACCAATCGGTCAATAAACGTGCGCACACGTCACCCGCCGCCGCGCCTCTAGCCCCGCAAACGCGTGGCTTGCCACCCCGCCCTGGAAAAGCGCCAACGGTCTTGAACCTGGCAATGCGCCATGATTTTGGATCCAAGTAAGGGAAACCCCGATTACTAGCTTGATGGCACTTTGATATACAGCGCGCCCTCTCCCGCCCTGACAAGGTCAAAAGACCGCTACGGGAGCAGGTTTTAATCGCACAAGGAGCATTGAGATGTCGTTGAGGAATATGCGGATCGGGCTGCGCGCCAGCCTGAGTTTTGGGGTTTTGGCCGCTTTGCTGGTGATCGTGGGGCTGTTTGGGCTGGGCCAGATGGTCAAGCTGCGCGAAAGTGCGCTGGTCATTGAACAGAATTGGATGCCGAGCATCGAGAACATCCACGACAGCGCCGCCTTGATCGCCACGGTCCGCCTGGAGTCCCTGCGCATGGTGAGCACCGACGAATCGCGGGTGCGTGACACCAGCCGAGGCCTGATCACCCGCACCGGCAGCGAGCTGCAAGCCTTGCTCGACCGGCATGAAACCTTGCTGAGCAACGACGAAGAACGCGAGTTGCTCAAAACCCTGAGAACCAATGTGGCGACCTACCTCGCCATCGCTAGCCAAATGATCGCGCTGGTGGACAAGGATCAGCAGCAGGACGCCCTCGACCTGCTCGTCAGTCGCCTCGCCCCCCAGGGTGCGGTCCTCAGCCAGAGCCTGGAAAACCTGATCGTGTTCAACCAGAACGGCGTCGAGGCCGCCGCCGATTCGGCGGCACAGATGTATTCGAGCGCGCAGTGGGTGGTCAGCCTGATTATCGTGGGTGCGCTGATCGCCACCTTGCTGATGGCCTGGTTGTTGACTCGCAGCATCACCCACCCAATCGCCCAGGCCCTGAGCGTGGCACGCACCATCGCCAACGGCGACTTGAGCCAGCCGATCAAGGTCAGTGGCACCGATGAACCGGCCCAACTGCTCAGCGCGCTGGCCAGCATGCAGGCGCAGTTGCAGAGCACCATCCGAGGCATCAGCGAGTCGGCCCAGCAACTGGCCTCGGCGGCCGAGGAAATGAGTTCGGTGATGGACCAGAGCACCCGTGGCCTGCAGGCACAGAACGATGAAATCGAACAGGCCGCCACCGCCGTCAACCAGATGAGCGCAGCGGTGGACGAAGTGGCGGGTAACGCGGTGTCCAGCGCCGAAGCGTCCCAGGCCTCGGACGAAGACAGCAAGCACGGCCACTACCAGATCAGCGAAACCATCAGTTCGATCCAGAACCTGGTGGAGGAAGTGCTCGGCGCCTCGAACAAGGCCGAAGGCCTGGCCGTACAGGCGCAGGACATCAGCAAGGTGCTGGAGGTGATCCGTGGCATTGCCGGGCAAACCAACCTGCTGGCGCTCAACGCCGCCATTGAAGCCGCGCGCGCCGGTGAAGCCGGGCGCGGGTTTGCGGTAGTCGCCGATGAGGTGCGCTCGCTCGCCCAGCGCACCCAGGACTCCACCCAGGAAATCGAGCAGATGATCACCAGCATCCAGCAAGGTACCCAGAACACCGTCGAGGCCCTCAACAGCAGCGCCGAACACGCCGGCCAAACCCTGCAACGGGCCAACAGCGCCGGCAGCGCCCTGGAGAAAATCACCGCCGCCATCTCGCAGATCAGCCAGCGCAACCTGGTGATCGCCAGCGCCGCCGAGCAACAAGCACTGGTGGCGCGGGAGGTGGACCGCAGCCTGGTGAATATTCGCGACCTGTCCACCCAGACCGCCGCCGGCGCCACCCAAACCTGCGCCGCCAGCCAGGAACTGTCGCGCCTGGCGGTGGACCTGAATGGGCTGGTGACGCGGTTTGTTCTGTAATCAATGAAAGCGGCGTGCAACACTCGCCGCCTGATTGATGTAGGAGCGTTGCGTGAGACCTGTCGACACCCTCTACCTGCTGGGGCTGGCTGCCATCTGGGGCGCGAGCTTCCTGTTCATGCGCATTATTGCGCCGGAAATCGGCACCGTGCCCACCGCGTTTTTCCGCGTATCGATTGCCGCCGCCGGGCTGCTGGTGATGTTGACAGTGATGCGGGTGAGCTGGGACTTCCAGGGCAAGTTCAAGACCGTGCTGCTGCTGGGCGTGATCAACTCCGGCATCCCCGCAACCCTGTATTCGCTGGCGGCCCAAGTGCTGCCGGCGGGCTATTCGGCGATTTTCAACGCGACCACGCCACTGATGGGCGTACTGATCGGCGGGCTGTTCTTCAGCGAGCGCCTCACCCCCTCGAAACTCGCCGGCGTGTGCCTGGGCTTGTTCGGCGTGGGCGTACTGACCCGCGCGGGGCCAGTGGCGTTTGACCTGGAATTATTGATAGGCGCGCTGGCCTGCCTGCTGGCCACCACCTGTTATGGCTTTGCCGGGTTCCTGGCGCGGCGCTGGTTGGACCAACGCGGCGGCTTGGACAGCCGCCTGTCGGCGTTGGGCAGCATGCTCGGCGCCACGTTGTTCCTGCTGCCGTTGTTTGCCTACAGCGCCATCAGCCATCCGCCCGCGAGCTGGGGTGGGTGGCAGGTGTGGATGTCGCTGCTGGGGTTGGGCTTGGTGTGTACAGCGTTCGCGTATGTTTTGTACTTCCGGCTGCTGACATCCATCGGACCGGTGAAATCGATGACCACGACGTTTTTGATCCCACCGTTTGGGGTGTTGTGGGGGGCTTTGCTGTTGGGGGAGCCGTTGTCGATGGCGCACGTGTATGGAGGGGTGTTGATTGGGGGGGCGTTGGGGTTGGTGTTGCGCCCGCAAAAATCGTAGGCGCGAGTTGCTCGGTGAGGACACGTTTTATGCGTCTGTGCGCGACCGCCAGTCAGCCAACAACGAAGCCAGGGTGTCTTCCAGCGGGATAGTTGGCTGCCAGCCGAGCACGTTGCGGATGCGGTCACAGTTACCCACCGCGACCGGGATATCGGACGGCCGCAAGCGTTGAGGGTCAAGCTCAACAGAAATAGCCACGGTACTTTGGCTGATCATCTCGTCAAGAATGTCGCGAATTTTGCGCGACTGCCCCGATGCGATATTGAACAAACGGGGATAATCGTGACGATCGCTCAGCTTGAGCAACTGCACGTAAGCGGCACACACATCCTGCACATCGAGGAAATCGCGGCATGCCTCCAGATTGCCGACTTGCATGACCGGCGCTTGTTCTGCGCTTTCGATGCGTGCGATCTGTCGGGCAAACGATGCCGTCACGAAGTCAGGAGACTGGCCGCTGCCAATATGGTTGAAAGGGCGCGCAATCACGCCTCGCACACCCTGCTTGAAATACTGCTCGAGTGCCAACTCCGCAGCCAATTTACTGGCCGCATAAGGGTTCATCGGCAAGCACGGGCTGCTTTCGTCCAGCGCTACGCCAGCCTTGAACGCCTCGCCATACACTTCAGAGGAACTGGCGAACACAACAAAGGCATCCGGGGCCTTCTGTTTCACGGCTTCCAGCAGATTCAGGCTGCCCATGACATTGGTATTCCAAGTCAGCAGAGGGTCTTGAAAACTGGTTGGCACGTGGGAAATGGCCGCCAGGTGAATAATATGGGTTGGCTTTAACCGTTCAAGCGTCGCCGCACAGGCACTTGGATCACGGATATCCAGTATGGCCTGCTCCACGCCTTCACGAGGTGACGGGTTGGGCGTAGTGCAAGCACAACTTACTCGATAGCCTGCCGCCAATAGTTGCCCGAGCAGGACTTTACCGACAAAGCCGTTGGCTCCAGTCACCAGAACATGTTTCACCGCTATTCACCTTTGGCCTGAACAACATAAGTAGGACCGAACGGGTTCAAATAGAACCCGCCCACTGCAACGCAAGTGACTGCGCCCTTCTGGCCTTAGAACGAAAAGCCTTGTTCGTTACGACGCAAGTCTTCTTGAACCATCATCCGGCACAGTTCCTCCAGGCTGGTTTTTGGTTCCCAACCCAGGACCGCCTTGGCTTTTGCTGGATCGCCGATCAACAACTCCACCTCGGTAGGTCGGTAGAACTTCGGGTTGACCCGCACCACGGTATTGCCGGTGCGTGCGTCAATCGCGTGCTCCTGGTCACCCTTGTCTTTCCATTCCAGGTCGATCTCAACCGCTTTGAATGCCAGCGATACAAAGTCACGTACTGTTTCAGTGCGATTGGTCGCCAGCACGAAGGTGTCTGGCTCATCGACTTGCAGCATGCGCCACATACCTTCCACGTACTCTTTGGCAAAACCCCAATCGCGCTTGGCGTCCATGTTGCCCAGCTCCAGGACGCTCAGTTTGCCTTGGGTGATCTTGGCGACGGAGTCAGTGATCTTACGGGTAACAAACTCACGGCCGCGCAGTGGCGACTCGTGATTGAACAAGATACCGCTGGTCCCGAATATCCCGTAGGACTCGCGGTAGTTGATGGTCATCCAGTGCGCGTACAACTTGGCAACGCCGTATGGGCTGCGCGGATAAAAGGGCGTGGATTCGACCTGTGGAATCGCTTGAACCTTGCCGAACATTTCCGAAGTAGAGGCCTGGTAGAAGCGCACCTTCGGGTTAACGATGCGGATGGCTTCCAGCAAATTGACCGCGCCTAAGCCCGTGATTTCACCGGTGGTCACCGGCTGGTCGAAGGACACACCGACGAAGCTCTGGGCAGCCAGGTTGTAGACTTCAGTGGCCTGCGTGGTCTGCAGCAGACGAATGCTGGAGGACAGATCCGTCAGATCGTATTCGACCAGGTGCAGGTTTGGGTGCTGGGTGACACCTAGCTCATCCATCCGCCAGAAATTGACCGAACTGGTACGGCGATAGGTGCCATATACGGTGTAGCCTTTTTCCAGCAAGAGCTGAGCAAGGTACGCACCGTCTTGGCCAGTAACACCGGTGATAATTGCTTTTTTCATGAAAAATCCCCTTCGAAAATAAATCCTATAACGAACGAGGCTGACCTACTCAGATCGTAATGAAGAGTACAGTCCATTACCCGTTCTATCCGAAAACATGAGCACGCCCAAGCGACGCGCTTACCAAAAATTGATCTTGTTACACCAGCAAAAAACCAGCGGCACAATTGCCCCATGAATGCTCTTGGGCATGCGCAATGGAGTTTCACTTTACATTCGGCTCAACTGTAAATACGGCGGTGTGAACCTCATCAAAATCTCTGCGTCGCAAACAATCCCGACAGTGCATTTACTTCAATACCCTGCAACTTCGCAGGCGGCACGCTGGGCAACATCAGCACTTAAATCGCAACCTGCGCCAATGGGTGAATAATCCTCTACCCCAACCCAAGCGATGCCGGGCAAACCGCGAGCCCTCAAACGTGTTTCCAACGGCGCATGACTCAGATGCCGGCCCGACCGTAAATATCCTCGAACCGCACGATATCGTCTTCACCCAAGTAATCACCGCTCTGCACTTCGATCAATACCAAGTCAATGACCCCCGGATTCTCCAGCCGATGGGTGTGCCCGGCAGGAATGAAGGTTGATTCATTGGTATTGAGTAGAAATTCGCGGTCATTATTGACCACGCGTGCCATACCGCTGACCACAATCCAGTGCTCGCTGCGGTGATGGTGCATCTGCAGCGACAACGAACCTTGGGGCTTGACGACAATGCGCTTGATCTTGAACCGCTGCCCGTCTTCCAAGGTGGTGTAGGCCCCCCACGGACGGCGCACGGTGGTGTGGTCCAGATGGGACTGATGCCCATTTTTCTTCAACTGAGCAGTGATAGCCTTGATGTCTTGCGCGTGATCTTTGTGTGCAACCAGCAGGGCATCGGTCGTGTCGACAATGATCAGGTCTTGAACGCCGACCAAAGCCGCCAGTCGGCGATGGCTGCGCACATAGTTGTTGTTGGAGTTATGACAAATAGCCTCGCCGTCAATGCGATTGCCGTGCTCATCCGCCGGGGACAGTTCACTCATGGCGTTCCACGAACCGATATCGCTCCAACCGATGTCACAAGGCACCGTCGCCACTTTGCTTGAGCGCTCCATCAGTGCGAAGTCGATGGAGATGTCCGGCACCCTGGCAAAGCTGCCCGGCTCCAAGTGCAGGCTGCGGTGGCTGTGACCCGTCATCGTGCCGGAACCTGCGAGGCACGCGTCCACGGCGCTGGATACATCCGGCGCGCACAGTTGCATTTCTTGGATCAGCGTACCCGCGCGGAAGCAGAACATGCCGGAGTTCCAAAAATAATCGCCCGACGCCACATACCCTTGAGCCGTTTCCAGGTCCGGTTTCTCGACGAAACGTTTGACCTTGAACCCATTACCAAGGGGGCCGTCATTATCTTTTTGGATATAGCCGTAACCGGTTTCCGCAAACTCCGGTTTTACACCGAACGTCACCAGCCAGCCGTCTTTTGCCAGTTCCGAAGCAGAGCAAACGGCCTGGGCAAATGCAGCGTGATTATCTATTAAGTGATCGGCAGGCAGCACTAACATGATGGCATCTTGCCCATGAGTTCGTGCAACTTCCTGGGCCGCGAGTGCGACTGCGGCAGCCGTATTACGTCCGAATGGCTCCAGAACGAAACTTAAATTGGTGAATTCCGGAGCCTGCGCGCCGTACTCATCGAGCGTCTTGAAATAAAGATCACGATTGGTGATGGTCAATACTTCGCTGACCGACTCCAAAGCCAAGGCACGAGCATAAGTCTTCCGAATTAAATTGCCACCATCTGGCAATTCAATAAACGGTTTGGGATGCGCTGAACGGGAAACAGGCCACAGACGGCTACCCGCACCGCCGCAAATAATGACTGGAACGAGTGCCACACTGTACTCCTTTACGCAATGTCATTTTATTTCGGCCGTCGCCCTCGCCTCCTCGCGACGAACAGACTCGAAAGCAAAGCGACTAGAGTCTTTGAGCTAAAAAATCAAATCGCCGGAGCGTTTGGAGGAGGTTATGGCGTTTCTCTTACAAATTACCCCGAACATTCTTATTTAAATGGTCATTTATGTCTAGGAAAAGACCCGTCATCCGACAGACAAAAACTATTTTTTATGGCCCAGGAAAAAAGCCTGCCAAGGGACGTGTCGATTTTGCGCCTCAAACAACCGAACGCCCGCAAAAACACCCCACGCTCTGCAGCCCATCGGTGTACGCCACATGAATGCTCGCGCCCTTGCGCCGGGACTGTGTCTACACTGCTTATCGGAAAATCCACTCAACAATCACAGATCACGGCCGACAACCCTTCAAAGCCTTGCGGATAAAAAAACCATGCGTAATAACCAACCCGTTACCCAGCGCGAACGTACCTTCCCCGCTCAGCAACGGTTGATCTCCACCACAGATGCCAAAGGCGTGATCACTTACTGCAACGACGCGTTCGTCGAGATCAGTGGGTTCTCCCGTGAAGAACTGCTGCGTGCGCCGCACAACCTGGTACGTCACCCGGATGTGCCGGCTGCAGTGTTCGGGCATATGTGGTCAACGCTCAAACAAGGCTTGCCATGGATGGGCATTGTCAAGAACCGCTGCAAGACGGGCGATCATTACTGGGTTAACGCCTATGTGACGCCGGTCTTCGAAGGCAATCAGGTGGTCGGCTACGAATCGGTACGCATCAAGCCCACCACCGAGCAGATCCGCCGGGCCGAAGCGCTCTACCAACGCATCAACCAGGGCAAGTCGGCCGTTCCCCAGCGGGACAAGTGGCTGCCGGTGTTGCAGGACTGGGTGCCATTTATCCTGATCAGCCAGTTAAGTTTCATGATCGGCGCGTCGCTCAATTCCCACTGGGGCTTTGCCCTGGCGGCGGGCTTGTCGGTACCGTTGGGCCTGCTGGGCCTGAGCTGGCAGCAGCGCGGGCTCAAGCGCCTGTTGCGCCTGGCCGAGCAAACCACGTCCGACCCGCTGATCGCGCAGATGTACACCGACAGCCGCGGCGCCCAGGCGCGCCTGGAGATGTCGATCCTCAGCCAGGAGGCACGTCTGAAGACCTGTCTTACGCGCTTGCAGGACACCGCCGAACACCTCAACGACCAAGCCGCGCAGTCCAACACCCTGGCGCACAACAGCTCCAGCGGCCTGGAACGCCAGCGCGTCGAAACCGAACAGGTGGCCACGGCGGTCAACCAGATGGCGGCGACGACCCAGGAAGTGGCCAGCCACGTGCAGCGCACCGCCGATGCGACCCAGGAGGCCAACCGCCTGACCGGTCGCGGTCGCGATATCGCCGGGGAAACCCGCGAGGCGATTCAGCGCTTGTCGCTGGCCGTCGGGGAAACGGGGGTGACCGTCACGCAGTTGGCCAAGGACAGCGATGAGATCGGTGGCGTGGTTGACGTGATCAAAGGCATTGCCGACCAGACCAACTTGCTGGCATTGAACGCAGCCATCGAAGCGGCACGTGCCGGCGAAATGGGCCGTGGTTTTGCGGTAGTGGCTGACGAGGTTCGCCAACTGGCGCAACGCACGGCTGAATCGACCGGGCAGATCCATGCCCTGATCGCCAAGCTGCAGCAAACCGCCTCCGCCGCCGTACAGACCATGGACGCCGGGCATCGCCAGGCCGAAGAAGGCGTGGCGCGGGTGATGGAAGCAGACCAGGCGCTGGTGGGCATCAGTGAGGCGGTGGCGCATATCACCGACATGACAACCCAAATCGCCGCGGCGACCGAGGAACAAAGCTCGGTGGCCGAGGAGATCAGTCGCAATATCAGCACCATTGCGTTGCTGGCGGACCAGACCTCGGAGCAGGCGTTGAACTCGGCGCAGTTGAGTGAAGAGCTGACGCATACCGCTAATACCCAGTACTCGCTGGTGGAGCGGTTTAACCGGTAAACCGCTATCGGGGGCTTGCCCCCGATAGGGCCCTAGAGGGCGCCGAGAAACCCGGCCACCCTCACTGCCGCAGCCTCCACATGCTGCTCATGGCTAAACCCGGAAGCCTTCAACGGCTTCAAGTCATGATCCCCCGCCTCCAGCCACATCACCTCGATGCTCGGCGACAAATCATAGCCTTCTACCGCCGCCCGATTGCCCAAGGCATCGCGCTCGCCCTGCACAATCAGCGTCGGTGTTTTCAAGCCCGCCAGGTGCTCGACCCGTGGTTTCTCAGGCTTACCCACCGCATAGAAGGGATACCCCAGGCACGCCAGGCCATCGGCGCCGACTTCATCGGCCAACAAACTGGCCATGCGCCCACCCATCGACTTGCCACCGATGGCCAGTTTCCCAGCGACATGGCGTCGCACTACGGTATGCACCTCACGCCAGGCACCCAGCAGTTTCGGCGCCGGGTTCGGTGGGCGTTTGCCGCCGTCCAGCCGACGCTGGGCCATATAGGGAAACTCGAAGCGCAACACGTTCACGCCATGCCCGGCAAGGCGTGCAGCCATGTCGCTCATGAAAGACGAGTCCATCGGGGCGCCGGCGCCGTGGGCCAGGATCAGCGTCGGCGCGGTACCCGCCGCCGGGCCCGATGCGACATCCCATAACCACCCATGTTCCCGCGCACACTGCGCCCATTGATCCCCGTCAATACTGGCCTTGTGCTCTTTGCCCATGCTTGCCTCGCTATTTAGTCTGCCTATAACTCCAGCCCAAGTGCCGCACTTGCTTGGGTTGAACCGTGGATGGGGAACCATGAACACTACTTTAAGTACCGCCTATAACTACAAGGTGGTCCGCCAATTCGCCATTATGACGGTGGTGTGGGGCATCGTCGGCATGGGGCTCGGGGTTTTTCTCGCCGCCCAATTGGTTTGGCCCGCGCTCAACTTCGATTTGCCCTGGACCAGCTTCGGCCGCTTGCGCCCGCTGCACACCAACGCGGTGATCTTCGCCTTCGGTGGCTGCGCGCTGTTTGCCAGCTCGTTCTACTCGGTGCAGCGCACCTGCCAGACTCAGCTGTTCGCGCCGAAAATCGCCGCGTTCTGCTTCTGGGGCTGGCAGTTGGTCATCCTCTTGGCCGCGATCACCTTGCCGCTGGGCTACACCAGTTCCAAGGAATACGCCGAGCTGGAATGGCCGATCGACATCCTGATCACCATTGTCTGGGTGGCCTACGCCATCGTGTTCTTCGGCACGGTGATGAAGCGCAACACCAAGCACATTTACGTCGGTAACTGGTTCTTCGGTGGGTTCATCATCACCGTGGCGATTTTGCATATCGTCAACAACCTGGAAATCCCGGTCAGCCTGACCAAGTCCTACTCCCTCTACGGCGGTGCGACGGATGCCATGGTGCAGTGGTGGTATGGGCACAACGCGGTAGGCTTTTTCCTCACCGCCGGTTTCCTGGGGATGATGTACTACTTCGTACCCAAGCAGGCCGAGCGCCCGGTGTATTCCTATCGCTTGTCCATCGTGCACTTCTGGGCGCTGATCACCCTGTACATCTGGGCCGGCCCGCACCACTTGCACTACACCGCGCTGCCGGACTGGGCGCAGTCGTTGGGCATGGTGATGTCGCTGGTGCTGCTGGCGCCAAGCTGGGGCGGCATGATCAACGGCATGATGACGCTCTCGGGGGCTTGGCATAAGTTGCGCAGCGACCCGATCCTGCGCTTCCTTGTTGTCTCCCTGGCCTTCTACGGCATGTCGACCTTCGAAGGTCCGATGATGGCGATCAAGACCGTCAACGCCCTCTCCCACTACACCGACTGGACCATCGGCCACGTACACGCCGGGGCGCTGGGTTGGGTGGCGATGATCTCCATCGGCGCGCTGTACCACATGATCCCGAAAATCTTCGGTCGCGAGCAGATGTACAGCCTCGGCCTGATCAACGCGCACTTCTGGCTGGCCACCATCGGCACCGTGCTCTACATCGCTTCGATGTGGGTCAACGGCATCGCCCAGGGCCTGATGTGGCGTGCGGTCAACGAAGACGGCACCTTGACCTACTCCTTCGTCGAAACCCTGGTGGCCAGCCACCCAGGCTTCATCGTGCGGCTGGTGGGCGGCGCGGTGTTCCTCAGCGGCATGCTGCTGATGGCTTACAACACGTGGCGCACCGTGCGTTCGCCGCAGCCTGTCGAAGCCACTGCCACTGCGCAGTTGGCCTGAGGAGTCCGTGATGAAACACGAAACGATTGAAAAAAACGTCGGCCTGCTGATGTTGCTGATGGTACTCGCCGTGAGTATCGGCGGCCTGACCCAGATCGTCCCGCTGTTCTTCCAGGACGTGACCAACAAGCCGGTCGAAGGCATGAAGCCCTACACCGCGCTGCAACTGGAAGGCCGCGACATTTACATCCGCGAAGGCTGCGTACAGTGCCACTCGCAGATGATCCGTCCGTTCCGCGCCGAAACCGAACGTTACGGCCACTACTCGGTCGCCGGTGAAAGCGTGTGGGACCACCCCTTCCTGTGGGGTTCCAAGCGCACCGGGCCGGACCTGGCACGCGTCGGCGCACGCTACTCGGACGACTGGCATCGCGCGCACTTGTACAACCCGCGCAACGTGGTACCGGAGTCGAAAATGCCGGCCTATCCATGGCTGGTCACGGCCCAGGTCGACAGCAGCCACACCGAGAGCAAGTTGAAGGTGATGCGCACCCTCGGCGTGCCGTACACCGACGACGACATCAGTGGCGCCGTCGCCAGCCTCAAGGGCAAGACCGAAATGGACGCGCTGGTTTCATACCTGCAAGTGCTCGGCACCGCCATCAAGAGCAAGAGGTGAGCCATGGGATTTGAATTCGATGCGGGCACCATCCGCGGCCTTGGCACGCTGGTCGTCGCCATCGCCTTTATCGGCCTGTCACTGTGGGTGTTCAACAACCGCCGCAATGCGGAATTCGAGCAGGCGCGCCTGCTGCCCTTCGCCGATGAACCTTCTCCATCCGACGCTCAAGAAGAGCCTGCAATAAGGAGCACCCGGCCATGACCCTATTCTGGAGTACATGGATCTGTGTACTGACCATCGGCAGCCTGATCGGCCTGACCTGGCTGTTGATCGGCACCCGCAAGGGCGAGACCAAGGGCAGCGTCGACCAGACCATGGGCCACGCCTTCGACGGTATCGAGGAATACGACAACCCCCTGCCGCAGTGGTGGTTCATGCTGTTCGCCGGCACCCTGGTGTTTGCCGTCGGCTACCTGGTGCTCTACCCGGGCCTGGGCAACTGGAAAGGCATATTGCCCGGTTATGAAGGCGGCTGGACCCAGGCCAAGGAGTGGGACAAGGAAATGGCCAAGGCCGACGCCAAGTTCGGGCCGATCTTCGCCAAATTCTCGGCCATGCCCGTGGAAGAAGTGGCCAAGGACCCGCAAGCGCTGAAAATGGGCGGGCGTTTGTTCGCCTCCAACTGCGCGGTGTGCCACGGTTCGGATGCCAAGGGCGCGTACGGTTTCCCTAACCTGGCAGACACTATCTGGCGCTGGGGCGGTTCGGCCGAAGCGATCAAGACCACCATCCTGAACGGTCGCCACGCGGCGATGCCGGCCTGGGGTGAGATATTGGGTGATGATGGTGTAAGAAACGTCGCCGCCTATGTGCGTCACGACTTGGCCAAACTGCCACTGCCGGCCGACAGCACTGCTGACCTGGCCGCCGGTCAAGCTGCGTTCAACACCACCTGCGTAGCCTGCCATGGCCCACAAGGCCACGGCATGGAAGCCATGGGCGCGCCGAACCTGACGCTGCCCGGCGGTTATATCTACGGCACCGGCCTGGCGCAGTTGCAGCAGACTATCCGCCACGGCCGCCAGGGCCAGATGCCGGCGCAGGACGTGCTGCAAGGCAATGACAAGGTGCATTTGCTGGCGGCTTACGTGTACAGCCTGTCCCATAACGCCAACGGCGCAACGCCGCAAGCCCAACCGCAGTAAGCGTTGACGACCGCCCCGACCCTGGGGCGGTCACTTTTTGCGGGGAGCTTGCTCCCTTACCCCAGCAAGATCCCTTGCCACAGGTTTTTTGTTCGCTCGCTACCGTGCGGCATCTTTTGGCGCGACCAAGTGTCGCACCCTTCCAAAGCACACCTTTCCCCTCCTGCCATTCGGGTCTACGCTTGCTTTCAAGCGCAGCGATTGCGGTACGCCCAACGACACCCGTTGTGACCCCGCAATTTTCCTGTCCACTTGATCAGCTTTCCATTTCGGATTTGTCCTTACGCCAAACATGGAAAGGGCGCAGAATCTGGCGTGGAACGCATTGATCCAGGTCAGCCGTTGCGTTGCAATGGCCCCTCGCTTTCTCCATACTTGCGGCCGATTTTACCTATAAAAAAACCTAAACCGTGGAACCTTAGAATGAGCACAGCAATCAGTCCGACTGCTTATAACTATAAGGTAGTCCGCCAGTTCGCCATCATGACGGTGGTCTGGGGGATCCTTGGCATGGGGCTCGGGGTGTTCATCGCCTCGCAACTGGTTTGGCCGGAATTGAATTTCGACCTGCCTTGGACGACCTTCGGCCGTCTACGCCCACTGCACACCAACCTGGTGATTTTCGCTTTCGGCGGATGCGCGCTGTTTGCCACCTCTTACTATGTCGTGCAGCGCACCTGCCAGACGCGGCTGATCTCCGACGGCCTCGCCGCCTTTACCTTCTGGGGTTGGCAAGCGGTCATCATCGGCGCCATCGTCAGCCTGCCGCTGGGCTACACCACCACCAAGGAATACGCCGAGCTGGAATGGCCGATCGCCATTTTGCTGGCGATTGTCTGGGTGACCTACGGTGCGGTGTTCTTCGGCACCATCGTCAAGCGCAAGACCAAACATATCTACGTGGGCAACTGGTTCTACGGTGCCTTCATCGTGGTCACGGCGATGCTGCACATCGTCAACCACGCGTCGTTGCCGGTCAGCCTGTTCAAGTCCTACTCGGCCTACGCCGGCGCGACGGACGCGATGATCCAGTGGTGGTACGGCCACAACGCCGTAGGTTTTTTCCTCACCACCGGTTTCCTGGGGATGATGTACTACTTCGTGCCTAAACAGGCCGAACGTCCCATTTACTCGTATCGCCTGTCCATCGTGCACTTCTGGGCACTGATCACCCTGTACATCTGGGCCGGTCCGCACCATTTGCACTACACCGCCCTGCCGGACTGGGCGCAGTCCCTGGGCATGGCGATGTCGATCATCCTGCTGGCCCCGAGCTGGGGCGGCATGATCAACGGCATGATGACCCTCTCGGGCGCCTGGCATAAATTGCGCACCGACCCGATCCTGCGCTTTCTCGTGGTGTCCCTGGCGTTCTACGGCATGTCGACCTTCGAAGGGCCGATGATGGCGATCAAGACCGTCAACTCGCTGTCCCACTACACCGACTGGACCATCGGCCACGTACACGCCGGTGCCCTCGGTTGGGTGGCAATGATCTCCATCGGCGCGCTGTACCACATGATTCCCAAGCTGTTCGGCCGCGCGCAGATGCACAGCGTCGGGCTGATCAACACGCACTTCTGGCTGGCGACCATCGGTACCGTGCTCTACATCGCCTCGATGTGGGTCAACGGCATCACCCAAGGCCTGATGTGGCGTGCGATCAACGATGACGGCACCCTCACCTACTCCTTCGTCGAAGCGCTGCAAGCCAGCCACCCTGGCTACATTGTCCGTGCCCTGGGCGGTGCGTTCTTTGCCGCCGGCATGCTGTTCATGGCCTACAACGTCTGGCGCACCGTGCGTGCCTCGGACCCTGCACAAGCCGAAGCCGCCGCCAAGATCGCCGTTGTGGGAGCCCACTGATGAAGCATGAAGTAGTCGAGAAGA
Organism: Pseudomonas asgharzadehiana; assembly: GCF_019139815.1. Classification (NCBI taxonomy): domain Bacteria; kingdom Pseudomonadati; phylum Pseudomonadota; class Gammaproteobacteria; order Pseudomonadales; family Pseudomonadaceae; genus Pseudomonas; species Pseudomonas asgharzadehiana. Next base: position 4,674,003 of record NZ_CP077079.1, read on the forward strand.
ATATCGGCCTGCTGGCCTTCTTCATGGTCATCGCCGTGAGCATCGGCGGCCTGACCCAGATCGTTCCGCTGTTTTTCCAGGATGTCACCAACAAGCCGGTCGAAGGCATGAAGCCACGCACCGCCCTTGAACTGGAAGGCCGCGACGTCTACATCGCCAACGGTTGTGTCGGCTGCCACTCGCAGATGATCCGGCCGTTCCGTGCCGAAACCGAACGCTATGGCCACTATTCGGTGGCCGGTGAAAGCGTATGGGACCACCCGTTCCTGTGGGGTTCCAAGCGTACCGGCCCGGACCTGGCCCGTGTGGGCGGGCGTTACTCCGATGACTGGCAGCGTGCGCACTTGTACAACCCGCGCAACGTTGTGCCCGAGTCGAAAATGCCGGCGTACCCGTTCCTCGTGGAAAACAAGCTCGACGGCAAGGACACCGCGAAGAAGATGGAAGTCTTGCGCACCCTGGGCGTGCCCTACACCGACGAAGATATCGCCGGTGCAGCCGCAGCCGTGAAGGGCAAGACCGAAATGGACGCACTGGTGGCCTACCTGCAGGGCCTGGGCACCATCATCAAAAGCAAACGGTGATTCTTCATGGATATCGGGATGATTCGTGGCCTGGGCACCGTTGTCGTGATGGTGGCTTTTATCGGTCTGGCGTTGTGGGTGTTCAGCCCCAAGCGCAAGTCGGAGTTTGAAGACGCGACCTTGCTGCCCTTTGCGGATGACCCCGAAGCCATCAAGCACGTCGAGCAAGCTTCTAGGAGTAACAAAGAATGACTACGTTCTGGAGTCTGTACGTCACAGTCCTCAGCCTGGGCACCATCTTCGCCCTGACCTGGCTGCTGCTGTCGACCCGCAAGGGCCAGCGCGCCGAACAAACCGACGAAACCGTCGGCCACTCGTTCGACGGCATCGAGGAGTACGACAACCCACTGCCCAAGTGGTGGTTCATGCTGTTCGTTGGCACCATCGTGTTTGCCCTCGGTTACCTGGTGCTCTACCCCGGCCTGGGCAACTGGAAAGGCCTGCTGCCGGGCTACAACTACCTCGACACTGAAAAACAAACGCCCTTCGCCAATGGCCAGACCGGCTGGACCGGCGTCCACGAGTGGGAAAAGGAAATGGCCAGGTCGGACGCCAAGTTCGGGCCGATCTTCGCCAAATTCGCGTCGATGCCCATTGAAGAGGTGGCCAAGGACCCGCAAGCCTTGAAGATGGGCGGCCGCCTTTTCGCCTCCAACTGCTCGGTGTGCCACGGTTCCGACGCCAAGGGTGCCTACGGTTTCCCCAACCTGACCGACGCCGATTGGCGCTGGGGTGGCGAGGCGAACACCATCAAGGAAACCATCATGAAAGGCCGCCACGCGGTGATGCCGGGCTGGGCCGCAGTCATCGGCGAGCAAGGCGTGGCCGACGTAGCGGGCTTTGTGGTGACCAAGCTCGACGGTCGCACCTTGCCGGAAGGCGCCAAGGCTGACGTGGCCAACGGCGAAAAACTCTTCGCCGCCAACTGCGTGGCCTGTCACGGCCCGGCCGGTAAAGGCACCCCCGCCATGGGCGCGCCCGACCTGACCCACCCCGGTGCGTTCATCTACGGCTCAAGCTTCGCCCAACTGCAACAGACCATCCGTTATGGCCGCCAGGGCCAGATGCCGGCGCAGGAGCAACTGCAAGGCAACGACAAAGTGCATTTGTTGGCGGCGTATGTGTACAGCTTGTCCCATGGGGACAAGAAGGCTGAGGGCCAGTAAGGCTGACCATTACTTAAGAAATACAGAAAGACAAATGTGGGAGGGAGCAAGCCCCCTCTCACATTGGATCCTTGGTGTTTTGAAGGCTTGCCCCGCCAAAACCGTCCATACTTCCCAAGTCAATTGATCCAGATCACGTACACCATCAATTGATTTCCCCCAACGCGACCAAAGGTCGCACCCTTGGCGTACCATCGGGGGCGTATCATTAAGCCACTGCAAGACCCTTAATTTGACCGCGGCCGGCACGTACTGACCGAGGCAAATCTCCACCGCCGTGGGATGCAATGATGAGAGACCAGATACCGGTACATGACGTTACCCCGCCTGCCAAAACCGACACTAAAACGGTCGATCTCTACGCCGCGCGCGAGAAGATCTACACCCGCGCGTTCACCGGCCTGTTCCGCAACCTGCGCATGCTCGGCGGTGCCGGGCTGTTCCTGCTCTACTTCGGCACGGTGTGGCTGAACTGGGGTGGCCACCAGGCCGTATGGTGGAACCTGCCGGAGCGTAAGTTCTTCATTTTCGGCGCGACCTTCTGGCCTCAGGACTTCATTCTGCTGTCGGGCATCCTGATCGTGGCGGCGTTTGGCCTGTTCTTTATCACGGTGTACGCCGGCCGCGTGTGGTGCGGCTATACCTGCCCGCAAAGCGTGTGGACATGGATCTTCATGTGGTGCGAAAAAGTCACCGAAGGCGACCGCAACCAGCGCATCAAGCTGGACAAGGCGCCGATGGGCGCCAACAAGTTCCTGCGCAAATTCAGCAAGCACACCCTGTGGCTATTGATCGGTTTTGTCACCGGCATGACCTTTGTCGGCTACTTCTCGCCGATCCGCGAACTGGTGTTCGACTTCTTCACCGGCCAGGCCGACGGCTGGTCGTATTTCTGGGTGGGTTTCTTCACCCTCGCCACCTACGGCAACGCCGGCTGGCTGCGCGAACAGGTGTGCATCTACATGTGCCCATACGCCCGTTTCCAGAGCGTGATGTTCGACAAAGACACCCTGATCGTGTCCTACGACCCGCGCCGTGGCGAACTGCGCGGCCCGCGTAAAAAAGGTAGCGACTACCAGGCCCAGGGCCTGGGCGACTGCATCGATTGCACGATGTGCGTACAGGTGTGCCCCACCGGGATCGACATCCGCGACGGCCTGCAGATCGAGTGCATCGGTTGCGCCGCGTGCATCGACGCCTGCGACAACATCATGGACAAGATGGACTACCCGCGCGGCCTGATCAGCTACACCACCGAACACAACCTGTCGGGGCAAAAGACCCACAAATTGCGCCCACGCCTGATCGGTTACGCCCTGGTGCTGCTGGCGATGATGAGCCTGTTGGCCGCCGCGTTTTTCATGCGTTCACTGGTGGGTTTCGACGTGAGCAAAGACCGCGTGCTGTACCGCGAAAACGCCGAAGGCCGTATCGAAAACGTCTACAGCCTGAAGATCATGAACAAAGACCAGCGCGACCACACCTACGTGCTCGACGCCGCCGGCCTGCCGGACCTCAAGCTGCAAGGCCGACGCGAAATCAAAGTGGCCGCCGGGGATATCGTGAGCATGCCGGTGGAGCTGTCGAGCGCGCCGGAACAACTGCCGTCGAGTACCAACGAGGTGACCTTCATCCTCAAGGATGCCGATGACACCAGCGTCCGTATTGAAGCCAAGAGCCGGTTCATCGGCCCACAAGTTCGTTAAACAGGGAACACGAGAATGCCCGCAACCACTGCCGCAAGCCCTTGGTACAAGCACCTCTGGCCCTGGATCATCATTGGAATCCTCGCCTGCTCGGTGACCTTGACCTTGTCCATGGTAACCATCGCGGTGAACAACCCGGACAACCTGGTCAACGACAATTACTACGAGGCTGGCAAGGGCATCAACCGTTCCCTGGACCGCGAACGCCTGGGCCAGACCCTGCAATTGCGCGCCAAGCTGCATCTGGATGAACTGACCGGTGAAGTCGAGCTGAACCTCACCGGCTACAGCAACCCGACCACCCTGGAACTCAATCTGATTTCCCCGACCCAGCCGGAGAAGGATCGCAAGATCAACCTGGCCCGCAGCGACAGCGAACCCGGCCGCTACATCGGCCAGGTCACCGACAAGGTCGAAGGCCGCCGCTTCGTGGAACTGCTGGGGGTGGAAGGCGACAAGACCTGGCGCCTGTTCGAAGAAGAAGAGGTCAGCCACGACAAGGACTTGCTGCTGGGCGACGAGCCGCTGCAAGGGGCCGAAGACCTCAAGAAGTAAAAGCCCGCGCTTCGCGCATCCGGGGCAAGCCCCCTCCACAGTTGGAATGCGTTCCCCTGTGAGAGGGGGCTTGCCCCCGATGAGGCCCTCCCAGCCAACCAAGATCCAAACCAATGACCAGCCCAACTCCCTGCTACCACTGCGCCCTGCCCGTTCCGCCGGGCAGCCGGTTCACCGCCGATATCCTCGGCGAGCGCCGTGAGCTCTGCTGCCCGGGCTGCCAGGCAGTCGCCGAAGCCATCGTCGCCGGCGGCCTGGAAAGCTATTACCAGCACCGCAGCGAAGCCTCGGCCAACCCCGAAACGCTGCCGGTGCAACTGGTGGACGAACTGGCGCTGTACGACCGCGCCGACGTGCAAAAACCGTTCGTGCGCCACCAGGGCGAACTGGCTGAAACCACCCTGCTGATGGAAGGCATCAGCTGCGCCGCCTGTGGCTGGTTGATCGAAAAACACCTGCGCAGCCTGCCCGCCGTGGCCGAGGCGCGGCTGAACCTGTCCAACCATCGCCTGCAAGTGCGTTGGGCCGACGGGCAACTGCCACTGAGCCAGGTGCTCAGTGAACTGCGCCATATCGGCTACGCCGCTCACCCGTATCAAGCCGACCGCGCCGCCGAGCAACTGGCCGGCGAAAACCGCCTGGCCCTGCGTCAACTCGGAGTGGCCGGGCTGCTCTGGTTCCAGGCGATGATGGCGACCATGGCCACCTGGCCCGAATTCAATATCGACCTGAGCCCGGAACTGCACGTCATCTTGCGTTGGGTTGCGATGTTTCTGACCACGCCCATCGTGTTCTACAGCTGCGCGCCGTTCTTCAAGGGCGCCATGCGCGACTTGCGCACGCGCCACCTGACCATGGACGTGTCGGTCTCCCTGGCCATTGGCGGGGCTTATCTGGCGGGAATCTGGACCGCGATCACCGGTGTCGGCGAACTCTACTTCGATGCGGTGGGCATGTTTGCGCTGTTCCTGCTGGCGGGGCGCTACCTGGAACGGCGTGCCCGCGAGCGCACGGCGGCGGCCACTGCGCAGTTGGTCAACCTGTTGCCCGCCTCGTGCCTGCGCGTGCAGGCCGATGGCCAGAGCGAGCGCATCCTGTTGAGCGAACTGGCCCTGGGCGACCGTGTACTGGTGCATCCGGGCGCGGTGCTGCCGGCGGATGGTGTAATCCTCGACGGCCAGTCCAGCATCGATGAATCGCTGCTCACTGGCGAGTACCTGCCGCAACCGCGTCAGGTCGGTGATGCGGTCACGGCCGGCACCCTGAATGTCGAGGGCCCGTTGACCGTCCAAGTGCGCGCCCTGGGCCATGAGACGCGTTTGTCCGCCATTGTGCGCCTGCTGGAACGGGCCCAGGCCGAGAAGCCGCGCCTGGCGCAAATCGCCGACCGCGCCGCGCAGTGGTTCTTGCTGTGTTCGCTGATCGCCGCCGCGCTGATCGGCCTGCTGTGGTGGGAACTGGATGCATCGCGAGCATTCTGGATCGTACTGGCCATGCTGGTCGCGACTTGCCCGTGCGCCTTGTCCCTGGCCACGCCGACGGCCCTCACCGCCGCCACCGGGACCCTGCATAAACTCGGGCTGCTGCTGACTCGCGGTCATGTGCTGGAAGGCCTGAACCAGATCGACACGGTGATTTTCGACAAGACCGGCACCCTCACCGAGGGCCGCTTGGCACTGCGGGCGATTCGGCCGTTGGGCGAACTGAGCAGCGACCGCTGCCTGAGCCTTGCGGCCGCCCTGGAAAACCGCTCGGAACACCCGATTGCCCGGGCCTTTGGCCGCGCGCCGCTGGCCGCCGATGAGGTACTCAGCTCCCCGGGCCTGGGCCTGGAGGGTTGTGTGGGCGGGCGCTTATTGCGCATCGGCCAGCCGGGTTTTGTGTGTGAACTCAGTGGTTGCCCGGCCCCTGCTTCACCGGACGACGCCGGGCAATGGCTGCTGCTGGGCGACCGCGACGGTGCCCTCGCCTGGTTCGTGCTGGACGACCGCCTGCGCAGCGACGCCCCCGCCCTGCTCGCCGCGTGCAAGGCGCGCGGTTGGCGCACGCTGCTGCTGTCGGGGGACAGCTCGCCGATGGTCGCCAGCGTCGCCCTTGAGCTGGGTATCGACGAGGCCCACGGTGGCCTGCGCCCCGATGACAAGTTGCAGGTGCTGCAACAACTGCACAAGGAAGGCCGCAAGGTGCTGATGCTCGGCGACGGCGTCAATGACGTACCGGTACTCGCCGCCGCCGATATCAGCGTGGCCATGGGCTCGGCCACCGACCTGGCCAAGACCAGCGCCGATGCGGTGCTGCTGTCCAACCGCCTGGACGCCCTGGTACAGGCCTTCAGCCTGGCCCGACGCACCCGACGGGTGATTATTGAAAACCTGCTGTGGGCGGGTCTATACAATGGCCTGATGCTGCCGTTTGCCGCCCTCGGCTGGATCACCCCCATCTGGGCGGCGGTCGGCATGTCCATCAGTTCGTTGACCGTGGTGCTCAACGCCCTGCGCCTGACTCGCCTGCCGAGCGCGCCAGCAGGCGGCGCCCCCTCAATCACCCGCCCGCTGCCGGCGTGAGCCGCGCGGGCATGGAGTGCAGATGCCAGCTTTATACGTGATGATTCCAGCGGCGCTGCTGATCGTGGCGATCGCCATTTACATCTTTTTCTGGGCCGTGGACAGCGGCCAGTACGACGACCTCGACGGCCCGGCCCACAGCGTGCTGTTCGATGACCAGGACCCTAACCACCTGGCCGCCGTCGACGAAGCCAATAGCGCCGAACAACCGCCCAAGCCCCAAGACCCGCCCCATGCTTGAATTGGCCCCCTTGCTGGTCTCCGCGCTGATCCTGGGCTTGCTGGGCGGCGGCCATTGCCTGGGCATGTGCGGCGGGCTGATGGGCGCGCTGACCCTGGCCATTCCCAAGGAGCAACGACGCCGCAGGTTTCGCCTGCTGCTGGCGTACAACCTGGGGCGCATCTTCAGTTATGCCACCGCCGGGCTGTTGATCGGCCTGGCCGGCTGGGCCGTGGCCAATAGCCCGGCGGCGATGCTCATGCGGGTGCTCGCGGGTGCACTGCTGATCTGCATGGGCCTGTACCTGGCCGGCTGGTGGAGCGGGCTGACCCGCATCGAAAGCCTCGGGCGCGGCCTGTGGCGGCATATCCAACCGGTTGCCAACCGTTTGCTGCCGGTGTCCAGCCTGCCGCGCGCCTTGCTGTTGGGCGCGCTGTGGGGCTGGTTGCCGTGCGGGTTGGTCTACAGCACGCTGCTGTGGGCCGCTAGCCAGGGCAATGCGCTGGACAGTGCGCTGCTGATGCTGGCGTTCGGCCTGGGCACCTGGCCAGTGTTGCTGGCGACAGGGCTCGCGGCCGAACGCGTGACCGCACTCTTGCGTAAACGCAGTGTGCGTATGGCCGGTGGCTTGCTGGTGATGGTGTTTGGCATATGGACCTTGCCGGGGCCGCATCAGCACTGGCTAATGGGCCACTAAAGGGCCATGTGGCATAGCGCCGCTCCCTGTTGATGCAAATCAAGGTGCCTGCCCCGCACAGCCCCTAGACTCGGCCCACTAGCCTATCCGGGGGACGCCCGCATGCTCGACGCCATTCGTTGGGATACCGATCTGATTCATCGCTACGACCTGGCAGGACCGCGCTACACGTCCTACCCCACCGCCGTACAATTCGACAGCCAGGTCGGCACCTTCGACCTGCTCCATGCCCTGCGCGAAAGCCGCAAGGCCGTGCGACCATTGTCGCTGTATGTGCATGTGCCGTTCTGCGCGAACATCTGCTACTACTGCGCCTGCAACAAGGTGATCACCAAGGACCGTGGTCGCGCCCACGCCTACCTGCAACGCCTTGAGCAGGAGATTCAACTGGTGGCCTGCCACCTCGACCCGAAACAGCCGGTTGAACAGCTGCATTTCGGCGGCGGCACCCCCACCTTTCTCAGCCACGACGAATTGCGCCAGGTCATGGCCTGCCTGCGCCAGCACTTCAATTTGCTTGAGGATGATTCCGGCGACTACGGCATCGAGATCGACCCGCGCGAAGCCGACTGGGCCACCATGGGCCTGTTGCGCGAGCTGGGTTTCAACCGTATCAGCGTGGGCCTGCAAGACCTCGACCCCGAGGTACAACGGGCGGTCAATCGCCTGCAAAGCCTGGAGGAAACCCGCGCGGTGATCGACGCGGCGCGCACCCTGCAATTTCGCTCGATCAACATCGACTTGATCTACGGCCTGCCCAAGCAAACGCCGATCAACTTCGCGCGCACCGTGGAAGAAGTGATCAAGCTGCAACCGGACCGCCTGTCGGTGTTCAACTACGCGCATCTGCCGGAGCGTTTCATGCCCCAGCGGCGCATCAACACCGACGACCTGCCGTCGCCCGCCGAAAAACTGCTGATGCTGCACACCACCATCGAGCAACTGACCCTGGCCGGCTATCGTTACATCGGCATGGACCATTTCGCCCTGCCCGATGACGAATTGGCCATCGCCCAGGAAGAAGGCACCCTGCAACGCAACTTCCAGGGCTATACCACTCACGGTCACTGCGACCTGATCGGGCTCGGCGTGTCGGCAATCAGCCAGATCGGCGACCTGTACTGCCAGAACAGCAGCGACCTCAACGGCTACCAGAACACCTTGGCCGGCGCGCAACTGGCCACCAGCCGTGGCTTGGTCTGCACCACGGACGATCGGTTGCGGCGGGAGGTGATTCAGCAGTTGATCTGTAATTTCAGCCTGGCATTCGAACGCATCGAACAGGCCTTCAACATTGATTTTCGCGGGTACTTCGACGAGATCTGGCCGCAACTGGAGACCATGGCCACCGACGGCCTGATCGAGCTCGACGCCCAGGGCATTCGCGTATTGCCTGCCGGGCGCTTGCTGGTGCGGTCGGTGTGCATGGTGTTCGATACGTACCTGGAACACCAGAACCGGCAGCGGTTTTCGCGGGTGATCTAAGCGCGGCTATTTCATCGCCAGGCCGGAGGCCTTGATCGCATCGCCGGCGCTCATATCCTTCATCGCCTTGGCCAAGGATGCCTGAGCACTGGTCAAGCCGGCCTGCAAGCCGCTCAAGGCCGATTGCAGGCCGGCGAGCCTGGCCCTGGCCTGTTCAGGGCTGAGGTTCTTGTCGGCCATCACGGCCGCCATTTCGGCTTGTTTCTCGGCGATCTGCTTTTTGATGTCGCGAATCATCTTCAGCAGTTGCTTGACGTTGTCTGCCAGGCCACTGTCATCAATATCGTTGTTGGAGGTTTTCTGCGCCGCCGCAGCTTTCATTGCGGCACCGGAAATCGTTACCGAAACGCCAGGCTTGGCTACTTCCGCCACACCCGTCACGTCATCCTTCTCTTTCACAGCGTCGTCTTTAGTGGCCTGAGCCGCTGGGATGCTGACGCTGGCTGCGAGATTAGTATTGAAAGAAAGCATCAATTTAGCCCGTGAATGAAGAGTCGATAGCAGACTATCGGCCGTTTTTTGCGGATCTTTATACCGACCGCGTTTTTTTGTACAGGCTGGCCTCACCCCCTCACTGTGCGTTACCCTTACGTCTTATGTGTGTTTTCCCACAAGGATTTAAGAAATGTCCGAGCCAGCCAAACTGCGCGCTCACGGCCAGGCCCACTGCAAGGATTGCAGCCTGGCCCCGCTCTGCTTGCCACTTTCATTGAATCTGGAAGACATGGACGCGCTGGACGACATCGTAAAACGTGGTCGCCCGCTGAAAAAAGGCGAGTTTCTGTTTCGCCAGGGCGACAAATTCGATTCCGTCTATGCAGTACGTTCGGGCGCCTTGAAAACCTTCAGCCTCAGCGACAGCGGCGAAGAACAGATCACCGGTTTTCACCTGCCCAGCGAGCTGGTCGGGCTGTCGGGCATGGACACCGAGATTCACCCGGTGTCGGCCCAGGCGCTGGAGACCACATCGGTATGCGAAATTCCCTTCGAACGCCTCGACGAACTGGCCCTGCAACTGCCACAACTGCGCCGCCAGTTGATGCGCGTGATGAGCCGCGAAATTCGTGACGACCAGCAAATGATGTTGTTGCTGTCGAAGAAAACCGCCGATGAGCGCATTGCCACCTTCCTGGTCAATCTATCGGCGCGCTTCCGTGCCCGTGGCTTCTCGGCCAACCAGTTCCGCCTGAGCATGTCGCGCAACGAAATCGGCAACTACCTGGGCCTCGCGGTGGAAACCGTGTCCCGCGTATTTACCCGTTTCCAGCAGAACGAACTACTGGCCGCCGAAGGCAAGGAAGTGCACATCCTCGATCCGATCCAGCTGTGCGCGCTGGCCGGCGGCTCTCTGGAAGGCTGAGCCAGACATCTGCGGCCGCGCCAAGCAGCGAGGCCGCAGGTATACTCCGAGTCCGTTTTCCTCCCAGGACTCTTCGACGATGACCTTCGATTCGTTCGACATCAAATCCCTGATCCGCCCTGTCATCGACTTCCCCAAGCCTGGGGTGATCTTCCGTGACATCACGCCGTTGTTCCAATCACCCAAGGCCCTGCGCCTGGTGGCCGACACCTTTGCCCACCGTTATGTCGAAGCCGATTTCAGCCATATCGGCGCCATGGATGCGCGTGGTTTCCTGATCGGGTCGATCATCGCCTACCAACTGAACAAGCCGCTGATTCTGTTCCGCAAGCAGGGCAAGCTGCCGGCCGATGTGCTGGCCGAGGGTTACCAGACCGAGTACGGCGAAGCCTTCCTGGAAGTGCACGCCGACAGCCTGTGCGAAGGTGACTCGGTGCTGATCTTCGATGACCTGATCGCCACCGGCGGAACCTTGATCGCAGCGGCGAACCTGGTGCGGCGCATGGGCGCCAAGGTCTTTGAAGCGGCGGCGATTATTGACCTGCCGGAACTGGGCGGCTCGCAGCGCTTGGAAGATATGGGGATTCCGACTTTTTGCCTGACGCAGTTTGCGTTGACTGAACGTTAACGAGTGGCCGGGCTGAGGACATCGCGGACAACATATATCTCACTAACACTGCAAAACCATTGTGGGAGGGGGCTTGCTCCCGATGGCGGTGTATCAGTTAACACATTCATTGACTGACCCACTGCTATCGGGAGCAAGCCCCCTCCCACATTTTTAGCCCTGCAGTGTCCGCTAGAGCGCGATCGGCTTGCGACCGGCGAACGAGTGCGCCAGGGTGCCGCCGTCCACCAACTCCAACTCTCCGCCCAACGGCACGCCATGGGCGATGCGCGACGTGATCAGGCCTTTGTTGCTCAGCAGTTGGGCGATGTAATGCGCAGTGGCTTCACCTTCCACGGTCGGGTTGGTGGCCAGGATCACTTCGGTAAAGGTGCCCTGCTCTTCGATCCGCGCCACCAGTTGCGGAATGCCGATAGCCTCCGGGCCCAGGCCGTCCAGGGGTGACAGATGGCCCTTGAGCACAAAGTAGCGCCCGCGATAACCGGTCTGCTCCACCGCGTACACGTCCATCGGCCCTTCCACCACGCACAACAGCGTGTCGTCGCGGCGCGGGTCGGCGCATTGCGGGCAGAGTTCTTCTTCGGTGAGGGTGCGGCACTGGCGGCAGTGGCCCACACCTTCCATGGCCTGGCTCAGGGCCTGGGCCAACCGGGAACCGCCGCTGCGATCGCGCTCCAGTAGTTGCAGCGCCATGCGCTGGGCGGTTTTCTGGCCGACGCCGGGCAACGTGCGCAGGGCGTCGATCAGTTGGCGAATCAGGGGGCTGAAGCTCATGGGGCAATGGTCCGACAAAACAACGAGACGCGGTTTATACCCGCGCCCCGGATTAGCGTCAAATCCTCAATCCTGGGCGACGCGCACCACCAACTTGCCGAAGTTGCGCCCCTCGAGCAAACCGATAAAGGCTTCGGGCGCGCGCTCCAGGCCCTCGACCACGTCTTCGCGGAACTTGATCTTAGCGTCGCGTACCCAAGGCGCCATGGCGCTGAGGAACTCGGGCTGACGGTCGCCGTAGTCGTCGAATACGATAAAGCCCTGGATCCGCACACGCTTGGTCAACAGGGTACGTTGCAAGGCCGGCAAGCGATCAGGCCCGCTGGGCGCCTCATGGGCGTTGTAGCCGGCGATGAGCCCGCACAGGGGAATGCGAGCCTTGGAGTTGAGCAAGGGCACTATGGCGTCGAATACTTTGCCACCGACGTTCTCGAAGTAGATGTCCACACCGTTGAAGCAGGCTTGGGCCAACTCATCGGCAAACTCCGCGCTCTTGTGGTCGATACAGGCATCAAAGCCAAGCTCATCCACCACATAACGGCACTTGTCGGCGCCGCCCGCGACGCCGACCACACGCAAGCCCTTGAGCTTGGCCACCTGGCCCACCACCGAGCCCACCGCGCCGGATGCCGCGGCGACCACCAGGGTTTCGCCGGCCTTGGGTTGACCGATGTCCATCAGGCCCATGTAGGCAGTCATGCCAGGCATGCCCAGCACACCCAGGGCCATTGACGGACTGGGCAGGCCTTTGGGCACCGGCATCAGGTTGCGGCCGTCGGAAATACTGTGGCTCTGCCAGCCGGTGGCGCCGACCACCAGGTCGCCCACCTCGAATTCAGGATGACGCGACTGTTCGATACGGCTGACAGCGCCCCCGGTCATTACCTCGTCGATTTCCACCGGTGCGGCGTAGGACGGGGCATCGCTCATACGCCCACGCATGTAGGGATCGAGGGACAGGTACAGCGTTTTGAGCAGTACCTGGCCGTCCGCCAACTCCGGCAGGCTCACGCGCTCCAGGCGGAAGTTTTCCGGGGTGGGCGCGCCGTGAGGGCGCGAGACCAGGACGATGCGCTGGTTGAGTGTCGGTTCTTGAGGCATGAAGGGGCTCCTTTATCGAATTCATCGGTACAGGGTGCAGACCATCATCAGGTGGTTGGGGTTCAGATCGTTCCCACCTGCTGGAGCGATCACCGGCAGACAAAAAAATGCCAGGCACGAGGCCTGGCATTGGAGCTTAGCGCAGACTGCCGATCAGAACGGCAGCTTCATGCCCGGTGGCAGCTGCATGCCAGCGGTCACACCGGACATTTTGTCCTGGCTGTTGGCTTCGATCTTGCGCACGGCGTCGTTGACGGCGGCGGCGAACAAGTCTTCCAGCACTTCACGGTCGTCATCGCTGACGCCTTCGAGCAGGCTTGGGTCGATGCTCACGCGCTTGATGTCGTGACGACCGGTCATCACCACGCTGACCATATCGCCACCGGCTTTACCGGTGACTTCGGCGTTGGCCAGTTCTTCCTGCATCTTGGCCATTTTTTCCTGCATCTGCTGCGCCTGCTTCATCAGGCCGGCCATGCCACCTTTCATCATGGGAATCACCTCAAACGTTCGTGGATCAGTTAATAGCCCGGTGTTATGACGCCTGGGGCACCGGGGCTTCGACAGGTTCAATAGTATCGTGGCGGACGACCGCACCGAAGTGTTGCATCATTTGTTGGATGAGCGGATCGCCGTGGATCGACTCTTCAGCCTCGCGCTGGCGGTTGAGGCGCCGGCGTGTGGCGGCCTGGGCGGGGGTTTCCTGCTCGGGCTTGATCAACTCGATGGCGATGGTCAGCGTGCGCCCATGGTACTGGTTGAGCGCGTCATTGAGCCGGCGTTGCTGGGTCGCGTTGAACAGGGCGCTATGGGCCGGGTCCAGGTGCAGCAACCAGTGGTCGCCCTCGATGGAGATCAGCGTGCAGTTGGCGGCGATGCTACCGGTCATGCCGGAGATCGGCAGTTTCGGGAACAGTTCCAGCCATTGCAACGCCAGGCCGGTGGCCGGGGCCGCAGCGGGTTCAGGCTCGGGCTCGGGCGCAGGCTCGGCGGCGTGTTCGCTGGCCAGGTCGTCTAGGTAGCTGTAGGCCGAATCCATGTCCGGCTCGATGTAGTCTTCGTCCAGCGGCGGCTCGTCGTCATCGAGGTCGATGCCCGGCGTGGCGCTATCGACCTGGGCCACGGTCGGCTCGGGCACCGGCGCCGACACCCACTCCGGCGCGGCCGGCACTGCGCTGTCCGGGGTCGGCGCAGGCATTGGCGTCAGCTCGGGCTGCTCGCCGGTGGTTTCCAGCACGGGCTCCACGGCGGGTTGCAGCTCGACTTCGGGTTCGGGCTCGGGTTCTACCGGGTCGTTCCACGGCAGGTCGACGACAGGCGCGGGCTCGGCTTCGATAACCGGCGCAGGCTCGGCCACCGGCGCCGCCGCGACAGGCGCAGGCGCCGGGGCAGGCGCAGCAACCACTGGCGCGACGACCGCCGCGCCAGCCACTGGTTTGGCGGAATCAACTGTGGCCTGGCTGATCCCCACTGGCTTTAGCGGCTGCCTCGGTACGTCTGCCGAGTCCGCAGGCCGGAAGGCCAGCATCCGCAGCAGCACCATCTCGAAGCCACCCCGCGGGTCCGGCGCCAGCGGCAGGTCGCGGCGACCGATCAGCCCCATCTGGTAGTAGAACTGCACATCTTCGGCCGGCAGCGCCTGGGCCAGGGCCAATACGCGGTCGCGGTCGCCATGACCGTTGTCGACCCCTTCCGGCAGGGCCTGGGCGATGGCAACGCGGTGCAGCACATTAAGGATTTCCGACAGCACGCCGTTCCAATCCGGGCCCTGTTCCGACAAGTGGCGCACCGCTTCAAGCAACGCCTTGGCGTCACCTTCGATCAGCGCGTGCAGCACGTCGAACACCTGGCCGTGGTCGAGGGTGCCGAGCATCGCGCGCACATCGGCGGCCATGACCTTGCCTTCACCAAAGGCGATGGCTTGGTCGGTGAGGCTCATGGCATCCCGCATCGAGCCATCGGCGGCGCGGCCGAGCAGCCACAGTGCGTCGTCTTCGAACGGCACGTTCTCGACGCCCAGCACGTGGGTCAAATGCTCGACCACGCGCTCGGGGGTCATGTTTTTCAGAGAGAACTGCAGGCACCGCGACAGAATCGTTGCAGGAAGCTTCTGCGGGTCGGTGGTGGCCAGGATGAATTTGACGTAGGGCGGCGGCTCTTCCAGGGTTTTCAACAAGGCGTTGAAGGAATGGCTGGACAGCATGTGCACTTCGTCGATCAGGTAGACCTTGAAGCGGCCGCGGCTCGGCGCGTACTGCACGTTGTCGAGCAGTTCGCGGGTGTCTTCGACCTTGGTGCGGCTCGCAGCGTCGATCTCGATCAGGTCGACGAAACGCCCTTCGTCGATTTCCCGGCACACCGAACAGGTGCCGCAGGGCGTCGAGGTGATGCCGGTTTCACAGTTCAGGCACTTGGCGATGATGCGCGCAATAGTGGTCTTGCCCACCCCACGGGTGCCGGTGAACAGGTAGGCATGGTGCAGCCGTTGGCTGTCCAAGGCATTGATCAGAGCCTTGAGCACATGGGTCTGGCCGACCATTTCGCGGAACGAGCGCGGGCGCCATTTACGTGCAAGAACCTGATAACTCATCGAAAACCGTCGCAACTGGGAAGCGGAAGCCCGTAATGCTAGCGGAGCAAGGGGGAAATTGCATCCGGCACGCTCGTCTAATCTGACTAAGCTCTGCGCAGTGGCCTGCAAAGGCCTGAACCCGGAGAGAATATGCGCGTAGTCCTGGGCGCTTTATGGATGATCACCACGGCGAGCCTTGCGGCGCCTGCACCGCTGCGCTTTTCGGTGTCCGACAGTTGGGCGATGCCCATGGTGCAACTGGATAATGGCCGGCCAACCCAGGGTATTTTGTATGACTTGATGTCGAGCCTGGCCACCCACGTTGGCCATCCGGCGCACTTCCAGGTACTGGCACGCGCACGGATCGCCGCGTCCATGGCCCATGGTGAAATTGACGTGCGCTGTTACGTCACGCCGTCATGGGTCGATAACCTGTCGGGCGATTACATCTGGAGCGTGCCGCTGATGGTGCAGCGCAACGTACTGGTAAGTACCCGCAGCCAGCCGGTACAGATACTCAAGCTGGCGCCACAGTCGATCGGCACGGTGCTCAATTATCGCTATGCCATCCTCGATCCGCTGTTTGCCAACGGCCAGCTCAGCCGGGACGATGCACGCAGCGAAGAACAGGTGCTGCACAAACTGGTGGCCGGGCGTTACACCTACGCGGCGAGCAACGAATGGAGCGTCGACCGCTTCAACCAAAAAATGCCGATCGGCCAACGGCTGCACAAGGTGGCCGTGATTAATGAGCAAGACCTCGGCTGCGTCGTGCGCAATGACCCCACCGTACCGGTGCAAAAAATTCTGCGCGCGCTGCTGCACATGAAGATGTCCGGCGAAATCGACGACATCATCAAGCTGTACACCGGCGAGGATCCGGTGCCGCTGCACACTCCTGACAGGAACTGACAGGGCTGCCTTATAGACTCGGCGCCACTCAACGTTCGTACCCCAAGGAGCCTGCATGAACACCCTCGCCCATTACTTCCTGCTGTATGTCGACAGCCCGGCCACCAGCGCCAATTTCTACAGCCGCCTGCTGGGCAAGCCGCCCGTGGAGCTCAATCCGACCTTTGCCCTGTTCATCCTCGACAACGGCGTGAAGCTGGGCCTGTGGTCGCGCCACACCGTGCAGCCGGCCGCCACGGCCACCGGCGGGGGCGGCGAAGTGGGCTTTGCCCTGGCTGACACTGCCGCCGTCAGGGCGCTGCACGATCAATGGGTAGAGCGCGGCGCGCCGATCCTGCAGTCACCGACCGCCGTGGACTTCGGCTACACCTTCGTCGCCCAAGACCCCGACGGTCACCGCTTGCGCGCGTTCAGCCTGAACGACTGAGCGCCAACGCCCCTCCAGACTGATGGCCGCCACACTCGCCAACACAATCACGCCGCCGAGCACCACCTGCAGGGTGATCCGTTCACCCAGCAGCGTCGCGGCCATCACCATCGCCACCGGCGGGATCAGATACATCGCCACCGACGCACGGCTGACCTCGACATGCTTGAGCACATAGCCCCAGGCAAGGTAGGCCAAGGCGCTGGGGAAAATACCCAGCACCAGCACCGCCAGGTTCTGCTGCAACGGCGCCCGCATCACGGCGGTTGGCAGGCCCGGCAGGTTGACGCAGAGCATCAGGGTGCCCGACCACACCATGTAGCACGCCATGGTCAACGGGCTGTAGCGGTGGGCATAGTGTTTCTGGATGGCGAAATACACGCTCCATGACAGCGCCGCCAGCAGGATCAGTAACCCGCGCGGGTCGAGATCGCCCACGCCCAGGTCGCCCCAGATCACCACCAGCACCCCCAGCAAGCCCAGCAGCACACAGCCCCAACGCCAGGCGCTGACGCGTTCCTTCAGGCAGCAAAACGCAATGAGCACGCTGAACAGCGGCACCGACTGCGCCAATACGCTGGACGCCGCCGCCGTCACCCATTGCTGCCCGGCATTGAGGCTCATGTGGTGCAGGAACACGCCGAAAAAACCCAACACCAGCAACCAGGGCACATCCCGCAGGCGCGGCCGGCCGATGCCCACCACCAGCGCCACACCGCCCATGAACACCGAGGCAATCAGAAACCGCAGCAACGCCAGTTGGCCCGGGCTGTAGCTGTGCAGGCCCATGTGCACGCCAGTCGGCGAAAAAGCCCAACAGAGGATCACGCCGGCAATGACTAGCGTAAGCTTCACGGGTGACGGGGTTTTCATCGATGGCGTCCAGAAACTGCGAAGGGATTGCGTCAGTCTTGGCCCGTGCGCCTCGTAGGACAATTAAGTGTTTCTGACTTCTGAAATCAGCGGAACTGAGCAATGGAACTGGCCCAACTGAAAATGGTGCGAGCCGTGGCGCAAACCGGCAGCGTGGCCCAGGCCGCACAGCAATTGCACTGCGTGCCCTCCAACATCACCACACGCATCAAGCAGCTGGAAAGCGAGTTGGGCACGCCGCTGTTTATCCGCTCCGGACGCGGGCTGGCCATCAGTGCCGCCGGTGAAATTTTCCTGGAATACTGCGAGCGCATCCTCGCGCTGGTGGACGAATCCAAGCGCGCGGTGGACGCCACCGCGATTCCCCGTGGCACCTTGCGCATCGGCGCGGTGGAGTCCAGCGCGAGCGGCCGCCTGCCGCCGCTGCTGGCCGAATATCACCGACGCTACCCCGACGTCAGCCTGGAGCTGGTGACCGGCTCCTGGGCCCAGTTGCTCGACGACCTGCAGCACCATCGCCTGGATGTCGCCCTGGTGGCTGCCAGCAACCCGCGCGCCAAGCTCGAACACAGCGTGGTCTACAGCGAACGCCTGGTGCTGATCGCCAGCGCCTGCAGCGCGCCGATCCACAGTGCCGAGGACCTCGCCGGGCGCACCCTGCTGGTGTGGCCGCCGGGCTGCCCTTACCGGGCGGCGCTGGAAAACTGGCTCAAACCCCACGCCTTCAAGCCGACCGTCGCCAGCTATGCCAGTTGGGGCACGATCATTGGTTGTGTGAGTGCCGGTATTGGCGTGGCCCTGGCGCCGGAGGGCATCCTGGCGCGCTATGAGCAGGCCGATCAGTTGGCGTCGTACCGGTTTGACGAATTGCAGGCCGTGGACAACCTGCTGTTCTGGCACAAGGACACCCAACGCCACCTGGCACGGGATGCGTTTGCCGGCCTGCTGCGCGAGACCTTCAGCTAACCTGTAACAGGTTATTTCGGTTATCCTTCCGCGAAATTAATTCAAAATGTAAGGGACTACCATGAATTACTTCCGCCTATTGCTGGCGGCGGCCGTGCTGAGCCTGCCTGTCGCCCCCGCTTTTGCCGCTTCCACACCCGCTGCCCCGGTTGAAGCCAGTGCGCCCGCCGAGACCGCCGAGCATTTTCTCGCGTCGCTCAAACAACAAACCGGCACGGTCACCCTGCCCAGTGGCATTGCCACCCTCAAGCTCAACGACGAATTCTATTACCTCAACCCCGCCGACACCGAGCGCCTGCTCACCGATGGCTGGGGCAACCCGCCGGGCTTCAAGACCCTGGGCATGATCGTGCCCAAAGCGGTCAGCCCGTTGTCCGAGCGTGGCTGGGGCGTGATCGTGAGCTATAAGGCCGACGGGCATATTTCCGACGAGGATGCTGCAAAAATCGACTACACCGACCTGCTCAAGCAGATGCAAGAAGAAGACGAAGCCGACAACAAAGAACGCCAGAAACAAGGCTACGCCGGCCTGCACCTGCTGGGCTGGGCCGAACCGCCGCACTACGACGAAACCTCGCACAAGATGTATTGGGCGCGGGAACTGAAAGCCGACGACGCCGAGCAGAACACACTCAACTACAGCATCCGCGTGCTGGGTCGTGAAGGCGTGCTGGAACTCAACGCCGTCGCGGCCATGGCCGACCTGTCGACCATCAAGCAAGAACTGCCCAAGGTCCTGGCCTTTACCAACTTCACCGACGGCAACCTCTACACCGACTTCAACCCCAAAACCGACAAGCTGGCCACGTACGGCCTGGCCGCGCTGGTGGCCGGCGGGATTGCCGCCAAGGCCGGGCTGTTCGCCAAGATCGGCATATTCCTGCTGGCGGCAAAGAAGTTTCTGGTGATTGGCGTAGTGGCGTTACTCGCCGGGGTACGCAAGCTGTTCGGCCGTAACAAGTCCTGAGCCCAGGCATGAAAACGCCGCTGCGTGCCTGGCACACAGCGGCGCGGGGGAAGTCACTCAGTTCTGGACAGTGGGCGCGGCGAGGCGGCTGTATTGATCCTGGCTGATCCAGCCGGTGAACGAACGATCATCGGCGTTGGTGAACTCCACCTCAGCCCAGCCGTCCTTGAGTGCCAGCAGGCCCACTACATCACCCTTGACGATGTAGGGACGCTTGGCGGGCTTGGCGCTGGGAGTTTTCAGCAGGTACGCCTTGTCGGCCGACACGGTGACCAGGCCGATCCATTTTTTGTCGGCGGTCTGGGTCAGGTCCAGGCCGGTGGCGATCTCCGGCATCAGCACATTCAGACAACCGGGATGCTGGCGCCCTTCTTCCACGGTCAAGGTCACGCCATCCGCTGAAGGCGCCACGCTGCCGGGGTAGGTTGTGTCGAGCCAGGTGGTCAGCGCGCCAGGCTTGCCTTGCAGGTAGAACGTGCAACCGCGGCTGACGCCCTCGCCCATTGATTCCGAATAGAAGCCTTCGACCTGATGGTCCGGCGTCACCGCCAACATCAGCCCTTCGTATTTGCCTGAATGCAACGCGGCCGAACCGGCCAAGGCGGGTGCCACGGCGCACAACGACAACACACCTACCGCTAGTAAACGGATCATCCTATTTTTTCCCTTCCAGTTTTTCGTAGGCTTTTTTCATCAGGACGTCGTAGTTACCGTAGTCCTCGCCGTTATAGTTGCGCGCCATGCCGGTAAAGTCCTTGGCCTTCATGGCTTTCATCAACGCCGGGCTCTTGCTGCAAAAACCGAGAAATGCCTTGAGTTGGTTGCCGGCATTCACTTTCAACGCCGCCGAAAATTCAAATACCGTCTTGTAACCGCACGATGCAAAGTTGAAGCCCATGATCTGGAACATGCCCCACGAGGCCGACATCAGTGCGGCTTCCTGGTCCAGGGCAAACGCAGTGGCCATGGTTTCCCAGGCTTTGATCTGGTCCTTGTTGTTTGTTTGCCACTGCGGTCCGGCTTTTTTCACGTAAGGGTAAGACAGCAGCGGGTGCGCCTGGTCGTAGATGTGCTTGGTGTACTTGCGAAACAAGTGACCTTCAAAGGCGATCACCGGCAACTTGGCCGGCCCGAACCCGGAGCGCCCGCCGGACTCCACGGTGGCGAAGGCCTTGATGATGTTCACCGGAATACCGCTGCCCAGTTGCGTGGCGGCGTTCTGGAAATCGGTTTCGCTGAGCGTCATGCCGCCGTCGCACGTGGCCTGGAGCATCAGCTGCCGGTTACGTCGCTCGGCCTCGATCATTGCGCGCATGCGGTCCAGGTACACATTGACCGTCGCCTGCACCGCATCGCCGTTGCCATTACCGAACGCGTTGAGAAAGCTCGGGATACGCATGGTTGGAAAGGCTTTGACCGGCACTTTCACCGCTTCTTCGATCAGGCTGTTAAACGTGCGACCGGTAGGGTCGATCACACCGTCAGGGTGCGCGTACTTGAGATGACGGAACTGATACTGGCTGATGCATTGCACCAACTGGCTATCACACTTGCCGTTTTCGGCCAGCGGAAAACCCATCTTGGGAATGATCAAATTGAACAGATACTGGATGCACTGAACATCGGCGGGCAAGTTGCGGGCTTTACCCGGCGCGCCGACCGAAGCACTGATAAGACGGGGTAACCCTTGCAGGCTTTTCATCACATACATCCTTGTTAGTTAAAGAAGTGATAGCACTTCAATATCAATTCGGCGCCATTGTCATACTCTGATACAAGTGGCCGGCGGAAACTAACAAGATGGTTTTGAGTTGTCCAGTGATCGCCTCAGACGTTGTGAAACACCCATCATGCTCGGCTATTTTTTCTTTTCCAGCGCGTCATAGGCTTTTTGGATACGCCGGTCATAGTCGCCATAGTCTGCTCCGTTGTAATACCGAGCCATGCCGGCAAAATCCTTATTCTTCATGGCCTTGATCAACGCAGGGCTTTTGCGACAAAACCCGACGAACGCGATCAATTGCTGGCCGGCATTGAGTTTCATCGCCGTGACAAAATCGACCACCGACTTATAACCACACGCGGCGTAATTGAAGCCCATGATCTGAAACATGCCATAAGACACCGACATCAGCGCTGCGTCCGCGTCCAGGTTATACGCCGCGGCCAGCGTGGCCCAAGCCGTTACCTGAGTCTTGTTATTGGCACGCCATTGCGCACCGGCCTTTTCCACATAAGGGTACGAAAGAAAAGGATAGGCCTTGTCGAATCTATGCTGTGTGTACCTGCGGAAGATGTGCCCTTCATAGGCGATCACGGGCATTAATGTTGGCCCGAACCCGGAACGCCCACCGGACTCCACCGTGGCGAACGCCTTGAGGATATTCACCGAAATACCGTTGCCCAATACAGCGGCGGCGCTTTGAAAGTCCGCGTCTGTCAGCGCTACATGACCGTCGCACACAGGCGTGGTGACCAACGGTGATTTACCTGGCGCGGCGAGCGGCATGCCGCGACTTGCCTTGTGCGCATCTTCGACCAGGCGGTTGAACGTCCGGCCGGCCGGGTCAATCACCCCGTCGGGATGCGTGAACTGGAGGCGATTGGATTGATAGTCCTTGATGCGTTGAAGCAATAAAGGGCCGCACTTGCCGTCGACCACCAGCAGCGAAGCGGATGCGGGCGTGATCAAATTAAACAGACGTTGAACGGCTTGAACATCGGCAAGCACATTGCGCGCCTTGCCTGGGGTGCCGACTGAGGCACTGAGGGATTCGGGAACACCTTGAACACTCGTCATGGCACTTATCCTTATTGATTAAAGGAGTGCCATCACTTCTTCACTACTCCAGCACGGGGTCGCTTACACGATTCAAGCTAGCAGGTGGTTAAGGGTTTTCCAGCGATAGGTCGTCGCCACTGCATAAAAATCGGCAGATGGGCGTAAAAAAAAGTTTTTTGGTTTGAAACAGGCAGGGTTGCCACAAGGAAGAGCGTTATGGAGGCAACCCCACCAGCCACACCCCGGCACACAATGTTCCCGCTGTGGCTGCTGCCTTCCGGCTCTGACCAGGTTCACGGGTAATCGTTGCGGGGGGACCGATGGAGTCACCATAACGACGCCTGCCTCTCGGCAAGCGGGGCCATTGTACCGATCTGATCGGAAGTTACAACCGTTGGTTTTGGATTAAAAAATCAAGGGGTTCAAGTACTTGTCGCCCTACAGAATCACAGCCTCATCCGCCCTGCCACCCTCTTGCTGGATCACCAGGTGAATAAAGTGCAGCTTGGCGATCACCGCCGGGGGCAGCACGAAGGGGTAGAAATCCGGCTGGCCCATGCTGCGTGACAGCTCGTTGAGCATGGCGGCCAGTTCGATCCAGGCGTTGATGAACGACAGAAACGCCGGGCCGTCGGGGTGTTGAGGGTCGTAGAGGGTGGTGAGCGGAAACGGCTGATATTCCAGGTCCATCTCGCGGGCGCTCATGCCAAAGCCCAGGGCAGTGTCGACGGCGTCCATCATGTGCAGGTAATGGGCCCAGGTTTCGGCCCAGTCTTCCCAAGGGTGCATGGTGGCGTAAGCGCTGACGCAGGTGTGCTGCCAATCCGGGCGCGGGCCGTTCTGGTAATGCTGGTCGAGCGCGTCGGCATAACTGGCGCGCTCGTCACCGAACAACTGGCGAAACGGCTCCAGCCAGTGAGCAGTGGCGATCAACCGATCCCAGTAGTAATGGCCGACTTCATGGCGAAAATGGCCGAGCAACGTGCGATAAGGCTCGCGCATCTGCACGCGGATTTTCTCACGGTGGGCGTCGTCGGCCTCTTTGATGTCCAGGGTGATCAGGCCGTTCGCGTGGCCGGTCATGGGCGCGTTGCCTTCGAGGTCAATGCCGACGAAATCGAACGCCAGGCCAGTGTCTTCGTCAACGCGCTTGGGCACCACTTGCAGGCCAAGGCTGATCAGTTGCGCTACCAGGCGGCGCTTGGCGGTCTCGACTTTGAGCCAGCGCTCGTGGTTTTCCGGCATCGACAGATCGGGAATGGTGCGGTTGAGGCTGCAGGCGACACACAGCGTTGCGGTGCTATGAGCGGGGATCAGCCAGTTGCAGGCGGCCGGAGTGTCAAGGTTGGCGCAGCGGCGGAAGGCGCCTGCGTCGAGGTTGCCGTCTTGTAGCCAGGTGCCTTCGACAGGGCCGGGTTGCAGGGAAGACAAACGACTCTGCTGCGGCTGATAGCCCAACAGCGCCTGGCAGGCCAGGCACTGGCTGTTGCGAAAGAACAGCGATTGGCCGCAGCGGCACTGCCAGACCTTGCTGTCACGCGAGGTGTCGGCCATGAACGGTGCGGCGATGCGCGAACTGAGTTGCTCGAAGTAGCGGAACATGGCGATCTCTCCCTGGATGACTGAGACTAGATCATCTGGGGGTTGGGATCGTTCCACTTTGTTTGGTGCTGCCTGGCGGCCCGGCGCGGGGCAAGCCCGCTACCACAGGCGCCGCGTCAGAGCACAATGTTGTGTTTGGCAAGGAACGCGACAAACGCCTCTTCGTCCAGCACCTTCAACCCCAGTTCGCTGGCCTTGGCCAGCTTTGAACCGGCACCCGGCCCGGCGACCACGCAATGGGTTTTCGCCGACACCGAGCCTGCCACTTTGGCGCCCAGGCTTTCGAGTTTTTCCTTGGCCACGTCGCGGCTCATCAGCTCCAGGGAGCCCGTGAGCACCCAGGTGTGGCCTGCCTCAGGCAAGCCTTCGACGACCTTCTTCTCGCTCTGCCAGTGCATGCCGAAATCCTTGAGCTGCTGCTCGATGGCCAGGGCATGACGGGCGTTTTCGGCATTGTCGAAGAAGTCCCGTACGGCCTTGGCCTGCTTCTCGGGCAGCGCCTGGCGCATGTCCAGCCAGTCGGCCTGGATCACGCCTTCGAGGCTGCCGAACTTGTCCGCGAGTTTCTGCGCGGCGCCCGGGCCCACGCTGGGTACGTGCAATTTATCGAGCAAACCGCCCAAGGTAGTGCTGGCGGCAAACTCGGCGCTCAGCTCACCCTGGTCCTGCAACTGCAAGCCGCATTCGTGCGGCGCCAGCAGCGCGCCGATCACCTGTTGGTTATGGCTGTCTTCAAAGAAGCTGTGGATCTCGTGCGCCACTTCCAGGCCCACGTCGGGCAAATACGTCAGCACTTCGGGCAAGGCCTTCTGCACGCGTTCCAGGGACGCCAGGGAGCGCGCCAGCACCTTGGCGGTCTCCTCGCCCACATCGGGAATGCCCAAGGCATAGATAAACCGCGCCAGGGTCGGCGCCTTGCTGTTTTCGATGGCCGCGATCAGCTTCTTGCTGGAAATATCGGCAAAGCCTTCCAGGTCGATGATCTGCTCGTATTTGAGTTTGTAGAGGTCTGCCGGCGAACCGATGAGTTTTTCATCCACCAGCTGCTCGATGGTTTTATCGCCCAGGCCGTCGATGTCCATGGCCCGGCGCGAGACAAAATGGATGATCGCCTGCTTGAGCTGCGCACCGCAGGCCAGCCGGCCGACGCAGCGGTAAACCGCGCCTTCGCTGACGGTTTCCTTGCCCTTGCTGCGCTTGACCAGTTGCGTGCGCTCAACGTGAGAGCCGCACACCGGGCAGCTCTCGGGGATCTGCACGGCACGGGCGTGTTCCGGGCGGCGCTCGGTGACCACCGACACGACTTGCGGGATCACATCGCCAGCACGACGGATGATTACGGTATCGCCGATCATCAGGCCCAGGCGCGCGACTTCGTCCATGTTGTGCAAGGTGGCGTTGGACACGGTTACCCCGGCGACCTTGACCGGCTTCAAGCGCGCCACCGGGGTGACGGCGCCTGTGCGGCCGACCTGGAACTCCACGTCGAGCAGCTCGGTAAGTTCTTCCATGGCCGGGAATTTATGCGCGATGGCCCAACGCGGCTCCCGCGCACGGAAGCCCAGTTCGCGCTGGGAGGCGATGCTGTTGACCTTGAACACCACGCCGTCGATTTCATAGGGCAGGCTGTTACGCCGCTCGCCGATGTCGCGGTAGTAATCCAGGCACTCCTGGATCCCCTTGGCCAGCTTCAGCTCGTGGCTGATGGGCATGCCCCACTTCTGCAACTGCTTCAGGTTGCCGATATGGGTGTCGCTGATGTCGGCGGTCACCTGGCCGATGCCATAACAGCAGAATTCCAGCGGGCGGCTGGCGGTGATCTTTGAATCCAACTGGCGCAGGCTGCCGGCGGCGGCGTTGCGCGGGTTGGCGAAGGTCTTGCCGCCCACCTCCAGTTGCGAGGCGTTAAGCCGCTCGAAACCGGCCTTGGACATGAACACTTCGCCGCGCACTTCCAGGGTCGCCGGCCAGCCGCTGCCGTGCAGCTTCAACGGAATATTGCGCACGGTGCGCACGTTGACGCTGATGTCTTCGCCAGTGGTGCCGTCGCCACGGGTGGCGCCGCGCACCAGCTCGCCGTCCTGGTACAGCAGGCTGACCGCCAGGCCGTCCAGCTTGGGTTCGCAGCTGTATTCCACCGCCGCGCCACCACCAAACAGATCGCCCACCGGCAGGTCGAGGCCTTCGGTGACCCGGCGGTCAAACTCCAGCATGGTGGTTTCGTCAAAGGCGTTGCCCAGGCTGAGCATCGGGATCTCGTGCCTGACCTGGGTGAACGCCGACAACGCCGCACTGCCGACCCGCTGCGTCGGTGAATCACGCGTCACCAGGTCCGGGTGCTCGGCCTCCAGGGCCTTGAGCTCGTGGAACAGGCGGTCGTATTCGGCGTCCGGAATGCTCGGCTCGTCGAGGACGTGGTAACGGTAGTTGTGCTGATCCAGTTCAGCGCGCAGTTCGAGGATGCGGGTATGGGCGGCGGTCATGGGTGTTCTCTCATAAAGCAAAAGAGCAGCCGAAGCTGCTCAAATGTTGGTGCGCTTAATTCTATCGACAACGCTGGAAACCAAACCTCAGCGTTTCTGTGTCAGGGCGCGACGCTCGAATTCGACGATGCGCTGACGGTAGTGTTCGATGGTCTGGGCGGTGAGGACGCTGCGTTGGTCGTCCTTGAGCTCGCCGTTGAGTTCCTGCGACAGCTTGCGGGCAGCGGCCACCATCACGTCGAACGCTTGCTTGGGGTGACGCGGGCCTGGCAAGCCAAGGAAGAAACTCACCGCGGGCGTGCTGAACAGGTCGATATCGTCCAGGTCGAAGGTACCCGGCTTGACCGCGTTGGCCATGGAGAACAGCACTTCACCGTTACCGGCCATGCTTTCGTGACGGTGGAAGATGTCCATCTCGCCGAAACGCAGGCCACTTTCGAGGATGTTCTGCAGCAGTGCCGGGCCCTTGAAGCCGGCGGCGTCGCGGCAGATTACGCTGATCACCAATACTTCTTCGGCGGCCGGCTGATCGTTGACCGACTGACGTGGCGCGCTGGAGGTCTTGCCGGTGTTTTCATCCGGGAAATCATCATCGCGGCTGCTGAAGCTCGGGCCTTCGTCCACATCCAGGTTCAGGTCGCCCTGATGCGGCTCGGCGGCGCCGGTATTGCCACTCTTGCCACGTTTGGACGACGGCTCGCGGGCTTCGCGCAACGGCGCGCTCATCGACGGCAAGTCGTGCTCGTCCAGCTGCGGCTCTTTATGCGTATCCAGCACACGGGGCGGCCCCAGCAGCTCGGCGCTGCCGTCGTCGTCGGGCAAGTTGGACAGGTTGCGGTCCAGACGGAATTTGAGCTTGCCCTTGCCACCGCGCATGCGGCGCCAGCCATCAAAAAGAATACCGGCAATGACAATAATGCCGATGACGATCAGCCACTCGCGCAGACCGATTTCCATGTAATCCCGTGCCTCTAATAAAAAATGCTGAAAAATAAGGGGTTTAGCACCGTGCAAACCGCTTTAAAACGTGGCGCCAACTCTATGTTCTGAATGGCGTTTTGCCCACGCACACGAAAAATTGACATTAAACTAGCACGACCAAAGATAACTTTACACCGTCTGTCAAAATGCCTTGAACAAATATGTCCATTTGCCACTTTCGCCAAGCCGGTAAATCGCCCTACGCCGTGCTAAGAAAATTCTCAGTCAGCATGGGTCAGGACTCCACCATCGCCATCGCCTCTTCGACATCCACCGCGACCAAACGCGAACAGCCCGGCTCGTGCATCGTCACCCCCATCAACTGATCGGCCATTTCCATGGCGATCTTGTTGTGGGTGATATAGATGAACTGCACGGTCTGGGACATCTCTTTGACCAGTCGCGCATAGCGGCCCACGTTCGCGTCATCCAACGGGGCATCCACTTCGTCGAGCATGCAAAACGGCGCCGGGTTCAACTTGAAGATGGCAAATACCAGGGCCAATGCAGTCAGGGCTTTCTCGCCGCCGGACAACAAATGGATGGTGCTGTTCTTCTTGCCCGGAGGCCGCGCCATGATCGTTACCCCTGTATCGAGTAGATCTTCGCCCGTCAGTTCCAAGTAGGCGCTGCCTCCACCGAAAACTTTTGGGAATAACGCCTGTAAACCGCCATTAATCTGATCAAAGGTATCTTTGAAGCGGTTGCGGGTTTCCTTGTCGATCTTGCGGATCACATTTTCCAGGGTGTCCAGCGCTTCGACCAGGTCGGCGTCCTGGGCATCCAGATAACGTTTGCGCTCGGACTGCTGCTGGTACTCGTCAATCGCGGCGAGGTTGATCGCGCCCAGGCGCTGGATACGCGCGGCAATCCGCTCAAGTTCTTCTTCGGCGTCTTTCTCATTGGCCTGGGCGGTCAGCGTGTTGAGCACGCCGTGCAAGTCGTAGCCGTCTTCGAGCAGTTGGTCTTGCAGGGTTTTGCGGCGCACGGTCAGGGCTTGCCATTCCATGCGCTGCTGTTCCAGCTGGCTGCGAATCAATTGGGATTGCTGCTCGGCCTGGGTCCGGCGTTTTTCCGCATCGCGCAGTTCGCGGTCGGCATCTTCCAGGGCGATTTGTGCAGTCTTGAGCTCTTCGTCGACGGTCATGCGCTTGTCGAGCAACTCTTCAAGCTTCAGGCGCAGTTCTTCCAGCGGCGCTTCGCCCTCCTCCAGGTTGAGGCTCAGTTGCTCGCGCTTTTCGGTGAGGCGCTCGGACTGCATCTCCAGGCGCTCAAGGGCCTGGGCGGTGGACGCGTGCTGGGCGCGCAGCGAGCCGAGGCGCACCGCCAGTTGATGCGCGTGGTCCTTGTGCTGGCGCGCTTCCTGGCGCACACGGTCGAGGCGTTCGCGCAGACTGTCGCGCTGGGCCAGCAGCAATTCGCGCTGCTCGGTGTCCAGCGCCATGCTGTCGAGGGCTTCCTGCAAGTGCAGGCGTGCTTCGCCGATCTGTTCGTGCTCCAGGGCGCGCTGCTCACCCATCTCAGCCACTTCTTCGTCGAGGCGGGTGCGGCGCAGGGTCAGTTGCTCGGCCTTGGCCTTGCTGGCCGACAGTTGTGCTTTCAATTCGCCCTGCTGGCGCGCTTCGTCCTGCAACAGGCGGCGCAGGTGTTCGCGGCCGGTCTCTTGCTGGCGCTGGGTGGCGCGCAGGGTTTGCAATTCGGTTTCCAGGCTGTGCAGGGTGGCTTCGCGCTCTTCACGCTCGGCGGTCAGGTTGACGATTTCCTGGCCTCGGGCCAATACGCCGCTCTCTGCCTCGCTGGCGCGACGCACCCGCAGAAAGTGCCGGCCCACCCAATAACCGTCGCGGCTGATCAAGCTTTCGCCGGCGGCCAGTTGACCGCGCCCGGCCAGGGCCTGCTCCAGGGAGTCCACCGGCTTGACCTGGCCCAACCACGGCGACAGGTCAATCGCGGCCTCGACCTTGTCCAGCAGGCTACCCGGCATCCGCGTGCCATCGGCGGCGGGGCTGAGCAAACGCAGATCGCCCTGGGCAAACCCGGCCAGGTCGAAGCCGCCAAAATCATCCACCAGCACCGCTTGCAGGTCAGCGCCCAGCACGGTTTCTACCGCCAGTTCCCAGCCGGCGTCCACCTTCAAACCTTCGGCCAGGCGCGGGCGCTCGGCCAAGTGTTGGTCGCGCAGCCATTCGGCGGTGCCGGTGCCAGGGTCCAGGGCGGCTTGCTGCAAGGCCTCAAGCGACGCCAGCCGGCCATTGAGGCGCTGCAAATCGCCTTGGGCCTGCTGTTGCGCCTGGGTCGCCTGTTGCAGTTGTTGACGCAATTGCTCCAGGCGCTCCACTTGCTGTTCTTCGCTGGCCTCCAGCTCTTCGAGGGTCATTTCGCTTTCGGCCAGTTGCTCGCTCAGCGCCATGATCGCCGCGTCTTCCGGGTCGGCGGCGAGCAATACGCGCTCTTCCTGCAAGCGACGCTGGCGCTCGGCCAGGCGCTCCATGCTGGTTTCCAGTTGCTGGATGCGCGACTGCTGCACCTCGGCCTGGCGACGCGGCTCGGCCGATTGCAGGTTGAAGGCGTCCCACTGCTCCTGCCAGCCGTGCATGGTGGTTTCGGCTTCTTCCAGGGCAGCGGCAGCCTCTTCGGCGGCGACGCTGGTGACTTCCTGCTCGGGGGTGAGCAGGTCCAGCTCTTCGCCGAGGGTCAGCAGCAAGGTGCGGTCATGGCCCAGGTGGGACTCGGTCTCCAGGCGCGCGCGTTCGGCCTCCTTGAGATCGTCCTGTAACTGGCGCAGACGCTGCTGACCGTGCTGGATGCTCTGCTCCACGCGAGCAATATCGCCGCCCACCGAATAGAAGCGGCCCTGCACCAGATTGAAGCGCTCGGACAGGTCATGGTGGCCATCACGCAGGCGTTCGATGCTGGCGTCGGCATTGCGCTGCTCGGCCACCAGCGCTTCGAAGCTGATTTCCTGGGTGCCGATGATCGCTTCGCGCTGGCCCACTTGATCGTTCAAGGCCTGCCAGCGCAGGGCCGACAGTTGCGCCTTGAGCTGGCGTTCTTCGCCCTTGTATTCCTGGTATTTCTCGGCCGCCTGGGCCTGGCGATGCAGGCGCTCCAACTGGCGCTCCAACTCTTCGCGCAGGTCGGTCAGGCGAGCGAGGTTTTCGTGGGTACGGCGGATGCGGTTTTCGGTCTCGCGGCGGCGCTCCTTGTACTTGGAGATGCCGGCCGCTTCTTCGATAAAGTTACGCAAGTCTTCGGGCTTGGCTTCGATCAGCTTGGAGATCATGCCCTGCTCGATGATCGAGTAGCTGCGTGGCCCAAGCCCCGTGCCGAGGAAGATATCGGTGATGTCGCGTCGCCGGCACTTGGTGCCGTTGAGGAAGTAGCTGTTCTGGCTGTCGCGCGTGACTTTGCGGCGGATGGAGATTTCCGCGTAGGCCGCGTATTCGCCGATCAGAGTGCCGTCGGAGTTGTCGAACACCAGTTCGATACTGGCCTGGCTTACCGGTTTGCGGCTGGTGGAGCCGTTGAAGATGACGTCGGTCATCGACTCGCCGCGCAGGTTTTTCGCCGAGCTCTCGCCCATCACCCAACGTACGGCATCGATGATGTTCGACTTGCCGCAACCATTGGGCCCGACCACCGCCGCCATGTTACTGGGGAAGTTCACCGTGGTCGGGTCGACGAAGGATTTGAACCCCGCCAACTTGATGCACTTGAGCCGCACGCTTAGGCGTCCGCCAACGCTGCGATAACCAAGGAACTGCTGCGCTGGCAGTAGGCCGACAACACCAGGCGGATCTGCGGCAGGTCGCGGGCCAGCACGGCGGCGAGCAGTTGCTCGAACAACGCCAGGTACTCGCTCATGGACGCTTTGCGCTGATCCAGGGCCAGGTAATAAGCGCGGTTCATCGCCGGTTGCAGGTTCTCGACGGTTTCCTGCAGATACGGGTTGTTGGCGAAGGGGTACGCGGCGCGCATCACGTTGAAGCACTCTTCGACAAAGGCGCGGATGTCCTGGCGCTCGAAATTGCTTACCAGGCGCTGCTGGATCTGCACGAACGGCGCCATGTCGGCCTGAGTCTGCCAGCCCAGGGCAACCGCATTGCCGAGCAGGATATACAGCTCACTCATCAGCGTGCACAGGCTCTGCACCTTGTGCGCGGTGAGCTCGGTGACGTGCGCGCCCCGGCGCGGCAGGATCGCGATGAGGTGGCGCCGCTCGAGGATCAGCAAGGCTTCGCGCACGGAACCACGGCTGACATTGAGCGCCAGCGTGACTTTCTGTTCCTGGATCCGTTCCCCAGGCTTGAGATCGCCGCGAATGATGCGTTCGGCGAGGTGGTGAGCGATTTGCTCGGCGAGACTGTCCGGCGCCTTGAACGTCATGTTTTCCCTTCAAAATCTTCTATCGGTACAAGCGCGGCAGTGTAGCGCATTGGCCCGCTGATGGCGCTACGCCCACGGGGGCGAATTTGGCATGAAATAAGCAGACGTGAACCGCCACACACCGCCAGAAACAACGGTTGCAGAAGACTGAACCATAATTGAACAGGTTGTGATCGCAATTTCTTGACCCTTAGGTCAGAAAACCATTGACCGAAAAGTCAGACATGACTAGATTCGGCGCAAAGCGGTTAACAACAATAATGAGTCTGCGAGGCCTTCCGTGATCCAGTTTTTACTCAACCAGGAACTCCGTAGCGAGCACGCCCTGGACCCCAACCTGACCGTGCTCAACTATTTGCGTGAGCATGTGGGCAAGCCCGGCACCAAGGAAGGCTGCGCCAGCGGCGATTGCGGCGCGTGCACCGTGGTGGTCGGCGAGTTGCATACCGACGATCAAGGCGCCGAGCGGATCCGTTATCGCAGCCTCAATTCGTGCCTGACCTTTGTCTCGTCCCTGCACGGCAAGCAGCTGATCAGCGTCGAAGACCTCAAGCACCAGGGCCAACTGCATAGCGTGCAGCAGGCCATGGTCGAGTGCCACGGCTCACAGTGCGGCTTTTGCACACCGGGTTTTGTGATGTCGTTGTTTGCCCTGCAAAAGAACAGCGACACCCCCGACAGCGCCAAGGCCCACGAAGCCCTGGCCGGCAACCTGTGCCGCTGCACCGGTTACCGGCCGATCCTCGCCGCCGCCGAACAAGCTTGCTGCAACAAGCCGCAGGACCAGTTCGACAGCCGCCAGGCCGAGACCATTGCCCGCCTCAAGGCCATCGCCCCCACGCAAACCGGCGAACTCAACAGCGGCGACAAACGCTGCCTGGTGCCGCTCACCGTGGCCGACCTAGCCGATCTCTATGACGCCTACCCGCAAGCGCGCTTGCTGGCCGGCGGTACCGACCTGGCGCTGGAAGTCACGCAGTTTCACCGCGTGCTGCCGGTGATGATCTACGTGGGCAATATCGAAGAGATGAAACGCATCGAGTCGTTCGACGACCGCCTGGAAATCGGCGCCGCCACACCGCTGTCCGATTGCTACGGCGCGCTGCACCACGAATACCCGGACTTCGGCGATTTGCTGCACCGCTTCGCCTCCCTGCAAATCCGCAACCAGGGCACCCTGGGCGGCAATATCGGCAACGCCTCGCCGATAGGTGACTCGCCGCCGCTGTTGATCGCCCTGGGCGCGCAGATCGTGCTGTGCAGGGGTGAAGCCCGACGTACGCTGGCGCTGGAAGACTACTTTATCGACTACCGCGTCACCGCCCGCCAGGACAGCGAATTTATCGAAAAAATCATCGTGCCCAAGGGCCATGCTCTGTTCCGTGCCTACAAGGTCTCCAAGCGTCTGGACGATGATATTTCAGCGGTGTGCGCAGCCTTCAACCTTAAGCTCGACAACGGCGTGGTCAGCGATGCACGCGTGGCGTTCGGCGGCATGGCGGCCACGCCAAAACGCGCCAAGCACTGCGAAAGCGTACTGATCGGCGCCACCTGGAACGCCGCCACCGTGGAAAAAGCCTGCGCCGCCCTCGCCCAGGATTTCACCCCGCTGTCGGACTTTCGCGCCAGCAAGGAATACCGCCTGCTCAGCGCCCAGAACCTGCTGCGCAAATACTTCATCGAACTGCAAACGCCGCACATCGAGACTCGGGTGACCGCTTATGTCTAACCATCACGCCGTGGAAAAAACCCAGGCCGAACTCGCCCAATTGTTCGCCCAGGACCTGACCACCGGGGTAGGTCGCAGCGTCAAGCATGACAGCGCCGCCAAGCACGTCAGCGGTGAAGCGCAGTACATTGATGACCGCCTGGAATTCCCCAACCAATTGCACCTGTATGCGCGCATGTCCGACCGCGCCCACGCGAAAATCCTCAGTATCGACACCGCGCCGTGCTACGCCTTTGACGGCGTGCGCATCGTCATCACCCACGAAGACGTACCGGGCCTCAAAGACATCGGCCCGCTGCTGCCCGGCGACCCGCTGCTGGCCATCGACACGGTGCAGTTCGTCGGCCAGGTGGTGCTGGCGGTGGCCGCCCGCGACCTGGACACCGCACGCAAGGCCGCGATGGCCGCCGTGATCGAATATGAAGACCTGGCGCCGGTGCTGGATGTGGTCGAGGCCTATCGCAACAAGCACTTCGTGCTCGACAGCCACACCCACCAACGCGGTGATTCGGCGGGCGCACTGGCCACCGCGAAACACCGTATCCAGGGCACGCTGCATATCGGCGGCCAGGAACACTTCTACCTGGAAACCCAGATCTCTTCGGTAATGCCTACCGAAGACGGCGGCATGATCGTCTACTGCTCCACGCAAAACCCCACCGAAGTGCAAAAGCTGGTGGCCGAAGTACTCGACGTGTCGATGAACAAGATCGTCGTCGACATGCGCCGCATGGGCGGTGGTTTTGGCGGCAAGGAAACCCAAGCGGCCAGCCCGGCATGCCTGTGCGCGGTGGTCGCGCGCCTGACCGGCCAACCGACCAAAATGCGCCTGCCACGCGTGGAAGACATGCTGATGACCGGCAAGCGCCATCCCTTCTACATCGAATACGACGTGGGTTTTGACGACAACGGGCGCCTGCACGGCATCAACCTGGAGTTGGCGGGCAACTGCGGCTGCTCGCCGGACCTGTCCAACTCGATTGTCGACCGGGCCATGTTCCACGCCGATAATGCGTATTACCTGGGCGACGCCACCGTCAACGGCCACCGCTGCAAGACCAACACCGCGTCCAACACCGCCTACCGTGGCTTCGGTGGCCCGCAAGGCATGGTCGCCATCGAGGAAGTGATGGACGCCATCGCCCGGCATCTGGCGCTGGACCCGCTGGCAGTGCGCAAGGCCAACTACTACGGCAAGACCGAGCGTAACGTCACCCACTACTACCAGACCGTCGAGCACAACATGCTCGAAGAAATGACCGCCGAGCTTGAGGCCAGCAGCCAGTACGCCGAGCGCCGCGAAGCGGTTCGCCTGTACAACGCGCACAGCCCGATCCTCAAGAAAGGCCTGGCGCTGACCCCGGTGAAATTCGGGATCTCGTTCACCGCCAGCTTCCTCAACCAGGCCGGCGCGCTGATCCATATCTACACTGACGGCAGCATCCACCTGAACCACGGCGGCACCGAAATGGGCCAGGGCCTGAATACCAAGGTCGCCCAGGTGGTGGCCGAGGTGTTCCAGGTCGACATCGACCGCGTGCAGATCACCGCCACCAACACCGACAAGGTTCCCAACACCTCGCCGACCGCCGCCTCCAGCGGTGCAGACCTGAACGGCAAGGCCGCGCAGAACGCCGCCGAAACCATCAAGCAGCGCCTGGTGGAATTTGCCGCGCGCAAGTACGACGTGAGCGAAGCCGACGTGCAATTCCATAACGGGCATGTGCGCGTGCGCGAGCAGATCCTGACCTTCGAGACGTTGATCCAGCAGGCGTATTTCGCCCAGGTGTCGCTGTCGAGCACCGGTTTCTACAAGACCCCGAAAATCTTCTACGACCGCAGCCAGTCCCGTGGGCGTCCGTTCTATTACTACGCCTTTGGCGCGGCCTGCTGCGAAGTGATCGTCGACACCCTGACCGGTGAATACAAAATGCTGCGCACCGATATCCTCCACGACGTCGGCGCCTCCTTGAACCCGGCCATCGACATCGGCCAGGTGGAAGGCGGCTTCATCCAGGGCATGGGCTGGCTGACCATGGAAGAGTTGGTGTGGAACGACAAGGGCAAGCTGATGACGAATGGCCCCGCCAGCTACAAGATCCCGGCCGTGGCCGACATGCCGCTGGACCTGCGCGTGAAGCTGGTGGAAAACCGCAAGAACCCGGAAGACACGGTGTTCCATTCCAAGGCTGTGGGCGAACCGCCGTTCATGCTCGGGATTGCGTCGTGGTGCGCGATCAAGGATGCCGTGGCGAGCCTGGCTGACTATCGCCAGCAGCCCAAGATCGATGCGCCGGCGACGCCGGAGCGGGTGTTGTGGGGGTGCGAGCAGATGCGGCGGTTGCAGGCGGTTGTGCCTGTAGAGACTGAAACCGAATCGGCTTCGCTTTAGGACCGAGGCGCTGCCCCCGATAGCGGCCTGGCAGACACCACAAGAGGTGACTATGAACAACTGGATCAGCGCCCTCGCCGACCTGCAACACCGTGGCGAACCCTGCGTACTCGTGACCATCATCGAAGAACTCGGCTCCACGCCGCGCAACGCCGGCTCCAAGATGGTGATCAGCGCCACGCAGACCTTCGACACCATCGGCGGCGGGCACCTGGAATACAAAGCCATGCAGCTCGCCCGCGATATGCTCGCGCACGGTCGGCAGACCACCCATCTGGAGCGCTTCAGCCTCGGCGCCAGCCTGGGCCAATGCTGCGGCGGCGCGACCGTGCTGCTGTTCGAACCCATGGGCCGGGTGCAGGCGCAGATCGCGGTGTTTGGCGCCGGCCATGTCGGCCGTGCGCTGGTGCCTTTGCTGGCAAGCCTGCCGTGCCGAGTGCGCTGGATCGACTCACGCGAGCAGGAGTTTCCGGAAAATATTCCTCCGGGCGTACGTAAAATCGTTAGCGACGAGCCGGTGGACGAAATTGCCGACTTGCCCATGGGCAGTTACTGCATCGTCATGACGCACAATCACGCGCTGGACCTGGAACTCACCGCCGCCCTGCTCAAACGCAATGACTTTGCCTACTTCGGCCTGATCGGTTCGAAGACCAAACGTGTGAAGTTCGAACACCGCCTGCGTGATCGCGGCTTCGACGCCGCGCAATTGCAACGCATGCATTGCCCCATGGGCCTCACCGAGGTGAAGGGCAAATTGCCGGTGGAGATTGCCATCTCCATCGCCGGGGAAATCATCGCCACCTACAACGCCCATTTCGGCCAGCACACCGCGAACGCCGAACCCATTGCCAAACTGCTGCCGGCTTCGCGTCGCAGCCAAGCTATCAATTGAGAACAGCATGCCTTTGACTCGCAAAGCCTACCGCGCCGCCATCCTGCACAGCCTCGCCGACCCCGCCGAAGTGGGCATCGAAGCGTCCTACGAATATTTCGAAGACGGCCTGCTGGTAATCGATAACGGCCAGATCAGCGCCATCGGCCACGCCAGCGACCTGCTGCCGACCCTGCCGGCCGATATCGACATCACCCATTACCAGGACGCACTGATCACCCCAGGCCTGATCGACACCCATATCCACCTGCCGCAAACCGGCATGGTCGGCGCCTATGGCGAACAGTTGCTGGATTGGCTCAACACCTACACGTTCCCGTGTGAAAGCCAGTTCGCCGACAAGGCCCATGCCGAAGAAGTGGCGGACATTTTTATCAAGGAACTGCTGCGCAACGGCACCACCACCGCGCTGGTATTCGGCAGCGTGCACCCGCAATCGGTGAGTGCATTTTTTGAAGCGGCCGAGAAGCTCGACCTGCGCATGATCGCCGGCAAGGTGATGATGGACCGCAACGCGCCGGACTACCTCACCGACACCGCCGAATCCGGCTACCAGCAAAGCAAGGCACTGATCGAGCGCTGGCACGGCAAGGGCCGCCTGCACTATGCGGTCACGCCGCGGTTCGCGCCGACCAGCACGCCGGAACAATTGGCATTGGCCGGGCAACTGCTGGGGGAATACCCGGATCTGTACATGCAGACCCACATCAGTGAGAACAAACAGGAAGTCGAATGGGTGAAAGCGTTGTTCCCCGAGCGCAGCGGCTATCTGGATGTGTATGACCACTACAACCTGCTGGGCGAGCGTTCGGTGTTTGCCCACGGCGTACACCTGTGCGATGACGAATGCGCGCGGCTGGCGGAGACCGGCTCGGCGGTGGCGTTCTGCCCGACGTCGAACTTCTTCCTCGGCAGTGGCTTGTTCAACCTGCCGATGGCAGAGAAACACAAATTGAATGTCGGCCTGGGCACG
The DNA here is from genome assembly GCF_019139815.1 of Pseudomonas asgharzadehiana. NCBI lineage: Bacteria > Pseudomonadati > Pseudomonadota > Gammaproteobacteria > Pseudomonadales > Pseudomonadaceae > Pseudomonas > Pseudomonas asgharzadehiana. The sequence goes on from NZ_CP077079.1 coordinate 4,711,783, forward strand.
GACGTGGGCGGCGGCACCAGCTTTTCGCTGCTGCAAACTCTCAACGAAGCCTACAAGGTCATGCAGTTGCAGGGCGCGCGCTTGAGCCCGTTCAAATCGCTGTACCTGGCGACGCTGGGCGGCGCGCGGGCGCTGCGCCTGGAAGACAAGATCGGCACCTTGCAGCCGGGCACCGATGCGGATTTTCTGGTGCTGGATTATAACGCCACGCCGCTGCTGAGCTATCGCCTGAAGCAGGCCAACAACATCGCCGAGACGTTGTTTGTACTCATGACGCTGGGGGATGATCGGACGGTGTTGCAGACCTATGCCGCCGGCCAACTCGTGCATCAACGCTAGTTTCAGCCACAACACAAAACAAATGTGGGAGGGGGCTTGCTCCCGATAGCAGGGTGTCAGTCACTGAATGAGGTGACTGATACAGCACTATCGGGAGCAAGCCCTCTCCCACATTTCTGATCGGGTTTACAACTTTATAGAAGAGCGCCCCGGCTTCTTGGTCTGCAACAAATGCGAAAACACCGCATGCAAATCATCCGACGCGCTCTCTTCATCGAGGTTGAGCTTGCTGTCGATGTGATCCATGTGATGCATCATCAGGTTCACCGCCAGCGCCGCGTCGCGGGCTTCGATCGCATCGATCAATTGGGTGTGCTCATCGTAGGAACAGTGCGAGCGGTTGCCGCTTTCGTACTGGGCGATGATCAACGATGTCTGGGACACCAGGCTGCGCTGGAAGCTGATCAGCGGGGCGTTCTTGGCCGCCTCGGCCAGCTTGAGGTGGAACTCGCCGGAGAGGCGGATACCCGCACCACGGTCCCCACGGGAGAAACTGTCGCGTTCGTCATTGACCATCTGGCGCAACTCGGCCAACTGCTCGGCCGTGGCGTGTTGCACCGCCAATTCAGTGATCGCCCGCTCCACCAGCCGCCGCGCGAGGAACACCTGGCGCGCTTCTTCGACACTGGGGCTGGCAACCACCGCACCGCGATTGGGCCGCAGCAGCACCACGCCCTCATGGGCCAGGCGCGACAGGGCGCGGCGAATAATGGTGCGGCTCACGCCGAAGATTTCGCCCAGTGCCTCTTCGCTCAATTTGGTTCCGGGCGCCAGGCGTTGTTCGAGGATGGCCTCGAAGATATGTGCGTAGACGATATCGTCCTGGGTTCCGCTGCGTCCGGCCTTGCCGGCTCGCGGTTGTTTCTTGAGAGGTTGCAACTGTTCGTTCATGGGCACTCGGGTAGGGAGAACGGCGGCGAATTAACGGTAATACGGCAACTTTAGGGTAATACGGCAACAACGGGTCGCTGGCAAGTATCACCTAAAAACGTGGCACATTGTACACAACCCAATGCGCCAACACACTGTACGGCTGTTTGCGGCCTCGGCTGTATTGCAAGGGGCGGTCATGTTTGAGTTTAGGCTTGAATCTGTAATTTCTCCGGTAAAAGGAACACCTCACCATGACCGACGCCGCTCAAGCGCCCTTGCGCCCGCTGGCCGACACGTCCCCCTCGGCCATCGTCGCAGGCTTTATCGCCATGATGACCGGCTACACCAGCTCTCTGGTGCTGATGTTCCAGGCCGGCCAGGCCGCCGGCTTGACCACGGCGCAGATTTCGTCGTGGATCTGGGCGATTTCCATCGGTATGGCGGTGTGCAGCATCGGCCTGTCCCTGCGTTATCGCACGCCCATTACCATCGCCTGGTCCACGCCGGGTGCCGCGCTATTGATCACCAGCCTGGGCGGCGTGACTTATGGCGAAGCCATCGGTGCCTACATCACCTGTGCGGTGCTGGTAACCATCTGCGGGCTGACCGGCAGCTTTGAAAAACTGGTCAAGCGCATTCCGGCGTCGCTGGCGGCGGCCTTGCTCGCCGGCATTCTGTTCAAGATCGGCAGCGAGATTTTCGTCGCCGCGCAACATCGCACCGGCCTGGTGCTGGGAATGTTTTTCACTTACTTGATCATCAAGCGCCTGTCGCCGCGCTATGCGGTGCTGGCCGCGCTGGTGATCGGCACTGCACTGTCGGGTCTGATGGGGTTGCTGGATTTCAGCGGCTTTCACCTGGAAGTGGCAACGCCGGTATGGACCACGCCGCATTTTTCAGTGGCGGCGACCATCAGCATCGGCATTCCGCTGTTCGTGGTGGCGATGACCTCACAGAACATGCCGGGCGTCGCCGTGCTGCGGGCCGATGGCTACAACGTGCCGGCCTCGCCGCTGATCACCGCCACAGGCCTGGCCTCGTTGGTGCTGGCACCGTTCGGCTCCCATGGCATCAACCTGGCGGCCATCAGCGCGGCTATCTGCACCGGGCCCCATGCCCATGAAGACCGTAACAAGCGCTATACGGCAGCCGTGTGGTGCGGTGTGTTCTACGGGATTGCCGGGGTGTTCGGCGCGACGTTGGCGGCACTGTTCGCCGCGTTGCCCAAGGAACTGGTGCTGTCCATTGCGGCCTTGGCGTTGTTTGGCTCGATCATCAATGGCCTGAGCATCGCCATGAACGAGCCGAAGGAACGGGAAGCGGCGCTGATCACCTTTATGGTCACCGCGTCAGGCTTGACGTTGTTTTCCATCGGGTCGGCGTTCTGGGGAATTGTCGCGGGGGTGTTGACACTGCTGATTCTGAACTGGCGCAAGGCATAAAAAAACGGCGACCCTCAGGTCGCCGTTTTTTTCAGTATCACTTGGCCGCGTTGATCGGCTTTTCCGGATACCACACGTCCAGCAGCGGGCTGACTTCAGCCTTGGTCAGCTCGGAACGGGTTTTCAGCCAGGCTTCGACAGCAGCGCGCTGCTCTTCGGATACCGAGCCACGCTTCTGCAGGCAAACCAGACCGTAGTCATCGCCGCCGACGTAGCCCAGGCCATTGGCTTCCATGGCTTCTTTGATGAATGCTTCGAGGAAAGCGTCGATAGCTTCTTCACTCAGGCCTTCGTTGAAGTCCAGGTTCAGTTCGAAACCCAGCTCTTGAAATTCATCAACGCACAGTTTTTTGCGCAGACGCTGGGAACGGTTAGTCGCCATTGGAACAATCCTCTTAAGTAATAACGGGCGGCACTTTAGCAGTTTAAGGCGGCGATTGCCCGACTCTCTGGGACAGGCGGTGCGATGCGGGCAAAAAAACGCCGATTTCCAGCTATGGTTCAGCTACAAGTGCGCCTACCTTGGGGCATAATGCCGACACTTTCATGACCATTGAGGGATTTTCATCCATACCCCTCGCCTTTTTTCACCCTCCTCAGCAGTAGGGTTTTATTCTTTATGATCAAATCGTTGCGTTCCCCCTCGTTGCGTTCAGTTCTGTTTGCCGGTTTTCTTCTGCCACTGGCCTTCTGCGCCAAGGCCGCCCCAGTCAATAACACCCTGCCACCCAACGTTGCGCAGGCCCTTCAGAAGGCCAAGCTGCAAAATACCGCGCTGTCCCTGGTGATGATCCCCCTCAACGGGCCAGGCACCCCCACCGTCTTCAATGCCGACGTCTCGGTGAACCCCGCGTCCACCATGAAGTTGGTCACCACCTACGCGGCCCTGGAAATGCTCGGGCCCAACCATCAGTGGAAAACCGAGTTCTACACCGACGGCACCCTCAGCGGTGGCGTGTTGCAGGGCAACCTGTACCTCAAGGGCGGCGGCGATCCCAAGCTGAACATGGAAAAGCTCTGGCTGCTGATGCGCGACCTGCGCGCCAACGGCGTGCAGCAAGTCACCGGCGACCTGGTGCTGGACCGCGGCTTCTTTATCCAGCCGCAGTTGCCCGAGTTCAACGACGATGGCAATGACGAGAACAAACCGTTCCTGGTCAAGCCCGACGCGTTGCTGGTTAACCTCAAGGCCTTGCGCTTCGTGACCCGCAATGACTCCGGGCGCGTGATCGTGTCGGTCGAGCCGCCGATCGCCAGTATTCGCATCGACAATCAGGTCAAGGTTTCCAACGCCAAGCAATGCACCGGTGACGTGCGCTACAACCCGGTCACCGCCGCCGATGGCAGCGTAACGGTCACCGTCAGCGGCCAGTTGGCCGACGGCTGCAGTTCGCAGACCTACCTGTCACTGTTGGACCACGCCACCTACACCGCCGGCGCTGTGCGTGCGATCTGGAAGGAACTGGGCGGCAGCATCCAGGGCCGTGATATCCAGGCACCGGTCCCCAAGGATGCCAAGGTGCTGGCCCGTGCATTCTCGCCGGACCTGGCGGAAATCATCCGCGACATCAACAAATACAGTAACAACACCATGGCCCAGCAGTTGTTCCTAAGCCTCGGCGCGCAGTTTCGCAACGATGCCGATGGCGACGATGCCAAGGCCGCGCAACGCGTGGTGCGCCAGTGGCTGGCGAAGAAAGGCATCACCGCGCCGCACCTGGTGATGGAGAACGGCTCCGGCCTGTCCCGTGCCGAACGGGTCAGCGCCCGCGAGATGGCCGCCATGCTGCAAGCCGCCTGGAAAAGTCCCTATGCCGCGGAATACATCAGCTCGATGCCGATTGCCGGCACTGACGGCACCATGCGCAAACGCCTGAAGACCACCGCCATGCGCGGCGAAGCCCACGTCAAGACCGGCACCTTGAACACCGTGCGCGCCATCGCCGGGTTCAGCCGTGATAACAACGGCAACACCTGGGCAGTGGTAGCGATTCTGAATGATCCGAAGCCATGGGGCGCTTCGTCGGTGTTGGATCAGGTGCTGCTGGACCTGTATCGCCAGCCTAAACTGGCGGCCGCGGCTCCCGTACTCTGACAGACACCGCACACCTGTTGCCCTGCGTCGGCCATCAGACCCGCAAGAGTTCGGTTTCCACCCGGTCCCTGCCCGTCTGCTTGGCCAAGTAAACCGCCGAGTCCGCGCGCAGCAACAAGCCATCGATGCCTTCGTCGACCCGCCAACTGGCCACACCAAAGCTGGCGGTGACGATACCCACCGGGGCCATCGGCTCGTTGCGCAGCGACTGCCACAGATCCATTGCCAGGTTATAGGCCTGCTCACCGTCAGTGTTGGGGCACAGCACCATGAACTCCTCGCCCCCCAAGCGGCAGAACACGTCGGTGCGCCGCAGGCGCTGGCTGATGCGTTTGCATAACTCCTGCAACACGCCATCGCCGACGGCATGCCCATGCTTGTCGTTGATCCGTTTGAAATGATCGATGTCCAGCATGATCACCGACAGCGCCCCGCAAGTCCGGTTGACCCGAACCATCTCGGCCTTCAGACGATCCTGGAAATAACGACGGTTATGAATACCGGTGAGGGAGTCGGTAATGGACAGCGCCCGCAGCTCTTCTTCCACCCGTTTGAGATCGGAAATGTCCGACACATAGCCGTGCCATAACGTACCGCCACCGGGTAACTCTTCGGGGGTAGCCTCGCCACGAATCCAGCGCAGGCCGCGTTGCGGCAGCATCACCCGGTACTCTTCGCGCCAGTGACTCAACTGCAACGCCGACAGCCGTATCGAGTCGCGCACACGTTCCACATCCAGCGGATGGATACGTTCGAAGGCCTTCTTCGCGTCCTGCTGCAACACCCCCGTTTCGATTTCATAAATGTCGCGCATGCCATCACTGGCATAGATAAAGCGCCAGTTCTCCTGGGGTTCCAGGGTGAACTGGAAAATCCCGCCGGGCACGTGGGCGCTGAGTTTCTTCAACAGGCGGTCGCGCGCCGCCAAGGCCTCGTAGGCGCGCTTCTGCTCGGTAACATCCAGGTAGATCGCCAAGTGCCCGATCCACAAACCATGATCATCGAGTAACACCGTGGCGAGCATGTTCACCGTCAACTGGCTGCCATCGCGGCGCACCAAGGTCCATTCGTGGGCTTCATGCAGGTTGTCGGTATTTTCTCCCAGCATCGCCTGGCTGGCGGGAATGCGCTTGCCCAGGGTCACGCTCAGGCTGGCGGAGCGCGTTTCCAGCTCTTGCGGCAGGTGCAGGCTCTCCAGGGTCAACTTGCCCACCACCTGCTCGGCCGTGAACCCGAGCATCTGTTCGGCACCGGCATTGAACGTATTGATGACGCCCCGCAGGTCAGTGGCGATGATCGCGACCTGGGTGGCGGCATTCAGCACACTGCGCAATTGGCCGTGGGCGTCGCGCAATTCCTGCTCGCGCAGGCGCAACTGTACGGTGCGTTGCTCCACCAGTTTCAAGGCGCGCTGGCGCTGGCTGACCAGCACATAGAGCAAGGCGCTGAGCAATAGGCTGAGCAACCCACCCATGGTCAGGATGGCGGTCAGCGAAGAATGGTTGGACTGGTCGAACACCCGGCTCGGGCGCAGGGTGAGCGCGTAAACATGGTCACCCAGGGTAAGACGGCGCGCGCCCACCAGCCCGCTGTCGCCCAACGTAGTGTCGGAGGCATACAGCACGCGGCTTTGCTGGTCGGAGGTATCGATGATCTGCATCACCAGGTTGTCCCGCTCCGGCTTGGGCAAACCGTCGGCCATCAGTTGGCGCATGCTGATGACGGCCATCACATAGCCACGAAACTCAGTCGCGGACTGCTCCGAAGCGACTGGCGCCACCAGCAATACCCCGGTGGCGTAGGCGGGCTCCACGCCCACCAATTGCATAGGTTGGGACACCGCCAACCGGCCGCTCTTTTGTGCGCGCTCAAGGGTTGAGCGCCGCAGGGGCTGGGCCAGCAGGTCAAAGCCCAGGGGCGACCCCAGCTGGCTTTGTGTCTGGATGTAGAGTACCGGCACGTACTCATTGCGCTCCGGCGCCGGGGCCAACTCACCGGCCGAGTTCAATTCACGGATCGTAAAAGGCTCACCGCGCAAGCGCGACGCTTCTTGCTCAAACTGGCTGCGCTGCTCATGAAATACCCGCGGCGCCCAGGCATAGGCACGGGCGCGCAGCAATAAAGGCTGGGCGAAACCATCGAACTCTTCGCGGGACACATCATTGGAGTTAACGAAGAACCTTCGCAGGCTGTTCAGGCGTTGTTCCTGATCATCGAAGCGTTCCTGCAAGCGGGTATACCGCTCGTTGACCAGCAACTGGAAGCGCTGGCGCACCTGTTGCTGATAGAGATCGGAGGCGGCCCAGGCGACGACGAGTGCCAGGGCACACCCTGACAGAAACACCACCAATGCCACCAGCCAAGCCGACGCCTGTTCACTGATAAAGCCTAGGATTTTCGGGCGGACAGCTTGCAACGGCATAGGCAACACTCACAACGCCAGCGTGCGGGGGTGTCACTTTGGCTAGGCCTTAGTTATAGCTACCGACCCAGGGTTTGACCAGCGCAAAAAAGCCGCAAGCGCGGAATAAACCAGGCGTGCGGCTGTTGGCTACGGCGATCAGCGAGCGGTGATTTTCCAGGCCCGGTGGATCTTGGCATTACGCGCAAAATCCGGGTCGATGGTTTTGTCGCTGATTTCCTCGACCGCATAGCGTGCGCTGAGGTTGTCCTCGAGCTGGAACTTGCGGAAGTTGTTCGAGAAGTACAGCACGCCGCCCGGTGCCAGGCGGGCCATGGCCAAGTCGAGCAACTGCACGTGGTCACGCTGCACGTCGAAGATGCCTTCCATGCGCTTGGAGTTGGAGAAGGTCGGCGGGTCGATGAAGATCATGTCGAACTCATCGCGGCTGGCCTCCAGCCACGCCATCACATCACCCTGCTCCAGACGGTTCTTGTCAGAGAAACCGTTGAGCGAGAAGTTGCGACGGGCCCAGTCCAGGTAGGTCTTGGACAGGTCGACGCTGGTGGTGCTGCGCGCGCCGCCCTTGGCCGCGTGCACACTGGCGGTGGCGGTGTAGCAATACAGGTTGAGGAAACGCTTGCCGGCCGCCTCTTTCTGAATGCGCATGCGCATCGGGCGGTGGTCCAGGAACAGGCCGGTGTCCAGGTAATCGGTGAGGTTGACCAGCAACTTCACGCCGCCTTCGCTGACCTCGGTGAACTTGCCCTGGGCGCTCTGGCGCTCGTACTGCTTGGTGCCGCTCTGGCGCTCGCGACGCTTGACCACGACGCGGCTCTTGTCGATGTTCAGTGCCTGGGGGATGGCGGCCAGGGCATCGAACATGCGCGCGGAGGCTTTTTCCGGGTCGATGGACTTGGGCGCGGCGTATTCCTGTACGTGGACCCAATCGTGGTACAGGTCGATGGCCATGGAGTATTCCGGCATATCGGCGTCGTACACACGGTAGCAGTCCACGCCTTCGCGCTTGGCCCACTTGCCCAGCAACTTAAGGTTCTTTTGCAGGCGATTGGCGAACATCTGCCCGCCTTCGCTCAAGCGCGCCTGCTCCACCACCGGGGCCGGGGCCGGCTTGATCGGGTTACCGTTCTTGTTGTACTGACGCTCTTGCGGCTCGACCGGGGCCTGATCGTAAGCGGCCTGCTCACGTTCGGCCTGGCGCTGCTCCGGGGTGCGGCGCTCGCCTGTGACGAACTGGTCCGGGTTGACGTTGATCAGCAGCAATTTGCACGGCAACGCGCCGTTCCAGAACGAGTACTGCTTGTGGCTGCGGATGCCCATGCGCTTGCCCAGGTCCGGCGCGCCGGTGAATACCGCCGCTTCCCAACCCATGCACGCCTGGCGCAGACGCTCGCCAAGGTTCTGGTAGAGGTACAACAGGCTGGCTTCGTCACCCAGGCGTTCGCCGTAGGGTGGGTTGCAGATCACCAGGCCTTTCTGGTTCTGGTCCGGGCGCGGCTCGAAGGTGCCCACTTCGCCCTGATACACCTTGATCCAGTGGCTCAGGCCGGCGCGCTCGATGTTGTTGCGCGCGGGCTGGATCAACCGCGGGTCCGCCTCGTAGCCACGTACCCACAGCGGGGTTTTGTTCATGCCGATGGCCGCGCGTTCAGTGGCCTCTGCGTGCAGTTTCTTCCACAGCGCCGGAACGTGACCCAGCCAGGTCGTAAAGCCCCACAGTTCGCGATTGAGGTTGGGCGCCATGTCGGCGGCAATCATCGCGCCTTCGACCAGGAACGTACCGACGCCGCACATCGGGTCGGTCAGCGCGCCGCCTTCAGCGGCAATACGCGGCCAGCCAGCGCGGATAAGGATCGCGGCCGCCAGGTTTTCCTTCAGCGGCGCCGCGCCTTGCTGCAAGCGATAACCGCGTTGGTGCAGGCTGTGGCCGGAGAGGTCGAGGGACAGGATGGCTTCACCACGGTCCAGGCGCAGGTGGATACGCAGGTCCGGGTTGATCTTGTCGATGGAGGGCCGTTCGCCGGTCGGGGTGCGCAATTTGTCGACGATTGCATCCTTGACCTTCAGCGCGCCGAAGTGGGTGTTGTCGATGCCCGAACCGTGACCGCTGAATTCCACCGCCAGGGTGCCGTCAGACACCATGTGATCGGCCCACTCGATATCCAGCACGCCGTGGTAGAGGTCTTCGGCGTCCTTCATCGGGAAGCGCTTGAGCACCAGCAGCACACGGTTGGCCAGGCGCGACCAGAGGCACAGGCGATAGGCGGTTTCCATGTCGGCCATGCCGCGCACGGCCGAGGTGTGCTCGCGCGCGTCCTCAAGGCCAAGCCCGACGGCTTCCTCGATCAGCAGGCCTTCGAGGCCTTTGGGGCAAGTGAGGAAGAGTTCAAAACGGTCCGACATGGGGCATTCCAGGCTTTTCAGCGATAAGTGAACGGGCGACGCATCGCCGGTTCGATTTTCAATCGAGCACTTTTCTTGAAGAGTGCTCGCGTGGCACGAATGTGCCGTTCCACCCCGTCTGCCGGGCCCTTGAGCCTTTAGTGACGGGGCAGGATGAATTTTTTAAGCAACAAAAAGAAATATTCCGACCCTTCGTCGAATAAAAACCGACTGCAACAGGAGGACATTCTCACTTAAGGACTCAACCCGTCCTCTATGCAGGCTGCATCATAGCTGGCTTTGCCACACAAATGGGGCGAAAAGCCAGCCCAGCTTATGGCTATAGCATCGTTATCGTTACGTGCTTATGACAAAACGATCATTGAATCCATGTGACCTATTGGTTAGAACTCAACACAGGTTGGCGCCGTAACGACGCCGACACTTGGCTCGCCACGCCGGCAGCGAGCCCACCAACGGCAGAAAAACTCTGCCCGGCCTCAGACGAGGCCGAAGGATATCAAGACAGTCAACAAGTGAGGGAAACACCCTATGAGAAGACTTAAGCGTGATCCGTTGGAAAGAGCTTTTTTACGCGGATATCAATATGGCGTTCATGGCAAATCCCGTGAGCTTTGCCCATTTACTCTACCGTCGGTACGCCAAGCCTGGATCAACGGCTGGCGAGAAGGACGCGGCGACAACTGGGACGGTATGACTGGCACTGCGGGAATCCACAGACTCAACGAACTTCACGCCGTCGGCTAATCAGGGCACTTAATTCCGACACACCACCTTTGAATATGTAACGACTTAACCACGCACGTCCTATCCGGGCGGCGGGCTTCGGCCCAGGGGGCTCCTTTATGGAGCCCTTTTTATGGGCTGTGGCTCAGGCTTTTTTGGGCAATGCCGCAATCGCATCCACCGACTGGCGGATCAGTTCAGGGCCCTTATAGATAAAACCGGAGTACAACTGCACCAGGCTGGCGCCCGCGGCGATCTTCTCGGCCGCATGCTTACCTTCGGTAATACCGCCTACCGCGATAATCGGCAAACGACCGGCCAGCTCGGCAGCCAGCACCTTGACGATATGGGTGCTCTTGTCCCGTACCGGCGCGCCCGACAGGCCACCGGCTTCATCGCCATGGGCCAGGCCTTCGACGCCGACCCGGCTCAGGGTAGTGTTGGTTGCAATCACCGCATCCATACCGGCATCCACCAGCGCCTGGGCTACCAGCACGGTTTCTTCATCGCTCATGTCCGGGGCAATCTTGATGGCCAGGGGCACGCGTTTGCCGTGGCGCACGGCCAGGTCTTCCTGGCGCTGGCGCAAGGCTTCGAGCAGTTGCTTGAGCGAGTCGCCAAATTGCAGGCTGCGCAGACCCGGGGTGTTGGGCGAGCTGACGTTGACGGTGACGTAGCTGGCGTGGGCGTAGACCTTGTCTAGGCAGATCAGGTAATCATCCACCGCACGCTCGACCGGGGTGTCAACGTTCTTGCCGATGTTGATGCCCAGGATGCCTTTGTACTTGGCGGCCTGAACCCGCGACAGCAGATGATCAACGCCCAAGTTGTTGAAGCCCATGCGGTTGATGATCGCCTGCGCTTCCGGCAGGCGGAAAATACGCGGCTTGGGGTTACCCGGTTGCGGTCTCGGCGTCACGGTGCCGATCTCGACAAAGCCAAAACCCAATTGCGCGAAGCCGTCGATGGCCGAGCCATTCTTGTCCAGGCCCGCAGCCAGCCCGACCGGATTGGGAAAATCGAGCCCCATCACCGACACCGGCATTTTTGCCGGTGCCTTGCATACCAGGCCATTGAGCCCCAGGCGGCCGCCCGCGCCGATCAGGTCCAGGGACAGATCGTGGGAGGTTTCCGGGGAGAGTTTGAACAACAGCTGGCGGGCCAGGGTATACATGGGCGGGCTAGACTCGGATGGCAGCGAAAGGTGGCGCCGATTATAGCCGGGGTCACACCATGCACGCGAGGCGTGCCGGCCAAACCTTACTAACGCTGCTGCATCAGCGCCTCATAACGCGACCAGATCTTTTCTGCATAGCGCATGCGCAGTGCCTCACGCTCGGGCCCGGTGCCCGCGTTGTAGGCCCCCACCGCCGTCCAGTTGTAGCCAAACCGCTGGATGAATTCGGCCAGAATCGAAGCCGCCACCTCCACCGACAGGCAGGGCTCACGCAATAGCCGCTCCTCGGTAATGCCCGACTGGAGCAGGCGGGGCAAATGGATGCTGTTGATTTGCATCAGGCCGATATCCCGGCTGCCGTTGCGGTTGGCAGGGTTGACCGCCTCTGGCCGATTATCCGACTCCACGGCAGCGATGGCCTGCAGCAATTCCGGCTCGATATCGTAGCGACGGGCCGTTTCCTCCCAGCAAAAGGCCAGCGCCTGCTCACTGCTCATCACCGCCATAAACAGGAAGGCCCTGCGCCAGAACCTACCCATGGCTGACTCGGCCGCAGGTCAAGCACACCTGCCCAGCCGCTCTCATGCGCGTCTCGGTCTCCACTGGGCATGTAAAGCGATACCCTCTGCCATAGATCGTCTTGATAAATGTCTTGTCGGCGCCAAGGTGTTTGCGCAGCGAATAGATACAACGTGTCAGCGACTCCTCGGCAACTTCCCCCTGGGGCCACGCCTGCTCCAACAGATGATCCTTGGTCATCAGCACCCCGCCAGACCCCAACAGCAACCGCAGAACCTGCAACTCCTTGGGCGGCAGTTGAACGTCCGTGGTCCTGCCGGTCAGGCGGCCATCGCCATGCAACGTCCAATGGGCAAAGACCAGTGAAGTCGTCGGCATACGTTCATCCACGACGGCCATAGCTACCTCGGCATCCAACTAATGACATTGAAATCCTTATTTTCCATACGGGCTCCAGCGCCCACGCCACGACTATAGAAACCTGCTTCGCAAGCCACGCTAGGAAAAAAGCCATAGATCCGGCGACTTCAAGAACTGCCCTGTCGGAATTTTCTTCAACCATCTGGCGCCCATTGTTGATAGACCTCGTACAGCTCAACCCCAAGTCGATCCTCCAACTGCACCAGCTCACCCAAGGCAAACAGCTGGCCGTTGACCCGCACCTCAACGCTATGGATGACCGTGGGCGCCAACGGCAACACCTTCCCAGGCGCAAAGGCGGCCAGGCGCCTGCGACTGATCAGTTGTTCCTGCAGAAGAATTTCCAGATGCATGGGTTAACGCCTTATTCACGGAGAGAGATCACTGCCCGGTCGTACAAACGCGCGTTGCACCCGCTCGTACTGCGCCGCAGTCAAGGGCGGAGGCCCCAAGCCTGCAGACATGCCCTGCCCTTCGCTGCTGACCACCCGGGCCTGAACCACAAACAGACGAACCTCGGCAGGATCGCTTCGCGCCACGCCGTACGCCGGCTCGCGCGCGTCACGCCGGAACGCTCCCAGCCACAGGCGCCGGCCCTGGGGCACGCGCACCACCGTGCTCACACTCACACGCCCAACGGCTGTGGGTTTACCACGCCGCCCCACCTCACTGACCTGGCGGCCATCCTGCACATTGAGCAACATCTCGATTTGATTCGCTTCAACAATGCGCGGCAGCACACTGACCTGAGAACCATAGGGCACAGGTTTCCAGTCAGCCGTGTCGTTTCCGGGAGCCGACAGGTAAAAGGTATGGTTGTCTTCGAACACGGCCGGTACGTTCTCCTGGGTAAGCACCACCGGTAACGTCACCACCCTTGCACGGCGTCGACGTTCAAGCGCGGCGATCTGCTCCATCAACTGCCGGTCTTCCAGCGGCGCCGGAACGTGCGCGTTTGATGCGCTGGTTTGATTGTCCGGGACGAGGTTCAGCTTTTTCATGTCGTCACGGTTCATGTCCACCAGCCACAACGAGACTTCGACGGCTCGCCTGGGCGTGTCCAGTTCCGCCACCAGTTGCTCGATAAACTTCACCTGTGCAGGTTTACCCTTGATCAGCAGGCTGTTGGTATCGGCATAAGCGGTCACCCCAAGGCTCCGGTCAGCCAGCGGCCCCTTGTGCTCACTCGCCAGCAGGGCCTGGATCGTCGACGCCATGCCCGGCACCGTCACCTTCTGGTCGCCCATGGCGTACTCGCGGTCGGCCACAGGGGTATTCAGCACGTGAGCCACGCCAAAGGCCTGGCTACCCACGCGCAGCCCGGCGCGCTGGCGGTCCATCAATTGAGCCAGGCGCAACACCTGGTCGACGTAGTTGGGCGGCCCCGACACATAGAAGGTGCGCCCCTCGCTGACGCGCAAGGGGTAGCGCGTCTCATCGAGCCCCGAACGACGCATGAGGCTGCGAAACCGGTCGATGGAAAGATGCCGCAGCGCCACCACCGAGCTTTTCGCCTCACTGGCGTCATAGACAAAAATCGCTTGCCCATCGCCATACCAGATCAAGCCGTGCTGCAGCGCCAGGGACTCCAGCGTCTGTTGCGATGCGTCGAGCGCCAGCACCCCACTGAAACGTTGACGCGCCACTTCCCGGCTCACAACCACGGGCACGCCCAAGGGCACCGACAAAGCGCTGAAAACAGTGTGCAGGCTCTCGTCCCGCGCTTCATAGGTGGCGCCCCTGGCGAGCATGTTCCCCAGCATCAGCGCGGCAAACAGCAGCCCGCGACAACGCCGCAGGCGAGACATCAATGCAGTGAAATCAGCGTACACCGTGGGGTTCCTGGGGCGGCCTGGGTTTAAGAAGCGGCCATACTGAGAGCCAGCCCGATTTCAATCTTGATGGAAAGTTGACGAGCGATTGCCCCTGCCGGCCCGTGGCATGTGCCTTGCTATGCACTCCGTATCAAAGCGCGCACCAACGGCGGAGCGGGCTGATGGACAAAGGCGTCGTTACCCGCCATGACGTGCACCGTCATCTGCGGGAACGGCGCTTTTTTTTGAAAGAAAAGGTAGGTGTTGATGAGCGATTCGGTTGGCAACAGCCCGATAAACGACCCGCTGGCATGGGTCAACGGCAGTGATGCCCCGGAAAAGAGCAGCCTCGACCTGGGCTTCATGGCCTTGAGCGATTGCGCGTCCCTGGTGGTGGCCGCGACCCAGGGTTTCGCCCAGCCCTATGGCCTGACCCTGAACCTCAAGCGCCAATCCTCATGGGCCAACCTGCGGGATAAACTGGTCAGCGGCGAACTGCACGCCGCCCACAGCCTGTACGGGTTGATCTATGCCGTGCACCTGGGTATCGGCGGCGTCGCGCCCACCGAGATGGCGGTATTGATGGGGCTCAATCAGAACGGCCAGAGCATCAACCTCTCCCACGGCCTGCAGCAGCAGGGGGTGGTCACTCCTGAGGCACTGGACCGCCACGTGCACCAAAGCCGAACAAAACTGACCTTTGCCCAGACCTTTCCCACAGGCACGCACGCCATGTGGTTGTATTACTGGCTCGCAAGCCAAGGCATTCATCCGTTGCAGGACGTGGACAGCGTCGTGGTCCCGCCCCCGCAAATGGTTGCACACCTGCAGGCCGGGCGTATCGACGGCTTTTGCGTCGGCGAACCCTGGAGCGCCAGCGCAGTCGCGCAAAGCCAGGGCTTTACCCTGGCGACCACCCAGGCGATCTGGCCCGATCATCCGGAAAAAGTGCTCGGCTGCACCCAGGCATTCGTCGACCAATACCCCAATACCGCCCGGGTATTGGTGATGGCCATCCTCGAAGCCAGCCGGTTTATAGAAGAGAGCACCGAAAACCGCCGTTCCACCGCGCAGTTGCTCAGCGGCCGTGACTATCTGGATGCCCCGCTCAATTGCATCGAACCGCGCCTGCTGGGCACTTATGACGACGGCCTGGGCAACCAGTGGCAAGACCCCCACGCGCTGCGCTTTTTTGCTGACGGCGAGGTAAACCTGCCGTACCTCTCAGACGGCATGTGGTTCATGACCCAGTTTCGCCGCTGGGGCCTGCTGCGCGACGACCCCGACTACCTGGGCGTTGCGCGCCAGGTGCAGCAACTGGCGCTGTATCGCCAGGCGGCCGAGGCGTTGGGCATCAGTGCAGCGCAACGCGACATGCGCAGCAGCCAGTTGATCGACGGCAAGGTGTGGGATGGCTCTGACCCGGCCGACTACGCCCGCAGCTTTCGCCTGCATGCGCTGGCCGATCACGCCAGCCGCCAAGCCTTGCGCTGACAGGAGTACTTCCATGCTGCGAATCCTGTTGATCAATGACACCCCGCGCAAGGTCGGACGCCTCAGAACCGCACTGATCGAAGCCGGTTTTGAGGTGATCGATGAGTCGGGCCTGACCATCGACCTGCCGGCACGCGTCGAAACGGTGCGCCCGGACGTGATCCTGATCGATACCGAGTCACCGGGCCGCGATGTGATGGAACAGGTGGTGCTGGTCAGCCGCGACCAACCCCGGCCGATCGTGATGTTTACCGATGAACATGACCCGGATGTGATGCGCCAGGCAATCAAGTCTGGCGTCAGCGCCTACATCGTCGAAGGTATCCAGGCCCAGCGCCTGCAGCCGATTCTCGACGTGGCAATGGCCCGCTTCGAAAGCGACCAGGCCCTGCGCGCCCAGCTTCAGGCCCGGGACCAACAGTTGGCCGAGCGCAAACGCATCGAACTGGCCAAGGGCATGTTGATGAAAATGAAAGACTGCAATGAGGAAGAGGCCTACACCCTGATGCGCCGCCAGGCCATGAGCCGCCAGCAGAAACTGATCCAGGTGGCTGAGCAGATTATCGCCATGAGCGAGTTGCTCGGCTGATTTGGCTCATCTCTTGCTAAACAATCAACACAGGTAACCAACGGCGGTTGCCCCTCCACGACAAAGACGTCGCACATCCGGTTTGCCCACGCGAACCCGGTGGCGGCGTTTTTTCGTTTTTGGCCCCCGTCATGGGGGCCGGTGGGGTGGCCTCAGCCGGCGACTCCATCACCAGGCCTTCTTACAAGACTCCCAACCGTTGAGGTGCGTGATGAAATCAAGCTTCTGGAAATCCGGGCACACCCCGACCCTGTTTGCCGCGTTCCTGTATTTCGACCTGAGCTTCATGGTCTGGTATTTGTTGGGCCCGCTGGCGGTGCAGATTGCCGCCGACCTGCACCTGACCACCCAGCAACGCGGGCTGATGGTGGCCACTCCGATCCTGGCGGGCGCGGTGCTGCGCTTTTTGATGGGCATGCTGGCCGACAAGCTGTCGCCCAAGACCGCCGGGATGATGGGTCAGGTCATCGTGATCGTCGCGTTGTTCGGCGCCTGGAAACTGGGGATTCACACTTACGAGCAAGCGTTGCTGCTGGGACTGTTCCTCGGCATGGCCGGCGCTTCCTTCGCGGTGGCATTGCCCCTGGCCTCGCAGTGGTACCCGGCGGAACACCAGGGCAAGGCCATGGGCATTGCCGGTGCCGGTAACTCGGGCACCGTGTTCGCGGCCTTGCTGGCGCCCGTGCTGGCGGCGGCGTTTGGCTGGAGCAATGTATTCGGTTTCGCACTGATTCCGCTGATCCTGACCCTGATCGTGTTCGCCTGGCTGGCGCAAAATGCGCCTGAGCGCCCTAAAGCGAAATCCATGGCTGACTACTTCAAGGCCCTGGGTGACCGCGACAGTTGGTGGTTCATGTTTTTCTACAGCGTAACCTTCGGCGGCTTTATCGGCCTGGCCAGTGCCCTTCCCGGTTACTTCAACGACCAGTACGGCCTGAGCCCGGTGACCGCAGGCTACTACACCGCCGCCTGCGTGTTCGGTGGCAGCCTGATGCGCCCCCTGGGCGGTGCCCTGGCCGACCGCTTCGGCGGGATCCGTACCCTGCTCGGCATGTACAGCGTGGCGGCAATCTGCATTGCGGCGGTGGGTTTCAACCTGCCCAGTTCCTACGCGGCGCTGGCACTTTTCGTCTGCACGATGCTCGGCCTGGGCGCAGGCAACGGCGCGGTATTCCAATTGGTGCCACAGCGTTTCCGGCGTGAAATCGGCGTAATGACCGGCCTGATCGGCATGGCCGGCGGCATCGGCGGCTTCGCCCTCGCCGCCGGGATGGGCGCCATCAAGCAAAGCACCGGCAGCTATCAATTGGCCCTGTGGTTGTTCGCCAGCCTGGGCGTGCTGGCCTGGTTCGGCCTGCATGGCGTCAAGCGTCGCTGGAGAACCACCTGGGGCTCGGCGGCCGTGACTGCTGCGCGCGTCTGATGAGCCTGCAACTGAGCGTCGCCCAGGCCAGCGCCATCGGCCCCCGGGCAGAAAACCAGGACGCGCTGCGGGTGGTCACGCCCGTGGCGGAACTGGCCGCAAGCAAAGGTTACCTGTGCGCCATGGCCGACGGTGTCAGCCAATGCGCCGACGGTGGCCTGGCTGCCCGCTCGACCTTACAGGCCCTGGCCATGGACTACTACGCCACGCCGCAAACCTGGGGCGTGGCACAGGCACTGGAACGCTTGCTGCTGGCGCAAAACCGCTGGCTGCAGGCCAATGGCGGTGGCCAGCCGTTGCTGACCACGCTCAGCGCCCTGGTATTTCGCGGGCAACGTTTCACCCTGGCGCATGTGGGCGATTGTCGGGCGTATCGCTGGCTAGACGGCGAGTTGCAGCGCATCAGCGAAGATCACGTGTGGGAGCAGCCGGGCATGCAGCATGTGCTCAAGCGTGCGCTTGGCCTGGATCAACACCTGGTGCTGGATTTTCTCGACGGCCAATTGCGTGAGGGCGAATGCTTCCTGCTGCTCAGCGATGGCGTTTGGGCCACCCTGGGCGATCACAGCATCCGCGCGATCCTGCGCGAGCAGACTGACCTGGACCTGGCGGTAAACACGCTGGTCAACGCGGCGCACCTGGCCGGTAGCCAGGACAATGCAAGCGCCCTGCTGGTGCGCATCGATACCCTCGGCGAAGCCACGCTGGGCGATGCCCTGGTGCACTTGCAGCAGTGGCCCGTGCCGCCGACCTTGAAACCCGGCCAACACTTCGAGGGCTGGCAGGTAGACGCCCTGCTGGCGCAAAGCCGCCAGTCATTGTTATACCGAGTACGCGATGCCCAGCAGCAACCCTGGCTCCTGAAAACCCTGCCGCTGAACCGCGACAACGACAGCGACGCCGGCCAGGCCCTGCTCGCGGAAGAATGGTTCTTGCGACGCGTGGCCGGTCGGGCGTTTCCCGAAGTTCATGCGGCCAGCGCGCGTCAGCATTTGTATTACGTGATGCGCGAATATCGGGGACAGACCCTCGCCGAACTTTTCCAGCGCCAGGGCCCGTTACCCCTGGCGCAGTGGCAGTGCGTGGCAGAGCGCTTGCTGCGAGCGGTGGGCATGTTGCATCGCCGCCAGATCCTGCACCGCGACATCAAGCCGGAAAACCTGCTGCTGGGAGACGACGGTGAGTTGCGTGTGCTGGATTTTGGGCTGGCATATTGCCCGGGCCTTTCAGAGGATCAAGCCCATGCGCTGCCCGGGACCCCAAGCTTTATCGCACCCGAGGCCTTCAATGGCGAGCGTCCTACGCCTCAGCAGGATTTATACAGTGTTGGCGTCACGCTGTATTACCTGCTGACCGGGCACTACCCCTACGGCGAAATCGAAGCCTTCCAGCGGCCCAGGTTCACTCAGCCGTTCAGCGCCAGCCGCTATCGCCCCGACCTGCCGGACTGGCTACCGCTCAGCCTGGAGCGAGCCGTGGCGGCACAACCTGCACAACGCTACGAAACCGCCGAAGAATGGTTGCTGGTGCTGGAGCAAGCCGATCGACGCGAGCTGAGCATTCGCCCCAGGCCACTGCTGGAGCGCGAACCGTTGAAGGTCTGGCGAACCCTGGCGCTGCTGTCGCTGCTGATCAACCTGATACTGCTGTATTCACTCTTTCATAGCTGAATTCATCTACACGAGGGAACCCTCATGAATGCAAAAGTCTGGCTGGTGGGCGCTGGCCCCGGCGACCCGGAGTTGTTGACCCTCAAGGCGGTACGGGCAATGAACGAAGCCGATGTGGTGTTGATCGATGACCTGGTCAACCCAGTGGTACTGCAGCACTGCACCGGGGCGCGGGTAGTTACTGTGGGTAAACGTGGCGGCTGCCGCTCAACCCCGCAGGACTTTATCCACCGCCTGATACTCCGTTACGCACGCCAGGGCAAGTGTGTGGTGCGGCTTAAGGGCGGCGACCCGTGCATCTTCGGGCGCGGAGGCGAAGAAGCCATGTGGCTGCGCGAGCGCGGCGTCGAAGTGGAGCTGGTCAACGGGATTACCGCCGGGTTGGCGGGCGCGACCAACTGCGCCATTCCACTGACATTGCGTGGTGTCAGCCGCGGCGTGACCCTGGTTACGGCGCACACTCAGGACGACAGCCAACTCAATTGGCGTGCCTTGGCTGAAGGCGGCACAACGCTGGTGATTTATATGGGCGTGGCCAAGCTGGAAGAGATCCGTCAGCAGTTGCTGGAAGGCGGGATGGCCGCGGATATGCCTGTCGCGATGATAGAAAATGCGTCGCTGCCCCAGCAGCGCGAATGCCGCAGCGATCTATCGAGAATGCAGGAAGATGCACACGAATTTGCCTTGAAGAGCCCGGCCATCCTGGTGATAGGCCGTGTCGCCGCCGCCGAACAGGCGGCTTATGTCGCAACTGCGATAAGTGCCTGAGACAAATTTCACGCAAAAAAAACCCGGCCGGAGCCGGGTTTTTTTCTACATCTCAGTGATTACTGAGCGGTAGCTTCAACCGACGCTTCTACGCGACGGTTAACAGCACGACCAGCTTCAGTTGCGTTGTCGGCAACTGGGCGGGATTCGCCGTAACCTACAGCAGTTACACGGCTAGGAGCCACGCCGTCTTTAACCAGGACTTGCTTAACAGCGTCAGCACGACGCTGGGACAGCTTCTGGTTGTAAGCGTCTGGACCTACGGAGTCAGTGTGACCAGCAACTTCTACGTTGGTAGCTGGGTACTGAGCCATGAAGTCGGCCAGGTTTTTCACGTCGCCGTAGCTGTTAGGCTTAACAACGGCCTTGTCGAAGTCGAACTTAACGTCCAGCTCAACACGAACAACCTGAGCAACTGGAGCTTCTGGCTCTGGAGTTGGCTCTGGAGCTGGTGCTGGGGTAGGAGCTGGAGCAGCTGCGCCAGCGTTACCGCCGAAGTTCACGCCCAGGCCGACCAGTGCGGAGTAGTCCCACTTGCCGTTGTCCAGACCGTAGTCAGCTTCAACACCGGCACGAGCGTACAGGTTGTTGGTGAAGTAGTACTTCACACCGGTACCAACGGTAGCGAAAGTGGTCTGGTCGCGACCGCTGTGGCCGTCAGCCAGTACGTTGGTACGGCTCTGGTGACCGAAACCGCCTTCTACGTATGGACGCAGGCTGTCTACGCCAGCTTGACCGAAGTGATATTGGGCAACGAGGCTGCCGGTATCACCTTTGATCTTCTGGTTGCCAGTACCGTCGTTCGAACGGGTGTGGTTGGTCTTGTCGTAGGACAGGTTCAAGGACAGGTCGTCGGTCAGGAAGTAACCGATGCGAGCGCCAGGGTTGAAGCCGTCTTCGATGTGCTTGACGCTATCGTTGTACTGCTTCTTGTAGAACAGCTCGCCTTCAACTGCGCCTTGGCCTTGTGCCAGAACGCCGAAAGAAGTAGCGGCAATAAGAGAACCAATGGCCAAGCCCAAGGTGTTTTTCAGTTTCATCCGTTAAATCCCCATCTGGTGATTGTAAAGCAGTCCCACAAACCGGGGGACAACTCGGCGACAAGTCTAACAGAACTTGCCTACACGTAAGAGATATTTGCCACGCACTAAGTTTCAGTCTCGCCCGCAAATTTCTCACGTAATTTATCTAGAGCACGCTTGTAACGCATTTTTGTAGCACTCAAACCCATGTGCATGATGTCAGCGATTTCCTGGAATTCCAGCTCTGCGACAAAACGTAGCACCAGAATTTCCCGGTCAATCGGGTTCACATACACCAACCAGCGATCAAGTCCGCCCTTCTCCTCGGGTGCCGGCGCCTTTTCTTCAGACGCCTCCTCAAGGGGGTCAAGACTCAACGCGTCCATCAAGCGACGCTTTCGCCGTTCCTTGCGATACTGCGTGATGCACTCGTTGTACGTGATGCTGTATAGCCAGGTCTTGAACTTCGATTTGCCCTCGAAGTTCTTCAGGCCGTACAACACCTTGAGCATCACTTCCTGACAGACATCATCCGCATCTCTATCGTTCCCTAAATACCTTGAACAAACGTTGAACAGAGTGCGTTGATATCTGCGCATCAATTCTTCGTACGCGCGAGTTACGTGAAACAGCTCCGTGTGTGCGCGCGCGACCAACTCCTCATCAGAGAGCTCACGGGGGTCATAGCGCGTGGACAGCGTTTGGGCTTTATTCAAAACAAGTCGTGCCGACAGTCAGGTCAATGTCCGCTACAGCCCGGTCAGCCGGGTTTGCGGCGGCGTACATTAGCAGGGTTTGCCGGATTAGCGGCTATTGACCTGCTGCTCCAGGAGAATCCGATTGGACAACGACACCAGGTCGCCGTCGTCGGTCAGCACCGTCGTCTTGACTGTACCGATCTCCTCGATTTGCCCTTCGACCTCGCCCACACGTACGTGTTGCCCCACCTGATACAACTCACGCACATAGATTCCAGCCAGGATCTGACCGGCAATTTCCCGACTTCCCAAGCCCATGGCCAGCGCAACAGCCAGACCAACGGTAATCAAAACGATCACGATCACGTGGTTCAGCAGGTCAGTCTTGACTTCCAATTGGCTGATCGCGACCGAAATACTGATGATGATCACCAGCCCTTGGGCGATTCGCCCCAGGCCGGCGGCATAGTCCAGCCCAACGCCTTCGGCGGCGCCGCGCACCAGCCCATTGGCCAGTTGCGCCAGCAGAACGCCTACCAGCAGCACCAGCGCGCCGCCGAAAACCTTCGGCAAATACAGCGCCAGCATGTCGAGCGTAGCTGAAACTCGCTCGAGTCCAAGGGATTGAGCGGCAGAAACCAGGAAAATCAGCAGCACAAACCAATAAACGATCTTGCCGATCAATGTGGAGATCGGCACTTGCAACCCGGCGCGCCCCAGCAGCTTGGTCAGGCCGGTACCCGCCATCAGGCGGTCAAGGCCTAGTTTCGCAAGCAACTTCGATAGCAGGGTGTCGAGCAGCTTGGCCACGACAAAGCCCAGCAATACCAGCACCAACGCACCAAACAGGTTGGGAATGAAGTTCGCCACCTTGGTCCACAATGCGGTCATCGCGGTGACCAGGCTCTGGGTCCAGAGATCAAGTTCCATATTCAATCAGCCTTATCAGCAGTGCGAGCAAGAGGTTTATGACGGGAAACCGGTGATACGTGGGCCGAACCGTTGTTCAGGGCCATCATCAACGCAGGCAGCCAGCGACCGAGCAGACCGAACAGATCACCCGCCCCCACCTGCCGGTTGGCGGTTTTCAACACGCGGCCAAGGCAAGCATCGTCGTCGCGGTTGGACGGCGAGGCATTGAGCATGTCACGCAAAGACTGTTCGAACGGATCGTGCATAAAAGACCTCTCGCAAGTGTTTTAAAAGACGAGGGTAAAATTCGTCGGGTCACATGAGACCCTTCCTACGTTCAGGTCATATTCAGCTCAAACCCAGCGTAATCGTCGAAATAGCCACCATTGTCCCAGGGCGACCGACACCATCAACAGGCAAGCAACCATGAATCCATAAGGACTCGTCGATAACGGTATGCCGCCCACATTGATCCCCAGCAAGCCGGTCAAAAAACTCATCGGCAGGAAAATTCCGGTGATGATCCCGAAGCGGTACATGGTGCGATTCATGCGCACGCTCAAGCGCCGGTCTTCGGCCTCAAGCACAAGCCCCACGCGCTCTCGGGTCAGTTCGAGCTCCTCGAGGTAACGCGTCAGGCTGTTGTTCAATTCGTTCCAGTAGTCGGCATCGTCGTCACAAAACCATGGCAACTTGATGCGTGTGAGCTGGGCAAAAATATCCCGTTGCGGCGCCAGGAAACGCTTGAGCCCGGCCGCGCGCCGACGGATCTGCAAAATGCTGCCGTGCTCCGGCGTATACCGTTCGTCGGTATCGAGTTTTTCTTCCTCGGTATCCACGACTTCCGACAGGTCCGTGACCAGATCCTGCACTTTATTGGTCAGGTACTGCGCCATATAAAGGATGAGTTCAGACGCGGTTTTGGGGCCTTTGCCGTCCGCCAGCTCCACCAGTAGCTCATCGGTGGCGCGCAGCGGGCGCAAGCGCAGGGAGATCACGCGGCTGGCGGCAGCGAAAATGCGCACCGAGACCATGTCTTCCGGCTCGGCCCCTGGGTTGAGGTTAACCCCGCGCAGAAACAACAGCAGTTCGGCCTCCGGCAACGGCAACAAGCGCGGGCGGGTGTTTTCCTCCAGCAAAAGGTCGCAGGCGAACTCGCTCAGCCCACTGGATTTGCGCAGCCAGGTCTGGGTTTGGGGGTGGCTGCGATCCCAGTGCAACCACAGGCTTTCCTGGGGCTGCAGTTGCAGGTCGTCGAGCTCAGTCCGGGCAATCGAACGCGCACCGCCTTTACCGTCCAGCACCAGGGCATGCACCAGCCCCCATTGCGCGTTTTCTTCCTCGAACATCCTCACCCCTGTCGGCTATCGCTGTTTATTCAGGCATTTTCAGCGGGCTTGGCGAGACGATCACACCGTTATTGTCGGCGTAGATGTACTCGCCCGGGCGGAACGTCACACCCGCAAAGGTGACCACCACGTTCAGGTCGCCAATACCGCGCTTGTCGGTCTTCATTGGATGGCTGGCCAGGGCCTGCACACCCAGATCGGTCTGGGCAATGACATCGACATCACGGATGCAACCGTAGATCACCAGGCCTTCCCAGCCATTTTTCGCGGCTTTTTCGGCGATCATGTCGCCCAGCAACGCGCGGCGCAGAGAACCACCACCGTCGACTACCAATACCTTGCCGGCACCCGGCTGGTCAGCTTGTTCCTTGACCAGCGAGTTATCTTCGAAGCACTTGATGGTGACAATTTCACCACCAAAGGAATCACGGCCGCCGAAATTGCTGAACATCGGCTCGACCACCTGCACCAGTTCCGGGTAGGCGTCGCACAGGTCTGGGGTCACGTAATGGTTCATTGAAAAATTCCTTTCTGCCAAAGAAGTGTCTTTCGAAAGAGGCGCCAGCGAGGCCGGCGCGCAACATCCCACCCGCTTCACCGCAACGCAATAGCGGCGAAGCGACTGAATATGACCAGAAGCGTTTAACGCGTCATATCTTAGCCGCAACCTTGCAGGAGCGAAACGCCCATGGCAGAGCCCTGCATCAGACCGGCGCCAAAGCCTCGGCCGGCGCCGCGAATAAAGGTGTGAGCGGGTCTTTCAACCAGCGCTCGACCAACGGCCACACTTCGACCTGGGCGGCTTTACTGACCAGCATCTCCACGTGGCCGAAATCTCCGCTAAAACCCTGCTGGCGCCCCAGGCACAGGTACTGGCGATGCTCGGCGCCGACCTGCTCGAACAGCTTGCGACAAGCCCAGTCCGGGTCCTGTTGGTCGCCCACGGCACTGACTGCCAGCAGCGGCACATCGACGTCCGCCAGGCCCTTCCACCAGTCACGCTCGCGGTCGCCGAACCGCCCGAACAGGCCGTTCCAGCGCATGGCCTCGATCATCACCCCGGCCGGTTCATCCTCGGGGCCCCGTTTGAATCGCGGGCCGGACAGTTGGGCAAGACGCTTGAGAATGAAACGGCCGCCCCACTCCACCGGTGGAATTTTCAACGGCCAGTGGGTACGGCTCACCTGACAGCCGAACAACGCCACCGACGCCACCGCCGGCGCCCCCAGAAACTGCCCACCAAGGGCGGCCGCCAGGGTAATACCGCCAAGGGAGTGGCCGATCCAGTGCGGAATCTGCGCGCTTTGCTCACGCACAAACGCACCGATGGCCGGTAAATCGTAACGCGCGTAATCGGCGATACGATTTTTGACGTAGTCGTGGTTGCGTTTGGACAGGCCATGACCGCGCATTTCCGGGATCCACACATCAAACCCCTGCCGCGCCAGGTAGGCGCCCAGGCCGATGCCCTTAGGCGAGTACCAGAAGCGCCGATTGGAAAAACTGCCATGCAACAAAATAACCGGGGTGCCGCGGGTTTGCGCGACATCGGCCAGGCCCAACCGGGTAACCGCCAGCTCGACGGTGCCGTCGGGGCTGTTACCGGGTTTGAGGCGGTACACGTCTTCACTCAAGTCGCCACGACGTTCAGCGCTGATCAAGGCGACAGGAAACAAATTGCTGCTGCTTTGCATAATGCTCTTGCACAAAAAAGGGCGGCGTCCGCAAGGATTCCCGCCCTGTACAGATAAGAATGCCGGTCACCCTCAACGAGTGACCGGCACTTTTGACGTAGCGACCTTAGGCGGACGCCTGGCCCTCGGCCAGGAAGAACCAGGTTTCCAGCACCGAATCGGGGTTCAGCGAGACGCTTTCGATGCCCTGTTCCATCAGCCACTTGGCCAGGTCAGGGTGATCGGACGGGCCTTGGCCGCAAATACCGATGTACTTGCCGGCCTTGTTACAGGCCTGAATGGCGTTGGCCAGCAGCTTCTTGACCGCGGGGTTACGCTCGTCGAACAAGTGGGCGATGATCCCCGAGTCGCGGTCCAGGCCCAGGGTCAATTGGGTCAGGTCGTTGGAGCCGATGGAGAAGCCGTCGAAGAACTCCAGGAACTCTTCGGCCAGGATGGCGTTGGACGGCAGTTCGCACATCATGATGACGCGCAGGCCGTTTTCGCCACGGGACAGGCCATTTTCAGCCAGCAGGTCCACCACCTGGCTCGCTTCGCCCAGGGTGCGCACGAACGGCACCATGATCTCGACGTTGGTCAGGCCCATCTCATTACGCACGCGCTTCAGTGCGCGACACTCAAGCTCGAAGCAGTCACGGAACGCTTCGCTGATGTAACGCGAGGCGCCACGGAAGCCCAGCATCGGGTTTTCTTCTTCCGGCTCGTAGAGTTTGCCGCCGATCAGGTTGGCGTACTCGTTGGACTTGAAGTCCGACAGGCGCACGATGACCTTTTTCGGGTAGAACGCCGCTGCCAGGGTGCTGATGCCTTCCACCAGCTTCTCGACGTAGAAGCCCACCGGGTCGTTGTAGCCGGCGATGCGCTTGTCGACGCTGTCTTTGATCTCTGGCGGCAGGCCGTCGTAATTGAGCAGTGCCTTGGGGTGCACGCCGATCATGCGGTTGATGATGAATTCCAGGCGGGCCAGGCCCACGCCGGCGTTCGGCAGTTGCGCGAAGTCGAAGGCGCGGTCCGGGTTACCGACGTTCATCATGATCTTGAACGGCAGGTCCGGCATGGCATCAATGGAGTTCTGCTTGATGTCGAAGCCCAGCTCACCTTCGAAGATGAAACCGGTATCGCCTTCGGCGCAGGAAACGGTTACGCCCTGGCCATCCTTGAGCAGTTGGGTTGCATTGCCACACCCGACCACGGCTGGAATCCCCAGCTCACGGGCAATAATCGCCGCGTGGCAGGTACGCCCGCCACGGTTGGTGACGATGGCGCTGGCGCGCTTCATGACCGGTTCCCAGTCCGGGTCGGTCATGTCCGAGACCAGTACGTCGCCTGGCTGGACCTTGTCCATTTCGGACACGTCCTTGATGATCCGCACCTTGCCGGCGCCGATACGCTGGCCGATGGCGCGGCCTTCAACCAGCACGGTGCCGGTCTCTTTGAGCAGGTAGCGTTCCATGACATTGGCCGAGGTACGGCTTTTCACGGTTTCCGGGCGAGCCTGCACGATGTAGAGCTTGCCGTCGTCGCCGTCCTTGGCCCACTCGATGTCCATCGGGCACTTGTAGTGCTTCTCGATGATCATCGCTTGCTTGGCCAATTCGCTGACTTCAGCGTCGGTCAGGCAGAAACGCGCGCGCTCGGCCTTGTCGACTTCAACGGTTTTCACCGAGCGACCGGCCTTGGCCTCGTCGCCGTAGATCATCTTGATGGCCTTGCTGCCCAGGTTACGGCGCAGGATGGCCGGACGGCCGGCCTCGAGGGTTTGCTTGTGTACGTAGAATTCGTCCGGGTTCACCGCGCCTTGTACGACGGTTTCGCCCAGGCCGTAGGCGCCGGTGATAAACACCACGTCACGGAAACCGGATTCGGTATCGAGGGTGAACATCACGCCGGCGGTGCCGGTTTCCGAACGCACCATGCGCTGCACGCCGGCAGACAGGGCCACCAGCTTGTGGTCGAAGCCCTGGTGTACGCGGTAGGAAATAGCGCGGTCATTGAACAGCGAGGCAAATACTTCCTTGGCTGCGCGGATCACGTTTTCCACGCCGCGGATGTTCAGGAAGGTCTCTTGCTGGCCGGCGAAAGAAGCGTCCGGCAAGTCTTCGGCGGTGGCCGAGGAGCGCACTGCAACGGCCATGTCCGGGTTGCCCGCAGACAATGTGGCGAAGGCGGTGCGGATTTCTTCGTTGAGCTTTTCAGGGAACTCGGCTTCCATGATCCATTGGCGGATCTGGGCGCCGGTCTTGGCCAGAGCGTTGACGTCATCGACGTCCAGGGCATCCAGCGCGGCGTGGATCTGAGCGTTCAGGCCGCTCAGTTCGAGGAAATCGCGGTAAGCCTGGGCCGTGGTGGCGAAACCACCGGGCACCGACACACCTGCGCCTGCAAGATTACTGATCATCTCGCCGAGGGATGCGTTCTTGCCCCCTACGTGCTCTACATCATGGACGCCGAGCTTATCGAGGGAAACTACGTACTCTACCAAGGTGATCTCTCCACTTTCTGTGTTGGAAAAGCTCAGGACGCCGGCTGCTCAGTAGGAGCGTTCGCCAGCGCTTGTGGCCTGGACCTGGAAAATAAGTGAGAATGCGGCCCACTGCGGGACGGCAAAATCGCGCCTATCATATCCAAGATTCGCCATCAGCTTAAGGCCCAGGGCTCAAATGAAACGATCTGCTTTCTTTATTTCCGACGGCACCGGCATCACAGCCGAGACACTGGGTCAAAGCCTGCTCGCGCAGTTCGAAAACATTACCTTCGCCAAATTCACGCGCCCCTACATCGACAGCGTGGATAAAGCGCGGGCCATGGTACAACAAATCAATCTGGCGGCTGAAAAAGACGGCTTTCGGCCGATCATTTTCGACACCATCGTCAACCAGGACATTCGTGAGATTCTCGCAACGTCGAATGGTTTCATGATCGACATTTTCTCGACGTTCCTGGCGCCACTGGAGCAGGAGCTGAGTGAACATTCCTCATACTCTGTCGGAAAGTCCCATTCCATTGGGCATAACTCCAATTATATGGAGCGTATCGAGGCGGTTAACTTCGCGCTCGACAACGACGACGGTGCACGTACCCACTACTACGACAAGGCCGACCTGATCCTGGTCGGCGTGTCGCGCTGCGGCAAAACGCCCACCTGCCTGTACATGGCCATGCAATTCGGTATTCGCGCGGCCAACTACCCGCTCACCGAGGACGACATGGAGCACTTGACGCTCCCGGCCGCCCTGCGCGCGCACTCGCACAAGCTGTTCGGCCTGACCATCGACCCGGACCGCCTCACGGCCATCCGCAACGAGCGCAAGCCCAACAGCCGCTACTCCAGCTACGCCCAGTGCGAGTTCGAAGTGCGCGAAGTAGAAAATTTGTTCCGGCGCGAGAATATTGCGCACATCAATTCCACACATTTTTCGGTGGAAGAGATTTCGGCGAAGATTCTGGTGGAGAAAGGCGTGGAGCGGCGCTTCAAATAACCTATGGGAGGGGCAGCCGCCCCTCCCACAGGTGGGTCGGTGTACATTCGGATCTACAGATGAAACCTGCCCCCACCCTGCCCCAACGCCGTCGCCAACGCATCAAACCCTGCCCGCAACAACTGATCATTCCCTGACGTATTGCAGATACTCGCCCGTATAAACTGCGGCACCGCCGTCTGCCCCACGGCGAAGGCCTCGGCGGTGGCGATCAGGTAATTGTGCTGCTTGAGCTCCGCCTCGATTTCCGATGCACGCCACGGCTCCGGTACCTCAATCCAAAAGTGCGGGCTGTTGAGGTGGGTGCGGTACGCCAGGCCGGCCAACAGGTCACGCACCAGGGCTTTGCGCCGACTGATCTCAGTGATCTGCTGGCGCAGCAGGTATTCGGCCGTACCATTCTCGATCCACTGCGTGGCCAACTCCAGGGTCACCGGCGTGGCCATCCAGCAGGTTGAACGTAGCGCGGCCGAAATCCGGCTGACCAGCGCCGGCGGCGCATGCACGTAACCCACCCGCAAGCCCGCGGACACCGCCTTGCTCAGGCTGCTGATCAAAATCGTCCGTTCGGGCGCGAAATGGCTCAGGGGGGGCGGCCGGTCTTCCACCAGCACGCCGTGGGCTTCGTCCTCAAGAATCAGCAGATTGTGTTCGCGGCATACCTTGACCAACGCTTCGCGGCGCGCCACCGAAAGCACCGCGGTGGTGGGGTTCTGGATCGTCGGCGTGCAGTACAACGCCGAAATCCGATGGTTACGACACACTTCATCCAGCGCGCTCGGCAACACGCCTTCTTCGTCCATTTCCAGGCCGATCAGGCGTATGCCGAGCATGCGCGCGGCAGTGATCAGCCCTGGGTACGTCAACTGTTCGGTGACCACCGTGTCGCCGGCACGCAACAGCGCCATCATCGAGCAGAGCAGACCATGCTGGCCGCCATTGACGCAGATAACCTGCTCGGGAATCGGATGAAAATCACGCTGCACCAGCCACTGCGCGCCGGCATCGCGATAACGCGGCAGCCCGGCATCGGGGGTGTAGGCGCTGATGTCCTGGAGGAATTTGGCATTAGTCGACAGGGTCTGGAAGCTCTGGGCCAGGAAGGTCGTTTCCTGCCCAGGGATGTGCATGTTGCGACTCATATCAAAATACTGGCGCGGCTCCTCGCTGACGTTGCGAAAGCCTTCATCGCGCTGGCGTTCCATCCCACGCTTGCGTACGAAAGTACCGTCACCGACTCGCGCCACCACCAACCCAAGGCGCTCCAGTTCGCCGTAGGCCCGGCTGATGGTGCCGATGGTCACCCCCAAATTGTCGGAAAGCACCCGATGGGGCGGCAGTTTTCGTCCGGGTTCAATCAAGCCTTCGAGGATGCCCCGCTCCATGACATCAGACAGGCGCTTGTACTTCACGCCCTGCCCGTTGGACAAGCCCTCACGCATAATTGACACCATGTCAATATTTGTTTTGACAGCCATCTTTCGCCCTAATAGTGTGCTTTTACGGGTTCAATCGCCGATTTTTACAACTCATTACAAGCTCAATATAGAGTTCAATTCCGGCTCAGGGAAGCAATAAACGATGCCAATGTCCGCCGTTATCGAAAACACCGCCAAAACCAAAACCCAAAAACAGTGGTTGGCCGGGCTGGTGACCAGTGTGATGTTTCTTATCGTTTGCCTGAGTTGGGGTACTACCTGGCTGGGGATCAAAATCGCCGTGGAGAGCGTGCCACCCCTCACCTCCGCCGGCCTGCGCTTTCTTATCGCGTTTCCGCTGTTCCTGTGTTTTGCCATGGTGCGCCGCGAGCCGATCATGTTTCCCAGGGAAAGCCGATGGTTCTTCGTATTCGTGACCCTGTCCTACTTCAGCGTGCCCTACTACCTGCTCAACTATGGCGAGATGCATGTCTCGTCCGGCCTCACTGCCCTGCTGTTCAGTTGCATGCCCGTCTTCATCCTGATCTTCTCCGCGTTGTTCCTGCGCGAGCGCATCTACTTTTCCCAGGTGGTCGGTATCGGTATCGGCTTCGGCAGCCTGTACATGATCATCAAGAGCCAGGGCCTGCATTTGGACCACGCCGAGTTCCTAGGGGTACTGGCGATTCTCACTGCCGCGATCATGCATGCCTTGTGCTATGTCATCACCAAGCAAAAAGGCAGCGCGATCAGCGTGATCACCTACAACACCCTGCCCATCGGCATTGCCGGGCTGATGCTGTTCGTGGCCGGCCTGTGGTTTGAAACGCCCACCTTCGAAAACATCACCCTGCGCTCCTGGAGCGCGCTGTTCTACCTTGGGCTGGTGGCCTCGGTGGGCGGGTTCATCGTGTACTTCATGCTGCTCAAGCGCTTGAGCCCGATCATCCTGTCGTTCGTATTCATCATCTTCCCGGTGTTCGCGGTGATCATCGGCGCCTGGTACGAAGGCGTGTCGATTTCCCGCGACCTGATGCTGTACTCGGCCATCCTGCTGGCCGGCTTCGCAATCACCAAGTTGCCCGTTGAAAAACTCCTGGCCAAGAAAAATTGACCCTCCCACAACTACGCGAGAGAAACATGGAAGTCCTCCGCCCCACCGCCCTGGAACAGATCTACGCCCACGCCAGCCGCAGCTATCCCGAGGAATGCTGTGGCTTCGTCTTCGCCGACGGCAGCGTGTACCTGGGCAGCAATATCCAGAATGAGCTGCACCGCAAGAACCCCGAGATGTACCCACGCAGCGCGGCCAACGGCTACACCTTTTCGGTCGCCGACACCCTGCTGATGAACAAGGCGTTTCGCAGCGACAACCCGGTGGTAGTGATCTATCACTCCCACCCGGACGTGGGCGCCTATTTCAGCGATGAAGACCAGGACAAGGCCCTGTTCATGGGCGAACCGATCTACCCCGTCAGCTACCTGGTGGTCGACGTTCGCCGGGGCCAGGCCCTGGGTTCCAAATTGTTTGCCTGGGATGGCAAACATTTCGCACTTAAACCTTTCAACGACCTGCACACGGAGTTGTCCATGAACGCTGTCTCTTTCCCCGACATTCTGGTTCGCGTGGCCAAGCTGCCGGAATCGACCCTCGTGGGCCCCGGATCGACATTGCGCGAAGTCATTGAAAACCTCTGCACCAACCACCCGCAGTTGCGCCAGCATCTGTTTCACGACAAGAACAACCAGCTCAAGGAACACTTCCTGTTTACCGCGGAGGAAGCGTTGATTGAAGCCGATGAACCCTTGCCGGAAAAAGCCCGGATCGAAGTGTTGCTCGCGACGTCCGGCGGCATCGACGTCGACACCCTGAGCAACGAAGAGGTACAGCGTTATGTGCGCCACATCACCCTGCCGGGCGTCGGCCGCGAAGGCCAACTGAACCTCAAGAAAGCCAAGGTACTGATCATCGGCACCGGCGGCCTGGGCTCGCCCATCAGCCTGTACCTGGCGGCAGCCGGTATCGGCACCCTGGGCCTGGTGGATTTCGACGTGGTGGAAAGCAGCAACCTGCAACGCCAGATCGTCCACGGCAACGGCACGCTGGGCATGCCCAAAGTCGAGTCCGCCAAGCAGCGCCTGCAGGACCTCAACCGCCATATCCAGATCAACGCCCACAACACCGCCCTGAATGCCGACAACGCCCTGGAGCTGGTGGGGGCCTATGACCTGGTGATCGACGGCACCGATAATTTCGACACGCGCTACTTGGTCAACGACGCCTGTGTGCAATTGGGCAAGCCGTTGGTGTATGGCGCCATCTATCGCTTCGACGGCCAGATCAGCGTGCTCAACTATAAAGGCGGGCCGTGCTATCGCTGCCTGTTCCCCCAGGCACCGCCGGCGGAACTGGCCCCCAATTGCAGCGCGGGCGGGGTGATCGGCGTGCTGCCTGGCGTGGTCGGGATGATCCAGGCCACCGAGGCGATCAAATTGCTGATCGGCATTGGCGAGCCTCTGTCCGGGCGCCTGATGCGCTTCGATGCGCTGGCGATGAAGTTCAGCGAGATCCGCTTCAAGCGCCGCGCCGACTGCCCGTGCTGTTCGCAGCTGCGCCACAGCGAATCGGTGGCGCCGGCCGTGTGCGCCGACGCCGTACCCAGCGCGCCGTCACTGGCCCAAGAGCGCTACATCAAACCACGGGTACTCAAGCAACTGCTCGAACACCCTCGCAGCGCCGACGTACTGCTGGATGTGCGTGACGCCAGCGAACTGGAGGTGTGCAAGTTGCCGGGCGTGGTGCATATCCCCCTGGCCGAGCTGGACGGGCAACTCGACCGCCTCAGCCGCGATAACACCCATTATCTGATCTGCTACGCCGGCACCCGCGCCGAGCAAGCCGCCAGCACACTGATTGCCGCCGGCTTCGCCAACACCAAAGTCCTGCAAGGCGGCATGAAACACTGGGTTCGCGACGTCGAACCCGACATGCCGTTGTACTGAGCAGGGGCTGAACGATGCTGCATAACTCAATTCTCGACGCCATCGGCCATACGCCGATCGTGCGCCTGGCGCAGTTTTCCGAAGACCTCGGTATCGAGGTCTACGCCAAACTGGAATCCCTGAACCCCGGCGGCAGCCACAAGGCGCGCATCGCCCTGGGCATGATCCTCGACGCCGAACGCCGCGGCGTGCTGATCCGTGATGCCGGGCAAACCATTATCGAGCCCAGCGGCGGCAATACCGGCATTGGTCTGGTAATGGCCGGCAATGTGCTGGGCTACAAGGTGGTGCTGGTGATTCCCGACAACTACAGCCCCGAAAAACAGAAGCTACTGCGCCTGTACGGGGCCAAGGTGGTGCTGTCGGACAGCCGTCTCGGTAACAACTCCCACGGTGAAAAGTGCATGGAACTGCAGCTGGAAAACCCCAGCTACGTGATGCTCAACCAGCAACGCAACGGCGCCAACCCGCAGACCCACCGCGACACCACCGCACCGGAAATCCTGCGCGCCTTTGGTGACCGTCACGTGGATTACTTCATCAGCGGCATCGGCACCGGCGGCCATATCACCGGCATCGGCGAAACCCTCAAAGCCGCCTGGCCCGGGCTTCGCGTAATGGGCGTGGAACCTGAGGAATGTGACCTGCTGAAAAACCAGCACGCGCCGCATCATATCCAAGGCCTGTCGATTGGCCTGATCCCGAGCATCCTCAACCTCGATGTCATCGACGGCATGCTCAAGGTCTCGCGCCAGGACTGCCTCGACATGATGAAACGCATCATGCGCACCGACGCCATCAGCCTGGGACTGTCCTCCGCCGCCAACATGGTGGCCATCGCCAGGCTCGCCCCCGAACTACCGCCCGAAACGGTGGTGTTGACCATGGTCTACGACAATGCCGACAGCTACCTGCCCAACTTCGAATAACCGGGTTTCCAACCATCCAGACTGCGGGGGTGCCTCCATGGGCGGCTTTATCGACATGCAACAACTGCACGATGAGTTGCTCACCCACCTCATCAGAACCCTCACGCCCATGCAGATGAAACAGCTCGAACCGCATCTGGCGCCGCTGGTGCAAAACGCTGCGCAGGCGGTGGCCGAAGACCTGATCGCCTATGCCTACCGCGACCCGGCGTCCCGTGGGCGCGGTGAACTGATCCTGGAGTCCTATGCTTCGTTCAAAGCCGTTCTGTATTACCGGCTTGCACACTTGGTGTGGAACTTCCCCGACCAGACCAACGGCGTGTTCTCACGCATCGCCCTCAAGCTGAGCAATCAGGGCAAGGTGTTGTCGGGGGCCGAGATTCACCCCGCAGCGCGCATCGGCAGGCGCTTTGTGCTGGACCACGGCTACGGCACGGTGATCGGTGAAACCTGTGAGATCGGCAACGACTGCTACATCCTCTGCGGCGTGACCCTGGGAGCTCGCGGTATCGCCAACAACCCCGACGGCAAGCGCCACCCGCGCCTGGGCAACAATGTCGAAGTCGGCTCCGGGGCTCGCGTGCTGGGCTATGTACTGATCGGCGATAACGTGTTTATCAGCCCTTCGTGCGTGATCACCCAGGACGTGCCCGCCGGAACCAAGGTCAAGGTGGTCAACCAGATCCAACTGCAAAAAAACGATGAATCGGACCACAGCAACTACCTCGGAGCCTTCGCCCTGGATGAGCGCCTGCACGTGGTCGGCGAGATCAATGCCAGCCACAAGGTCACGGTGCTCGACGCCGATTTCCACCCTTTGCCGGGGCTGATGCTCGAACCCACGGTCAAGGAACGCCACCACCTGCAATTTCGCCTGCACCGCGTGGCAACTGGCGACCACCTGCCGCGCCTGCCGCTGAACCTGAAAGTCTGCGGCCCCGAATTTGAAATCACCCTGCTCTCTCCCCCTGGCTTGAGCGCAATGGTGCGTCACCTGTTGCAAGCCAGCCCACTGATCGTCGGAGGTTGAACATGTCCGTGCACACCATGGAAACCCTGGCGCTGTTCGACAGCGCGCCCTACCAGAACGCCTTCAGCGCACGGGTGATTGCCGTCAGCGAACACGGCGTTGCCCTGGAGCACACGCTGTTTTACCCCACCGGTGGCGGCCAGCCGGGCGACACCGGGCATTTGAGCCTGCCCGATGGCACCCAGGTAGCCGTGACAGGCACGGTGCGCGATCCGGTATTGCGTTCGATCATCTGGCACCAGGTGGAACACTGCCCGCAGCAACTGGCCGCCGGCGTGCAGGTAGACGCCGGCCTGGATTGGGAGCGGCGCTACCAACACATGAAAATGCACACCTGCCTGCATCTGTTGTGCTCGATCATTGACGCCCCCGTGACCGGTTGCAGCATCAGCGCCGACAAGGGCCGCCTGGATTTCGATTTACCGGAAATGACCCTCGACAAAGACAGCATCACTCGCGACCTCAATACGCTGATAGAACAGGCCCACCCGGTTAAAACCCTGTCGATGGCCGCCACGGAATACGCCACCCTGCTGCAGATCACCCGCACCCAGGCGGTGGCGCCGCCGGTGATCCAGGGCTCGGTACGGGTGATTGAAATCGCCGGCATCGATATCCAGCCCTGCGGCGGCACCCACGTGCTCAACACCGAGGAAATCGGCCGGGTGTTCTGCGAAAAAATCGAGAAAAAGAGCAAGCACAACCGCAGGGTGATACTGCGATTTGAGTAAACGCGATCATGAATGTGGGAGGGGCACCGCCCCTCCCACAATTTAGTCCTGCACCGTTTTTCAGATCACGAACAGGTCCATGAAGCGGTTGACCGGCGTGGCCTCAAGCTGCGCCTGGTCCTTGCACAAGGCAAAAATTTCGGCACTGCGCTGGCCGGTAAACCGCGTGCACAGGTTGGCCTTGAACTTGTCTTCCAGCAACGAAATGCCCTGCGCACGACGGCGACGATGGCCAATCGGATACTCCACCGCCACCTGCTCGGTACAGGTGCCATCGACGAAGAACACTTGCACCGCATTGGCGATGGAACGCTTGTCGGCTTCCAGGTACTCACGGCTGTAGCGCGGTTCCTCGACGATTTCCATCTTGTCGCGCAACACGTCGATGATCGGGTGCGCGGCGTGGAACGCATCCTCGTAGTGCTCGGCCACCAGCGTGCCGAACGCCAGGGGCACGGCGGTCATGTATTGCAGGCAGTGGTCGCGGTCGGCGGCATTGGCCAGTGGGCCGACCTTGGAGATGATGCGGATCGCCGACTCGTGGGTGGTGATCACGATACGCTCGATTTCATGCAGGCGATGTTTGACTTGCGGGTGCAAGGTCACCGCCGCTTCGCAAGCCGTTTGCGCGTGGAACTCGGCGGGGAAGCTGATCTTGAACAGCACGTTTTCCATCACGTAGGTGCCATAGGCTTGGGACAGGCTGAACGCACGTTTGTCTTCGGGCTTGAGGGCCAGATCCTTGTTGGTGTGGCTGAACAGCACGTCATAGAACCCCCACTGCGGCGCACTCAATACACCAGGGATGCCCATCTCGCCCCGCAGCGCGATATCCGCCAGGCGTACGCCACGACTCGACGCATCACCCGCCGCCCAGGATTTACGCGAACCGGCGTTCGGCGCATGTCGGTAAGTCCGCAGCGCCTGCCCGTCGACAAACGCGTGGGACAAGGCCGCCAGCAATTGCTCACGATTGGCCCCCATCAGTTTGGCGGTGACGGCGGTGGAGGCGACTTTCACCAACAGCACATGGTCGAGGCCGACGCGGTTGAACGAGTTTTCCAGAGCGATCACGCCCTGGATTTCGTGAGCCATGATCATCGCTTCCAGCACCACGCGCACGGTCAGCGGCGCGTCGCCATTGGCCAGGCGTTTTTGCGACAGGTGATCGGCCACGGCGAGGATGCCGCCGAGGTTGTCGGAAGGGTGGCCCCATTCGGCGGCGAGCCAGGTGTCGTTGTAGTCGAGCCAGCGCACGATGCAGCCGATGTCCCACGCCGCCTTGACCGGGTCCAGCCGAAATGACGTGCCCGGCACGCGTGCGCCGAACGGCACCACGCTGCCTTCGACGAGCGGCCCGAGGTGCTTGGTGCATTCGGGGAAACGCAGGGCCAGCAGGCCACAGCCGAGCGTGTCCATCAGGCAGTTGCGCGCGGTGTCCAGTGCGAGCGGCGAGTCGATTCGGTAACTGAGGACGTAGTCGGCGATGTCCTGCAGGACCTGGTCGTAGTCGGGGCGATTGTTCTGGTCGACGTTGGTGCTCATGGCAGTGCTCCAAAAGTTAGGGTTGTTCCATCCTCAGGGTCAGGGTTGATCGTGTCGCAGGTCTGTATGCCTGCTTATGTCCCTTGTGGGGGGAGGCTTGCTTCCTCCCACAGGGAATTGGTGTTGGGCTTTAGAAAGAGTCGCCGGGGACGCGCACGCAACCTTCCATCAACACCCGCGCACTGCGGCTCATGATGGCTTTTTTCACGACCCATTCGCCGTTCACCTGGGTGGCTTCAGCACCCACGCGCAAGGTGCCGGACGGATGCCCGAAGCGCACGGCGTTACGTTCAATGCCACCGGCCGCGAGGTTGACCAAGGTCCCGGAAATCGCCGCCGCCGTGCCAATTGCCACCGCCGCCGTGCCCATCATCGCGTGGTGCAGCTTGCCCATGGACAGCGCACGCACCAGCAAATCCACATCCCCGGCCTTGATCGCCTTGCCGCTGGAGGCCACGTAATCGGAAGGCTTGGCCACAAACGCGACCTTCGGCGTGTGCTGGCGCTGGGCCGCTTCGTCCAGGTGCTTGATCAAGCCCATGCGCAGCGCGCCGTGGGCACGCACGGTCTCGAACATGGCCAGGGCCTTGGGGTCGCCGTTGATCGCACCTTGCAGCTCGGTGCCGGTATAACCCAAGTCTTGGGCGTTGATGAAAATCGTCGGGATACCGGCGTTGATCAGCGTGGCCTTGAAGGTGCCGATACCAGGTACTTCCAGATCGTCGACCAGGTTGCCGGTGGGGAACATCGAGCCACCGCCGCCCTCTTCTTCCGCCGCCGGGTCCATGAATTCCAGCTGCACTTCGGCAGCCGGAAACGTCACGCCGTCCAGTTCGAAGTCGCCGGTTTCCTGTACCGCGCCGTCGGTGATCGGCACGCGGGCGATGATGGTCTTGCCGATATTGGCCTGCCAGACGCGCACCACGGCCACGCCGTTGTGTGGGATTCGAGCCGGCTCGACCAAACCCGCACTGATCGCGAACGAACCCACCGCCGCCGACAGGTTGCCGCAGTTGCCGCTCCAGTCGACAAAGGGCTTATCGATGGAGACCTGGCCAAACAGGTAGTCCACGTCGTGATCGGCACGGGTGCTCTTGGAAAGAATCACGGTCTTGCTGGTGCTGGACGTGGCGCCGCCCATGCCATCGATTTGCTTGTCGTAGGGATCGGGGCTGCCGATCACTCGCAGCAACAAGGCATCGCGGGCCTTCCCCGGGACCTGCGCCGAAGCGGGCAGGTCCTGGAGGCGGAAAAATACGCCCTTGCTGGTGCCGCCACGCATATAGGTGGCGGGGATCTTGATTTGCGCTACAGGTGCCATATGCATCCTCTTCTCAGGCGGTCGCCGCCGATTCCAGGAAGTCCTGGGCGAAACGTTGCAACACGCCGCCCGCCTCGTAGATCGACACTTCTTCGGCGGTGTCCAGGCGGCAGGTCACCGGCACCTCGACACGTTCGCCGTTCTTGCGGTTGATCACCAGGGTCAACTGCGCACGCGGTGTGCGTTCGCCGACCACGTCATAGGTTTCACTGCCGTCGATGTGCAAGGTGTGGCGGTCGGTGCCCGGCAGAAACTCCAGCGGCAACACGCCCATGCCCACCAGGTTGGTGCGGTGGATACGTTCGAACCCTTCGGCGGCAATCGCTTCCACACCGGCCAGGCGTACGCCCTTGGCGGCCCAGTCGCGGGAGGAGCCTTGGCCGTAGTCGGCACCGGCGATGATGATCAGCGGCTGCTTGCGTTCCATGTAGGTTTCGATGGCTTCCCACATGCGCGTAACCTTGCCTTCGGGCTCGATGCGCGCCAGGGAGCCCTGCTTGACCTTGCCGTTTTCCTGCACCATTTCGTTGAACAGTTTCGGGTTGGCGAAGGTGGCGCGTTGCGCGGTCAGGTGGTCGCCACGGTGGGTCGCGTAAGAGTTGAAGTCGACTTCCGGCAGGCCCATTTTCGCCAGGTATTCGCCGGCGGCGCTGTCGAGCATGATCGCGTTCGAAGGCGACAGGTGGTCGGTGGTGATGTTGTCCGGCAGCACCGCCAGCGGGCGCATGCCCTTGAGCGGGCGCGCACCGGCCAATGCGCCTTCCCAGTACGGCGGGCGGCGGATATAGGTGCTTTGCGGGCGCCAGTCGTACAGCGGCGTGACCTTGGGGCCGGTGTCTTCGTGGATCGCGAACATCGGAATGTACACCGCGCGGAACTGCTCGGGCTTGACCGAGGCCTTGACCACCGCGTCGATTTCTTCGTCGCTCGGCCAGATGTCCTGCAGGCGGATCTCCTTGCCGTCGGCATCCAGGCCAAGCACGTCCTTTTCGATGTCGAACCGGATGGTGCCGGCAATCGCATAGGCCACCACCAGCGGCGGCGACGCCAGGAACGCTTGCTTGGCGTACGGGTGAATCCGCCCGTCGAAGTTGCGGTTGCCCGAAAGCACGGCGGTGGCGTACAGGTCGCGGTCGATGATCTCTTGCTGGATCACCGGGTCCAGCGCGCCGGACATGCCATTGCAAGTGGTGCAGGCGAAGGCCACTACGCCAAAGCCGAGTTTTTCCAGCTCATGGCCCAGGCCGGCTTCTTCCAGGTACATCGCCACGGTTTTCGAGCCGGGCGCCAGGGACGATTTGACCCACGGCTTGCGCGTCAGCCCCAGCCGGTTGGCATTGCGCGCCAGCAGGCCGGCGGCGATCACGTTGCGCGGGTTGCTGGTGTTGGTGCAACTGGTGATGGCGGCGATGATCACCGCGCCGTCCGGCATCTGCCCCGGTACGTCGTCCCACTGGCCGCAAATGCCTTGAGCAGCCAGGTCACGCGTGGCGACGCGGGCGTGGGGGTTGCTCGGGCCGGCCATGTTGCGCACGACGCTGGACAGGTCGAAGCTCAGGCCACGCTCGTATTGCGCCCCCTTGAGGTCATCGGCCCACAGCCCGGTGTGGCGTGCGTACTGCTCGACCAGCGCGACTTGTTCGTCTTCGCGGCCGGTGAGCTTGAGGTAGGCAATGGTTTGCTGGTCGATGTAGAACATCGCCGCCGTGGCACCGTATTCCGGGGCCATGTTGGAGATGGTCGCGCGGTCGCCCAGGGTGAGCGCCGACGCACCTTCACCAAAGAACTCCAGCCACGCGCCGACGACTTTTTGCTTGCGCAGGAACTCGGTCAGCGCCAACACCATATCGGTGGCCGTGATGCCCGGCTGCAGCTTGCCGGTGAGCTCGACGCCCACGCTTTCGGGCAGGCGCATCCACGAGGCGCGGCCGAGCATCACGCTCTCGGCTTCCAGGCCACCGACGCCGATGGCGATCACGCCCAAGGCGTCCACATGCGGGGTGTGGCTGTCGGTGCCGACACAGGTGTCGGGGAAGGCCACGCCGTCGCGCACCTGGATCACCGGGGACATTTTCTCCAGGTTGATCTGGTGCATGATGCCGTTACCCGGCGGGATCACGTCGACGTTCTTGAAGGCTTTTTTGGTCCATTCGATAAAGTGAAAACGGTCTTCGTTGCGGCGGTCCTCGATGGCGCGGTTCTTCTGGAACGCATCCGGATCGAAACCACCGGCCTCGACGGCCAGGGAGTGGTCGACAATCAACTGGGTCGGCACCACCGGGTTGACCTGCGCCGGGTCACCGCCTTGCAGGGCGATGGCGTCGCGCAGGCCGGCGAGGTCGACCAGCGCGGTCTGGCCAAGGATGTCGTGGCACACCACGCGCGCCGGGAACCAGGGAAAGTCGAGGTCGCGTTTGCGTTCGATCAGTTGGCTCAGGGACGCCTCAAGGGTGGCCGGGTCGCAACGGCGCACCAGGTTTTCAGCGAGCACGCGGGAGGTATAGGGCAACGTGGCGTAGGCGCCGGGGGTGATGGCTTCGACTGCCGCGCGGGCGTCGAAGTAATCCAGGCGGCTGCCGGGCAGCGGTTTGCGAAATTCAGTGTTCATCGTCAGGACTCGGTCACGGTGGTTGCAAGAGGGACCCACTGATCCAGATTTGACATGCGATTTAAATGTGGAAGGGGGCAAGTCGAGTCGTCGCACCGCCCTCCCACATTTGATCTCATTCCACTTCAGGATCGCCGGTCTTCAGCGACGTTCGATTGGCACGAACTTGCGCTGTTCGACGCCGGTGTACTCGGCGCTTGGACGGATGATGCGGTTGTTGGCACGCTGCTCAAACACATGCGCGGCCCAGCCGGTCAGGCGCGAGCAGACAAAGATCGGCGTGAACAGCTTGGTCGGGATGCCCATGAAGTGGTACGCCGAGGCATGGTAGAAGTCGGCGTTGGGGAAGAGTTTTTTCTGCTCCCACATGGTTTTGTCGATGGCTTCGGAGACCGGGAACAACACGGTGTCGCCCACTTCGTCGGCGAGTTTTTTCGACCAGCCCTTGATCACTTCATTGCGCGGGTCGTTGTCTTTGTAGATCGCGTGGCCGAAGCCCATGATCTTGTCTTTGCGCGCCAGCATGCCGAGGGTGCCTTCCACCGCTTCTGCGGCAGAGCCGAAACGTTCGATCATCTCCATCGCCGCTTCGTTGGCGCCGCCATGCAGCGGGCCGCGCAGCGAGCCGATGGCAGCGGTGACGCAGGAATACAGGTCCGACAGGGTCGAAGCGCACACTCGTGCGGTGAAGGTCGACGCGTTGAACTCGTGCTCGGCGTAGAGGATCAGCGACACATTCATGACTTTCTCATGCAGCTCGCTCGGCTTCTTGCCGTGCAGCAGGTGCAGGAAGTGGCCGCCGATGCCTGGCTCGTCAGTCACGCAGTCGATGCGCTTGCCGTCATGGCTGAAGCGGTACCAGTAACACATGATCGCCGGAAACGCGGCGAGCAGGCGGTCGGTGACATCCCGTTGCACACTGAAGTCTTTCTCGGGTTCGATATTGCCCAGGAACGAACAACCGGTGCGCATCACGTCCATCGGATGGGCGTCGGCGGGGATGCGTTCCAGCACTTCTTTCAGTGCCTGGGGCAGGTCGCGCAGCTTGCTCAGCTTGTGGCGATAGTCGGTCAGTTGGGCCTGGGTCGGCAGTTCGCCGTACAACAGCAGGTAGGCGACTTCTTCAAACTGCGCGTCGGCGGCCAGTTCGCGTACGTCGTAGCCGCGATAGGTCAGGCCGGCACCGGCTTGGCCCACGGTGGACAGAGCGGTCTGCCCGGCGACCTGGCCACGCAGGCCGGCGCCACTCAATACTTTTGCTTCAGCCATGTTCGTTCTCCAATTTTGTAGTTATGGGAGGCGCGTTCGTTACTTTTTCGCGGCGAACAGCGCGTCGAGCTTCTGCTCGAAGGTGTGGTAGTCGATGCGGTCGTAAAGCTCCATGCGGGTTTGCATGGTGTCGATCACGTTCTGCTGGGTGCCGTCGCGACGGATCGCGGTGTAGACGTTTTCGGCGGCCTTGTTCATGGCGCGAAAGGCCGAGAGCGGGTACAGCACCAGGGAAACATCGGCAGATTTCAACTGTTCGGTGGTGTACAGCGGCGTCGCACCGAATTCGGTGATATTGGCCAGAATTGGCGCTTTCACCCGGGCAGCGAACAGTTTGTACATCTCCAGTTCAGTGATGGCTTCCGGGAAGACCATGTCGGCACCGGCCTCGATACAGGCGGCGGCACGCTCCAGGGCGGATTCCAGGCCTTCGACGGCCAGGGCATCGGTACGCGCCATGATCACAAAGCTGTCATCGGTGCGCGCATCCACGGCGGCCTTGATGCGGTCGACCATCTCCTGCTGGGAGACGATTTCTTTGTTCGGGCGATGCCCGCAGCGTTTGGCGCCGACCTGGTCTTCGATGTGGATGGCGGCCGCGCCGAACTTGATCATCGACTTGACGGTGCGCGCCACGTTGAACG
The DNA here is from genome assembly GCF_019139815.1 of Pseudomonas asgharzadehiana. Taxonomy (NCBI): domain Bacteria; kingdom Pseudomonadati; phylum Pseudomonadota; class Gammaproteobacteria; order Pseudomonadales; family Pseudomonadaceae; genus Pseudomonas; species Pseudomonas asgharzadehiana. The sequence goes on from NZ_CP077079.1 coordinate 4,755,609, forward strand.
CCGAGGAACCGAACCCGGTGTCCACGTCCACCAGCAGCGGCAGGTCGCATACATCGGTGATACGACGCACGTCGGTGAGCACGTCGTCCAGGCCGGTGATGCCCAGGTCCGGCACGCCCAGGGAGCCGGCAGCCACGCCGCCGCCTGACAGATAAATCGCCTTGAAGCCGGCGCGCTTGGCCAACAGGGCGTGGTTGGCGTTGATCGTGCCGACCACCTGCAACGGATGCTCGCTGGCGACCGCGTCACGGAAACGCTGGCCGGGTGTGCTTTTATTATTCGAACTCATGACTCACCTCTATCAGGGGCGCCGTCCGGAAAGTGACGGGCAATATTGCGTTTGGAAGCGCCGATATGCCGGCGCATCAACAATTCGGCCAATTCACCGTCGCGATCGGCAATCGCGTCCAGAATGCGGTGATGCTCGGCAAAAGCCTGGCGTGGACGATTCGGCGTGGCGGAGAACTGGATGCGGTACATGCGCACCAACTGGTACAGCTCGCCGCAGAGCATTTGAGTGAGGGTGCGGTTGCCCGCGCCTTGAATTATCCGGTAATGAAAGTCGAAGTCGCCTTCCTGCTGGTAGTAACCGACGCCGGCCTGGAATGCCGCATCCCGTTCATGGGTATGCAGCACTTGGCGCAGTTCTTCGATTTCGGCGTCGGTCATGCGCTCGGCGGCCAAGCGGCAGGCCATGCCTTCCAGGGACTCGCGGATCTCATAGAGCTCGACCAGCTCGGCATGGCTCAACGACACAACGCGGGCGCCCACATGGGGCACGCGCACCAGCAGGCGCTGGCCTTCCAGACGATGGATCGCTTCGCGCAGCGGGCCGCGGCTGATGCCGTAGGTGCGCGCCAGTTCCGGCTCGGAGATCTTGCTGCCGGGGGCGATCTCGCCCTTGACGATGGCGGCCTGGATACGCCGGAAGACGTTCTCCGACATTGTCTGGGACTCGTCGGAAGCAGCGACCGGAGATTCCGATTGAACCCACATATTGTCGACACCTTTAAAAGCAATGCCGCAAAAACTAGCCAATCAGCCTGCATTAGTCAAAGAATAAATCCACATTGTCGACAATCGTCTAATAACCCTCAACGTATTCACCGAGAGCATGGCCGCCTGCCAGCGCTGGCGCCAAAAAAGCATCATGTTAGAATGCCCGCCGCTTTTGCCTGACATCATTGGATGAAACGGCGCACGAGGGAGTTTGCGCAGCAATGCCAGTCGCCTTGAATTGAACATCGCACTGCACCGCCTCAGGATCTATGAGACTCAAGCCCTTCCCCCTGTTTTGCCTACTGTGCCTACCGAGCCTTGGCGTTGCCGCCGAGAAGACCGTGTATGGCCTCAACGAATATGCCCAATTGGCTGATATCGACCTGGAGGTCGCCGCCAAGCTGGACACCGGTGCCAAGACCGCGTCCCTCAGCGCCCGCGATATCAAGCGTTTCAAGCGCAACGGCGAATCCTGGGTGCGGTTCTACCTGGCCATCGACGCCGCCCATTCCCACCCCATCGAGCGCCCCCTGGCCCGCGTCAGCAAGATCAAGCGCCGCGCTGGCGACTACGACCCCGATGAAGACAAGAACTACACCGCCCGCCCGGTGATTTCCCTGGATATCTGCATGGGCAGCGCTTTACGCAGCATCGAAGTGAACTTGACTGACCGCAGCGCTTTCCAATACCCGCTGCTGATCGGCTCCGAAGCGTTGAAACGCTTTGATGCGCTGATCGACCCCAGTCTTAAATACGCAGCAGGCAAACCCGCCTGCGCCGCCGACGCTCATACCGCCGAGTAAACCGAATGCGCTCTCTTACCCTGCACCTGAAAATCCTGATCGCCATCCTGGTGGTGCTGGGTATTTCGGTCACCGCCTATCAGATTTTCGTGCTGGGCATTCCCGTCACCGAGGACGCCACCGACGACCTGTGGAACATCGACGCCAAAGTCGAGTTCGTCGCCAGCCCGAAAGACCCGGTGAAAATCCAGATGTTCGTGCCCCCCTTGAGCCGCGACTTCGTCAGCCTTAATGAGAGTTTCATTTCCAATAACTACGGGGTCAGCGTCAACCGCATCGACGGTAACCGCAAGGTCACCTGGTCGGCACGCCGGGCCAAGGGCAACCAGACCCTGTATTACCGCCTGGTGCTGACCAAGCGTTACAGCGGCGAAAAAGCCAAGATCAAAGGCCCGACCTTCCGCGACAGCATCGCCGTGGAAGGCCCGGAAAAAATCGCCGCCGAAGCCCTGCTGGCACCGATCCGCCAGCATTCGGCCGACGTCGAGACCTTCATTACCGAAGCGATCAAGCGCACCAACAACCTCAATGACGACAATGTGAAGTTGTTGCTGGCGGGCGACCCGTCGACGCCGCACAAGGCCAAGATCGTCGAGTTGCTGTTGTCCATCGCCCATGTGCCGGTGGAAAAGGTGCACACCATCCGCCTGGTCGCCGACCAACCGCAAACCCCGGAACTGTGGCTGCGCAGCTTCAATGGCAATGACTGGCTGTATTTCAACCCGGAAACCGGCGAACAGGGCCTGCCCGCCGACCGCCTGCTGTGGTGGACCGGCGATGAGAACCTGATCACGGTCGATGGCGGCAAGAAAGCCATGGTGACCTTCAGCCTCAACAACAGCGAAATGAACGCCATTCGCCTGGCCAAGCTGACCGACGAGAACACCGACGCCAACTTCCTCGAATACTCGCTGTATGGCTTGCCGCTGCAAACCCAGCAGACCTTCATGATCATGGTGATGATCCCGATCGGCGTGCTGGTGATTCTGATCCTGCGTAACCTGATCGGCCTGCAGACCCTGGGCACGTTCACCCCGGTGTTGATCGCCCTGGCGTTCCGCGAAACGCAGTTGGGCTTCGGGATCATGCTGTTTACGGTGATCACCGCGCTGGGGCTGTCGCTCAGGTCGTACCTTGAACATTTGAAGCTGCAGATGCTGCCGAGGCTGTCGGTGGTGCTGACGTTCGTGGTGGTACTGATCGCGGCCATCAGCCTGTTCAGCCATAAGCTGGGCCTGGAACGCGGCCTCTCCGTGGCACTGTTCCCGATGGTGATCCTGACCATGACCATCGAACGCCTGTCGATTACCTGGGAAGAACGCGGCGGTGGCCATGCGATGAAGGTGGCGATTGGTACGCTGTTCGCCGCGTCCCTGGCGCACATCATCATGAGCGTGCCGGAGTTGATCTACTTCGTGTTCACCTTCCCGGCGATCCTGCTGATCCTGGTGGGCTTCATGCTGGCCATGGGGCGTTATCGCGGCTATCGCCTGACCGAACTGGTGCGCTTCAAGGCCTTCCTCAAGGCTGACTCGTAATGTTCGGCTTCTGGAAGACCTGGAAAGCCCTCGAAGCGCGGGGGATTATGGGCATCAACCGGCGTAACGCCGACTACGTGCTCAAGTACAACAAGCGCAGCCTGTACCCGATCGTGGATGACAAAATCATCACCAAGGAACGCGCGATCGCCGCCGGCATCCATGTGCCGCAAATGTACGGGGTGATCTCCACCGAAAAGGAAATCGACAAGCTCGACGAAATTATCGCCGGGCGCAGCGACTTCGTGATCAAGCCGGCCCAGGGTGCCGGCGGGGATGGCATCCTCGTCGTGGCCGACCGCTTTGAAGGGCGCTATCGCACGGTGTCCGGCAAAATCATCAGCCATGAAGAGATCGAACATCAGATCTCCAGCATCCTCACCGGCCTGTACTCCCTGGGCGGCCACCGTGACCGTGCGCTGATCGAATACCGCGTGGTGCCCGACCAGATCTTCAAAAGCATCAGTTACGAAGGCGTACCGGATATCCGCATCATTGTGCTGATGGGCTACCCGGTGATGGCCATGCTGCGCTTGCCGACCCGCCAGTCCGGCGGCAAGGCCAACCTGCACCAGGGCGCGATCGGCGTGGGCGTGGACCTGGCCACCGGCCTGACCCTGCGTGGCACCTGGCTGAATAACATCATTACCAAGCACCCCGACACCACCAACGCGGTGGACGGCGTGCAGTTGCCCAACTGGGACGGTTTCATGAAGCTCGCCGCGGGCTGCTACGAGCTGTGCGGGTTGGGCTATATCGGCGTGGACATGGTGCTGGACCAGGAAAAAGGCCCGCTGATCCTGGAGCTGAATGCACGGCCGGGGCTGAATATCCAGATCGCCAACGACTGTGGGCTGACCCTGCGCACCCATGCGGTGGAGGCCCGATTGGAAGCGCTGAAAGCTGCCGGCGTGACGGAAACGGTGGAAGAACGAGTGAAGTTCGTACAGGAAATGTTTGGGCATATTCCGCCCGTCGAAGGTTGATCCGGCCTTCGAACTGTCTATCCCCGACATCCCCTCTAGGAGCAAATCCTACGGGGGACTACAATCCCCTCCCCCGCGCCTTGGCTGATCCACCCCGCATGTCGACCTGTTCCGTACACCCGCTGCCCTACCGGGCCAACCCCGCCGAGTATTTTGCGGCGATTCGCCATGCGCCCGGCGCGGTGCTACTCGACAGCGGCCGGCCGGTGGCCGAGCGCGGGCGTTATGACCTGCTCAGCGCCTGGCCCGAGGCGACCTTGGCGGTGGAGCCCGACGAAAGCGGCAGCGATTTCCTGCAGCGTTTGCGTAAAAACCTGACTCAGTTGGGTAACGCCAGCCTGCCCCACGGTTACACCTTGCCGTTTGTCGGTGGTTTGATCGGCTACCTGAGCTATGACTTTGGCCGACACCTGGAGCAAATGCCGCACCTGGCGGTGGATGACTTGCACCTGCCGGACGCGCGCTTCGGTTTGTATGCCTGGGCGCTGATCAGTGATCACCAGGTGCAAACCAGTCAACTGGTGTTCCACCCGGCGCTGGCTGACAGCGAGCGGCAACGCTTGATCGCGCTGTTCAGTCAACCGACGGCCGAGACCACGGCGCCGTTCGCGCTGAAGGGGCCAATGAAGTCGGACCTGACCCCTGAGGCTTACCACCAGGCCATCGTGCGCATTCAGGATTACATCCAGGCCGGTGACTGCTACCAGGTCAACTTTGCCCAGCGTTTTCGCGCGCCGTGCATCGGTGATCCATGGGCGGCTTATTGCGCCTTGCGCGCAGCCTGCCCAACGCCTTTTTCCGGTTTCCAGAGCCTGCCGGATGCCGGCGCGGTGCTGAGCTTGTCACCGGAACGCTTCGTCAGGGTCAGCGAGGGCCAGGTTGAAACCCGCCCGATCAAAGGCACGCGGCCACGCGGCGCAACGCCTGAACAAGACGCCGCCCACGCCGCCGAACTGCTGGCCAGCCCCAAGGATCGCGCCGAAAACCTGATGATTGTCGACCTGCTGCGCAACGACCTCGGCCGCACCTGTCGCACCGGCTCGGTGAGCGTGCCGGAGTTGTTCAGCCTGGAAAGCTACCCCAACGTGCATCACCTGGTCAGCAGCGTTATCGGCGAGTTGGCCGACAACAAAGACGCCCTCGACCTGATCGCCGGCAGCTTCCCCGGCGGGTCCATTACCGGTGCGCCGAAGATCCGCGCAATGCAGATCATCGACGAACTGGAGCCGACGCGACGCGGCTTGTATTGCGGCTCCCTGGTGTACCTGGACGTGCGCGGCGAGATGGACAGCTCCATCGCCATCCGCACTTTGCTGGTCAAGGATGGCCAGGTGTGCTGCTGGGGCGGAGGCGGGATCGTGGCGGATTCGCAGTGGGAGGCGGAGTATCAGGAGTCGCTGACCAAGGTACGGGTGCTGTTACAAACCTTGGAAAGTTTGTAACGCACGACCCTCGTGGCTTTGGGCATCAACTGAATGACTTACAGGCTCAACGTCCGATTCGAAGCCTTGATGAACTCCCGCTTCAAATCCTCAAACGTATGCACCGCTGGGAACTGCGGGAACTCGCGAATCACATTCTCCGGCGCGTGGAACAGAATCCCACGGTCGGCTTCGCCCAGCATGGTGGTGTCGTTGTAGGAATCGCCGGCGGCGATCACGCGGTAGTACAGGCTCTTGAACGCCAGCACCGACTGGCGCTTGGGGTCTTTCTGGCGCAGTTGGTAGCTGATCACCCGGTCATTTTCATCGGTGATCAGACGGTGGCAAAGCAAGGTCGGGAAGCCCAGTTGGCGCATCAGCGGCTGGGAGAACTCGTAGAACGTGTCGGACAGGATCACCACCTGGAAGCGCTCGCGCAGCCAATTGACGAACTCGATGGCGCCTTCCAGCGGCTTGAGCGTGGCGATCACGGCCTGTATGTCGGCAAGCTTGAGCCCGTGTTCGTCGAGGATGCGCAGACGTTGCTGCATCAGCACGTCGTAGTCGGGAATGTCGCGGGTGGTGGCCCGCAGGGATTGGATACCGGTTTTTTCGGCGAAGGCGATCCAGATTTCCGGAACCAGCACCCCTTCCAGGTCAAGACAGGCAATTTCCACAAGACACTCCATTGGATTTATTGGTTGAGCGGGCAAAACGACTGCCGAACTCTAGCGATTCAAGCTCGCCGCCGCAACGCAGAGCGGATTTTGTTACCATCGCCCACCTAGAGAGCGCTCAGCGCCACTGACCTGTAGGAACCGTCCTGATGAACCAAGCCTTCGACGTCGTTGAACTCGCCACGACCTATGCCAACAAATCCGCCCAGGACATTCTCAAGCTGGCGTTCAGCCAGTTCGGCGATGACCTGTGGATCTCTTTCAGCGGTGCCGAGGACGTGGTGCTGGTGGACATGGCCTGGAAGCTGAACAAGAACGTCAAGGTGTTCAGCCTCGACACCGGCCGCCTGCATCCGGAGACCTACCGATTTATCGAGCAGGTACGCGAGTTCTACAAAATCGACATCGAACTGATCTCGCCGGACCAGAGCAAGCTGGAGCCGTTCGTCAAGGAAAAGGGCCTGTTCAGCTTCTACAAGGATGGCCATGGCGAATGCTGCGGCGTGCGCAAGATCGAACCGCTGCGCCGCAAATTGTCCGGCGTGAGCGCCTGGGCCACCGGCCAACGCCGCGACCAGAGCCCCGGCACCCGCAGCCAGGTGGCGGTGCTGGAGATCGACACAGCCTTTTCCACCCCGGAACGCACCCTATACAAGTTCAACCCGTTGGCGCAAATGACCAGCGAAGAGATCTGGGGTTATATCCGCATGCTGGAACTGCCCTACAACAGCCTGCATGAACGCGGCTTTATCAGCATCGGCTGCGAGCCATGCACCCGGCCGGTGTTGCCCAACCAACATGAGCGCGAAGGCCGCTGGTGGTGGGAAGAGGCCACGCAGAAGGAATGCGGGCTGCATGCGGGGAACATCATCAGCAAGGCGTGAGGGTTGACGCGGTTGGAAAATGTGGGAGGGGGCTTGCCCCGATAGCGGTCTGTCAGTCAGCGTATGTTTGACTGAAACACCGCTATCGGAGGCAAGCCCCTCCCACATTTGTTTTGTATTTAGGCTTGAAATGTACACACAAATGTAACCATTGGTGCCATTTATGTGTGCAATTCTTATTCAGACGCACCATAACGTAACACCTGCCCCCGACTATCGTCTGTCTCGTTGAACCCCACGCTTACACCTTAAAAATAAATAACTGTTCAATCGGTCAATTTATAAATCTTTAAATTCAGCCAGTTATTTAGATCCCCTATTAAAACGAAATTAGCCAGGGTTTTCATAGATCCAAAACTGGCACGCATGTGGCTTAAGGTGAAAAGTGCTTTGTATACAATAAATACAAAACCTACATACACTTTACCATCCGCCGCTTTGCTGCAGATGTGCTGGAGCCTGCCGGAATGCGTACTAGCCTCTCGAATGACCTCGCACTGGATCTGCCCTCTTCAGCCTTGAACCCCGAGGCCGCCGGCCCCGGCCCGCTGGTACTCAGCCCACGCCTGCACAACAAGGACCTGGCGCCTACCAAGGTGGAAGGCCGGCGTTGGGGGCGCTATAGCATTTTTGCGCTGTGGACCAATGACGTGCACAACATCGCCAATTATTCGTTCGCCATCGGCCTGTATGCGCTGGGCCTGGGCGGTTGGCAAATCCTGCTGTCCCTGGGGATCGGCGCGGCGCTGGTGTACTTCTTCATGAACCTGTCGGGGTATATGGGCCAGAAGACCGGGGTGCCGTTCCCGGTGATCAGCCGTATCAGTTTCGGTATTCATGGCGCGCAGCTTCCGGCGCTGATCCGTGCGGTGATTGCGATTGCCTGGTTTGGTATCCAGACCTACCTGGCATCGGTGGTTTTCCGCGTGCTGCTGACGGCAATTCATCCAGGCTTTGCCGAGTATGACCACAACGCGATCCTGGGCTTATCCACCCTGGGTTGGGTGTGTTTTGTGGCGATCTGGTTCGTGCAACTGGTGATCCTGGCCTACGGCATGGAGATGGTGCGGCGCTACGAAGGCTTCGCCGGGCCGGTGATCCTGGCAACGATGGCTGCCTTGGCCGGCTGGATGTACTTCCAGGCGGGCGGCAATATTGCCTGGTCGATCCGCGAACCCCTGAGCGGCGGCGAGATGTGGCGCAATATCTTTGCCGGCGGCGCGCTGTGGTTGGCGATCTACGGCACGCTGATCCTCAACTTCTGTGATTTCGCCCGCTCTTCACCGTGCCGCAGAACCATACAGGTCGGTAATTTCTGGGGCCTGCCGGTGAACATCCTGGTGTTCGCCGCCATCACCGTGCTGCTGTGCGGCGGGCAATTTCAGCTCAATGGCCGAGTGATCGAAAGCCCCACCGAAATCATCGCCGCCATCCCCAACACCTTCTTTCTCGTGCTGGGTTGCCTGGCGTTCCTGATTGTCACCGTGGCGGTGAACATCATGGCCAATTTCGTCGCCCCGGCCTTTGTGCTGAGCAACCTGGCGCCCAAGTACCTGAACTTTCGGCGTGCCGGGTTGATCAGCGCCACCGTGGCGGTGTTGATCCTGCCGTGGAACCTCTACAACAGCCCCTTGGTGATTGTGTATTTCCTCTCCGGCCTGGGCGCGCTGCTGGGGCCGCTGTACGGGGTGATCATGGTTGATTACTGGCTGATCCGTAAAAGCCAGGTGGATGTACCGCAGTTGTACAGCGAAGATCCGAAAGGCGTTTATCACTACAGCCGTGGGGTCAATTTACGTGCCGTCGCGGCGTTTATTCCTGCGGCGGTGATCGCCATCCTGCTGGCGCTGTTGCCGGGTTTTGCCAGCGTCTCGCCGTTTTCCTGGCTGTTTGGCGCCGGTATTGCAGGGGTGCTGTACCTGCTGATCGCCAAGCGCGAACCGTTTTACGCCGATGTCAGCGGCGAAAGCATTGCAGTCGATAACGTCAGTCATTAATCAAGGACATTCCATGCGTATCCTCGTGGTCAACGTCAACACCACCGCCTCCATCACCGACACCATCGCCCAGCAAGCGCGGGCCGTGGCGGCGCCGGGCACCGAAATCGTCGGGCTCACCCCGTACTTTGGCGCCGAGTCGGTGGAGGGCAATTTCGAAAGCTACCTGGCGGCCATCGCCGTGATGGACCGGGTCATGGCTTACGACCAGCCATTCGACGCAGTGATCCAGGCCGGCTACGGCGAACATGGCCGCGAAGGCTTGCAGGAATTGTTGAACGTGCCGGTGGTGGATATCACCGAAGCCGCCGCCAGCACCGCCATGTTCCTGGGCCACGCTTATTCGGTGGTGACCACCCTGGACCGCACGGTGCCGCTGATTGAAGACCGCCTGAAGCTCGCCGGCCTGTACCAACGCTGCGCCTCGGTGCGGGCCAGCGGCATGGCTGTGCTGGAATTGGAAGAAAACCCGCTGGCCGCCATGGAAGCCATTGTGCGCCAGGCGGAGCTGGCCATTGGGGAAGACAAGGCCGAAGTGATCTGCCTGGGCTGCGGCGGCATGGCCGGGTTGGACGAACACATTCGCCAGCGCACCGGCGTGCCGGTGGTGGATGGGGTGACGGCGGCGGTGACGATTGCCGAATCGTTGGTGCGGTTGGGGCTGTCGACGTCCAAAATTCGGACTTATGCGACGCCAAGGCCTAAAAAGATCATGGGCTGGCCGGGCACGTTCGGCCGTTGAGATCGAATGTGGGGGTTTGCTCCCGATGCGAGGGTGTCAGCTGGCTGATGGATGACTGACCCACTGCTATCGGGGCACGCCCCCACACACGTCTTGAACTGTGCCTGGCCTTAGAGTGCGCTGAACCTCTGGCCCAAGTTCTGCTCGGCGAACTGCTCGATGATGAAATCCACAAACGCCCGGGTCTTGCCGGGCAGCAATTTATGCTCGGCGTAGTAGATGGAGATATTGCCGTCATCCACATACCAATCGGGCAACACACGAACCACCGCGCCGCTGTCGAGGAACGGCACGGCCATCGGCATGCTGACCAGGGCGATGCCCAGGCCCTGGGCGCTGGCGCAGCAGGCGGCTTCGGAGTCGCTCATGGTCATGCCGGGCTTGAGCACCAACGGGCTGTGGTCGCGCTCGATGCTGGTCAATTGCCAGGAACGCACACGGCCGGTTTGCGGTGAACGGATGAGGATGCCGGTGCAACGTGCCAAATCCTCAGGCACCGACACCGGCGGGCGCTTCGCCAGGTAATCCGGCGAGGCCACCAGCACCCGGTGCGCCGGGGTCAACTTGCGCGCCACCACACCCTGGGGCAGTTCGAAACCACCGCCTATGGCGGCATCAAAGCCCTGGCCGATCAGGTCGACTTGGCGATTATCGAAATGCCAGTCCGGGCGGATATCCGGAAAACGTTGCATGAACGCGCCAAGCAAAGGCACCACATAGCGATTGCCGAACACCGTGCCCATGCTGACCTTGAGCGTGCCCACCGGCCGCCCCTCGGCGCTGGCCAGGTTGGCCACGGCATTCTGGATGGTGATGAGGCTGGCGCTGACCTCTTCGAGGAACAGCTTGCCGGCCTCGGTCAGCGCGAGACGGCGCGTGCTGCGCTGGAACAACCGCACACCCAGGCGCACTTCCAGCTTGGCCACGCTTTTGCCCACCGCCGCCGGCGTCAGGCTCAGGTGGCGCGCGGCTTCGGCAAAGCTGCCACCTTCGGCGCTGCGTACGAAGCATTCGATACTGCCAAAGCTCTCCATAAGACCATACTCTAAACTTTTGGTTTACACAGACTATAGCAATCACGGTCTACCGGTTGGGGTGGGCGGGGTCGATACTCGGATCCAACAACAAGGCATTGGGCCTTGCACAGCCAGGAGATCGACATGACCACCCCTAACCTCAGCGGCAAAGTCGCCTTGATTCAAGGCGGTTCTCGCGGCATCGGCGCCGCCATCGTCAAACGTCTTGCAGCACAAGGCGCAGCCGTCGCCTTTACTTACGTGAGCTCAGCCGCCAAGGCTGAAGAATTGCAGAACAGCGTGATCAACGAAGGCGGCAAAGCCCTGGCGATTCAGGCCGACAGCGCCGATGCCAGCGCGATTCGCAACGCCGTCAACGCCACCGTCGCCGCTTTTGGGCACCTGGATATCCTGGTGAACAACGCCGGCGTGCTGGCCATCGCCCCGCTGGAAGATTTCAAACTGGAAGACTTCGACCAGACCCTGGCGATCAACGTACGCAGCGTGTTTATCGCCACCCAGGAAGCGGCCCGGCACATGGGCGAAGGTGGCCGGGTGATCAATATCGGCAGCACCAATGCCGAGCGCATGCCGTTTGGCGGCGGCGGGCCGTATGCCATGAGCAAGGCCGCGCTGGTGGGACTGACCAAGGGCTTGACGCGGGATCTGGGACCACGGGGTATTACCATTAATAACGTGCAGCCTGGGCCGGTGGACACCGATATGAACCCGGCGAACAGTGAGTTCGCGGCAAGCTTGATGAATTTGATGGCGGTGGGGCGTTATGGGCACGTAGAGGAAATCGCCAGCTTTGTGGCTTACCTCGCAGGCCCGGAAGCCGGCTACATCACTGGCGCCAGCCTGACCATCGATGGCGGGTTCAGCGCATAGGTTTTCTGCAGAAATGCAAAACCCAATGTGGGGCGTGCTGCCGACGGTGGTGGTTCAGTCAATAACGATACCAACTGTCACACCGCCATCGGGAGCCTGCCCCCACATTTTGACCGACAGGTTCAGGAGAGGGGCGGCAGGCCGTACGCAGCCAGGTCAAAGTCCGCGAGTTTGCGGATGATCTGGTCGGCATGCTGGTACTTGCTGTCGGCCATGGCTTCATCGGGCACGGCGATGGCGGTCATATGGGCCGCCTTGGCAGCGGTGACGCCAAACGGCGAGTCTTCGAACACCAGGCAATCTTCGGGCGCCACGCCCAGGCGGCGGGCAGCGGTGAGGAAGATATCCGGCGCAGGTTTGGCAGCACCGACTTCCGGGTCGTCAGCAGTCACGATCGTGTCGAACAAGCCAAACCACTCGCGGTGCAGCGTGGTCTTGTGGCCAAACGAATTGCGCGACGAACTGGTGCCCACGGCAATCGGAATATTGTGCGCCTTCAAGTGCCGCACCAGCGCCTCGGCACCGGGCATGCCCAGGGCCTTGGGGAAGCGCTCGCTCATCAGCGGCTCACGGATTTCCAGAAACTGCGCCGGGGTGATCGGTAGATTCAACGCCTTGACCACATAATCCGCCAGGTCCTGTGCCCCGCGCCCAATGATGTGCTGCTTGATCCCCCAGTCATAGGTACGACCATAACGCTCGGCAATGATCTGCGTGACTTCGGTGTAGATGCCTTCAGTATCCAGCAACAACCCGTCCATATCGAAAATCACAGCCTTGATCGGAGCAGCGGTACGCGGTGCATTCATCACAACAGATCCTGGGAGGAAGGACTAAATGGATTCAGCACAATAGCGGCCGCGCTTACCTGCGAGCAACCCTTTAGACTGTGCGCCTCGCCTTTCTGAAGTGCCCGCCATGCTCTACCGTCTCGCCGCCGACAGCCTTGTGCTGTCGAACACTACATCCTCACCTTGATCTACCCGGCCGGGCTGACGCCGCAAATCCAGTGGGTGCTTCAATATCGCGGTGTACACCCGGCTGATCCGACATTATCGACAGGCTGGAGACAGCTGCGGTGGTGAAGAATCACAGTCCCTCAGCCCCTTCATAGCCGCCGCCATGTCCGAAGCCTTCGAAGTCCCCAGCCCCCACGAAAAACATCTCGAACACACCACCGAACATGCCCACGCCCGCGGGGACAATTTCGCCAGCCGCATTGCCGTCATGACAGCACTGATGGCCACCCTCGGCGCCATGCTCAGCTACCAGGCCGGCTCCACCGAAAGCGAAGCGGCGATGGATAAGAACAACGCCGCCATCTTCAAGACCGAAGCCGCCAACCAGTGGAATTACTACCAGGCCAAATCCAGCCGACAGAACCTGGCGGAACTGGCCATGCATATTCCCGGCGTGGACGCCGCGCATTACAAGGACGAGAGCGAACGCTACAAAAACCAGAAGGAAGACGTGCGCAAACAAGCGGAGAAACTTGAGGCCACGTCTCGGCAATGGGATGAAAAATCCGAACAGGCCCTGCACCAGCATCACCGCTGGGCCCAGGCAATGACCGCGATTCAGATCGCAATTTCGCTGGCGGCGATTACGTTGCTGACAAGAAAGGAGTGGTTGAAACGCTTGGCGTATACGGCGGCAGGGGTAGCCGTGGTGTTAGGAAGTTTGGCGTGGTTGCATCTTTAGCATGAGGCTGGACAGCTGCGTACCCAGCATGACGAGGCCAACCCTTCCCGGGTTTTGACCTCGGCTGCGAGGCCCCTTCAGGCCTGCTCCACCACGACCCGATTACGCCCTTCTTGCTTGGCTTGGTACAACAACCGGTCAGCCCTCTCAAGCACGGCAGAGATCGGTTCACTTGCGGGGTGCCAAAGCGCCACGCCAAGCGAGACGGTGATGTGCCCGACTGTGTCGATATCCGCTGCCGCAATCGAGCATCGTAGTCGCTCGGCGACGTCGGCTGCGGCCTGAAGCGAACTGTTGGGCAATAGCAGTACGAACTCCTCTCCCCCGACCCGGCAGGCCAAGTCGTTGGAGCGTGAATTCTGCTGCATGAGCGCCGCGATGGCCCGCAATGTGTGATCCCCCACAGCATGGCCAAACGTGTCGTTGACGCGCTTGAAGTGATCGATGTCCACGGAAACGACGGCGAACATTTTATCGGCGTCCTGCCAACGCGACAGAATGTCCTGCATCGCTCGACGATTGGCCAAGCCTGTCAATGCATCGGTTTGGGCTTGCTGGTTCAGCTTGCCGATTTTTTCCTGTAGCAGGCTGGCACCCAATAGCAGCGCCCTGCGAATCTGCCAGCTTTCGAAATAGTGCGCCGGGACTGCACTGATCCGCTCGTAGCTGTCAGGCGTATCCAACCGTTTGGCGCAGTCGGCGAGCTTGGACAGCGGCGCTGAGATCCTTGCCCCCAACCACCAGATCAGGAGGATTCCGAACAGCGCAAGGCGCGCTATCCCTTGTGCAACCTTGACCATGGTCTGGCGCAGGAGCGCGTGTATGTTGTCGAGTGGCTGCTGCGAAATCACTCCCCAACCGCTGCTGGCTACCTTGGCGAACCCCGCGAGCATTTCCACGCCATTTTCATCCGCTGCCTGCAACGTACCCGCGTCTTGACTGAGCGCGGCGTCGGCGATCGAACCCTTTGCGACAATGTTGCCGATTTGCTCGGGATCGTTGTGATAAAGCACCCGGCGTGAGCTATCGATCAAGTAAACATGCGCGCCATCCCGGCGCACATTGGTGTCCATCAATGCCTGGAGTGTATTCCTCTGCTCAAGTCGGACACTGCCCCCTATAACGCCCAGATACTGACCTTTCCCATCGAACACGGGCTGGGAGATAAACACCACCAGATTACCCGCGATGGACTCAAAGGCATTGCTGATGATCGGCGCGCGAAGGCTGAGCGGTTCCTTGTGTTGCAGGGTACGGCCATTGAGCGCGAGGCTCTCGGGGGCTGACGCGATAATGGTTCCGGTGGCATCGGCGATAAGCACGGAGTTGAAACTGGCATCCTGCCCAAGCAGGCGCTGAGTTTCTTCTGTCAGATAGCGCTTGTCGTCAAACGTTTTGCCAATGGCGGCTGAAGCGTACTTCAACTTATCGAGGTCGGAGCGCAATACCTGCTCGACACTCGTGGCGATTCTATAGGCATAGGCTTTGTTGACCTCCAGCGCGTTCTCAATCAATTCCTGCTTACGAATCTTGAACATCACCCAGAAACTGTTGGCCAGGGTTGCGACCGCAGAGAGCAGGACAAAAATAAGGATCAGAGTGCGAAGGTTGAGCTTGGGCTTCGGTCGGGTGGTCATTTACGCAGTCCGGCTGGGGCGGGAGAGTTACCAAAGATTTCGAACAAGTATGCACTGTCCTGAGAGCCAGCCCGCAGGGGTCGTGCCTGTTTTTTACAAACGCCAGAAACCACAAACCCCCGGCTTTCGCTAGAAAACCGGGGGTTTGTGTTTATTTAATGTGGCGGTGAAGGAGAGATTCGAACTCTCGATACAATTTCTTGTATACACACTTTCCAGGCGTGCTCCTTAAGCCACTCGGACACTTCACCGTATCTCGTCAAACCAGTTCAGTCTGTCGAGGCGCGCTAATGTAGTCGAAAGCCTTGCTGATGGCAAAGGTTTTTTTCAGAATTTTCATGCGCTTAGGCGGGTATGCCGGATTCGCCCCGGTACGGGGTGGTGATTGTGCCAATCTCGGGCAGGTTAAAGAGGGTCTAGGCTGGGTACTACGCCCTGCGGCAGGCCTTTTGCGGGCGGGGTTGAGTGAAAAGCCTGACTGGCCAGTCAGTCACAGCGCTTTACCGGCGCGGGCGTGGTGGGTAACGTCTGCTGCATTCTTCTATAACAAGTCCTACAAGGAACCGCGTCATGAGTGAGTTGATTGCCTACCACCTCGAAGACGGTATCGCGACCCTGACCTTGAGCAACGGCAAGGTGAACGCCATTTCTCCGGCGGTGGTGAGTGCGTTTAATGAGGCGCTGGACCAGGCCGAGAAAGATCGGGCGGTGGTGGTGATCACCGGCACGCCGGGGATTTTGTCGGGTGGTTACGACCTGAAGGTAATGACGGCCGGCCCAAAAGAGGCGATCAGCCTGGTGACGTCGGGCTCGACGTTGGCGCGGCGCCTGCTGTCCCACCCGTTCCCGGTGATTGTGGCGTGCCCTGGGCATGCGGTGGCCAAGGGCGCTTTCCTGTTGCTGTCGGCGGATTATCGGATTGGGGTGGAAGGCCCGTTCAGCATTGGCCTGAATGAAGTGGCGATCGGCATGACCATGCACCACGCCGGGATCGAGTTGGCGCGGGATCGTCTACGCAAGTCGGCGTTCCATCGCTCGGTGATCAATGCCGAGATGTTTGATCCACAAGGCGCGTTGCACGCCGGTTTCCTCGATAAGGTGGTCGCACCGGAAGACTTGCACGCAGCAGCCCTGGAAGCTGCGCGGCAGTTGAAGAAGATCAATATGAACGCCCACAAGCACACCAAGTTGAAAGTGCGTAAGGCGCTGCTGGAAGCCTTGGACGACGCGATCATTCGGGACCAGAGCCACAGCCTGAGCTAAGTGCTTACAGTTGTTGTGCCAGAGCCCGACCTTCGTCGGGCTTTTTCTTACACGCAAATCCGAAACGCCATCCCCTACCTCTATAGGGGCAATTGCTGAATACAGTGCACAACCGTACACTGAGCCACCTTTTGCCCGCATAGGCCGTGTCGATGCTTTTCCTGTTGCGTATGTTGTTGATGGGCCTGCACTTTATCCTCGCCGGCGTGCTAGGCGTGTTGATTGGGCTCTGTCGCCCTTTCAACCCGGACAACAGTCGCCTGTGCGCTCGCCTGTATGCGTTGCCGGCCATGTGGATATTGCGTTTAAACGTGAAGGCCGATGTCGACTCGTTGCGCAACAAGCCTGGCACCTGCGTGGTGATCGCCAATCACCAGTCCAATTACGATCTGTTTGTCTGTGGCAACGTGGTGCCCTACCGTACGGTGTGTATCGCCAAGAAGAGCCTGAAATGGGTACCGCTGTTCGGCCAGTTGTTCTGGCTGGCAGGCAATGTGCTGATCGACCGGGGCAACGCGCACAAGGCGCGCCGCGCGATACTCACCACCACGCACACCTTGCAGCATGAAGACACCTCGATCTGGGTGTTTCCGGAAGGCACGCGCAACCTCGGCAAAGGCCTGCGGCCATTCAAGAAAGGCGCGTTTCATATGGCGATCGCGGCCGGCGTGCCCATCGTGCAGGTGTGTGTCAGCAATTACGTCACCCACATGCGGCTCAATCGCTGGAACAGCGGTGATGTGCTCATACGCTCGCTGACGCCGATTCCTACCGTCGGGCTGACGTCGGATGACGTCCCAGCATTGATGCAGGCTTGCCAGGCGCAGATGGATGAATGTATTGCCGCAATGGACCGCGAACTCAAAGCGCCGCAACAATAGAACTCCCTTCCAGCTAAGCTGCCCAACACCTGTCCCCTTTATAAGAAGTGACCAGCACCATGGGTAGAGTTGTTGCAGCCGCCGTCTACAGCGCCGGTAAGAAAGTCACGGATATCACCCTTGATGAAGGCGCGGCCTGGGCCGCCAAACCCGGGCACTTTGTGTGGATCGGCCTGGAAGAGCCCAATGCCCAGGAGCTGAGCAACCTGCAGCGCCAGTTCAACCTGCATGAACTGGCTATCGAAGACGCCCTGGAAAAACACAGCCGCCCCAAGCTGGAAACCTTCGGCGATGCGCTGTTTATCGTCACCTACTCACCGGTGCGCGAGAACGGCAAGCTGGAGTTTATCGAGACCCATATCTTCGCCGGCACCGGCTATATCATCACCGCGCGCAACGGTCACTCGGCGTCCTACGGCTTTGTGCGCCAGCGCTGTGAGGCGCGGCCGCTATTGTTGGAACATGGGGAAGATTTCGTACTGTATGCGTTGCTGGATTTCGTCACCGAAAATTACCAGCCGGTCAGCGAGGCCATCCACGCCGAGATCGATGAGCTGGAGCACAACGTGTTGTGCAGCTCGCTCAGCGAACGCGACATCCAGAAGATCCACGGCCTGCGCCGCGACGTGCTGCGGCTCAAGCGCTATGTAGCGCCGATGGTGGAGATCAGCCAGGAATTGCAGAAGCTGAGCTTCCCGTTTATCGATAAGAACATGCGCCCGTATTTCCGTGACGTGCAGATCCATGTGACACGGCAAATGGAAGACCTCACCACCCTACGCGATATTGCCAGCCAGACCATCGAGATCGGTGTGTTACTCGAGGCGTCGCGCCAGAGCGTGGTGCAACGCAAGTTTGCCGCGTGGGCGGCGATCCTCGCGTTCCCCACCGCAGTGGCGGGGATTTATGGGATGAACTTCCAGAACATGCCCGAACTGCAATGGCACTACGGCTATTTTGCGGTGCTCGGGCTTATTGCGACAGGTTGCACAGGCTTGTGGGCCAGCTTCAAGCGTTCTGGTTGGCTTTAAGCGCGCGCCTCAGGTTTGTGCGCCACAAAGCGCATCATCCATTCCGCCACCGTGGCGCCGTGGTGGTCACGCTTAAGGCTCGCTACGCCGTTCGTGTAGATCGTTTCACCCAGCGTTGTCTGAAGAATCTCCAACAGCTCGCGGGAATAGTCGTGGATGAACTCCGGGTGCCCTTGGAAGCACAGCACCTGGTCGCCAATGTGATACGCGGCGAACGGGCAGAAATCGCTGGAGGCAATGACCGTGGCATTGTCCGGCAAGGTGGTGACCTGGTCCTGATGGCTGATTAACAGCGTCAGTTCCGGTACCTCCGGGCTCATCCACGGCGCCTTGGTATCGAGTTTGTAATCATGGATGCCCATGCCCCAGCCTTTGCTGGCGCGTTCAGCCTTGCCGCCGAGCAGCAGCGCCAATAGCTGGTGACCGAAACAGATGCCCAGCAATTTGTCGCCACGCTCATAGCGCTGGAGCAGGTAGGTCTTGAGGGTCTGTATCCAGGGGTCGGTACCGAATGAATCGGCCTTGCTGCCGGTCACCAGATAGGCATCGAACACCTCATCGTCCGACGGGTATTCGCCTTGCACCACGTTGTAGACCACAAACTCGGCGGCAATCGGTTGCTTGGCGAACAGGCGCTTGAACATCTGCCCGTAACCTTGGTACTGATCGATCAAGCCTGGACGCAGGATATCGGTTTCCAGGATGCAGACGCGTAGCGACATAAAAAATACCTGACACGGCGATGGGAATATTGAACACCCAGAGCCTGCCTTGAAACACCCCTTCAAGGCAAGCCCCCTCCCACACGCCGATCACCGAAACACTTCATCTCGTGCGGCTTTGTCGAGCAACAACGCCGGCGGCGAAAACCGCTCGCCATACTGCTCAGCCAGATAACGGGCGCGGGCGATGAAGTCGTTCAAGCCGTACTGGTTGATAAACTGCAACGCTCCCCCACTCCACGCCGCAAAACCAATGCCGAAAATCGACCCCACGTTGGCGTCGGCAGTGGACATCAACACGCCCTCCTCCACGCAGCGCACGGTTTCGATGGCCTGGATAAACAGCAAACGGTCGCGCACATCCTGCGCAGAGATCTGTTGATCCGGCTGTTCAAAGCGCTTTTTCAGTTCGGGCCACAAGTACTTCTGCCCGCCACTGGGATATTCATAGAACCCGCCGCCTGCCGCCTTGCCTGAACGCTGGTATTCGTTCACCAGCAGATCGATGACCGCCGTCGCCGGATGCCCAGGTACATTCTTACCTTCAGCCAGCAGGTCTTTGGCCGCCTGCTGTCGGATATGGCTCATCAGGCTGAGGGAGACTTCATCGGAAACGGCCAGCGGCCCCACCGGCATACCCGCTTTGCGCGCTTCGGTTTCAATCATCGGCGCAGCCACACCCTCGCCGAGCATGGCGATGCCTTCGTTGGTGAAGGTGCCGAACACCCGCGAGGTAAAGAAGCCGCGACGGTCGTTGACCACGATCGGGGTTTTCTTGATTTGCAGGACAAAATCGAACCCACGGGCCAGGGTTTCGTCCGAGGTGTTGGCGCCCTTGATGATTTCCACCAAAGGCATTTTGTGTACCGGGCTGAAAAAATGCAGGCCGATGAATTTGCCGGCATCCGGCACCGCCTTGGCCAGGCCGCTGATGGGCAAGGTGGAGGTATTGGAAGCGATCACCGCATCGGCGCCGACCACGTTTCGCGCGGCAGCCGAGACCTTGGCCTTGAGCTCACGGTCTTCGAACACTGCTTCGATGATCAGGTCACAGCCGGCCAGGTCGGCATCCGAGGCCGTAGGATGGATCCGCGCCAAGGTGCTTTCCCGCTGCTCGGCGCTCAATTGCCCACGGCCGACTTTTTTGTCCAGCAACGCCGCCGAATGCGCCTTGCCCTTCTCGGCACCGGCCTGGGTGATGTCCTTGAGCACCACGTCGACCCCCGCGCAGGCGCTGGCATAGGCAATACCCGCGCCCATCATCCCTGCGCCAAGCACGCCGACCTTGCGCGTCACATAGGGGGCAAAGCCCTGGGGCCGCGAGCGGCCGGCCTTGATTTGATTAAGCTGGAACCAGAAGGTGCCGATCATGTTTTTCGCCACTTGCCCCACGACCAGCTCGGTGAAGTAGCGGGTTTCAATCAGGTGCGCGGTGTCGACATCCACCTGGGCACCCTCGACGGCGGCGCAGAGGATTTTCTCCGGAGCCGGGAAACAGCCGTTGGTTTTGCTGCGCAGGATCGACGGCGCAATCGCCAGCATCTGTGCCACCTTGGGGCTCGCTGGAGTGCCGCCGGGGAGCTGATAGGCCTTGTTGTCCCAGGGCTGCCTGGCGTCCGGGTTGGCCAGGATCCAGGCACGGGATTTGGCCAGCAACTCGTCGCGGTTCACCGCCAGCTCATTGATCAAACCGGCTTGCAGCGCCTGCTGCGGCCGAATTTTTTTACCCTCCAGCAAATACGGCAAGGCTTTTTCCAGGCCGAGCATGCGCACCATGCGCACCACGCCACCGCCGCCGGGCAACAGGCCCAGAGTGACTTCCGGCAGACCGAGCTGCACCGATTTATCGTCCAGCGCAACCCGGTAATGACACGCCAGGCAAATCTCCCAACCGCCCCCCAGGGCCGCGCCGTTGATCGCCGCCACCACCGGTTTGCCGAGGGTTTCCAGACGGCGCAGTTGCGCTTTTAACACCCGCACGCCGTCGTAGAAGTCCTTGGCGTGGGCCTTGTCGACCTGGATCAGTTCATTAAGGTCACCGCCGGCGAAGAAGGTCTTCTTCGCCGAGGTGATAATCACCCCAGCGATGTGGTCCTTTTCTGCTTCCAAACGTAGGACGGTGGCCGCCATGGCCTCGCGGTATGCGCCGTTCATGGTGTTGGCGCTCTGGCCGGGCATGTCGAGGATAAGCACCACGATCCGGTCCTGGCCTTTTTCGTAACGAATGGCATCGGTCATCAGAAATTCCTTGGATCAGAGGCGTTCGATAATGGTGGCGATCCCCATGCCACCGCCGACACACAGGGTGGCCAGGCCGTAGCGTTGCCGGCGCACTTCGAGTTCGTCGAGCAAGGTGCCCAGGATCGCGCAACCGGTGGCGCCCAGTGGGTGGCCCATGGCGATGGAACCACCATTGACGTTGACTCGCGCCGCATCAATGCGCATGTCCTTGATGAATTTGAGCACCACCGAGGCAAACGCTTCGTTGACTTCGAACAGGTCGATGTCTTCCACGCGCAAACCGGCCTTGGCCAAGGCTTTGCGGGTAGCCGGCGCGGGGCCGGTCAGCATGATGGTGGGGTCGGTGCTGGTCACCGCGGTAGCGACGATGCGCGCCCGTGGCTGCAGGCCCAGCTCGCGGCCCTTGGCCTCGGAGCCGATCAACATCAGCGCGGCGCCATCGACGATGCCGGAGCTGTTGCCCGGCGTGTGCACATGCCGGATGCGCTCCACATGGCTGTAGACCCGCAACGCGGTGGCATCGAAGCCCATTTGCCCGATCATTTCGAAGCTGGGCTTGAGCTTGCCCAGACCGTCGAGCGTGGAGTCGCCACGGATAAATTCGTCATGGTCGAGCAGCACGATGCCGTTCTGGTCCTGCACCGCAATCAGCGATTTGTTGAAGGAACCGTCGGCGCGCGCCCTGGCCGCTTTCTGCTGGGACTGTAGGGCAAAGGTGTCGACGTCTTCACGGGTAAAGCCTTCGAGGGTGGCGATCAGGTCGGCACCGATGCCCTGGGGCGTGAAGTGGCTGTGCATGTTGGTTTGCGGGTCGAGCACCCAGGCACCGCCATCACTGCCCATGGGCACGCGGGACATGGACTCGACGCCGCCTACCACCACCAGGTCTTCAAAGCCGGAACGCACTTTCATCGCGCCCAGGTTCACCGCTTCCAGGCCCGAGGCGCAGAAGCGGTTGACCTGTACACCGGCGACACTGATGGCCCAGTCCGCCACCAGAGCGGCGGTTTTGGCAATGTCGGCGCCCTGATCCCCCACCGGGGTCACGCAGCCCAGCACAATGTCATCCACTTGCTGGGTGTCGAGGTCGCTGCGTTGCGCCAGTGCGGTGAGCAGGCCTGCCACCAGGTTCACCGGCTTGATGCTGTGCAACGCACCGTCGGCCTTGCCCTTGCCACGGGGTGTGCGTATCGCATCAAAGATCAAAGCTTGGGTCATGACGTCCTCGGAGCATTGCGCAGTAGTGCCCTTACCTTAGGCCCGATTGACACGGTTTCAATGACGGATGCGCTCATTGCTTTTGACCCCCACGCTCGGACGAACGGTAGGGCCCTAAGGTAATTCGCGGGTTAATCGTTTTAGCTGTCTAGCCAAGGCATTGGCGCCAAGATGGCGTTATGCCTCATACGTTTTTAAGCTGATTTCCTGCTTAGCTGATATGAAATGGATCTAAGCGTTGAAGAACGGGGGCTCTAAGGTTCAATCAGTAGGAGGTTGCTGCCGGGTTTTGCTGGAGCAGCTGTAAGAAAAGCGACACGTCAACGCGCCATACTGAAATAAACCGGCACGTATTTGACGCTCAGGAATAACAACAAAAGGCAGTCAGCCATGTTCAAGCACACAAAAGTACGTCAGGCGGGACTTATTCTGTTCGCCACCACCCTGATTCTGATCTTGCCCAACTTGACCAAAGTTATTGGGTGATGCCGCGTGCGCAGCACTGCATGCATCAGGACTACCGATTTTTGGCAGCACCTGCCGGGCCTTCGTGTATAGCGATCCTGTTGCAGGGGCTGCCTTTTTACGCGTGTTTTTGCGCTATCGTGAGCCCCATCGCGACTTAACACGGGGCCTGCGCCTTGAAACCGATCTTTGCATTTATCGCCTTGCTGCTTGCCCTGCCCGCTCATGCGGCGCAATTGACCATTGAGCTGGACCACACCAGCAAAACTTGGCAAACCGCCGACCTGCTCAAGCACCCGGATGCGCAGACGGTGCAGATCGTCGATGACGTTTCCTACAAGCGCAACATGACCTATCGCGCATTGCCATTGGCTGTACTCCTACCAGGCCTTAAGCCTGAAAATCACCTGCAAGCCGTGGCCCTCGACGGCTTCGCCGCTGAACTTACCGCCGCCCCGCTGCTGCAGAACCACGGCGCCCGCGCTTGGCTGGCGGTGGAAGACCCCGCCAAACCATGGCCTGCCCTGGCCGATGGCAAGCCCAGCGCCGGGCCGTTCTACCTGGTGTGGACCGACCCGCAGGCCGGGCATATCAGCCCTGAGCAATGGCCGTTCCAAGTTTCCAGAATCAAGCAACTGCAAACGGTGGCCGAGCGTTTTCCGGCGCTGTTGCCTGACCCGGCACTGGCCGCAAATGACCCGATCAATAGAGGCTTTGCGCTGTTCCAGAAAAACTGCCTGGCCTGCCATCGCCTAAATGGCGCAGGCGATGCACAGGTGGGCCCGGACTTGAATACGCCTTACAGCCCCACCGAATATTTCGGCGCTGATTTCCTCAAGCGCTATATCCGCGACCCCCAAAGTCTGCGGCATTGGCCCCAGGCGAAGATGCCGGCATTCGCCGCCAGCGTGTTGCCTGACAGCGAGTTGGATTTGCTGGTGGGGTATTTGAAGCATATGGCGGGGCGTAAACAACAGCCTTGAGACCGCCCCACATTGATCTGCGGCGCCTTGAGATTATTGCTGCTGCACTGCGATCACCGGCGTGGGCGCCACGAACACCTTGGCATGCATCTGCTCATGCCCGCCGCCACGGCGCATGCCGCGCACCGGGCAGGCGTCAAGATAATCCAAGCCCACCGCGAGCTTGAGGTGCCGCTCCGGCCGTGCCAGTTGGTTGGTCACGTCAAAGCTGTACCAGGCGCCGTCCAACCAGGCTTCGGCCCAAGCGTGGCTGGCCAGGTGCGTGCTGTCTTCGGTGTACAAATACCCTGATACATAGCGTGCCGCGATCCCAAGGCTGCGCGCGCAGGCCAGGAACGCGTGAGTGTGGTCCTGACAAACACCCGCCCCGCCGGCAAAGGCCTGCGCGGCACTGGTGTCGACTTCGGTGGCGCCAGGGGTATAGACCATCACGTGGTTGAGCGCGTGCGTCAGGTCGATCAATGCCGTGCGGTCGCGACGTTGATGACAGTGCTGTTCGGCAAACTCACGCAACGCCTCGTCGGGCTCGGTCAGGCGCGTGCAGCGCAGGAACGGAAGCGGCGATTGGCTCTCGTGTTCGGCCTCGCGCAATTCGTCGATGTCCACTTGGCCACGGGCACCGATGATGATGGTGTCATGCGGCTCATCCAGGGTCAGCACGTGCAGGATATTGCCGAACGGGTCCACTTGGGCGCGCACCGGGCGCGGCAGGTCCAATTGCCAACTGAGTACGTGCTGGCGCTCGCTGTCGTGGGGGGTCACACGCAAGTACTGGATGCTGGCGCGCACTTGGTCTTCGTAGTGGTAGGTAGTTTCGTGGCTGATGGAGAGTCTCATGCCGCCTCCAGGTAGGAACTGTAGATGGCGTCGCCCAACTGGCGAACCAAAGGGATAAAGTCGGTCAGCCAGGCGTGCAGGCCTTCTTCGAGGATTTCATCAATGGCGGTAAAGCGCAGGCGCGCGTCCATCTCGGCGGCCAGGCGTTGCGCCGGTCGCCCGTTGAGGCCTGGCAGGCTGGCGAGGATCTGGTCGATCTCTTCGCTGCAGGCCCTGAGCGAGCGCGGCACGTCTGCGCGCAACAGCAACAGTTGCGCAACGTGTCGGGCGCCTGGGGCGTCGCGATAAATCTCGGTATAGGCCTCGAACGACGACAGCGCGCGCAACAAGGCGCTCCATTGGTAGTAGGCGTGAGCCGTGCCGTCGGTGACGGCTTCGGCGCGGTCGCCGGCCATTTCATAGCGTGCGTCCAGCAAACGCAGGGTGTTGTCGGCGCGCTCGATAAACGTGCCCAGACGAATGAAACGGAACGCGTCGTTGCGCATGATGGTGCCGTAGGTGGCGCCGCGAAACAGATGTGAGCGCTCCTTGACCCACTCGCAGAAACGGCTCATGCCGTAGCGGCCCAGGCCTTGTTGGGCGATATCGCGGATATCCAGCCAGGTGGCGTTGATGTTTTCCCACATGTCGGCGGTAATTCGCCCACGCACCGCATGGGCACTGGCCCGCGCGGCGCCGAGACAACTGTAGATACTGGCCGGGTTGGCCGCGTCCAGAGCGAAGAAGTGCAGCAGGTTTTCGGCATGCAATTCACCGTGGCGCTCGCGGTAATCCTCCAGGGTGCCGGTGATCAATAACGGCATGGCCAGTTCATGCAGGCCATCGCCGCGCCCGTCCTGGGGCATCAGCGACAACGAATAACTGACATCGAGCATGCGCGCGAGGTTTTCGGCGCGCTCAAGGTAGCGCGACATCCAATATAAATCCGAGGCAGTTCTGCTCAACATGGCATCAATCCTCCACCACCCAGGTGTCTTTGGTGCCGCCGCCCTGGGACGAGTTGACCACCAGCGAACCTTCGCGCAGCGCCACACGGGTCAAGCCGCCGGGGACTACACGGGTTTCCTTGCCGGACAACACAAACGGGCGCAGGTCGATGTGCCGTGGGGCGATACCGTTTTCGACAAAGGTCGGGCAGGTGGACAGGCATAGGGTCGGTTGAGCGATATAGGCGTGGGGCTTGGCCTTGATACGCGCACGGAAGGCTTCGATCTCGGCCGCGGTGGACGCGGGCCCCACCAGCATGCCGTAGCCGCCGGAGCCTTGGGTTTCCTTGACCACCAAGTCCGGCAGGTTGGCCAGCACGTGGGACAGTTCATCAGGTTTGCGGCACTGGAAGGTCGGCACGTTCTTCAGGATCGGTTCTTCATCCAGGTAAAAACGGATCATCTCGGTGACGAAGGGATACACCGACTTGTCATCCGCCACCCCGGTGCCGATGGCATTGGCCAGCACCACGTTGCCTGAACGATAGGCGGCGAGCAGGCCGGGTACGCCGAGCATGGAGTGCGGATTGAACGCCAGCGGGTCGAGAAACGCGTCGTCGAGGCGACGGTAGATCACGTCCACCGCCTTGGGGCCGTCGGTGGTGCGCATAAATACGCGGTCATCACGTACGAACAAGTCAGCCCCTTCCACCAGTTCCACACCCATTTCCCGAGCGAGGAACGCATGCTCAAAAAAGGCGCTGTTGAACCGCCCCGGCGTCAGTACCACCACGCTGGGGTTATCCAGGGGGCTGGAGCTTTTCAGGGTATCGAGCAGCAGGTTGGGGTAATGGTCGATGGGCGCGATGCGCTGGGCCGCGAACAGTTCGGGGAACAGGCGCATCATCATCTTGCGGTCTTCGAGCATGTAGCTGACACCGCTGGGTGTACGCAGGTTGTCCTCCAGCACGTAGTAAGTGCCATCGCCATCACGTACGAGATCGACCCCGGAGATGTGGGAATACAGATCACGGTGCAGATCCAGCCCCTGCATCGCCAATTGATATTGCTCGTTGGCCAGCACCTGTTCGGCGGGAATGATGCCGGCCTTGATGATGCGTTGCTCGTGGTACAGGTCGGCCAGAAACATGTTCAGCGCCTTGACCCGCTGGATGCAACCGCGCTCGACCACCCGCCATTCACTGGCCGGAATACTGCGCGGGATGGTGTCGAAGGGGATCAGGCGCTCGGTGCCTTGCTCGTCCCCGTACAGGGTGAAGGTGATCCCGGCGCGGTGAAACAGCAAATCGGCTTCGCGGCGACGCTGGGCCAAGAGTTCTGCCGGGGTGTCGGCCAACCAGCGGGCGAATTCGCGGTAGTGCGGGCGCACCTGCCCCGCCCCATCGTACATCTCATCGTAATAAGTGCGGATCATGCCGTACTCCTTGTCACTCGGACGCAAGAACCATCGCAAGGCCCGTGCCATCGGCATAAACACTTAAAAATCAGTGTGTTGAATTAATCCAGGCACCTTGTCGCACCTTCCTGGTGCACAGAATGCCCGGCGTGTTGTCCTGCGCTTCATCGCAATGCAGGCTTTGACTATCAACAGCATAGCCAGAGTTGATTTCACTGCCCGGCCAAGCCTGCGGATAATCGCGCCATCTGCTGAATAACCTTTGGCGCTCCGCTCTTCCCTTTAGGCCACCCTCGTTGGGTGGCTTTTTTTTAGGGTTCAAAAAGTACGGTAGGCGTCGCGCGGCGTTTCAGGTCATACAAACAAAATCGGCCGACCCTGAGGTCAGCCGATACACGGCGTTGCGCGTGACAACCCACTACATGGGTAACGGGCGAACCGGGTGCTTGACGCCCCACCCTTCTATGATGCCGCCAAGGGGCTCCACCACTGCTTCAAAGTCCTGCTCGAAGTCTCCTATGCCGTCGTAGGTTGCAAACATGACCTTGCTTAGCTCCAGGTACCAGGCGCCATCGTCGCGCGCACTGACCTGGGCGTTCAGCGACTCGCCGCGAAACTCACCCGCCGCCCTGCGCGCCCGTTCCTCATCCGGGAAAATGGCGTAGAACTCGATGGGGTGGAAACGTGAAAAATCGAAGCCGCCTTCTTTCATGCGGCGCAGAACGTGGGTACTGATGTCTTCTTGATAGGCTGTGCTCATGAAACGTCCTCCTCAAACCGATGGATAGACTTTCCGTGCTTCCCGAAGCCCGCACCTACCGGCGCGGGAACGGCCATGACATCACCGCTGGAAAACAAGCATGTAGCTGACAAGACCAGACCTTAGCGATTCATTCGCTGATCTCGCTTGCAGAGTAGCGCGAAGCTATCACCTCCACCAGAGGGGCTTGATAGGCGTAAAGGGAATATTCAGGCTGAGGGAGAAATGTCGAGGATCTGGATACTGTTCTGGTCTTTGAGAATCTTGACCGTCGGCTCGGATTGGCGACCTTCGAGGTCGTTGAGGTCGAGTTCAGCGGCGACGGGCACCAGCTTGTTGCGAATCATGTGCGCAGCGTCTTCGAGGCTGGGCTTTTGTTCGCAGGTGAACTGCTCCACGGACTGCTCGCCGTGATCATCAACGAAGGTAATTTGCCACGTTTGCATCGGTGCCTCCTCGATAAAGCCCGCGTATGGGCTCACAGGTATCTGGACCTTGAGGGCGCGCTAAACGTTCCGCTCAAGGCCTGAGGCACCGGATCAACCGCGCTTATTTTTCAGCGTGGTCTTTCAAGGCTTTCAACGTGTTGAACGGGGCATCCACCACGAATTTGTTCGCCAGCCACGACGGCACGCTGCCGCCTGGCTCGGTGTGGACCTGGTAAGTCACTTCGGTCTGGTTGTCGCCTTTGGGCACCAGCTTCCAGAAACCCTCGACCTGGGCGACACGCACATAACCTTTTTCGTCCGGCTTGTAGGTCGGCACGCCCTCAAGCTTGCGGGTTACGCTGCCATCGGCGTTTTTGATGGTGGTGACATGAATATAGGAATCACGATCGGTCACCGGGAATGGGGCGTTGAACTGCGTGTAGGTCCAGGCCTCGTCGCCTTTTTTATCTACCAGCTTCTGGGATTTGCATTCGTGGATCCAGGAACAGGCACCGGCGACATCTTCTTGCAGCGCAACGATCTTGGCCACGGGCGCCTTGATCACGGTTACACCGCGATAGGCCTTGTATTTGGAACCCGCCACTTCGCTCAGGGACACCTTGATCCCCTCTTCGTCCTTGGCGACCTGCCAGTCTTCAGCTTGTGCAGTGGCAGCACACAACAGCGTAAAACCGCACAGCACCGCCATTCGTTTCAGCGAACCCATTGTTGTATTCCTTATTGTTGACGTTCCGAGAGTAAAGCCCATCAAGCCGCCGTCATCTGCTCCCACCAGCCGATCAACCGGATCGCATCGGCCTGGTCGGTGCCGCACACATCGATATCCGCCTTGAAATCACTGCACACCGCCGGGCGCTCCGGCTGCCCGAACAGTTGGCACAGCTGTTCGACCGACAGGTGCAGGCAGCGTTCGCCCGCGGGCTTGCCATTAGGCATTCCGGGTAACGGCGAACTGATGGAGGGGGCAATGCAGCAGGCACCACAGCCTTCACGGCAATTCATGACCAGCAGGTCCTCGACGACTCAATAGGGATGGCCGGGCTAGGGTACGCCCTTAAACAGCCGTTTTAAAATGGGCTAACACGGGTTTTTCGCATAAAACAAACATGACCGACCGGTCTGCGACAGATGGTCAATGACTCGCGTCACGCACGGGGGAAAGTTTACTGCTTGAACTCAAACTCCAACGCGGCGCCTTCCACCTCCCGGCGTTCCTCGTTGCGCAATTGCAGCTTCATTTCATTGCTGAGCAAACGGCCGTTGATCTGGAAGGCACTGTTGTCAGTGGGCTTCTCGCCGAACATCGGTGGCAGCAACGGCACGCTCTTGGGCTTGGGCATGGTGCCTAGCGGCTGCAGGTGCCGGACCATGTCCGAAGGCAGGGACAGGTCCAACTGCGCCGGTGGCAGCTGGGTCTGTGCCACTTCCTGGGCTGACTTGGACTTTTTCGCCGACGCCCGCTTTTTAGCGGCTGCGGCTTTTTTCTTCGCCGCAGGTGCTTGCTGGGTTGGCGTGGTTTTTTTTGCGGAGGGCTTCTGTTCGCTGCTGGCAGCAGGCTTGTTTTCAGTCACGGGTGATGCCGCCAGCACGGTGCTGACGTTACACAGGCTTAACAGGCCAATCACCATAGCAGTGCGAAAAATACAGGTCATATCGCCTACAGCATTAACGGCAGAGGGCCATATGCTCGCTTGTTGTGCGCGGCATGACAAGCGCGGTGACTCGCCAGCTATCGGAGTTGCCCTCTTTTTACGGCTCAAAAACCCGCTGCGGTTTCCTGGCATAACTGGCTGGCCAGCATCCCCAGGGTCATCAGCGCGCGCTCTGCCTCGCGGTTCCAGGGTGTGCCGCAGTTAAGCCGAATACAGTGGTTGAACTGCTCGGTATTGCTGAAGATCAACCCCGGCGCAATGCTGATGCCCTGTTGCAGGGCGCGCACATGCAGTTCCTGGGTATTGACCCGGCCCGGCAAACTGACCCACAAAATAAAACCGCCGGTCGGGCGAGTCATCTGGGTGCCCTCCGGGAAATATTGCTGCACCGCCAGTTGAAACGCGCTGAGGTTCTTGCGGTACTCCTGACGAATGTAGCGCAGGTGTCGATCGTAGCCACCGTTCTCCAGGTAGGCCGCGACCCCCATCTGGGTCACGCTGCACGCCGAATGGGTGCTGAACATCTGCAAACGCTGGATTTCCTGCTGGTACTTGCCGGCAATCATCCAGCCGATCCGCACGCCCGGCGACAATGTCTTGGAGAAGCTTGAGCAATAGATCACCCGATCCAGGCGGTCATAGGCTTTGAGGGCTTTGGTGCGGCCCAGCTCGAACATCAGTTCGCCGTAGATATCATCCTCGACGATCTGGATATCGAAATCCGATGCCAGGCGCAGCAGCTGTTTCTGCCGCTCCTCGGGCATGGTGCCACCCAACGGGTTACTCAGGCGCGTGGTCAGTACCAACGCTTTGATCGACCATTGATTGGCCGCCAACTGCAAGGCTTCAAGGCTCATGCCGGTGGACGGATCGCTGGGGATCTCGATGACCTTGAGGCCTAGCAGATCGGCCAGTTGCAGCAAACCATAATAGGTCGGTGATTCCGCTGCGATCAGATCGCCGGGACGGGTCAGCACCCGCAGCGACATCTGCAACGCATCGACACAGCCGTGGGTGAT
This sequence comes from Pseudomonas asgharzadehiana, assembly GCF_019139815.1. Lineage (NCBI taxonomy): Bacteria > Pseudomonadati > Pseudomonadota > Gammaproteobacteria > Pseudomonadales > Pseudomonadaceae > Pseudomonas > Pseudomonas asgharzadehiana. The sequence continues at coordinate 4,786,765 of NZ_CP077079.1, forward strand.
CACGACTTCGGAAGGGTCCACCACTACGCCGGCATCGCGCATGCGGATCGCCACTTGGCGTCGCAGCGGCTCGAAACCGGGGCTGAACATGTAGCTGAATGCCCGCGGGCTCTGGAACCGTGTGACCTTGGCCAGTTGCTGGTGCAACGCGCGGACCGGCAAGTAGTCGACACTCGGCACGGCGGCGCCCAACGGGAATACCCCTTCACGGCGCGACTCGCCCAATACCTGTTGAATGATACTGCTGCGGGTGACCAACCCGGGGCGTTCGACCCGTGCGATATCCGGTGTCGGCGCGGTGAGCGCCGGCGTCTGATGCACGTAGTAGCCGGACTGCGGTCGCGCGCGGATCAGCCCCTGGTCTTCCAGGTTGGCATAGGCCTGCAATACCGTGGCATGACTCACATTGAGTTGGGAGCTCATCTTGCGCACCGAAGGCACGCGCTCGCCCGGCTGATAGACACCGCGCCGGATATCCTCAGCCAGTTGCTGGGCGATACGTTGATAAAGCAGCAGATTGGTCATGACGCAGCACTCGATTTCACGGGTATTTATTTTTGTGTGAAACATACCGGCACAGTTTAAAAGTGTACGGGGACAGTTGCCACAATAGTCGAGCGCGGGCGGGAGTGACAGTAAAAACTGTAAACGGGATACACGACGTTTCAGGTGTACATCGAACAAAAAGTGGGAGGGACGGTGCGACGATTCGACTTGCTCCCGATAGCGGTGAATCAGTCATAGATGTTCAACTGACCCACCGCTATCGGGAGCAAGCCCCCCTCCCACATTTAACGGGCGGCGCCGAGTTGGCCTTTTTCGTCCGAGAATACTATCTCCACCCGGCGATTTTGCGCCCTGCCCCGTTCGGACGCATTGGCCTCCACCGGATACTGGTCGCCATAGCCTTCGACCTGGATGCGTTTTTCGTCGATCCCCAGGTCCACCAGCACATCGGCCACCGACTGCGCGCGGTCACGCGACAGTCTGAGGTTTTCCTGTTGGCCGCCGGTGTTGTCGGCGTAGCCCTCGATGCGCACCACGCGCTTGGGGTTCAGTTGCAGGAACTGCACAATTTTCAACACGGTGCGGTTGGCCGAGTTTTTCAGCTCCGCTTCGCCCGTGTCGAACAGCACGTCGCCCAGGGTCATCACCAGGCCGCGGTCGGTCTGAGTGGTGGTCAGGCTGGCGATCTGTTCTTCAAGCCATTTGCCCTGCTGTTGCACGCTGATCAGCTTGTTTTCACGCAGGGCCAATTGCAGGCGCTGGCGTTCCAGTTCGAGCTTGGCGGCGCGTTCTTCGTTTAGCGCCTGCTCGGTGTGTTCGCGGGCTATGGCGCTGTAGCGCTGGCTCAGGTAGGCGTAATGCACCACGTCCGTGCCGCTGCCCCAATAGCTGGACAAACGATCGGCGCGCGCCAGGGATTCACCGGCGCGAATCACGTCCTTGGGCGCGATGCGCAGCACATTCGCGTCTTCCTTGACCTTCTGGAAATCATTGCCGGCCTGTTGCAAGGCTTGCTCGCCATTGGGATGGCTGGCACAACCGCCCAGTACCGCACTGCCCAGCAACACGGCACAGCTCATACCACGCATGATCGGGCTCATTGGGCTTCTCCCAGCTGCAATTGCTTGCGCAGGCGCGTGATGCGGGTGTTGAGCACGTTGAGTTGTTCCTGGCTTTTGCGGGTCAGCACTTGGGCTTCGGCAAGGCGTGCGTCCAGCTCGGCCTGTTCGGCCCGCATACGCGCATCCTTGTAGGACTGGTCGGCCATGTCGGCCTTGGCCTGGGCGAATTTGTCTTCGGCCAGTTTCAGGTCAGGCGATTCATCGGCACTGGCACCGACGGCGTTGGCCTGTTCCAGGGCCTGCTGGGTGAGGCGAATCTGTTCATTCGGCGCAGGATCGGCTGCACATCCCGCCAGGGCTACAACAACGGCGAGGGCCGCGAAAAAAGGTCGAAGAGTCACTAAAAATCCCTACTGTGTTGGGGTGCCGACGGGTTGTTGCAATTGCGCCTTCCAGCGCTCGAGGTTGCGCTGCAGCGCGGCTTCCGTCACACCAGACCCGGGCAATTCTGTCATCTTTTTGGCAAGCTGTCCGCGCAACCACGGATCATTGCAGGCCGAGTTGTGGGAAATTGCCAGGTGCAGGCCGGCCTGATCGACAGGCGTATCGCGGGCAATCAAGTCATTGCTCATGCCCAGCGTCTGGGCCATGGCCATGCCGGAATAGCGCCCGGCGAGTACGTAGTCCACCTCGCCCAGCAGCAGTTTTTGGAAGGCGGGGGTCAAGCTCGGGAATCGTTGCAGGGTAAGGTGCTGGGCCAGGGTTTCGAATCCCTGGCTCAAGCGGGCACGCTCCGAGGCCGCCCCCTTGAAACCCTGCAGGTCGGTAGCGCTGGCATATACCAGTGCCGAATCCGTACGCGTCCAGACCCTATAGTCGGTCTGCACCAGGGCCGGGTGGATGTAGTCGAAGTTGCCCAGTTGCGCGTGGTTCAACGGCGCATCGGCAAAAATATCCATGCGCCCGCTGCGTACTTCATCCAGCGCCATCGAACGATTGCCACCGTAGAGCAGGTCGATTTTCACACCCAGGTCTTTCGTTACCTGCTGCAACACATCGGCGGTGGCACCGATCAGGTGGGTGGGGTCCTGGGGATCACGCCAGAGCAAAGGGGGGGTGTCCGGGCTGCCGGTGATCACCAGGCGCTCACATTTGCCGGCGGCCAGCGCCAGGCCCGGCAACAGCGACAGGCCCAGCAGTAAGGCCCAGGGGCGCAGTTCCATGGCGGTTTCTCCGAGGTTCACAAAAGACCGGGCAAAAAAAACCCGGTCATAAGACCGGGCTCTTTATAAGTGAAGCGGCTGGATTAGACCAGCTTCTCCAACTCCGGTACGGCTTCGAACAAGTCCGCGACCAGGCCGTAATCGGCCACCTGGAAGATCGGTGCTTCTTCGTCCTTGTTGATCGCAACGATCACTTTGGAGTCTTTCATACCGGCCAAGTGCTGGATCGCGCCAGAGATACCGACCGCGATGTACAGCTGTGGCGCGACGATCTTGCCGGTCTGGCCGACCTGCATGTCGTTGGGTACGAAACCTGCGTCGACGGCCGCGCGGGAAGCGCCGACCGCAGCGCCGAGCTTGTCGGCCAGGGCGTACAGGTGCTTGAAGTTGTCACCGTTCTGCATGCCACGCCCGCCCGAAACGACGATCTTGGCAGCGGTCAGCTCAGGGCGATCCGACTTGGCCAGCTCTTCGCCAACAAAGCTGGAAGTACCGGCGTCATGGGCAGCGGCGACGGCCTCAACGGCAGCCGAACCACCTTCGGCGGCAACCGGGTCGAAACCGGTGGCGCGCACGGTGATGACTTTGATGGCAGCGCTCGATTGCACGGTGGCAATGGCGTTACCCGCGTAGATCGGGCGCTTGAAGGTGTCGGCGCTTTCGACCGAGATGATCTCGGAGATCTGGTCAACGTCCAGCTGCGCAGCAACGCGTGGCAGGATGTTTTTGCCGTTGGAAGTAGCGGCGGCCAGGATGTGGCTGTAGCCGGCGCCCAGCTCTGCAACCAGCGGGGCAACGTTTTCCGGCAACTGATGCGCGTAAGCAGCATTGTCAGCGTTCAGGACCTTGCTCACACCGGCGATTTTCGCAGCGGCTTCAGCCACGGCGCCAGCGCCTTGACCTGCTACCAGTACGTGGATGTCGCCACCAATTTTAGCGGCAGCGGCCACGGTGTTCAGGGTGGCCGGGGCCAGCACCTTGTTGTCGTGTTCGGCGATTACGAGGATAGCCATGATCAGATCACCTTCGCTTCGTTTTTCAGTTTCTCGACCAGTTCAGCCACCGACTTGACCTTGATGCCGGCGCTGCGTGCAGCCGGCGCTTCGACTTTGACGGTCTTGTTGGTGGAGGCGGTGGAAACGCCCAAAGCATCCGGAGTCAGCACTTCGAGAGGCTTCTTCTTGGCTTTCATGATGTTTGGCAGGGACGCGTAGCGCGGCTCGTTCAAACGCAGGTCGGTGGTGACGATGGCCGGCAGTTTCAGGGAAACCGTCTGCGCGCCGCCGTCGATTTCGCGGGTCACGGCAACCTTGTCGCCGCTCACTTCCACTTTGGATGCGAAAGTACCCTGGCCGTAACCGGTCAGTGCAGCCAGCATCTGGCCAGTCTGGTTGTTGTCGCTGTCGATGGCTTGTTTGCCCAGGATCACCAGCGAAGGCTGCTCCTTGTCGACAACCGCCTTGAGCAGCTTGGCCACGGCCAGGGAGGTCAGTTCTTCAGCGGATTCGACGAGGATGGCACGGTCGGCACCCAGCGCCAGGGCGGTACGCAGCTGCTCTTGAGCAGTGGCAGGACCGATGGAAACCACGACGATTTCAGTCGCAACGCCTTTCTCTTTCAGGCGTACGGCTTCTTCCACGGCGATTTCACAGAATGGGTTCATCGACATCTTGACGTTAGCAAGATCGACGCCGGAATTGTCCGCCTTGACGCGAACTTTCACGTTGTAATCGACAACGCGTTTGACAGCTACAAGAACCTTCATGGATTCCTCGTTACTCTCCGGTGAAAAGAAAATCGCCTAGGCGAACCTGGCGGTTGATGCTCATCGGCACACAAGGGCACCTCCAAAAACCCAGGCAAATGACCTTGCTCACGGGAAACGATGACCGTTCGTCAGTGGTGACTGAGAGGTCATTCTTTATCGCGGCGTGTAAACTGCGCCCCGGTGGGTAGGCGCGCGTCACCTGTTTCGCTTTTGGACGTGCTCTTGAAACCTGCTGTCTGCCTACGGTAAGCGCAAAACCGACCGTATATTGACCGGAACGCCTATTCTGGTCAATACAGCAAAATAGCCAGTCATAAGCCGCGTTGCTTTGATTTACCTAGCCTGCGGGCAATTCAAACAAACGTTTGTATTGGACGCTGACAGTGGTCTATATATAATGCGCCACCTAGAGAGAAAGGTGGGTCCCGCCGTTGCCGCCGGACCACACCGAACCTCCACCCATTAGAAAAAAAGCCTGTTGAGCCTTGAGTAGGAGATAGCCTGTGGAACGCGAATACATGGAATTCGACGTGGTCATCGTCGGCGCCGGCCCGGCGGGCCTGTCCGCCGCCTGCCGACTGAAGCAGAAGGCCGCCGAAGCCGGTAAGGAAATCAGCGTCTGCGTGGTCGAGAAAGGCTCCGAGGTCGGCGCACACATCCTCTCCGGCGCCGTGTTTGAACCTCGCGCCCTGAACGAACTGTTCCCGGACTGGAAAGCCCTCGGCGCCCCGCTCAATACCCCCGTGGTGCGCGATGACATCTATGTACTGCGCAGCAGCGAGGCCTCCACCAAGGTGCCTGACTTCTTCGTGCCCAAGACCATGCACAACGAAGGCAACTACATCATCTCCCTCGGCAACCTGTGCCGCTGGCTGGCCCAACAGGCCGAAAACCTGGGCGTTGAAGTCTACCCAGGCTTCGCCGCCCAGGAAGCGCTGTTCGACGAAAACGGCGTGGTCCGCGGGATCATCACCGGCGACCTCGGCGTCGACCGTGAAGGCCACCCGAAAGAAGGCGTCTACACCCCAGGCATGGAGCTGCGTGGCAAGTACACGCTGTTCGCCGAAGGTTGCCGTGGCCACATCGGCAAGCAACTGATCAAGCGCTTCAACCTGGACAGCGACGCCGACGCCCAGCACTACGGCATCGGCCTCAAGGAAATCTGGGAAATCGACCCGGCCAAGCACCAACCCGGCCTGGTGGTACACACCGCCGGTTGGCCGCTGGACATCATGAGCAACGAGAACACCGGCGGCTCGTTCCTCTACCACTTGGAAAACAACCAGGTGGTCGTCGGCCTGATCGTCGACCTGTCCTACAGCAACGCCTTCCTGTCGCCGTTCGATGAGTTCCAGCGCCTCAAGCATCACCCGGTGCTGGCCCAGTACCTCGAAGGCGGCAAGCGCATCAGCTATGGCGCCCGCGCCCTGGCCAAAGGCGGCATCAACTCGTTGCCGAAGATGGTCTTCAAGGGCGGCGCCCTGATCGGTTGCGACCTGGGCACCATGAACGTGGCCAAGATCAAGGGCAGCCATACCGCCATGAAGTCCGGCATGCTCGCCGCCGACGCCGTGGCCGAGCGCCTGTTCGCCGAATCCGAAGGCGGCGATGAACTGACCAACTACGTCGACGGTTTCAAAACCAGCTGGCTCTACGAAGAACTGTTCGCCACCCGCAACTTCGGCCCGGCGATGCACAAGTTCGGCCCAATCCTCGGCGCCGGCTTCAACTGGTTCGACCAGAACATCCTCGGCGGCAAAATGCCGTTTACCCTGCACGACACCAAGCCGGACTACGCCTGCCTGAAGCTGGCCAAAGACAGCACGAAGATCGACTACCCCAAGCCCGACGGCAAGCTGAGCTTCGACAAGCTGAGTTCGGTGTTCATTTCCGGTACCAACCACGAAGAAGAACAGCCGTGCCACTTGAAGTTGAAAGACCCGAGCATCCCGATCGGCACCAACCTGCCGCTCTACGATGAACCGGCACAGCGTTACTGCCCGGCCGGCGTGTATGAAGTGATCACCCAGGAAGACGGCGAGAAGCGCTTCCAGATCAACGCCCAGAACTGCGTGCACTGCAAGACCTGTGACATCAAGGACCCTTCGCAGAACATCACCTGGGTTACACCGGAAGGCGCAGGTGGGCCGACTTACCCGAATATGTAACGCGGCTCCTCACAACGCATTTCGCCACACCTGAAAGCCAACGCCTCAAGCGTTGGCTTTTTTTGTACCCGCTCAAGCGCTCAACCCGTGCCTCATGGTCGGCTGCCCTCGGCGACAGCGGCGGCTTTGCTTTGCCGGGTGTAACTCAGCACACAGTGCGCGACGAGGCCGAAGATCAAGCCCCAGAACGCAGCGGCCAGCCCCAGGTAGCTCATGCCCGAAGCGGTGACCAGAAAGGTAATCAGCGCCGCTTCGCGTTGTTTCTCGTCGGCCATGGCGCCTGTCAACCCGGTGCTGATTGCGCCGAACAGTGCCAGGCCCGCCAGGGAGGCAATCAGCTCTTTGGGCAAGGCAGAAAATACCGAAGCCAGGGTCGCGCCAAAGATACCCATCAGGATGTAGAACACCCCGCAGGCGATCCCGGCGATGTAGCGCTTGTCGCGGTCTTCATGGGCTTCGCGGCCGGTGCAGATGGCGGCGGTAATCGCTGCCAGATTCAAACCATGGGAGCCGAACGGTGCCATCAGGATCGAGCCGATCGCCGTCACCGAAATGATTGAGCGCGCTGGCGTGTGGTAGCCCGAAGTGCGCAATACCGCCATGCCCGGCACGTACTGACCGGTCAGGGTCACCAGCGCCAGCGGCAAGCCGATATTAATGATGGCGTGCCAGCTCCACTGCGGCGCGATAAACACCGGCTGGGCGACGGCGATAGTCATTGCCCCGCTGTTGAGTTCACCAAACGAGGCAGCGACCGCGCAGCCGATAATCAGCACGGACAGGATGGCGTAACGTGGCGAGAAACGCTTGAACACCAGGTAAGTCGCGATCATCGCCAGCACCAGCGCCGGTTGCAGCTTGATCGAGGTGAACAGCTCGGCACCGAAGCGGAACAGGATGCCGGCGAGCATGGCGGCGGCGATGGCTTTGGGCAGGCGACTCATCAGCTTGTCGAACGCGCCAGACAAACCCACCACGGCAATAATCACTGACGCAACCACGTACGCGCCGATGGCCTGGGGCAGAGTCACCGTGGGCAGCATCGAGACCAGCAACGCCGCTCCCGGCGTCGACCACGCGGTGATTACCGGCACCCGCAGGCGCCAGCTCAAAAACAGGCCGGTAATCCCGCTGCCAATGGAAATTGCCCAGATCCACGATGACACCTCGTCATTGGGCAGGTGCGCTTCCTTAGCCGCCTGAAACACGATGATCAAGGGACCGGCATACGAAATGATCACGGCGATAAAACCCGCAATCACGGCTGACAGGGATAGATCCTTTCTGAGTGTGTCCATGATGTCTCGACTTGGCGCGGCAGCGTCGCGCAGTGACCAGGGGGATGATCGATTCGATTGACTCGATTCGAGGCGAGTGTATTTGATTAAATTGAGTTGATTCAATAAGCAACTCAATTATCACCCAATATTTTTTGAGATCATCAGCGCATCTCCTCAACGACTTGAATACAACCCTTTGATTACTAAATAAAATACTAAAATACACCCTCTACAATAAAAGCAATCAGCCATAAAATTATCGATTCAATCGAATCAATAAAGCGATTAGCTCATCTGATCAGGCATCCATATCCCTGTGATATGCTCGACGCTTCATCATTTCTACGAAGGGCAGTGATCATTCATGTGGGTTCCCCAGCTAAGCGAGTTCAACCAGCCGGTGTATTTGGCGATTGCCGACGCATTGGCACGCGATATCAGCAACGGCGTGTTGAACAAAGGCGATCGCCTGCCGACCCTGCGGGAGCTGGCCACGGCCCTGGATGTCACGCCGGGCACTATCAGCCGCGCGTACAGCGAAGCGCAGCGCCGGGGCCTGGTGCAGGGGGAAGTGGGCCGCGGTACGTTTGTGCTCACTCAGAACCCACCGGGGCCGGCGGCGAGCAACAGCCCGGCGGCGCTGAATCTGGGGCAGCCGGAACTGCTCGACCTGTCGATCATCAAGCCCGGCAGCGAAACCCTGGAACACTGGCTGCGCGACGCATTGGTGAGCCTGGCCAGGAGCACCGATTTCGCGGGCGCCCTGGACTACGCCCCGGACGGCGGTCACCCGGCGCATCGCGAGGCGGGAGCACAGTGGCTACGGCATTCATTGCCCGAGGCACAGTGGCAGCAGGTGATCATCACCGCCGGCGCGCAGCATGGCTTGATGGTGGCGATGAGCGCCCTGACCAACGCCGGCGACCTGGTGCTCTGCGAGGCACTGTGCTACCCCGGCATCATTTCCCTGGCCCATGGTCTTGAACGCCGCCTGCGTGGCGTGCCGATGGATGACGAAGGCATCATTCCCGAGGCGCTGCGCGAACTGTGCCGGCGGGAAAAACCGGCGATGCTGGTGTGCGTCGCGACCTGCCAGAACCCGACGGCGGCGATCATGTCGCAACAACGTCGGGCGCAAATCGCAGCGTTGGCCGAAGAGTTCGACTTCATCATCCTCGACGACGACATCTACGGCTTTCTTGCCACCGACCCGTCCATCAAACCCCTTTCGGCGTTTGCCCCGGACCGCTCGGTGTACCTCACCAGCCTGTCGAAGTCGGTGATGCCCGCATTGCGTATCGGCTACCTGCACAGCCCGCCAAAATTGCTGTCGCGGCTCAGCTCGATGGTGCGTAGCAGCGTCTGGATGCCATCACCACTGACCGCGCAACTGGCCAGCAATGTGATCACCGAAGGCATGGACCAAAAACTGATCCGCATCCACCGCAACGAGGCGGCCGGCCGGCAAGCGATTGCCCGCGAGATCTTCGCCAGGTTCGAGCTCAAGACCCAGCCCTACGCCTACCATGTGTGGCTGACATTGCCGGAGCCATGGACCAGCGACGAGTTCACCATGCTGGCTCGGGCCAATGGCGTGCTGGTACTTAGTGGCACGCAGTTCCAGGCCGAACGCTCTGAAATGACACGCTGCGTGCGACTGGTGCTGATGTCGCCCACCAGCCGCAACGAATTGCGCTTTGCCCTGACCAAACTGGCCAGCCTGATCGAAACCGACCCGCGCCGTTACTACTAGGCCGCGCGCTCCTCGCCGGGGTTGCGCTCGAAGTAGCGCTTGTATTCGCGACTGAACTGCGACGTGCTCTGGTACCCCACGCTGTGCGCCGCCTGCGCCACACTCATGCCGTCCACCAGCAGCAACTGCTGGGCCTTGAGCAAGCGCAGGCGCTTCAGATATTGCACCGGCGACAGCAAGGTGCAGCGCTTGAAGTGCTCATGAAAGGTCGAAGCGCTCATATGCGCATACCCGGCCAATGTCTCGATGTTCAGCGGCTCGGCGAAATGCGCGTGCAGGTGGTTCAACGAGGTGGCGATTCGCGAAAATTGCCCCTGTTGCTCCACCAGCGCGCGCAACACATCGGCCTGGGGCCCGCGCAACGCCGTGAACAATAATTCGCGCACTCGCGACGGGCCGATGATCCGGCTTTCCAGCGGATCGTGCAGGCACTGCAGCAGCCGCTCGACGCAACCGCGCATCGCATCATCAAGCACCACGGAGCTCATCGACGCCAGCGTCTGCGCCGTCGGCGGTGGCCCGGCCTGCATGCCCATGGCCATGACCAACTCACCCAGCACCACGCGGTCGATACCCACCGTCACCCCCAATAATGGCGCACCCGGCGCCATGGCGAAGGTCTCGCACTCGAACGGCACCGGCATGGCCTGGATCAGGTAATGCCCGGCGCCATACTCCAGCGTCCGCGGGCCCAGGTACGCGACTTTGCTGCCCTGCGCCACGAACATCAGGCTCGGCTCATAGATCTGCGGCCCGCGCGCCACGTCGCAACTGGCGCGCAATACCTTTACGCCGGGCAGGTGGGTCGGGGAGAAACCGTCGCGGGACGTGAGCCCCTCGATCAAGGAAACCAGCGTGGCATTGGCGTCGAGATGGCGGGTCAACAACATGGCAAAAAACTTCGTGAAAAAGAGATGCGAGCATCATCGCAGGTCTGACGGTACATAAATCCAAACAGAGGGCACTGCCGGACGAATAGGCATGAGACTCGGAGCAATCGCCATGGCCGCCCACAAGGTCGGCACGGAGAATGGCCCACCTCACTTTCCAACGCTTTTGCGAGGTTTTCCATGTACACCGCCATCGGCTATGCCGCCCAATCGGCCACCACGCCCCTCGCCCCCATGTCGTTTGAACGCCGCAGCCCGCGCGCCGATGACGTGGCCATCGAGATCCTCTATTGCGGCGTCTGCCACTCCGACATCCATCAGGCACGCAACGAGTGGGGCATCGCCGTGTACCCGCTGATGCCCGGTCATGAGATCGTCGGCAAAGTTACCGCCGTCGGTGCCAGCGTCACCGCCCATAAAGTCGGCGACCTGGTCGGCGTAGGCTGCATGGTCGATTCATGCCGCCACTGCGACGCCTGCCAAGCGGACCTCGAGCAATATTGCCTCGAAGGCCCGACCATGACCTACGCCACCCCCGACCGCGTGGACGGCAGCAACACCATGGGCGGTTACTCCGACAGCATCGTGGTCAGCGAGCACTTCGTGGTGAAAATCCCGGCCACGCTCGACCTGGCCAGCGCCGCGCCGATCCTGTGCGCGGGCATCACCACTTATTCGCCGCTCAAGCATTACGGCGTCAAGGCTGGCGACAAGGTGGGGATCCTGGGCATGGGCGGCCTGGGCCACATGGGCATCAAGTTCGCCAAGGCCATGGGTGCCGAAGTCACGCTGTTCACCCGCTCGGCGAGCAAGGCCGAAGAAGGTCGCCGCCAGGGCGCCGACCACGTGATCGTGTCCACCGATGCCGAACAGATGAAAGCCGCCGCCGGGCACTTCGACTTCCTGCTGGACACCATCCCGGTGCAGCACGACCTGAACCCCTACCTCGATGTGCTGCGCTTTGATGGCGTGCATATTCTGGTCGGTTTGATCGAGCCGGTGGACCCGCCCGTCAACGCCGCCAAACTGGTGCTGGGGCGTAAAGTGCTGGCCGGCTCGCTGATCGGCGGCATTGCCGAAACCCAGGAAGTCCTGGATTTCTGCGCAGAGCATGGCATCACCTGCGACATCGAAATGCTCGACATCCGCCAGATCAACGAGGCCTACGCCCGCATGATCGCCGGTGACGTGAAGTACCGCTTTGTTATCGACATGGCAACCTTGAAAGCCTGATCAAACCTTCGCGCCCAACTGCGCGGAAAGCCGCGCTGCAACCTGTTTGATCACAGGGATCAGCTCGGCCATTTTCTCCAGCGGCATGTAGGGCACGGTACTGGCGATGCTGATGCCGGCGACGATTCGCCGGCTGGCATCGCGCACCGGTGCCGCGACGCAACGGATCGACGGTTCGTTGTCTTCCAGATCGAACGCATAACCGCCCAACACATATTCATGCATGCGCTGCTCGAACTGCGCCCAGGACTGTTCCGGGTGCTGCGGCCATTGCAGGTTTTTCCCACCCGCCGGCAAGCTGGTTTCGTATAAGCGTTGCCACTCCTGTACCGAGTCATCCAGCAACATCGCCTTGCCCACGCCCGTGCGTGCCAACGGCATGCGGTGGCCGACCCGCGAACGCATCTCCGGGCCGTTGCGGCCGGGGTTCTTGTGCAGGTACAGCACGTCGTCGTATTCGCGAATGGCCAGGTGGATGGTATCGCCGGTCAGCGCGGACAACTCATCCAGGTAGGGCACCGCCAGGGTCACCAAGGGCAATTCTTCGCGAGCCTGGAACCCCAGCTCGATCAACTTCGGCCCCAGCAGGTAACCGACTTGCGGCACCACGCGCAGGTAACGCTCCTCCACCAGGCAACTGGCCAGGCGGTGGGTGGTGCTGCGGGTGGTGCCGATGCGCTTGGCGATCTCTTTCAGATCCCGCGCACCGGCCGCCACCGCTTGCACCACGCCCAGGCCACGCAGCAGGGTCTGGGTGCCGGTGGGAACGGCGTCTTTGACGGGGGTGTGGGGGGTTTCCTGCATATCGGGCCTATTGGGAAGTACGAAAACGGCGCCATTATGGCAAATGCTGAATATCAATACAGTGGAGATCCAAATGTGGAGGGGGCTTGCTCCCGATGGCGGTGGGTCAGGGAAAAATGTGCAAGCTGACACTCTGCCATCGGGAGCAAGTCGAATCGTCGCACCGCCCCTCCCACATTTGATCCTCTGTGTTCTACAGACCGGTTTTCAACGTTGTTTCATACGGTCGATGACCACCGCCAGCAACAGGATCGAACCACGGATCACGTACTGATAGAACGTGTCGATGTTCTTCAGGTTCATCGCGTTCTCGATGATCGCCAGGATCAGTACCCCGGCAATCACATGGCGGATCATACCGACCCCGCCGCTCAACGACACACCGCCCAGCACGCACGCCGAGATCACCGTCAGCTCGAAGCCCTGGCCGATCATCGGCTGGCCCGAGGTCATGCGCGACGCGAGGATCACCCCGGCCAGCGCGCCGATCAGACCGTGCACGGCAAAGATCAGGATCTTGGTGCGATCAACGTTGACCCCCGCCAGCAATGCTGCTTCCGGGTTGCCGCCGATGGCCATGGTGTTGCGCCCGTAGGTCGTGTAGTTGAGCAGCCAACCGAAGAACAGGAAGCACAGGATGGTGATCAGGATCGGCACCGGCACGCCGAACAACTGGCCGTTGCCGAAGATGAAGAACTGGTCCTGGGACACGCCCACTGCCTTGCCGTCGGCAAAAATGTAAGCCAGGCCGCGCACGATCTGCATGGTCGCCAGGGTGGTGATCAGCGCATTGACCCGCAGCTTGGCAATGACGATGCCGTTGATCAACCCGACGATCAGGCCCATCCCCAGCGCCGCGCCGATGCCGAGCATGACGCTGTCGGTATCGCGCATGACAATGGCCGCGACCACGCCGGCGCAGGCGATCACCGAGCCCACCGACAAGTCGAAATGCCCCGATGCCAGGCAAAACAGCATGGTGCACGCCGCGATGCCCACGGTGGACACCGCCAGGCCCAGCCCGCGCATGTTCAGCGGCGAAAGGAAGTTATCGATCAGCAAGGCGCACAGCACAAAAATGCCCACCGCCGCCAGCAGCATCGCCCAGTTGTCGAGCAGCGCGCGCATATCCAGGGGTTTGCGTGCGGTTGGCAACGCGTTGTTTTGAGTGGTCATGGTCTTCTCTCAGTTCGTCACGCGGCGCGGCAAGGCCAGCTGCAGCAGGTTGGATTCAGTGGCGTGCGCGCGCAGTTGTTCGCCGCGCATGGCGCCTTCGCACAGCACCAGGATGCGGTCGGAAATGCCCATGACTTCCATCAGGTCGCTGGACACCACGATCACCGCGATGCCTTGGGCTGCGAGGTTGTGAATGATCTGGTAGATCTCGGCCTTGGCGCCGATATCGATGCCCCGCGTCGGTTCGTCGAGCAGCAGCACTTTCATCGGCATCGACAGCCAGCGGCCGAGAATGGCCTTCTGCTGGTTGCCGCCGGAGAGGTACATGATTTTCTGCGCGGCGTTCGGGGTCTTGACCTTCATGGCCTTGATTTGATGCTCGGCGTTGCCCTTCTCCCAACCGTCGCGCAGCAGCCAGCCGAAGGTGGAATGGGCGCCCCGCGCGCTGATGTTGATGTTCTCGGCCACGCTCGACAGCGGAATGATGCCTTCCTTTTTACGGTCTTCCGGGCACAGCAAGACACCGGCGGCAATGGCGTCGCGGGGCGAGCGCAACTGCAGTTTTTCGCCGCACAGTTGCAGGCTGCCGGCACTCGCGCGTTCCAGGCCGCTGAGCAGGCGCAGCAGCTCGGTGCGCCCTGCCCCCACCAGCCCGAACAGGCCAAGGATCTCGCCTTTGCGCACCGCGAAACTCACCGGCTCACGCAGGCCAGGACCGAGCAAGCCGTCGACCTTGAGCGCTACCTCGCCATGCTCGCGCGGGCGGTAATCGTAGATGTCCTGAATGTCGCGACCGACCATGCAGGTCACCAACTGGTCGTGGGTCAGCGTGCTCATGTCATCGAAGGTGCGCACGTAACGGCCGTCCTTGAACACCGTCACCGCGTTGCAGATGCGGAAGACTTCTTCCATGCGGTGCGACACATACAGCACCACTTTGCCCTCGTCGCGCAGGCGCGTGATGATCGCCATCAAACGGTCGATCTCGCGCGCCGAGAGGCTGCTGGTGGGTTCATCGAAGGCAATCACATGGGCGCCACGGGACAGCGCCTTGGCGATTTCCACCAACTGGCGCTGGCCGAGGGACAAACGCCCGAGCTTCTCGTCCGGGTCGATTTCATCGGCCAGGCCCTTGAGGCAGGCCAGAGCCTGCTTGCGCAGCTGGCCGCGGTTGACCACGCCCAAACGCGTCGGCAAATGCCCCAGGAACAGGTTCTCGGCCACGCTCATTTCCGGCACCAGGTGCAACTCCTGGTGGATCACCGCCACGCCGCTGGCGATGCTGTCGGCGGCGCATTTGAAGGCCATGGTCTGATCGCCGATCTGCAGCGTGCCGCTGCTGGGGATATAGGCACCGCCCAATATCTTCAGCAGCGTCGACTTGCCGGCGCCGTTTTCGCCCATCAAGGCATGTACCTGCCCCGGGTGGGCGGTGAAACAGATGCCGTCGAGCGCCTTGACCCCGGGAAAGGTTTTGCCGATACCGTCAAACCGCAGGGCCGCAGCAGTCATTTCCACAGCCCGATTTTGGTCAGTTCTTCCTTGAAGTTCTCGCGGGTGATCAACGTCACTTCGTCCATGGCGGTGTACTTCGGCGGCTCGGTGCCTTTGGTCACCCACTCGTACATCATCTCGGCCGTTTTATAGCCTTCGATGTGCGGGCTTGGCAGCATCGAGCCGAAGAAGCCGCTGTTGGCTTTCTTCAGTTCGCCGATGGCGTCGGTGCCGTTGATACCGATGCCGATCACGTTGGCGGCGGCAAAACCGGCGCTTTCAGTGGCGCGCACGCCACCGAGCACGGTGTTGTCGTTCATGCCGCCGATGATCAGGTTTTTCGCGCCACGGGGCAGTTTGACCAGGGCCGAGTTGGTGGCGTCCATGCTGCCGGGAACGTCGAGGGTTTTCAGCGGGGCGGTGAGGATGTGGTCCTTGGGAATGCCGGCCTCTTCCAGGGATTTGATCGAACCGTCGGTGCGCTTCTTGCCAGTGTCGAGTTCATTGAAGGTGTTGACCACGGCATAGGTCTCCTTCCAGTCCCACCCGCGTTTTTTCGCTTCGGCGGCCATCGCGGCGCCCTGCTTCTGGCCCACTTCGAAGGCGGCCATGCCCAGGTACGGCACGTCTTCCATGAAATTGCCCTTGGCATCGACGAAGCGGTCATCCACGGCGATCACTTTCATGTCGTTGAGCTTGGCCTTGGCCACGATGGCCGGGCCCAGGGACACGTCCGGCGGGCAGATCACAAAGCCCTTGGCGCCGTTGGCCGCCAGGCTGTCGATGGCCGAAAGGGTTTTTTCGCCATCGGGCACGGCGATTTTGATGAGTTTGAACCCCTTGTCCTGAGCGGCTTTTTCGGCAAAGGCCCATTCGGTCTGGAACCACGGCTCCTCGGCCTGCTTGACCAGGAAACCGATCTTCACTTCTTCAGCCGATACAACGCCGCTGAACGCCATCGCCAGTGCCAGGGCACCGAGTGTCTTCTTGAACCTGTTTTTGCCAAGCATGGAGCACCTCTTCTTGTTATTGAGCGTTTCAAGGACTAGTCGTGGTACATCACAGACCGCCCGCCATCGATCATCAGGCAGGTGGCATTGATAAAAGGCGCTTCATCGGTGGCCAGGAACAACGCCGTCATGGCCACCTCGACCGGTTGGCCGATGCGCTTGGGCGGGTGCAGGTCGAAGGCGCGCTGACGCTCGGCATGGGGGTCGGGGAAACCGTTCCAATAGTCGACGTTGAGCTGGGTTTCGATATAGCCGGGAGCGATGGCGTTGACGCGAATGCCCTTGGGCGCGTACTCGATACCGAGGGCGCGCGTAAGGCCAAGCAGGCCGTGCTTGGCCACCGGGTACGGGAAGCAACCGGGAATGATGTGGCTGGAATGGGTGGAGGCGATGTTGATGATGTTGCCGATGCCCTGCTCGATCATGTGCGGCAGCACCGCGCGGCAGCCGAACCAGGCGCCGTCGAGGTCGATGGCAAAGCAGCGGCGCCAGTCTTCGTCGGTCATTTGCAACGGGTCGCGGAACACGTTGACGCCGGCGCAGTTGACCAGCACATCCACCCTACCGAAGCGCGCAATGGCCGTATCGACCAGCGCCTGCCATTGCTCCTTGGAGGTGATGTCGACCGCTTGCGCGTCAATCTCGGCGCCACGCTCGCGCCAATGGGCGGCGACGCGCTCGACTTTTTCGCCCTGGATATCCGCGATGACCAGGCGCGCCTGCTGGGCCTGGAAACACGCGACGATCGCCTCGCCAATGCCCTGGGCGGCGCCGGTGATGATCACCACCTTGCCTTTGAGCCGCTCGCCGTAAGTGGGCTCGGGCACGGCGGGGAGTGACAACGGTTGTGCCTGCATCGCTTCACCTGTTTTATTTTTGGTAGTGAGTGCTGATGCCGCCGACTATAAACCCAGACTCAGAAACATCTCAATATATAAATTTGCATCCCATATTGTGAGCAAATTAATAAAAAAACCGGCGCTTCAAGGGCCGGTTTTTCCAAGCACCAAAACTCCATCAGCCGAGGGCAAAGTCGCGCAGCGCGTCGCCTTCCATGCGGTAGCGCACCCACTCCTCCTGGGGCTGGGCGCCGATGGATTTGTAGAAGGCAATCGCCGGCTCGTTCCAGTCCAGCACGCTCCACTCGAAACGCGCGCAACCGTTATCAAACGCAATCTTGGCCAGGTGGCGCAGTAACTTCTTGCCCGCTCCGCCGCCGCGTTGCTCGGGGTTGATATAGAGGTCTTCCAGGTACAGGCAATTGCTGCCCAGCCACGTGGAGTAACTGAAAAAGAACACCGCAAAGCCAATCGGCAAGCCATCGCGCAAGCAGATCAGGCCATGGGCGGTGGCGCCTTCGCCGAACAAGCTGCGCTGAATGTCCGCCACGCTGGCGATCACTTCATGCCGAGCCTTTTCGTACTCGGCAAGTTCAGTGATGAACGTCAGGATCTGCGCAGCATCGCTGGGCACCGCAGGGCGAATCTCGATGGTCATGGGCAAGCCTTGGGCAATTTCAAAGCACACATACTAAGGCGCTTTGATGACTGATTGCAGTGCAATTTCGCGGGTTGCCGGGTTACTCCGGCCTGAAGCAATGCAAGCACCACTAACCACAGAACAAACCCGGACGGTGTGCGTGGTAAACAGTGGTGCATCACTCCAATCACCTCCAGGCGGCCCCATGCAGTCCACGTCCCCGGTGAGCACGAAGCTGTTCGCGCTGTTTTGCCTTGCCAGTTTCCTGTTGTCGCTGTCCTACGGCTCGACGTTCCTATTGTCGTTGCTGATTCATGCGCGCGGCGGCAACGAGCACGACGCGGGCAGTGTGATCTCCACGGCGATGCTCAGTACCTTCGTGGCGGTGCTGCTTTGCGGGCATCTGGCGGATGCCTGGGGCGCGGCGCGGGCGATTGCGGGCATGGGTGGGTTGCTGGTGGTGGCGTGCCTGGGTTTTGCGCTGGCGCCGGGTTTTGGCGAGGGCTTGATGCTGTTCGGCTTGTCCCTCGGGCTGGGCTGGGGCGTGTTCTATACCTTGGGGCCGATCATCGTGGCGATGCTGGTGGAGCCGCAACAACGCGCCAGATATTTCGCTCTGCTGTCGGGCAGCATGATGAGCGGCATCGGCTCGGGACCGTTGCTGGGCCGGGCCGCGAATGCCCTGGGCCTGCCGTTGACCAGCGCTTTCTACATTGCCGCCCTGGCCAGCCTGCTCGGGGTGCTGGTGTTCTGGCGATTGGGCACCGCGCTCAAACGCCACACCACGGCGCCGGTGTCGAAAATTTCCTGGGCAGCTTGCCGCCGCGTGCTGTCTTCGCGGGCGGTATTTGCCATCGTCATGGTCGGCCTCGGAGGGTGTGTGTTTGGCGGGTTGTCTTCGTTCCAGACCAGCTATGCGGCGGCCCACGGGCTGGATTACTCGCTGTTCTTCGCAGGTTTCGTGAGTGCGGCGATTGCCAGCCGCCTGTTGATCGCCGGCTACGTGGTCAAGCGCGATGCCTATGTGGCCGCCTGTGCGCTGTCCGGGCTGATGCTGGGGGCTATCCTGCTGTTCACCTTTGGCGTGAGCGGGAATGCCAGTTACCTGTTCGCGGCCGTGACCCTGGGGGTCGGCTATGGCCTGACGTATTCGGTGATCAATGGCCAGGTGGCCAACGAGGCACCCGTTGGCACTACGCCCCAGGCCTTGCTGTTGTTCAGCCTCGCCTACTTCGTCGGTGTGTTCGGTTTCCCATGGCTGGCGGGCTGGATCATCGTTGACTTCGGCTTGCCCGCGCTGATGCTCAGCGTGCTGACAGTGGCTGCCGGCAATTGGTTGATCAGCGTGGCGCGGCTGGCGTGGCGCAGGGCGACAGCAGAGAAAATCTTGCAGCTGGGCTGATACCGTTCGTCGCCACCCAGGCACCAACGCAAAACGAGGACTGACCAATAAAGGGTAAGGACAATAACCCTATGGAGACATCCTCATGAACACGACCAAGTTTGCTGCCCTCGCCCTCACCGGCCTGCTGTCCGCCGCTTCGCTGAGCGCATTTGCCGCCGGCTCGACCACCGGCCCGACCGACCCGACCCCGGACGCCACCACCGATTCGCAAAAGTCCATGGGCACCGGCCTCGACACCAACGGCGGCGCGATCATCGACAACGGCACCGACCCACGCACCCGAGGTGACGACCCGCAACGCCAAGCACCTGCGGGCGTCGGCAACGGCAAGATGGGCCCCGGAATCAATCAGCCCGGCGTCAACAAAGGTGACGATTCCAACGTGCCAGGCACGCCGAAACAACCGGCGCCTTGAGCCTTCGCACGCAACACCGACACCTGATCATTTCCCAGTGAAGAGGTATGCATGAACGTTGATAGAAACCTCGAAAAAGAAGTGCTCACCCGCCTGTTGCACGCCCACCCCCAGGGCCTGGGCAAGGAGCTGCTGGACAACTACCGTGGCGAAAAGGAAGTGGCCGGCGTGTTGGCCGGCCTGCAAGACCGCGGTTTTATCAGGGATGGTCATGTCACCACCGACGACGCCGGCGAATATTCGTTGAACCTGCCCATCAAGCTGACCGCATCGGGCGTGGACGAAGCGCGCAAGCTCGACGGTGAACTCACTCAGTAATCTATTTTGCCTGGCCTGGCCCGGTTACCGAGGGCCAAAAGGAGTATCGCGATGCCTCGTGGAAGCAAAGCCAAATACACCGCCGAACAGAAGCGCAAAGCCGCTCATATCGAAGACAGTTACGAGCACAAGGGCGTGTCCAAGGAAGAAGCCGAAGCCCGTGCCTGGGCTACCGTCAACAAGCAGTCCGGCGGTGGCGAAAAGGCCGGGGGCTCGGGCCAGCGCAAGGCCCCGGCGAAGAAGGCCCAGGACCGAGAGGAATCGGCCAAACGAGCGGCCGCCAGCCGGAAGGGTCATTCGCGTAGTAGCGGTGCTTCGCTGGGGACGCAAACCAAGGAAAGCCTGATGAAGGAAGCGCGGGCCAAGAATATTCCGGGGCGTTCGACGATGCGTAAGGATGAACTGATCGCGGCGCTGAAAAAGGCCGGCTAAACATAGAGCCAAATGTGGGAGGGGGCTTGCCCCTCCCACAGGTTGCCCGTGTTTATTCGGCGAGCAAGGCGTCAACTTCAGCGGTACCGGGAGAGGTAGCCGGCCCCCAGCGCGTCACCGCCAACGCCGCCGCCGCATTCGCTCGGCGTGCCGCTTCAGCGGGTTCCAGACCGTTTGCCAACCCCGCAATAAACACCCCGGCATGCGCATCGCCTGCGCCGTTGCTGTCCACGGCACGCACCTTGAAGCCCTGCACGTGCTCAATGTGCCCCACGCGCCCGACCCAACAGCCATTGGGTCCATCACGCACCACCAGCAGCGTGTTGGCGGGCAGGTGCCGGCTCAACGCGGGCAGCGCTGCGTTGATATCCGACGCACCGGTAAACGCCAGCGCTTCCGGCCCGTTGCTGGTCCAGATGTCGATACGCGGCAACAGCCTGCGCATCAAGGCCGAACCCGGCGCCTTGACCAACGGGCCTGGGTCGAACACCACCACAGTGTTTCGTGGCAATGCCAGCAGCCAGTCAAGCAAGGGTTGGGCCTTGCCCTCAAGCAGCAGGCTGTAGCCGCTGACATAGATATAGTCGTCAGCACGCGGTACCACGTCAGCCAAGTCCTGGGCGCTGAGTTCGCCCTCGGCGCCGAGGTGGGAAATGAAGGTGCGCTCGGTGGTGGCTTCGGTCAGCGACACACACAGGCCGGTATCCTTGTCAGGGCTTGTGGCAAGGGCCATGTCGATACCCTCGGCCTGCATCGCCGCGCGTGCCAGGTCACCAAAGCGCCCGTTGCCATGACGCCCCAGGTAGACCACCGGCAACCCGTTGCGACGGGCAGCGGCCATGACGTTGAAACCACCTCCGGCCTCGAAACTGGCCGATTTGGCGAGTACATCACCGCCGGTCGCGGGCAAGGTATCCAGGGCCATGACCAAGTCGACGATGACCTGGCCGGTGTGCAGCAATCTAGACATTGTGGCTTTCTACCGGCACTGGGCGACGGTCAGCCGCGCCACCCAACACCGCATAAACCCCGCCGGCCAGCAGGAAGGTAACGATCCAGCCCAAGCCGTTATGGCCCAGCCAGGAGTCGGACAATGGGCCGGCAAACCAGATGTTCTCGGCCGTGGTGCCAATGGTGGTGAAACTGAACCCCAGCACGATGGCCACGGCCCAGGCGCCGAAGGCACGCCATTCCACACCGCCGCGATACCAATAGGCGCTGCTTGGGCTCACGTCCAGCAGGTCTTTGGCGCTGTAGTGGTGACGGTGGATCAGGTCGACCACGAAAATTCCGACCCACGCGGTGATCGGCACCGCCAGCAACGAGATGAAGGTAATGAATGGGCCGTAGAAACTGTCGGCGATCAGCATGAAGTAGATCGAACCGGCAAAGATCGCGACAATGTCGACGATCACCGCATGTACGCGCTTGACCTTCAACCCGAGGGTCAAGGTGGTGAGCCCGGCCGAATACACCGACAGGTTATTGGACAGCAACAGCCCGCCGAACGCGGTGATCAGGTACGGCACGGCCATCCAGGTGGGCAGCATGTCGCGAATCGCAATAATCGGGTCGGTGGCCGAGGCCAAGTCGTTGTTACCCACCGACAGCAGGCCGCCGAGGGTGATCAGCAGCACCAGCGGAATGCCCGCACCGAACGCGGCGGACGCCACCAGGCGCGCGGCCTTGACGCTGCGATGCTGGTAGCGCGACATATCGGCGCCGGCGTTGGCCCATCCAATACCGGTGCCGGCGGCCATGGTGCCGATGCCGATGATCATCGCGCTGAGCGGGGCCGGTGTGGCGTTGAACACGGCGCTCCAGTCGATGGTGGCGCAGAGGAAGCCGCCTACCAGGATATTCAACGCACCGAACACATAGGTGGCCCACTTCTGGATCACCAGCAACGTGGCATGGCCCAGGCCGGAAACGGCCAGGGTCAGCAGCACGAAAATACCGATAAAGATCAACGTCAGCAGCGGTGCGCTTTTCGCCTCTACCGCTGACCCGAAGAGGATCGAACACAGCGACAGCAACACGAACGCCGCCGTGGTGGTGTTGACCGTTTCCCAGCCCAGGCGCGACATCAGCGAGACCAGCGTAGGACCGATATTGCCGCGCACGCCGAAAATGGCGCGAGACAAGGTCAGGCTCGGCGCACGGCCACGACGACCGGCAATGGAGATGATGCCCACCACTGCAAAGGAACCGGCGGCGCCGAGGACCGCCACGATGATCGCCTGCCAGATCGCCAGGCCACGAAACGCCACCAGCGTCGCCCCCAGCGGCAAACCCAGGATGCTGATGTTGGCGGCAAACCACACCCAGAACAGTTGCAGCGGATGGCCGTTGCACTCGCTTTCGGGGACCGGTTCGATGCCGCGTGTTTCCAATTGCCCGGCGCTTTGGCCGCAAGAGGTGCTGCTCATGAGGATGCTCCCTGATGCCTGCATTGTTGTGGTTGTGGCAGATGTCTTCCTGACTGAACGAGCCCCGTGTGGCAGAGGGCTTGCCTGCGGTGCTTAGCGCATGTTGAGCAGCGCCTGCACCAGCGGCTGCAGATCCAGGCCGTTGACCCGCTTGACCTGCTCGATCATCGCCTCGGGCCAGCACTGCATGCCCAGGCACGCCCCCAGCATCGCTCCCAGAATCGCCGCGATGGTGTCGGTGTCGCCGCCCAGGCTGGCGGCCAGGCACAGGGCTTCGAACGCGTTCATGTCGCCCACCGCCACTTGCTGAGCCAGGGCGAACGACACCACCACCGACTCCTGGGAGGCGACGGAGGTGCCAATCAGTTCATACACCAGGTCGGCAAACAGGGCTTTGTCGCCACTGCCGACGCTCAAGGTGCGCGCCCAACTGATACGGGTGGAAATACGCCCGCCGGCAACCCAATGGCCGTGGCCTTGCGCCTGTTGGGCGATCTGGGTGCCGATGTTCAAGGCTTCGCCCAAGTCGACGCCATTGATGCCGGCGGACACTACCGCAGCCACCGCCGCCGCGCTGGAGATGCCCAATGTGGTGTTGTGGGTGACCTGGCACGCCTGGATCACCGCCTGGATAAACTTTGCCGGGTCGCTCACATCCACGGCGATGCCCACGGGCGTGATGCGCATGGCGGCGCCATTGGTGGTGCCGTAGCGTCCGGACTCTTGGGGCGTGTGCCCGGCAAGGATCAGGTCGATGGCACGCTTGGTCGACGGCCCGAGCAAATCCTGGGAGCCCTTGGCGCGCATCCGTGCTTCCCAGTCGATCAACCGCTGGGCGAGTACGGTGGGTGCGATCTTGCCCTGGCCCTCGACCAGCAACTCACCGACCAGGATCGCCTGTTCAGTGTCGTCGGTGATGGCGCCCGCGGGCATATTCGGTGCGATGGGTTGGTCGGGGCCAGCCGCTTCCAGGGCAGTGATGGCCCCGAAGCGCTGTTGCACTTGCTCACGGCTCAGGGACTGGGTAGGCATACCCAGGGCATCGCCCAGGGCCAGACCGTAGAAGGCGCCGAGGGCGCGGGTTTGAGGGGTCATTTCGAAGATCCAAACTGCAAGTGCAGGCGAAAATGCACAGGGTCGAGCAAGCTCTCGACGTATTCCATGAAACGCTCACGACGGTCGTAAGTGGTACGCGACGCCTTGAGGAACACGCTACCCGCCGGGCGACCCAGCAGTTCGGCGTCTTCATCGCTCAGTGGCTCGGCGCCGATCCATTGGTCACCGTCGGCGCCGATGTAACCATAGGCCGCCAGGGTGATTGTCAGGGAATCATCGATGAGGCCGACCCTGGGCAGGCTTTCCAGCCCGCCGGACGCCGGCATCAGCGAACGCTCCAGGGATACGGCGGTACCGTCAGTGGTGCGCCGGCGGCGGTCGAGAGCAATGAATTGGTCGTTGCCGAATCGGCTGAGCAGGTCCGGCCGGGTCACCGCTTCCAGACGCAGGATATCGGTGGTCACCAGCGCACCGGTGTCAGCCAGGGCCTGGGCCCAGCCGCTATTTTGATCCAGCACCATGCCGTCGAAGGTGACGATGGAACCTACGCCGCTCTGGGTCGCAATGTAATGACGCCGCTTGAGTTCGGCCAGGGCCTCGCGCAGGGTGCCGCGACTGACCGCAAACTCCTCGGCCAATTGATGTTCCCCAGGCAGCAGGACACCGTCGGCCATCACCCCACCCTCGATACGGCGGATGAGCTCGTCGACGACGCGTTTTTTCTTATCAAATCGCACATGTCTAATCATGTCCAAATTGATAACCGAAAGCGTCAGATTGCAGCAAGCGAATTATTTCAGCGAGGTGAAAATACCGACCTCAGGGCTCCAGGCCAATGCGGAAAAACTCGCCGCCGCTCCATACGCCCAGCCAGTTCTGACCGTTGATTGGGCGGCTTACCGCCAACTCGACCAATTGGTAGAACACGTTGCGATGCACCAGGGCTTCGAGGTTGGTGCGCACACGCAAGTAAGGTGACGGCTCCTGGGTGACGGGGTCTGTGACGACCCGCAGCGGGTGTTCGAGGCCCGCCTCGATCTGCTCGTCGACGTTGCTGGTAAAGCGCAGCACCTGGCTTTCACCCTGCCCTTCGACCTCCAGGGTCACCGCGACGAAGGGCGCGTCATCGACGCGGATGCCGACTTTTTCGACGGGAGTCACCAGGAAGTAATCATCGCCATCGCGGCGGATGATGTTGGAGAACAACTTGACCATCGGTTTACGCCCGATCGGCGTGCCCTGGTAGAACCAGGTGCCGTCGCGGGCGATGCGCATGTCGAGGTCGCCGCAGAAATCCGGGTTCCACAGGTGCACCGGCGCCGGTCCCTTGCCTTTGGGCAGTTGGGCGAGCAGATCGTTGGCCTTGGCGGAATCGGTCATGAGGTCTCCCTTTTTTACCTGCCGGGCTTACTGATCACCCATGCCCAGCAGCCCTCGTGCGTACTGCGCCAGTGGGCGGGCGATCAGGTCTTCCGGCTTGTTGTCGTGGAACGTCAGTAAACCGCCACGACTGCGGATACGTGCGGTATCAATTAAATACTGCGTGCTGGTCTCGATCAACATGATCTGGATAACACCATTGTCCAGGCCGACACGATCCAGGGCCTCTTGGTCCGCCCATTCATCGGCGTTGCCGATACGGTCATCCGCCTTGGCGAAGCGGCAGTACAGCAAGTAGTGCGCACCCGCCGCACGGGCTTCGGCCAGCGCCTGCTCCAAGCCTTCGGGCTGACGGGCGCGGCGCACCATGGGAAAGTACTCAACGAAGCCATTGAAGGCTTCTTCGGCCACTACGTTCGGGCGCGGATAGGCGCTGCCCGGCGGCACGAAAGCGCCTTGGGCTATAAAGACAAAGGAGTCCGGTTGTATGCGAACCGATGCGGTTCGACGGGTATCGCTATGGTCAAGCAAGCCGGCGTCGCTCATCTGATAGCGGGTGCCTTCGGCCATATCGCTGACGGTCATGCAACCACTCAGCGTCAACGACGCCAGCAACAAAACCAGACTACGCATCCTAATCCTCCAGAAGCCGGTGACGGAAAACCGGCGAATGGGCGTGAGATGCAGAAACCGCGCCATCTGCAAACAACGCATAACTCAAGGTGGGAGGGTGCTTGCGAACCCCCTCCCACCTTCAGTTATGTGAAATGGTTGGAATAGGCTCAGCCGCCAATGATTTTCATGATGGTGGCCCCTCCGGAGAACGCCACTTCCTGCTTGTCGCCCAGCGCCTTCATCAGCAAGCCTTGCAGGGCCGGCAGCGCTTGATGACGCGGTTTGTCCAGCAAGTCGCCGACGTAGTGACGGTTGCTCGACGACAAGCAGCCATGCAGCCACCCGGTGGATGACAAGCGCAGCCGCGAACAGGTGCGGCAGAACGGCACGCTTTCGTTGGCGATCACGCCAAAGAAGCCTTTGCCCGGTACTTCGTAGCGTACCGCCGTGGCATCCACGGGCGCGTTGGCTTGCAGGTATTCATGGTGTTCGCCGATCAAGCCAAGCAGCTGCTGCAGGCTGACGAATTGCTGCAGGAACGCATTGGAATCCTTGGCCAGGTGGCCCATGCGCATCAACTCGATAAATCGCAATTCGTAGCCGCGCTCCAGGCAGTAGTCGAGCAGCGGCATGACCTGGTCCAGGTTCTGGCCACGCAACGGCACCATATTGACTTTGATCTTGATTCCGGCCGCGCGAGCCTGGTCCATGCCATCAAGTACGGTGGCGAGGTCGCCGCCCCGGGCGATTCCGCGGAAGGCGTCGGCATCTAGTGTGTCGAGGGAAACGTTGATGCGCTTGATACCCGCATCCACCAATAGCGGAAGTTTGCGTGCCAGCAGTTGGCCATTGGTCGTCAGGCTGATATCACTGAGGCCCATTTGCCCCACGGCCCCCATGAAGGCTTCCAGCTTGGGGCTCACCAGCGGCTCACCGCCCGTGATGCGCAGGCGGTCGATGCCCGCCGCTTCGATCAGGTACGCCACGCCACGGGCCATGGCCTCGGCCGAGAGTTCGTCCTGAGCAGCCACCAGCCGCTTGCCGTTAGGCACGCAGTAGGTACACGCATAATTGCAGGCTGAGGTCAGGCTGATCCGCAAATTGCGAAAACGCCTGCCTTGACGATCAACGATCATGGATCACTCCGGCAGAGGATAATTCGGGCGCACTGAAAGCTGACTTATAAATCAGTTTTTAGCAAGGTCCTTGCCTGAGTATATTCCTGGGGTACTACGCCTGGCAGCAAATCATTACGTGGCAGGCGCGTCGACGGGTGCGGCTTCCACCGGCGCCGGCTCGCTGCTGTGCTTACGCTTGTTGCCCATGCGTACGCCGATGTCCATCAGGAATTGGAAGAATCCTTCCTGATCTTCCAGCACATTGCTCCAGAACGGCGAGTGATACAGCGCCACGGCACCGTGCACCAGGGCCCAGGCGGCGCAGTAGTGGAAATACGGCGGTACGTCTTCAAGCTTGCCTTCGCTGATACGGCCCTTGATCAGCAGGGTCAGACGCTCGAAGTTCGAGGCACGGATCTTGTGCAACTCCTCGACCATCTCCGGCACCTGATGGCCCTTGACAACTTTCTCTTCCAGGCGGTCGAACAGACGATAGCGCTGCGGGTCACGCATGCGGAACTCGAAATAAGCGCGGGACAGGGCTTCCTTATCCCTGTCCACATCGGCCGAATGCAGCAGCTCGTTCAAGTCGCGCTCGTAATCGAGCATCAGCCGCAGGTAGATTTCGGCCTTGGACTTGAAGTGCTTGTAGATGGTGCCTTTGCCGATACCCACGGCATCCGCGATCATCTCGACGGTGACGCTGTCTTCGCCTTGTTCGAGGAACAACTTGAGGGCGGTGTCGAGAATTTCCTGCTCACGGCGGCGAAACTCACGGACCTTACGGGGTTCTTTGTGCATGAGGAAGAGGTCTGCAAAGGTCGGAATAGGAAGGGTTGCGCAGGGCCACGAATACATGGCGATACGATTTACCCAGTGCAAGGGATTATCCCGACTGAACGGTCGTTGGGCAACGCCTATGTGAACCCAGCACGCACTTACTTTCAGCACGCCAACGTTTTCATGGGAATCAGTCAGAAATAATACGCAACATCTATCCCCGTACACCCCGCCATGAGAACTCAAGCGAAGTGGACGTATTCCAAATCTGTTTAAAAAACGAGCAGCAAAGACTGGACTGAATCAGAACATGATCAATACTTCAACTGTCGGCGTGACATCTCCCCCAAGTGAAGCGCCGACCTGGGTACCGACGGACTGTGTGCCCTTGTTTTACTCCTAATGGTCTTAACCCGGATTCACCCCCCAGAACCCGGGTTTTTTTTGCCCGCGATTTGGCCTCGTTACCCGCCAACGCGGGCCAATGGGAACAGGCGCTTGAAATTCTCGGTGGTCTGTTCGGCAAACCGCTCGTAAGGCTCACCGCGCAGCATCGCCAGGTAATCCGCCACCTCGCGCACATACTGCGGCAGGTTCGGCTTGCCACGATAAGGGATGGGGGCCAGGTACGGCGAGTCGGTCTCCACCAGCAGCCGATCCGCCGGCACTTGCCGCGCCACGTCACGCAGGGCATCGGCATTGCGAAAGGTGACGATACCCGACAGGGAAATATAGAACCCCAGGTCCAGGGCGGCCTTGGCCATATCCCAGTCTTCGGTAAAGCAATGCAGCACACCGGCCTGGGGCAAGGCGGCTTCGCGCAATAGCGCCAAGGTGTCGGCGCGGGCGCCACGGGTGTGGATGATCACCGGTTTGCCGGTGTGCTGGGCGGCTTGCAGGTGCAACCGGAAGGAAGCCTGCTGCAACTCGGCGGCTTCAGGCTCGTAGTGATAATCCAGGCCGGTTTCGCCGATGGCGACCACACGCGGATGGTTGAGCTCACTCAGCAGCCAATCAAGGGCGGGGGCTTCGCCGGGCTTGAGGTCCAGTGGGTGGATACCCACCGAGCAGTCTACGTCGGCATAACGGTCCGCCAGGGCCTTGACGTCGGCGGCGTTGTCGGCACTGACGCCGATACACAGGAAGTGCCCTACCCCACGCTGGCGAGCGGCTTGCAGCGCTGCATCCAGGGAGCCGTTGTGCTGGGCGAGGTCGAGACGATCAAGGTGGCAATGGGAGTCTACGAGCATAGGAAATTACGACTTGAGATCACAGAAAGTTGTCTGGCCGACGATACACCTGTCGGCCACGGAAATTAACGTCGGCCAAGCAACCCGACCCACTGCACCAGCAGCGCTTCGAGCAACAGCACACGGTTGAGGTTGGCCTTGCCGAGCACCTTCTGGCGCTGGGCGAGGATCCAGTCCTGAATATTCAGTACTTTTTCCTGGGCGCTTTTCTGCGCGAGGTATTGCACCACCTTGCGCATATCCGGCAGGCCAAGGCCGTTTTCATCCTGGGTCAACTGGTAACGCAGGATCAGGCTCGACCAGTCGCAGAACCAATCGAACAACAACAGCAGTGGAATATCCTTCCAGGCGCTCTCGGCCAGTTGTGTCGCGGAGAGTTCCTGCTTGAGCAGCTTTTTAACGCCATCCACCACCAGTGCCCGTTGCTCGCGCACGCCTTGGGCCTGCAACTTTACTGCGGCCAGAGGCGAGCCGGCTGCCAGGGTGAGCAATTCCACCCGCTCGTCTTCGGAGCAGTCCGGCAACGCCTGCCCCAGCCATTGCAAGCTCATAGCCTCGCTGGGCAAGGGGCACGCCTGCTGCACGCAACGGCTGCGAATGGTCGGCAGCAAGCGACTGGACTGATGGCTCACCAGCAACAGCACGGTGTCGCCGGAAGGTTCCTCCAGGCTTTTGAGCAAGGCGTTGGCGGCGTTGATATTCATCGCCTCCACGGGCTCGATCAGCACCACCTTGCGCCCGCCCATTTGCGCGGTCTGCACCACGAAGCTGACAAGGTCGCGCACTTGGTCGACCTTGATCGCCTTATCGGCTTCCTCGGGTTCCAGCAGGTAGTTATCGGGGTGGCTGCCGGCCTTGAGCAGCAGGCAGGATTTGCATTCGCCACAGGCGTTCAGGTTGACCGGGCGTTGGCACAGCAAGCTGGCCATCAGGCGCTCGGCAAGGTCGCGCTTACCGATACCGATTGGCCCGTGCAGCAAGTAGGCATGGGCGTGCTGGGCACGGCCGGCCAACTGCTGCCAAAGGCTGTCCTGCCACGGATAGGCCTCAGCCACGGGCGCGCTCCAATAACGTGGGCAGCAGCGCATCAATGCTTTGCTGCACCTGGGCCAATGGCCGGGCGGCGTCCAGCCGGTGATAGCGCGCCGGCTCAGCCTCGGCACGCGCGAGGAAGGCCCTGCGTACGGCATCGAAAAATGCCTGGCCTTCCAGCTCGAAACGATCAAGACGGCCACGGGCGCTGGCGCGGGCCATACCGACTTCCACCGGCAGGTCGAACAGTAACGTCAGGTCAGGGCGTAGATCGCCCTGCACGAAGGTTTCCAAAGTGGCGATACGCTCCAGAGACAAGCCACGACCACCTCCCTGGTAGGCGTAGGTAGAATCGGTGAAACGGTCGCAAATCACCACCGCTCCACGTGCCAGGGCCGGGCAAATCACCTCGGCCAGGTGCTGGGCACGGGCGGCAAACACCAGCAGCAGCTCGGTGTCCGGGTTCATCTGTTCCTCGCCTGGGGCAAGCAGCACTTCACGAATGCGCTCGGCCAGCGGCGTACCGCCAGGCTCGCGGGTCAACACCACTTCGATACCTTCGGCGCGCAAGCGCTCGGCCAGGTAATCGCGGTTGGTGCTTTTGCCGGCGCCTTCCGGGCCTTCCAGGGTAATAAACAAGCCAGTCACAGGCAGTCCTTAGTCAGAGTCATTGCGGGCTTTGCGGCGCGGCGGTGTCCGGCGTGGGCTCGGCGGGTGCGTCTGCGGGCGGCATCACGTCTTCGGCAGGCTTTGCCACCGGCGCCGGGCTGGAGCGGTAGTCGGCGCGGCGCTTGAGCTGAAACTCTCTCACGGCGGCATTATGCGCACCCAGGTCATCGGAGAAAATATGGCTGCCATCGCCACGGGCGACGAAATACAGACTGCTGCCCGGCACCGGGTTCAGCGCGGCATGGATCGCCTCGCGGCCGACCATGGCGATCGGCGTCGGCGGCAGGCCAGCCACCATGTAGGTGTTGTAGGGGTTGGCTTCCTTGAGGTGGGCGCGGGTCAACTTGCCGTTATAGCGCTCGCCCAGGCCGTAGATCACCGTGGGGTCGGTCTGCAGTAACATACCGACCTTCAACCGCCGCACAAAAACCCCGGCGATCTGCCCGCGCTCTTGCGGTACGCCGGTTTCCTTCTCGACAAGGGAGGCCATGATCAGTGCCTGATACGGATCGGTGTACGGCACATCGGCGGCGCGAGTGTTCCACTCCTGGGCAAGCACGTCATCCAGGCGGTTGTAGGCTTTCTTGAGAAATTCGACGTCCGTCATGCCACGCACGAAGCGGTAGGTATCGGGGAAGAACCGTCCTTCGGGAAATACGCCGGGGTGGCCGAGCTTCTCCATCACTTCGCTGTCACTCAGCCCCGGCAGGCTCTGCACAATCTTTTCGTGCTTGGCCAAGGCCGAGCGCACTTGGCGGAAATTCCAGCCTTCTACCAGGGTCAGGCTGTATTGCACCACTTCGCCGCGCTGCCACAGGCCGATCAGGCCTTGGGCGGTCATGCCGGGAGCCATACGGTATTCGCCGCTGTGCAGCGGCTGCCCATCGAGGTTGAAGCGCCAGTAAAGGCGCAACCAGAAGGCGCCATCGAGCACGCCGTCGGCTTCAAGGCGATTGAACATACCGGTAGGGGTCGCCCCAGCCGGCACATCGAGCAACTGCTCCTGGGTCAGGTTCAACGGTTGCTTCAAGGCAGCGTCGTATTTCCAGGCAGAAAAGCCCAACAGCAACGCCGCCGAGAACAGACCGACCAGCAGCAGTACAACCAGTTTTCGTATCAACTCAAATATCCAATAGCGCGCGAACAATGCCCTGCAGTTTACGGGTGAGCGGGCCAACCGGCCAGCGCATCGCAGCGTACCCGCGCACCGGCCAAATGCCATAAACGCTGTTGCACATGAAAACTTCGTCGGCCTGCTGCAGTTGCTCGACAGTGATATCAGCCACGGCCACCGGGACGCCCAGCGTTTGTGCCTGGGCCAGGATCTCGGCGCGCATCACCCCGGCTACGCCGCAACGATTCAGATCGGCGGTTAGTAACAAGCCGTTGCGCACCAGGAACAGGTTGCTGAATACACCCTCGATCACACGCCCGGACATATCCAGCATCAAGCCTTCGGCGTGCTCGGCATCCTGCCACTCGGCACGGGCGATCACCTGCTCCAAGCGATTAAGGTGCTTGAGACCGGCCAGCAACGGCTGTTCAGCCAGGCGGGTGGCACACGCAAACAGGCGGATGCCATCGATTGCATGGGCGGGGGGATAAGTAGCGGGCGGACTGCCCTGCAAGATACGACGCACCGGCGCGTCAGGGTTGATCCCATAACCGCGCAGGCTGTCGCCGCGGGTGAGGATCAGTTTGAGAATACCGCTGCCAAGGGCGCCAGCGTAGGCCAGCACTTCGTGGCGGATCACGGTCGGCTCCGCCACCAGCGCAAGGCGCCTGCAACCCTCGTCGAGGCGCTGCAGGTGGCGGTCGAGCAGCACAGGCTGCCCGGCCTTGACCACCATGGTCTCAAACAGCCCATCGCCATACGCCAGGCCGCGATCTTTCAGGGGCACGCTGTCCGCTGGCTGACCGTCGACCCAGCTGTACATCACTCGGCGAACCGGCGGAACACCAGGGAACCGTTGGTGCCACCAAACCCGAAGGAGTTCGAGATTGCCACATCAATCGGCATCGGCTGGGCTTCGTGAGGCACGAAGTTCAGATCGCAGCCTTCGTCCGGCTCATCCAGGTTGATGGTCGGCGGAGCGACCTGATCCTTGATGGCCATGACGCTGAAGATCGCCTCGACCGCGCCCGCCGCGCCCAACAGGTGGCCGGTCATGGACTTGGTGGAACTCACGGCCAGCTTGTAGGCGTGCTCGCCGAACACCGACTTGATGGCTTCGGCTTCCGCCAGATCGCCCGTCGGGGTCGAAGTGCCATGGGCGTTGATGTACTGCACCTGGTCCGCATTGACCTTCGCATCGCGCAGTGCGTTGGTGATGCAACGCGCAGCACCGGCACCGTCGGACGGTGGCGAGGTCATGTGGTAGGCGTCGCCGCTCATACCAAAACCGATCAGCTCGGCGTAGATGGTGGCACCGCGCGCCTTGGCGTGCTCCAGCTCCTCGAGCACCAGCGCACCGGCGCCGTCGGACAGCACGAAGCCGTCACGGCCCTTGTCCCACGGACGGCTGGCACGGGTCGGCTCGTCATTGCGCGTCGATAATGCACGCGACGCGCCGAAGCCGCCCATGCCGAGGCCGCAGGCGGCCATCTCGGCGCCGCCGGCGATCATCACGTCGGCTTCGTCATAGGCGATGTTGCGCGCCGCCATCCCGATGCAGTGAGTGCCCGTGGTACAGGCTGTGGCGATGGCGTAGTTAGGCCCCTGTGCACCCAAGTGGATGGACAGGAAACCGGAAATCATGTTGATGATCGAGCCAGGCACGAAGAACGGTGAAATTCGACGAGGGCCGGATTCATGCAGCGTGCGGCTGGTTTCTTCGATATTGGTCAAACCACCAATACCCGAACCCATGGCCACGCCGATGCGCTCACGGTTGGCGTCGGTGACTTCCAGGCCGGCGTTACGCACCGCCTGAAAACCGGCTGCCAGGCCGTATTGAATGAACAGGTCGAGTTTGCGGGATTCTTTGATCGAGAGATATTCCTCGACATTGAAACCCTTTACCGAGCCGCCAAAACGGGTGGAATAGGCAGAAAGGTCCGTGTGTTCGATCAGACCAATACCACTGTGGCCAGCCAGAATGCCCTGCCAACTGCTCGGCACATCCGTACCCAGTGGCGACAACATACCCATACCGGTGACTACGACGCGTCTACGCGACACAGCACTCTCCTTTTTCTTGATGACGACACTTCGTTTCAGAGCTCACTTTTCATCGGCGCCAGTTTTCATAGACGCTAAAGAAAAAACCGCACGCCGTTACAGCAGTGCGGTTTTTCCCTGACAGCAAGCGACGACTACAAACTATTACGCCTGGTGGCTAGTAACGTAGTCGATGGCAGCTTGAACAGTAGTGATTTTTTCAGCTTCTTCGTCCGGGATTTCGGTCTCGAATTCCTCTTCCAGAGCCATCACCAGCTCAACGGTGTCAAGGGAATCGGCACCCAGGTCTTCTACGAAGGAAGCAGTGTTGACCACTTCGTCTTCTTTAACGCCCAGTTGCTCGGCAACGATTTTCTTGACGCGCTCTTCGATGGTGCTCATACCTTGTTTAACTCCTAATGGACAAATTCAGGCAGCTGGCCAGTGGGTAAGTGTATAGAAAGCCATTTCAGCTTTTCAACTGAAAGCTTCACCCTGTACCCGCTCGGCCACCTGTCTATAAATTAAGTTGCAGCTTTATAACGGATTTTAGACAGCTCGTATGACATTTTTTTGAAGCGATCCGTCACAATTTAACTCATGTACATCCCGCCGTTCACCGGGATTGTAGCCCCAGTCACGTATGCCGCACCGTCGGATGCCAGGAAAGTGACCACATTCGCGATCTCTTGAGCCTGGCCCAGACGGCCCAGCGGAATCTGCGTCAGCAAGGCTTCACGCTGTGCTTCAGGCAGTTCGCGGGTCATATCGGTGTCGATGAACCCTGGGGCCACCGAGTTGACCGTAATCGACCGCGAGCCGACTTCACGCGCCAGTGCACGGCTGAAACCCTCCAGACCGGCCTTGGCGGCTGCATAGTTTACTTGGCCTGCGTTGCCCATGGCACCCACTACGGAGCCAATATTGATAATTCGACCCCAACGCGCCTTGGTCATCCCACGCAAAACACCCTTGGACAGGCGAAACAGACTGTTCAGGTTAGTATCGACCACGTCGTGCCACTCGTCGTCTTTCATGCGCATCATTAGGTTGTCACGGGTGATACCGGCGTTATTCACCAGAATCGCCGGCGCACCGAACTGTGCGGTGATCTCGGCCAGTACGGCAGCCACGGACTCGTCGCTGGTCACGTTCAGCTCAAGGCCGGTGCCTTGAACGTCGTTTTCCTTCAGGGTAGCGGCGATACGCTCGGCGCCCGAAGCAGACGTGGCGGTGCCGATCACGATAGCGCCCTGACGGCCCAGTTCCAGGGCGATCGCCTGGCCAATGCCACGGCTGGCGCCGGTAACCAGTGCAACTTTACCTTGCAGACTCATGCAGGCTTCTCCTAAGTTCGAGGGGTCAGGCCTGCGCCGCGCGAGCGGCAGCGAAGGCATCCGGGGTATTGAGGTTGGCAGTCGACACGCCATCGGCGCAGCGTTTGTTCAGGCCTGCCAGGACTTTGCCTGGGCCGCATTCGACCAGCTCGGTGGCGCCGTTGGCAGCCAGGGTCTGGACCGATTCAACCCAGCGCACCGGCTTGTACAGTTGTTCCAGCAGGTCGCGCTTGAGGGTCTCGAGGTCGGCGGCTACCGCCGCGCTGACGTTCTGTACCAGCGGGATCTGCGGCGCCTGCCAGTTGATGGCGGCGATGGACTCGGCAAAACGCTCGGCCGCCGGGCGCATCAGCTCGCAGTGCGACGGCACGCTCACCGGCAACGGCAACGCGCGCTTGGCGCCACGGGCCTTGCAGCCTTCAATGGCACGCTCGACTGCCGCCTTGGCACCGGCAATCACCACCTGGCCTGGGGAGTTGAAGTTCACCGCACTGACCACTTCACCCTGGGCCGCTTCGGCGCAGGCTTCGATCACTACCGCGTCGTCCAGGCCCAGGATAGCGGCCATGCCGCCCTGCCCAGCCGGGACGGCTTCCTGCATCAATTGACCACGGCGCTCGACCAGCTTGACGGCCTCACCCAGGGTCAGGCTGCCCGCCGCTACCAGGGCGCTGTATTCACCCAGGCTGTGACCGGCCACGAATGCCGGGCGCGCGCCGCCTTCGGCCAGCCACAAGCGCCACAGGGCGATCGAAGCGGTCAGGATGGCCGGTTGGGTTTTATCGGTTTGATTGAGTTGCTCTTCCGGCCCTTGCTGGGTCAGCGCCCACAGGTCGTAACCCAGGGCGTCGGAAGCTTCCTTAAAGGTGTCCAGGATCAACGGGTATTGCGCGCCCAGCTCGGCCAGCATGCCGAGGGACTGCGAACCCTGCCCTGGAAAGACGAATGCGAGGGATGTAGACATGTAACAAGCCCCTAAATGATCAGGTCGTCGGAAATGGTCGCTCCCGATCTTAAAATGAAGGGTGGGAGCGCACGAAACTGACAGATTGGATGGTCAATTGAACTGGCCGGTCACATTTAAGCACTCCCGGGCCAATTCGCCTAAGGCAACAGATCCTCAAGACGGCCGTGCAACCGTTGCGGCAGGTTTTCCTGGATCTCGATCACGGCTCGCGCAATGGCACTTTGAAACCCTTCCACACCGGCCGAACCGTGGCTTTTCACCACAATGCCCTGCAACCCCAGAAAGCTCGCGCCGTTGTGCCTTGCCGGCGCCAGGTCAGCCTGTAACCGCCGCATCAATGGCAGCGCCAGGGCGCCGACAAAGCGCGAGACCATGCTCTGCTTGAACAACGCCTCAATGCGCGCGGCGATCATGGTCGCCAGCCCTTCACTGGACTTGAGCAGGATATTGCCGACAAACCCGTCGCACACCACCACATCCGCTTCGCCGCGGTATACACCGTCACCCTCGACAAAACCGATGTAGTTCAGGCCGCGCGCGCCTTGCAACAGGGTAGCGGCCAGCTTGACCTGCTGGTTGCCCTTGATGTCTTCGGTGCCGATATTCAGCAGGGCGACTCGCGGGCGGGCCACGCCCAGCGCTTCGGCGGCCACCGAGCCCATCACGGCGAACTGGAACAGGTGCTCGGCACTGCAATCCACATTCGCGCCCAGGTCCAACAGCTGGCAATAGCCTTTCTGCGTCGGAATCGCCGCGACCATCGCCGGTCGGTCAATACCCGGCAGAGTCTTGAGCACGTGCCGCGATAACGCCATCAACGCCCCGGTATTACCGGCACTGACGCAGGCTTGCACCTTGCCATCACGCAGCAACTCCAGGGCCACCCGCATTGAGGAGTCGGGCTTGCCGCGCAACGCTGCCGCCGGCTTTTCATCCATGGTGATGGTTTCGCTGGCTGGCGCAATCGTCAGGCGCGCGCGATCCACAACCGGATGGCTGGCAATCAATTCTTCAAGGAGTGAGGGTTGACCGACAAGGGTCAGGTGCAACGAGGGCGTGGCAGACAGGCTGGCAATGCAGGCCTGAACAATGCTGCGGGGACCGAAGTCCCCGCCCATTGCGTCAATCGCGATGACTTGAGCAGACAAGTGATTACTCGTCAGCGCCCTTGTCGATCACTTTACGGCCACGGTATACGCCTTCTGGCGATACGTGGTGACGCAGGTGAACTTCACCAGTGGTCTTTTCCACGGACAGGGTGCTAGCCTCGAGAGCGTCGTGCGAACGGCGCATGTCACGGGCGGAGCGGGATTTTTTGTTCTGCTGAACAGCCATAATTGATTAACTCCTAAACGTTTGGGTCACGCTTTAACTGCGCCAATACACTGAACGGGTTGGACCGCGTTACCTCGTCCTCGCTCGGCTCGGCCTCGTCATCGAGACCCTCCGGCTGCTGGCATTCTTCCGGATGATGAGCAGGCACAATGGGCAAGGCGAGCAGAA
Source organism: Pseudomonas asgharzadehiana (assembly GCF_019139815.1). Lineage (NCBI taxonomy): Bacteria > Pseudomonadati > Pseudomonadota > Gammaproteobacteria > Pseudomonadales > Pseudomonadaceae > Pseudomonas > Pseudomonas asgharzadehiana. The sequence continues at coordinate 4,824,477 of NZ_CP077079.1, forward strand.
GCTCCTCCTCGATCAGTGCATGCAGATCCAATGGATCTTCGCCCAGTTCCAGCACGTCATAACCTTTCGGCAACGACTGGGTATTCGCACCCTCCTTCACCACGGCGTAACTGCATTCGCTGTGGATCGGCAGGGTGACCAGCTCAAGACAACGCTGGCAAACCATTTTGACTTCGGTGTCGACAAAGCTGTGGATCACCACAGATTTGCGTTCATCTCGTTCAAAAACGAATTTGGCCTGCACCGTACCGACATCGTCGGAAAGCGGGTCGCAGAGTCTCTTCAAATCGGCCAGCAGCAGTTCACCTTGAAGGGTGGTGCCACGGTCAGCCAATTTGCGCGGGTCAACGTGAGGTGGAATCGGGTCATTCAACATAGGCGCAGCATTATAGGGATGCACCCGGCCATGTCAAAGGAAATTCAGCCCTGTGCGTCAGCCGGTCGCCCCGCTAGAATCCGCGACTGCTTTGAGGAGATGCCCATGCTGCCTTTATTACTTGCTTCCAGCTCGGTTTATCGCCGGGATTTGCTGAGCCGCCTACGCCTGCCGTTCATCTGCAGCTCGCCGGATATCGACGAAAGCCACCGTGCCAACGAGCCTGCCGTGGAACTGGTCAAGCGCCTGGCTGAACAGAAGGCACGCGCCCTTGCAGCTCAATACCCCGAGCACCTGATTATCGGATCGGACCAGGTTGCCGCACTGGACGGGCGGATTATCGGCAAACCGCACACCTTCGAAAACGCCCGCGAGCAGTTGTTGGCGGCCAGCGGCAAGCGTGTGAGCTTTCTCACCGGCCTGGCGCTGCTCAATACCAAGACAGGGCACTGCCAGGTGGACTGCGTTCCGTTTACCGTACACATGCGCGAACTGGACGTTGAGCGCATCGAGCGCTATCTGCGGACCGAACAGCCTTATGACTGCGCGGGCAGCTTCAAGGCCGAAGGGCTGGGCGTGAGCCTGTTCCAGAGTACCGAAGGGCCGGATGCCACCAGCCTTGTAGGCCTGCCACTGATTCGACTGGTGGACATGCTGCTGGCCGAAGGCGTGCAAATCCCCTAGGAGAAACATAAATCAAAATGTGGGAGGGGCTTGCCCCCGATAGCGATGGACCCACCAGCTTATTTATGGCTGACACACCGTCATCGGGCACAAGCCCCTTCCACATTTTTGATATCTACCTGCCCCGAACTGTCAGCGCAGGCTCGGGCCCTGGAAGCCCATGTACAGGGCCAGCTTCTCCGCCACGCTGGCACCGAGTTTTTTGGAGAAGCGATCAAACGGCGATTCCTCAACCGTGAAATCCACCAACTCCTTCTCGCCAATCACGTCACGCGCCACCGAACTGGCACTGCCCAGGCCATCGACCAAGCCCAGCGGCAGCGCCTGCTCGCCTGACCAAACCAGACCCGAGAACAACTCCGGGTGCTCTTTGTCTTTCAGACGATCGCCACGCCCCTGCTTCACGCTGGCAATGAACTGGCGATGGGTAGTATCAAGTACGCCCTGCCAGAACTGGGTCTCATCGGCCTTTTGCGGCTGGAATGGGTCAAGGAACGCTTTGTGCTCGCCTGAGGTATAGGTGCGACGCTCTACCCCGAGCTTCTCCATGGTGCCAACAAAGCCGTAACCCGCCGCTGTCACACCAATGGAACCCACCAGGCTGGCCTTGTCGGCATAAATCTGGTCAGCGGCGCTGGCAATATAATAGGCACCCGAAGCCCCCAGGTCGGAAATCACCGCATACAGCTTGATATCCGGATGCAGGCCGCGCAGACGGCGAATCTCGTCATACACATAGCCCGACTGCACCGGGCTGCCGCCTGGGCTGTTGATGCGCAGGATCACGCCCTTGACCTTTGGGTCCTCAAATGCGGCACGCAGACTGGCGACGATGTTATCGGCGCTGGCCGGCTCCTTGTCGGCGATGACCCCACGCACTTCGATCAACGCGGTGTAGTTGGCGCCGCGCGTCGCGCTTTTTTCCATGTCCATCAGCGGGCTGAACAAGGCCAGCATGAGTAACAGATAAGTAAAGGTCAGCAGCTTGAAGAAAATCCCCCAGCGCCGTGCGCGACGTTGCTCCTGGACGCTGGCCAGAAGCGTCTTCTCCAGCAGCTTCCAGCTTTTGTCGTCACCACTTTCTGCCTTTTCAGGCGCTTTCCACTCGTCACTCATGTGCCATCAACCCCGGCTAAGACTTATCGGGCCCGGCTGAGCCAGGCCTGCAATTGCGAAAAATGATCGATCATGACCCTGGGCTCATATGGCTGCAACGCCTCGGCGGATTGGGCGCCATAGCTGACCGCCACACTGTCCATGCCGGCGTTGCGCGCCATCATCAAGTCGAAGGAGGCGTCACCCACCATCAGTGCCTGGCGGGCAGACACGCCGCAATGAGCCAGGATCTGCTCCAGCATCAGAGGATGTGGTTTGCTGGCGGTTTCATCGGCGGCGCGGGTGATATCGAAATAGTCTTCCCAGCCATGGGCCCTGAGCACCCGATCCAGCCCGCGACGCGCCTTGCCGGTGGCGACCGCCAGGTAGTAACCCTCGGCACGGAAGGTGTCCAGCGATTGCACAACCCCTTCAAACAGCGGCGAAGGCTCAGCCTCCAGCGCAATGTAGTGATCGGCGTAGTGCTCGCGAAAAGTGATCAACTCAGGGTCGGTGATTTCGGGATACAGGGTGCGAATCGCCTCAGGCAAGCCCAGACCGATAATGCCCTTGACCGCCAGGTCGCTGCACAACGCAAAGCCTGAACGGGTAGACGCCACGTGCATTGATTCAACGATACGGCCAATGGAGTTGGCCAGGGTCCCGTCCCAATCAAAAATCAGCAGCTTGTAATCAAGGTGCGACACTCAAACGCTCCACGGTCTTGGCCCACATCTCATCGACCGGCGCCTGCAGCTTCAATTCGCCACCATCCGGCAGCGGCACAGTAAGCATGTAGGCATGCAGGAACAGGCGCTTACCGCCCAGGTCGCGGATTTCCTTGGAGAAACCCTCATCACCGTACTTGGTATCGCCCGCAATGCAGTGGCCCGCATGCAGGGTATGCACGCGGATCTGGTGGGTACGCCCGGTCACCGGCTTGGCCTCGACCATGGTGGCGAAGTCACCGAAGCGGCGCAGCACCTTGAACAGGGTCAGGGCTTCTTTGCCCTCCTCGTCCACTTCGACCATGCGCTCGCCCGAACGCAGGTTGCTCTTTTGCAGCGGCGCGCGGACGCTCTTGATCGAACTGGCCCAGTTGCCGCGCACCAGCGCCATGTAGCGCTTGTCCACGCCATCGCCACGCAGGGCGGTGTGCAAGTGGCGCAGCATGCTGCGTTTTTTGGCAATCATCAGCAGGCCAGAGGTATCGCGGTCCAGCCGATGGACCAGCTCAAGCTCCTTGGCATCCGGGCGCAATTGACGGAAGGCTTCGATCACGCCGAAGTTCAGGCCGCTGCCACCGTGAACCGCAATGCCACACGGCTTGTTGATCACGATCAGCTTGTTGTCTTCGAACACGATCGATGCTTCCAGGCGCTGCAACAGCCCCTGGGCCAAGGGCACAGGCTCGTCACGCTCAGGCACGCGCACGGGCGGCACACGAACGATATCGCCCGCCTGCAACTTGTACTCGGGCTTGATGCGCCCCTTGTTCACGCGCACTTCGCCTTTACGCAAGATGCGGTAAATCAAGGTCTTGGGCACGCCTTTGAGCCTGGCCAGGAGAAAATTGTCGATGCGTTGGCCGGCATATTCCGGCGAGACCTCAAGCAGCTGGACGCTGGGGGTCGGGGGGGCGGTAGTCGTCATGGCGGCGATGATAACAATTTTTTATGGAATTGAAGCACTTAATCATTGCTGCTATAGTCGCGAACGCCGCCAAAAGCGGCCTGGCCAGAGGACATGCGGCAAACTGCCGGCCCTGACCATCGCAATTCATCAGGACGCGAGGCCGTCCTACGGGGCTTTCGCCACCTTGGAAGGCTCAGGATTGTAACAAGCGCAGGTGACATGAGGCCTGAAGCGAGTGCGATGCGCAGAGTGAATACTCGCGTTGCGCGCCGATATTTACGGCCAGTTCACAAAGTGCAGTCAGTCTTGTGCCAGACCATGGCGAATGCTTCGGAAACAACGCCTGTTAAGAGCTGAGTGAGAGCGCAATCGCCCACATTCAGTCTTGTTTAGCCATGAGCGTGGACTCCCCATTGGAGAACACGGTAAATGCCAACCCGCTGCGGATTCTGCGCGCGGCAGCACCCGAATTATCAGGGATACGTGTAGGGTGGAGATGCACAACCGTCGGACCGTGTAGCACTAGGCTTATATTTAGACGCTTCATCTCGTCCACAGTCGTCGGTTGATTCCTCCTCCTGACCTTAGCTTTTGTTGAAGTGGTGCCTTTGTCACCACCGCTAACAAGCAGGACGCGTCCGTCGCGATGCCCGCCCAATTGGCAGGCTTTGCTGGACACTGGAGTGGCCAACCACTCTTGACGCACCTGACACCGACCGTGAGAAGTCGTGTGTGCCGAACGCCGTTTCCGGCAGCCCGGAAACCGACGGTACAACATGAAAAGAATGCTGATTAACGCAACTCAACCCGAAGAGTTGCGTGTTGCACTGGTAGATGGCCAACGCCTCTACGACCTGGACATCGAGTCCGGTGCACGCGAGCAAAAGAAGGCCAACATCTACAAAGGCCGTATTACTCGCATCGAACCAAGCCTTGAGGCAGCCTTTGTCGATTTCGGCTCCGAGCGCCACGGCTTCCTGCCCCTCAAAGAAATCTCCCGCGAGTACTTCAAGAAAGCCCCTGAAGGTCGCGTGAATATCAAGGACGTCCTGAGCGAAGGCCAGGAAGTCATCGTTCAGGTCGAAAAAGAAGAACGTGGCAACAAGGGTGCAGCCCTGACCACTTTCATCAGCCTGGCCGGCCGTTACCTGGTGCTGATGCCGAACAACCCACGTGCCGGCGGTATCTCCCGTCGCATCGAAGGCGAAGAGCGCAACGAACTGCGTGAAGCGCTGAACGGCCTGATCGCACCGGCCGACATGGGCCTGATCGTGCGCACTGCGGGCCTGGGCCGCAGCAGCGAAGAAATGCAGTGGGACCTCGACTACCTGCTGCAACTGTGGACCGCCATTAAAGAAGCCTCGCTGGATCGTTCCGCGCCGTTCCTGATCTACCAGGAAAGCAACGTGATCATCCGCGCTATCCGCGATTACCTGCGCCAGGACATCGGCGAAGTGCTGATCGACAGCGTTGAAGCCCAGGACGAAGCCCTGACCTTCATTCGCCAGGTGATGCCGCAGTACGCCAGCAAGATCAAGCTGTACGAAGACAGCGTGCCGCTGTTCAACCGTTTCCAGATCGAAAGCCAGATCGAAACCGCCTTCCAGCGCGTGGTTGAACTGCCTTCCGGCGGCTCCATCGTGATCGACCCGACCGAAGCCCTGGTGTCCATCGACATCAACTCCGCGCGCGCCACGAAGGGTAGCGACATCGAAGAAACCGCCCTGCAGACCAACCTGGAAGCGGCTGAAGAAATCGCCCGCCAGCTGCGTCTGCGTGACATCGGCGGCCTGATCGTGATCGACTTCATCGACATGACCCCCGCCAAGAACCAGCGCGCCGTGGAAGAGAAAGTCCGCGAATGCCTGGAAGCTGACCGTGCCCGCGTACAGGTCGGCCGCATCTCGCGCTTCGGCCTGCTGGAGATGTCCCGTCAGCGCCTGCGCCCTTCCCTGGGCGAGAGCAGCGGCATCGTCTGCCCGCGCTGCAACGGCACCGGCATCATCCGTGACGTTGAATCGCTGTCCCTGGCGATCCTGCGCCTGATCGAAGAAGAAGCCCTGAAAGACCGCACCGCCGAAGTCCGCGCGCAAGTGCCGATCCCGGTTGCAGCCTTCCTGCTCAACGAAAAACGCAACTCGATCACCAAGATCGAACTGCGCACCCGCGCCCGTATCGTGATCCTGCCGAACGATCACCTCGAAACGCCGCACTTCGAAGTGCAGCGCCTGCGTGATGACAGCCCGGAAGCCCACAGCGGCCAGTCCAGCTATGAAATCGCCGCGGCAGCTGCCGAAGTGGAAGAAGTCCAGCCAGCTGCCGCGACCCGCACCCTGGTTCGCCAGGAAGCAGCCGTGAAGACCGCGCCGGCCCGCGCCAACGCACCGGTGCCGGTTGAAGTCGCAGCCCCGGTTGCCGCGCCGGCCGCCCTGCCTGAGCCAAGCCTGTTCAAAGGGCTGGTGAAGTCGCTGGTCAGCCTGTTCGCCAGCAAGGAAGAGCCTGTGGCACCGGTAGTGGTTGAAAAACCAGCATCCGAACGCCCGGCACGCAACGAAGAGCGTCGCAACGGTCGCCAGCAAAGCCGTAACCGCAACGGTCGCCGTGACGAAGAGCGCAAGCCTCGCGAAGAACGTGCACCGCGTGAAGATCGCGCGCCACGTGAAGAGCGTGCGCCTCGCGAAGCCCGTGAAGACACCCCGGCCGTCGCCCGTGAAGAACGTGCACCCCGCGAAGAGCGCGCACCCCGCACCCCGCGCGCCCCACGTGAAGACCGCAAGCCACGTGGCGAGCGTGAAGAGCGCGTGCGTGAACTGCGCGAGCCGCTGGACGCCGCCGCGCCAGCCGTTGCTGGCGCTGCCGCCACTACCGAAGAGCGCCCGGCCCGCCAGCCGCGTGAAGAACGCGCCCCACGTGAAGAGCGCCAGCCGCGCCCTGCGCGTGAAGAGCGTCAACCACGCGCCGAGCAAGCCGCTGCCGCCAGCGAAGAAGAAGTGCTGACCGGTGAAGAGCACTCGCAGGAAGATGGCCAGGAAGGCGCCGAAGGCGACCGTCCACGCCGCCGCTCCCGTGGCCAGCGTCGTCGCAGCAACCGTCGCGAGCGTCAGCGTGATGCCAACGGCAACGTGATCGAAGGCTCGGAAGAAGCCGGCGAGAACGCGCAGGCCCACACCAGCGAACCGACCGGCGCCGAACTGGCTGCCGGGCTGGCCGTTACCGCTGCCGTTGCCAGCTCGGTCATCAGCGCACCTGCTGAAGCCCAGGCTCACGAGCAAGCTGAACGCGCCACGGCTGCTGTCGAAGAAACCGCTGCTGTAGAAGCGCCTGTTGCCGAGACTCCCGTAGTTGAAGCACCTGTCGTTGAAGCCACCACCCCGATCGAAGCCCCAGTGGTTCCGGAAGTGGAAGTGGCACCGGTTCGCGACGCCCAGCCAGACACCGAAGTGGTTGCCGTTGAACCGGCTCCAGTGGTTGAACCTCAGCCAGTGGTTGAAGCCCCGGTTGAAGTCGCGGCTCAAGCCCCGGTTGCCGAAGAAGCCGCCCCGGCAGTGCGTGAAGTTCGTGAAGTTCGTGAAGAACAGACCGCCTTCCAATGGGCTGCCGAGCCCGCCGCTCCGATTGAAGCCCAAGCGCCTGCGCCTGTCGTAGAAGAAGCGCCGGCACCGGTTGCCGAAGTGGTTGAAGCGGCTCCGGTTGTGGTTGCCGAGCCTGCGCCAGCGGTCGAAGTGCCGGCCGTCGCCGAAGTTGAAGCGCCAGTGGTCGAAACGCCCCCTGCCAGCGCCCTGACCGAAAACGGCCGCGCACCGAACGACCCTCGTGAAGTGCGTCGCCGTCGCAAGGAAGCTGAAGCCGCCGCTGCTGCTGCTGCTCCAGCCGTAGTCGAAGCCGTCGAGGCGCCAGCCCCGGTTGCTGAAACCGTGGTTGAGCACGCCGCTGCTGAAGCAGTGGTAGAGCACCAGGCCCAGGAAGAAGAACACGAGACCAAACCTCTCGTCTGATTCCATGAGCCACTAAAAAGCCCCGCCTGAGTGATCAGGCGGGGCTTTTTTATGGTTGCTGATTAGCGGTAATCCAACGACGCGGGCACATCCACATCCCATGACACACCGGGGTCATCCACCGGCACTTCCTTCAGCGCAGCCTGCGCAAACAGCGATTTGGCACCACGGTCCCCGGTCAATACCATCAAGGCAGGCCCGAATGCGCGGGCAAACGCGACCGGATGCCCATATCGCCCGGCATGCACGGGCACGTTGATGCTATCGAGACCTTCCATCACGCGCTCGATTGTCGAGGCCTGAATAAACGGCATATCCCCCAGCACCACCAGCCAGCCCTGCGCCGAAGCGCTGGCCGCGACGCCTGCGGCAATGCTGTGGCCCATGCCGGCCGATTGCAGCAACAAGACCTTGCAGCCATACGTTTTGGCCAACTGAATAACGGCCGTACGATCCGGCGAAGTCACCACCCAGCGCTCCACCAGCCCCTGCGGCAGATTCACCAGCACCTGTTCGATCACCGGCCGCGTCACGCCGTCCCGGCCGACGCAGGGCGCCAGCAACTTATCCTGATCCCTCCCCGCTTCAGCGCGAAACCGGCTGCCCTGCCCTGCCGCCAGCACAATCGCGGCGAGCGTCACTCAACCACCACCGGCAAGGGTTTTTTCTGCATCGGCGCCACGCCATTTTTGATCGCGACAATTTCCGCCAGTAGCGACAGAGCGATTTCCGCCGGTGTGTGGCTGCCGATATGCAACCCAATCGGCCCGTGCAACCGCGCGATCGCCGCCGCCGATAAGCCCAATGCAGCGAGGGTTTCCCGGCGTTTTTGCGTGTTGACCCGCGACCCCAGCGCACCGATGTAAAAAGCACTCGAATTCAACGCAGTCAGCAATGCCATATCGTCCAGACGCGGGTCGTGAGTCAGGCAGACAATGGCCGTGCGCTCGTCGGTCTGGATACTCAATACCGCTTCATCAGGCATGCCCGGCACAAAACGACCATGTTGCTCTTCCCAGCCGTACACAAACTCTTCACGCGGGTCGCAGATCAACACTTCAAAATCCAGCAAACGCGCCATTTCGGCCACGTAGCGCGACAGTTGCCCGGCACCGATCAACAGTAGGCGCCAGCGCGGGCCGTAGATGGCCCGCAAGCGTTCACCGTCGAAGCTCACCACGTCGGTCTTGCTCGCGCTGCTCAAGGTGACTTCGCCGGTGACCAGGTTCAGCTCGCGCGCGACGACTTGATGGTCCTCACAACGCGCCAGCAATTCCTCGACCCAACCCCAGTCATCCACCCGCTCTTCAGTCAGGCGCAGGGTGCCGCCGCAAGGCAGGCCAAAACGCGCCGCTTCATCGCGCGTCACGCCGTAGGTCACCAATTGCACGGGCGGGCCGTCAGCGGGTAAGCGGCCATCCTGCAGGCGCGCGATCAGGTCATCCTCGATGCACCCACCCGAAACCGAGCCAATCACCACCCCATCGCCGCGCAAGGCCAGCATCGCCCCCGGTGGGCGCGGGGCACTGCCCCAGGTCTGCACCACGCTGTACAACACCACTCGCTGCCCGGCGCGGCGCCATTCGAGCACGCTACGCAGGACATTCAGATCCACACTGTCCATCACGCCTCCCGCCAGCGTTGTTGCTGAAATATTTATTTACTGTAAAGCAAAAGAATTCAAAAGTGGCCGCGCACAAACGCAAACGCCCCGAACCAGTCGGGGCGTTTGCAGATGACGGCTAGCGTGAGTTCACGCCATCAGTCGTTTACTTGACCACAGGTGCAGGGCCTTCGGCCACGCCCAGGTCATCGAGTTCGCGGGTTTCGGAGATACCGGTACCACCGGACGCCAGCTCGCTTTGCAGCTTGTCGGTGTCCAGTTCCTTGACCCACTTGGCCACAACGATAGTGGCAACTGCGTTACCCACCAGGTTGGTCAGTGCGCGGGCTTCGGACATGAAGCGGTCGATGCCCAGGATCAGCGCCAGGCCGGCAACCGGCAGGTGGCCGACGGCCGACAGGGTTGCCGCCAGTACGATGAAACCACTACCGGTCACGCCGGCAGCACCTTTGGAGGACAACAGCAGCACCAGCAGCAGGGTGATCTGGTGGGTGATGTCCATGTGGGTGTCGGTCGCCTGGGCGATGAACACGGCCGCCATGGTCAGGTAGATCGAGGTACCGTCGAGGTTGAACGAGTAGCCGGTCGGGATCACCAGGCCTACCACGGATTTCTTCGCGCCCAGACGCTCCATCTTGATCAGCATGCGTGGCAGTGCGGATTCGGAAGAAGAAGTACCCAGTACGATCAACAGCTCTTCACGGATGTAGCGGATCAGTTTGATCACACTGAAGCCGTGGGCGCGGCAGATGGCGCCCAGCACCACCAGCACGAACAGGACGCAGGTGATGTAGAAGCAGATCATCAACTGGCCCAGTTGCACCAGCGAACCTACACCGTAGGCACCGATGGTGAACGCCATCGCACCCAGGGCACCGATCGGCGCAAGCTTCATGATCATGTTGATGATGTTGAACATCACGTGGGCGAAGCGATCAATGAAGTCCAGTACCGGCTTGCCGTAGGCGCCCAGGCGGTGCAGGGCGAAACCGAAGATCACCGAGAACATCAGCACTTGCAGGATGTCGCCGTTGGCGAAGGCGCCGACAATGGTGTTCGGGATAACGTTGAGGATAAAGCCGACGATGCTCTGGTCTTTACCGGCAGTCACGTAAGCCGCGACTTTGGACGCGTCCAGGGTGGCCACGTCGATGTGCATGCCGGCGCCCGGTTGCACAACGTTCACGACAACCAGACCGATCAGCAGGGCGATGGTGGATACGATTTCGAAGTACAGCAGCGCGTAGCCGCCGGTTTTGCCGACCGATTTCATGCTCTGCATGCCGGCGATGCCGCTGACAACGGTGCAGAAGATGATCGGCGCAATGACCATTTTGATCAGTTTGATAAACCCGTCACCCAGCGGCTTGAGGGCCACACCGGTCTGCGGGTAGAAGTGGCCCAGCAAAATACCGATAACGATTGCAACGATCACCTGGAAATACAGGGATTTGTAGATTGGCTGACGAGTCGTCATTGCGAAATTCCTCAAACGTCCCATGGGGCAAATATCCGCCATTGCCCACGGCACTTGAATTGCGAACCCTCCTGCACTGGAGGGATTTGTTGTTTACGAGGCCTGTAGGACTAAGCCTGCGCTGTCTTGTGTATCGCAAACGCCGTGCCACTTTCGGCAAATCCGCTAAAGGCCTTTAGACATCAGGGTTTAGGGTTTCCAAGCAGGGTTCCCGCCACCGAAGCGGTTGGCGGATTTCCGCCGCACGGCCCGATCCCGTCCTACAATTTGGCGGATATCCGCCTTGTTGCCCTGCTCGTCAATGACTACCCTCTGGCCTTCCGCAACGAGGGCCCCGCATGCGTGAACGTACCATCGCCAGTCACTACGCCCGCGCTGCCCTCGGGGGTGCGCGTCGGGCCGGTTACGATTATTCGGGCCTGCTCCAGCAGGTGGGCATCACTCCTGAATTGTTGACCGAAGCGCGTGCACGCATCACCCCGGAACAATTTACCCACTTGCTGCAAATGCTCTGGCAGGGGCTGGACGACGAATACCTGGGGTTCGCCGAGGCCCCGAGCAAACGCGGCACCTTTGCCATGATGTGCCACGCGCTGATTCACTGCCGCACGCTGGAGAAGGCCCTGGAACGCGGCTTATTATTTTATAGCCTATTCCCACAAGGCCCGCGCTGGCAGCTGACGCTAGATGGCGAAATGGCCCACTTGAGCCTGGATGACTCGCACCTATGGGACCCGGACCACTTTCTCAGCGAATGCCTGCTGGTGATCTGGCATCGCCTGGGCAGTTGGCTGATTGGCCAGCGCATCCGGCTGCACCAGGCCACGTTCAGCTACCCGATGCCCGCCCACGCCAGTGAATATGACCTGCTGTTCCCCTGCCCCCTGGTGTTCGGTGCACCGAACAGCAGCCTGGTGTTTCCCGCCCGCTATTTGAGCCTGCCGCTGTTGCAGGACGAACGCACCCTCAAACATTTTCTCGAACGCTCCCCCGCCGACCTGCTGTCACGCCCGGATGAAGGCGATAGCCTGAGCAGCCAGTTGCGTCGTCTGTTAAGTCGCGACCGCACGCCCTGGCCGGATCTGGAAGCCGTCGCCCAACACCTGCACGTCAGCCCGCAAACCCTGCGTCGGCATTTGCGCGAAGAAGGCACCAGTTTCCAGACGCTCAAGGACGAACTGCGGCGGGACATCGCCATCTACCACTTGGGCCGGGCGGATTTGTCGTTGCAAGCGATCGCCGAGCAGTTGGGCTTTTCAGAACCGTCGGCGTTTCATCGGGCGTTCAAGAAGTGGACGGGGCTCACGCCGGGGGCCTACAGAGCGCAGGAGCGTTAAAGATGTGTCGCCTGGCCGGGCCTCATCGGGGGCAAGCCCCCTCCCACACTTGAATGTATTCAGAGATCAAAATGTGGGAGGGGCTTGCCCCCGATGAGGCCTTTACAGCCCATAAGGATCAAACAGCCGGAAAATGAATCCTGAACGCCGCCCCACCCAAAGGTGAATCGCCCAGGGTCAGCCGCGCGCCGTAGCTTTCGATGATGTCCTTGACCACCGCCAGCCCAATCCCCTGTCCAGGGTGCTGGCGGTCCAGCCGCTCGCCGCGCTGCAAAATCCGCGCGCGCTGATCCGGCGGTACGCCGGGGCCGTCATCTTCGATGCACAACTCGATGCCTTCAAGGCTTTCTACCAGGCTGATGTGCACTTCGCTCAGGCACAGGCGGTAGGCGTTTTCCAGCAGGTTGCCGAGCAACTCGAGCAAGGCGCCCTTCTCGATTGGTATGTCGCACGCCTGCGGCAAGTCAAAAGACACCGTGACGCCCTTGTCGCGGTACACCTTGCCCAGCGTATCGCACAGGCTTTGCAGCACCGGTTCAAGGCGCACCTGATGGCGCACCAGGCCGCTTTTGCGCAAGCTGGCACGTTGGAGCTGATAGCTGATCTGCTGGCTCATGCGCTCGATCTGCGATTGCAGCACCCAGGCCTGGTCGCGGTCCTCGGGGCGCTGGGCCATGTCTTCGCTCACGCCTTGCAACACCGCAAGCGGGGTTTTCAGGCTATGGGCCAGGTCGTCCAGAGAATCGCGGTAGCGCGCCCGCTGCTCGCGTTCACTGTGCAGCAAGCGGTTGAGGGAGCCGGTAAGGCGCAGTAATTCACGGGGGTGTTGTTCGGAGAGACTTTCACGGGTGCCGCCCTCGATCTGGTCCAACTCCTGGCTCAACCGCCGCAAGGCTTGCAGGCCCCAGGTCAGGCCCAGCCACAGTAAGGTCAGTAGCACCAGCAATGCCGCGCCGAAACCCAGGTAAAGGTTCTCGCGCAGGCCCTCCAGGGTCAGCTGGTATTCACGCACCGGTTGCAGGGCCACGATACTGAACGCCGCGCTCTTGCCGCCAAGCAGCTTGACCTCCACGTCATAGACGAAGAATTCCTGGCCGTCGGCCTCGCGGATCCGCGCAAACTCATTGCCACGCCCGTCGTAACGCGGCTTGTAGTTGATGTTTTCGTCGCGGGTCGCCCGCGAGCGCCACACCAGGTGGCCTTCGCGGTCGTAGATATAGCCGAGCAACCGGCTATCGGTGAGGTTGAAACGCTCATCCGGCAATTGCGCCGGCATCAGCAGACGATTGTTTTCGACCCGCGCGGCCGAGATCAACGTCGTGACATCCGACGCCAGGCGCTGCTCGATAGAGTCCTGCAACGCCAGGCTGAACGCACCTTGCATGGCGGGCAACAAGCCCAGCATAAACAGCACGGCCAGGGTGGTGGCCGCCAGCATCAAGCGCACGCGTAACGAGCGAATCAACGGCAGCGCTCATTGAACAGGTAGCCCAGGCCGCGCACGGTGTCGATCGGTTTGAACCCGGCCGGGCCTTCCAATTTGCGGCGCAGGCGGCCGACCAGCACTTCAATGACGTTTGGATCACGCTCGTCATCATCGGGGTAGAGCTGTTCCATCAAGCGGTCCTTGGCGACGACTTGCTGGTGATGGCGCATCAGGTATTCGAGGATGCGGTATTCGTAGGCGGTCAATGCCAAGGGCTGTTCGTCGAGCGACGCTTGCTTGCGGTTGAGGTCCAGCAGCAGAGGCCCGGCGACGATGGTCGACTGGGTAAACCCGCTGGAGCGACGCAGCAAGGCGTTCATGCGCGCCTCCAGCTCTTCGAACTGGAACGGCTTGACCACATAGTCGTCGGCACCGGCGGCCAGGCCTTCGACCTTGTCCTGCCAGTTACCGCGTGCGGTGAGGATCAGGATCGGGAAGGTCTTGGCCTGGGTGCGCAATTGGCGGATCAGGTCCAGGCCGCCCATGCCGGGCAGGCCCAGGTCGATGATCGCCAGGTCGTGGTTGAATTGGCCGGTCTGGTAAAGCGCCTCTTCGGCATTCGCCACAGCCTCGACCACATGGCCGCTGTCGGTCAGGCGGGTAAACAAGTGATGACGCAACAGCGCCTCATCTTCCACCACCAGCAATTTCATAAGGCTCTCCAAAGCAAATCAACTGTCCGACAGGAGGACATCATAGCGGCCCTGCAGGTCTTGCGGGCGCAGTTTAATGCCATTGAACCGGCCGCTCAGATGTTCATAGCCGACGCGGTAGGTTGGCTGCGGGGCAGCAAGCCCCAGGGCCTGGCCCCAAGGCTGGGGCTGGCTGCCTGCATCCTCGAAACTCACACGCTGGATCAGGCTACTGGTTTTCTTGGTTTTCTCCCTGCCGAACTCGGCGAAGGCACCTTCCGAGGCTTGGGCCCCGGCGGTGGCACTGAGCAGGGTCAAGGCCAACATCAGCTTTTTGATCGCAGTCATGGTGGGTTACCTCATACGCGTTTGGGCTGTTGTGACCAGCCTACGCAAACGCCCCTGAACTCCCCCTGAACAGCCGCGGGCTATCCGCGGGCGCTGCAACTCGGCAAAATACCGCCCCATGACGCCCCTACCCGCTTGCTGCACTCCACTCGATGCCCATTGGCCGCTGCCCGTTCCCTTGCCGGGCACGGTGTTTCTCAGCACCCGTTTTGACCCGGCGCTATTAACCGCTGGGGACTTCCAGCGCAGCGCCGTGCCGCCACCGCCGAGCATCCAGCGCTCGGTGGCCAAGCGCCAGGCCGAGTTTCTCGCCGGTCGAGTGTGTGCCCGCGCCGCACTGCAACAGCTCGACCACCTCAACTGCATCCCCGCGATCGGCGAAGACCGTGCGCCGGTATGGCCTTCGCATATCAGTGGCTCGATCACCCACAGCACCGGGCATGCGGCAGCGATTGTCGGGCACAAGGCCCAATGGCGCGGGCTGGGCATGGATCTGGAAAATGTGCTGACACGAGAACGGGCGGAGCGCCTGGCCGGGGAGATTCTCACCGCTGATGAATTGCAGCGCATGGCCACGGTAGACCGCGAGCAGGCGGCCCTGTTGGTGACGCTGACGTTTTCGGTCAAAGAGAGCCTGTTCAAGGCGCTGTATCCGATTGTGCAGACGCGCTTCTACTTTGAGCATGCCGAGGTGGTGCAATGGTCGCCGGCCGGGCACGTGCGCTTGCGGCTGTTGATCGACCTGTCCAGCGAGTGGTGCCACGGCAAGGAGCTGGTTGGGCAGTTTGCGGTGGCTGATGGGCAGTTGTTGAGCCTGGTGGCCGTCGGCGTCTGATCGATCGCTATTGGGAGCAAGCCCCCTCCCACACTGTGATCTGTGGCTACCTTCGACAGCGGTGTCAGGGCTTGTCCTGATCCCTCGGCCAACTCAGGCTGAAGCATGCCCCGCCCAGGTTATTGCTCTTGCCGATCAGCGCCCGCCCGCCATGCCAGTAAATAATCCGCCGCACAATCGACAAGCCCAGGCCATGCCCGCCGGACGCGCGGGTGCGGCTGTCGTCGAGACGCAGGAACGGCGTAAAAATGCGTTCCCAGGCACTTTCCGGCACACCGGGGCCGTCATCTTCCACATCGATGCGGCAACGTACCTGGCCGACCTGATAACTGATCAACACCTGGCCCTGGGCATGGCGCATGGCGTTGCTCACCAGGTTTTGCAGGGCGCGGTGCAGGTAACGCGGTTCGGCGTCGACCCAGGCATCGTCCCAATGCGCCGATGACAGGCAGATCCCACGGGCGACGGTCACTTGCGGGCGCAGTGGCGATAATTCGCCGATCACTTGGTCGAGCAACGCATCAAGATCGACCCGCTGGAAATTCAGCTCCGGCGCGCCCTGCTCAAGCCGGGCGTAGGTGAGCATTTCATCCACCAGGCCGTCGAGGTCCTGGATATCACTGTCCATGCCGTCCAGGTACTTGCGCCGCGTTTCAGGGGTGGCGGCTTCGCCAATCATCTCCAGCCCAAAACGCAGGCGCGCCACCGGTGTGCGCAGTTCATGGGACACGGCGCGCACCAGTTCTCGCTGGATCGCCAGCAATTGTTGCAAGTGCTCGGCCATGCCATTGAACGCCGCGGCCAGGCGCCCTACCGAGTCGGCGCCACGGGCCGGTACCCGCACCTCCAGATTGCCTTTGGCGATGCGTGTGGCGGCGGCTTCCAGGCCGCGCAGCCGACGCTCGAGCTGACGCACCAAGAGATAGACGATCAGGCCGATCAGGGTCAGGCCGATCAAGGCGATCAGCACCAGCCATTGCGGCGGATACGGGTTCATCTGGTACAACGGGCCGAGCTCCAGCACCCAGGGCGTGCCGACCATACCGGCAAACACGCGGATCGAGTCGCCGCCCTTGCCCAGGGCCATCACCGTATCGCCTTCCGACACACGGCGACGCTGGTCATCGTCCATGTCCGCCTGATCGAGTGTCATCAAGTGCATGTCGAAGCCAAAGCCCTTGGCCTGTTTTATATCCGCCAGCCGTTGCGGTTGCTCGGCCACCGCAAAGCGCACCAGTTCGTCGGCCAACAGGTAAATGGTCGCACGGGCCAGCTGCTCGCTGATCTGCTGCACCTCCCCCGTGAGCACCCACTGCTCTTTATCACTGACCAGGCGCAGCACGCGGGCGGCATGGGGCCCGGTCTGCTGTACCAGCACGTGGCCGCGTTGCAGGCGATTGCGCTGGCTGAGGTCCAGCTGGGCGTCGGTGAGGCTGCGCAGTTCCAGCGGAATGCCCAGCAAACGCTCCCATACCGCCAACGCGCGCTGACGCTCGATGGCGCTCATGGGGCGCAGGTTGTCGCCCATCAAGGCGAAGGTGCCATGGGCCAGGCGTTCGCGGTACTGGCCGCTGCGCACCTCGTTGAGCAAGTGCAGGGCCAGCACACCGAGCAGCGCCACCAGAATCAGCGCCGCGCACATGCCGCCGTAGATGCGCAGGAAGATCGAGTTCACAGCGGCATGTCGGCGCAGGCTTCGGGGACGAACAGGTAGCCTTTGCTGCGGATGGTCTTGATCAGGCGCGGGTGAATCGGGTCGTCGCCGATTTTGGGGCGAATGCGCGAAATGCGCACATCAATGGAGCGATCCTGACCGTCATAGCCGACGCCACGCAGGGCGATAAAGATTTCTTCGCGGGACAGAATGCGCCCGGCATTCGCCACCAGTAGCCACAACAGGTCGAATTCGGCGCTGGTCAGTTCGATGCCGCTGTCATGCAGCCAGGCTTCGCGCAGGGCGTTGTCCACCACCAACGGGCCGAATTGCAGGCGGCGCTGGTTTTCCACCGCCACGGGCTCGACCGGCTCGCTGCGCCGTAGCAAGGCCTGGATGCGCGCCAGCAACAGGCGCGGGCGCACGGGTTTGCATACGTAGTCGTCGGCGCCCATGTCCAGGCCGAGCACCTGGTCCATGTCGTCGGTGCGCGCGGTAAGCATCAGGATCACGCCGTCATAGCGTTCGCGCACCTTACGGCAGATGCTCAGGCCGTCTTCACCGGGCAGCATCAGGTCGAGGATCACCAGGTCCGGTTGCTCGGCGATGATCCGCGCCGCGGCCAGGGCGCCGTCACCTTCGACCGACACGCGCAGGCCGTTGCTCTCCAGGTACTCGCGGGTCAACTCGGCCAATCGCTGGTCGTCCTCGACAATCAATATGTGCCAGGCTTCTTGCTCCATGCGTTGTCCTCATTGTTATAAAAAATGCCCCCTCCCACAGGTTGGTCTTCACCAGGCAGATACCCTGTTTGTCATGTTGGGAAGGCATAAAAGGAGGCGATTGTAGCCATGCCCCAACCCTTGCGCACAAGCCGGGAAATCCATTCGGTGATCGCATTTTTTTGTGATAGGGTTCGCGCCCTTCGAAATTCGCCGGGCTGTTTGGTCCTTGGAACATTTAGTGACAAACGGCGCAATGCAGCAGTGATGCGGCCTACACGGCAGTTCCACCTTTCATACACATTTTACTCACAGCGTTATCCACAGGTTAGTGCGTTGCTAAGGCGTCCAAAACGCATTATCTTGTAGCTCGGCGACAACACAGACCCTACATGTAGGGTTTTTGAACAAATTGCCCAACCACACAAGTGGCACGAAATTCAAGCGTTTTATTGCTGACACAGCGTGGAACCAACCGATTTTCAGTAGACCAAACCGCTCACGCGGATGGCACCTGTTTCTCCATCCCGATATGGAAAACGGTACGGGTGTTGCAGGAAGAGCCTGGCACTCGCAATCAAATATAGAACGTGGAGACAACCCCCCATGCAAACCGACACAACTCGCGAGAACCCGCAGGGCTCCGTGCCGCAGGCCGCTGATTCGAATATGGATCTGTCCGCTACCGCACCTGGCCAATTGCGTGTGATCAAGCGTAACGGCACTGTCGTTCCTTACACCGATGACAAAATCACCGTCGCCATCACCAAAGCGTTTCTCGCAGTTGAAGGCGGCACCGCTGCCGCTTCGTCGCGCATCCACGACACCGTTGCCCGCCTGACCGAACAGGTCACCGCGACCTTCAAGCGTCGCATGCCGTCGGGCGGCACCATCCACATCGAAGAAATCCAGGACCAGGTCGAACTGGCCCTGATGCGTGCCGGCGAGCAGAAAGTCGCCCGCGACTACGTGATCTACCGCGATTCGCGCGCCAAGGAACGTGCCGTGCACGCACCGGCCGCCGAAGCCGTGCAAGCCCACCCCTCGATCCGCATCACCCTGGCCGACGGCAGCTTTGCGCCGCTGGACCTGGGCCGCCTGAACACCATCATCACCGAGGCCTGCGAAGGCCTGGAAGAAGTCGACGGTGACCTGATCCAGCGCGAAACCCTGAAGAACCTATACGACGGCGTGGCCCTGACCGACGTCAACACCGCCCTGGTGATGACCGCCCGTACCCTGGTTGAACGCGAGCCGAACTACTCGTTCGTCACCGCGCGCCTGCTGATGGACACCCTGCGTGCCGAAGGCCTGGGCTTCCTGGGCGTGGCCGACAGCGCCACCCATCACGAAATGGCCGACCTGTACGCCAAGGCCCTGCCTGCCTACATCGCCAAGGGTATCGAATTCGAATTGCTCAACCCGGTCCTGGCCACCTTCGACCTGGAAAAACTCGGCAAGGCGATCAACCACGAGCGTGACCAGCAATTCACCTACCTGGGCCTGCAAACGCTTTACGACCGTTATTTCATCCACAAGGACGGTATCCGTTTCGAACTGCCGCAGGTGTTCTTCATGCGCGTGGCCATGGGCCTGGCCATCGAAGAGAAGCACAAGGAAGACCGTGCGATCGAGTTCTACAACCTGCTGTCGTCCTTCGACTACATGTCGTCGACCCCGACCCTGTTCAACGCCGGTACCCTGCGCCCACAGCTGTCGAGCTGCTACCTGACCACCGTGCCGGATGACCTGTCGGGCATCTACCACGCGATCCACGACAACGCCATGCTGTCCAAATTCGCCGGTGGCCTGGGCAACGACTGGACCCCGGTACGTGCACTGGGTTCCTACATCAAGGGCACCAACGGCAAGTCCCAGGGCGTCGTACCGTTCCTCAAAGTCGTGAACGACACCGCCGTTGCGGTCAACCAGGGCGGCAAGCGCAAAGGCGCGGTGTGTGCCTACCTGGAAACCTGGCACATGGACATCGAAGAGTTCATCGAGCTGCGCAAGAACACCGGTGATGACCGTCGTCGTACCCACGACATGAACACCGCCAACTGGATCCCCGACCTGTTCATGAAGCGTGTCTTCGATGACGGCAAGTGGACCCTGTTCTCGCCATCCGAAGTGCCGGACCTGCACGACCTGACCGGCAAAGCCTTCGAAGAGCGCTACGAGTACTACGAAGCCCTCACCGAGTACCCAGGCAAGGTCAAGCTGTTCAAGACCATCCAGGCCAAAGACCTGTGGCGCAAGATGCTGTCCATGCTGTTCGAAACCGGCCACCCATGGCTGACCTTCAAAGACCCATGCAACCTGCGCAGCCCGCAGCAGCACGTGGGCGTGGTCCACAGCTCGAACCTGTGCACCGAGATCACCTTGAACACCAACAAGGACGAGATCGCCGTTTGCAACCTGGGCTCGATCAACCTGCCGAACCACATCGTCAACGGCAAGCTGGACACCGCCAAGCTGGAACGCACTGTCAACACCGCCGTACGCATGCTCGATAACGTGATCGACATCAACTACTACTCGGTGCCGCAGGCGCAGAACTCCAACTTCAAGCACCGTCCGGTCGGCTTGGGCATCATGGGCTTCCAGGACGCTTTGTACCTGCAGCACATTCCGTACGGTTCGGATGCGGCGGTCGAGTTCGCCGACAAGTCCATGGAAGCGGTCAGCTACTACGCGATCCAGGCCTCCTGCGACCTGGCCGACGAGCGCGGCGCCTACGAGACGTTCCAGGGTTCGCTGTGGTCCAAGGGCATCCTGCCGCTGGATTCGCAACAGATCCTGATCGAAGCCCGTGGCCAGAAGTACATCGATGTCGACCTGAACGAAACCCTGGACTGGGCACCGGTACGTGCCCGTGTGCAGAAAGGTATTCGTAACTCCAACATCATGGCCATCGCGCCGACCGCGACCATCGCCAACATCACCGGCGTATCGCAGTCGATCGAACCGACCTACCAGAACCTGTATGTGAAATCGAACCTGTCGGGCGAATTCACCGTGATCAACCCGTACCTGGTTCGCGACCTGAAAGCTCGCGGCCTGTGGGACTCGGTGATGATCAACGACCTCAAGTACTACGACGGTTCCGTGCAGCAGATCGAGCGCATCCCGCAGGAGCTCAAAGAGCTCTACGCGACTGCATTCGAAGTGGACACCAAGTGGATCGTTGACGCCGCCAGCCGTCGTCAGAAGTGGATCGACCAGGCGCAGTCCCTGAACCTGTACATCGCCGGCGCTTCGGGCAAGAAGCTTGACGTGACCTACCGCATGGCCTGGTACCGTGGTCTGAAAACCACTTACTACCTCCGTGCCCTGGCAGCGACCAGCACCGAGAAGTCGACCATCAACACCGGCAAGCTGAACGCAGTGTCCAGCGGCAACCATGGTGATGATTCGGTTCTGGCTGCTCCAGCCGGCCCGGCACCCGTGCCAAAAGCCTGCGCGATTGACGAGCCGGATTGCGAAGCTTGCCAATAAGCTGAGCCCATTGGGTTAACCACCCAAGTTGAAAGCCCCCGATAGGCTTACGGCGTATCGGGGGCTTTCTTTTGCTGGGTGAAAAGCGCTCGCGATTTAAAACAATACGGTCGCGATACCTGATTGAGGCATGCCGCCGCGCTTGCCCCACAACTCAATCCGGCCATCAATCACGGCCATCGAATGGCCACCGAACTCCACGGTGCCCACCTTGCTGTTTCTCAAATCAGCAACGGTTGTCTGCCTGTAGAACCCTCTCAAACCCAAACGGTCCAGCCCTTCACGCGAGTGTTCGCCATCGTTGAGGCTGTTCATGGCCGCCTGGAAACTGCGCCCAGCAGTACCGTCATTGTTTTCCATCTGCGCCCGCTTGGCGCTCGCGGCATACATGAAGTTGGCATCCGTCATCATTGCCGGGTCATCGCCCTTGAAACGCGCATGAATGGCCGCCTGCCTCACCTCGTCATTGGACAGAGAAAGCTTGAAGCCATCACGCATGGTCACCTCGTAGCCGTGGCCCAACGCCTTAACGTCTTTGAAAATGTCCGTAGGTTTTTGCCCATACCGCATCATCGCCGCCTTTATCGCCGATACAGTCACGCAATTGCCGTCAGGCCCCTGCCTGAAGCCACTCCAGATATTGTCCGGCTTTTTCCCGGGGTTGCTCGTGTCGGGCTTGTAGTGGTGATGCCGTGAGCCTTCGGTAATCGGCTTGTTGCTCATCGACTCACTGGGACCGAAGCCGCCGCGACCGGGAAAATCACCGCCGCCACCGCCATCCCTAGGCGATGGTGGTGCCGGAGAAGGGGCAGGCGTATCCGGAAACAGGTCCGGAAACAGCATCTTTAAAAGCTCCAGCCATCGCTTGGAGCGTTCTTCCTTGAGTTGCTCAAGGATTTTCTTGAACGTGTCGTCCCCCAATGCTGTGCGTTTTTCATTGAGCCTGTCGCGCAATTCCCGGACAGTCTGGTTTTTGCCGGTACTGTGCGCGTCATCAAGCTCCTTGAGCAGTTGTGCGACGGCCTCCTTATTTTTTGCGTCCCGGTCTTCGTTGATCGCGTGTGTCGCGCCTTTGCCGCTCAAATAGAACTGTGCCGCTCCCGCGTCAAAATGCACGCCGGCCTCGCTGCGACCCATCCCCCACTGATTTCCCATTGTTATTCCCCACCCAAGGTCACAAGCTCGATAGCTTCCGGCTTCATGGGTGGCATTCAGGGCGTAGGACGTTCCAGACGACGTTTGTCAGGGCAAAAAAAACCCCTCGATCGAGGGGTTTTCAGTCAAGCGCATTACGCCATGGCATCAAGTCATCTGAATGATGGTCTGCATGATGGTGCTCTGGGTGGAGATAGTCTTGGCGTTGGCCTGGTAGTTGCTCTGGGCCTTGATCAGGTCCACCAGCTCGTTGGTCAGGTTGACGTTGGAGTTCTCCAGGGAGTTGGCCACGATCGAACCCAAGGTACCGGATTGCGGGGTGTCGTAACCCGGCTGGCCCGAAGCGAACGTCTCTCTCCAAGTGGTGCTGCCGGCTGGCTGCAGGCCCTGCTCGTTGTTGAAGCTGGCCAGGGAGATCTGGCCGATGGCCTTGCTCTGCTGGTTGCTGAACGTGGCGAACAACACGCCGCTGCCGTCGATTTTCAGGCCGGTGATCTGGCCGGTGGCATAGCCGTCGGTGATCGGTGGGTTGCGGTAGGTGGCCGAGTTGTACTGGGTGATGTTCGCCATGTTGATGGCGATGCCGTCAGGGTTGGCATCCGCGCCGTTGGCTTTCCAGACGCCATTGGTCACGGTACCTGGCACCCAACCGGTCAAGGTCAGCGTCGTGCTGGACGCGCCGGCGGTGACGATGCTGGTGAGCTTGCCATAGCCGTCAAAGGTCAGGGTCGAAGGCACAGGCGGAGTGGGTGGCGTACCGCCCGTTGGTGACGAACCGTTAGGGTTGCGCCCATCAATCAGCGTATAGGCGTTCCACTTGTTGCCGTCGGTTTTCACCAGGTATTGCACCATCGGGTGCGCATTGCCTTGGGCGTCGTACAAGGTGGTGCTGTATTGGGTGGTGAAAGTACTGGTATCCGTCGGGTCGAATGGCTTGAGCGTCTGGTTGATCACCGGCTCCGAGGAGTTCAGGTTACTGGTGGAATCCACCTTGGTGGACGCCTTCGGCGGCAGGTTCGACAGGTTCAGTTGCAGGTCGGTCAGGCCACCCTTGATGATTTTGCCGTCATCGTCCGCCGCATAGCCTTGCAAACGCGAGGTACCGGTGTTGTTGGTGATATAGCCGTCTTTGTCGGCACGGAAGGCACCGCTGCGAGTGTACTCCAGCGAACCGTCGCTGCCCTTCTGCACGAAGAAGCCACCACCCTGGATCGCCATGTCCAGGATACCGCCGCTGCCGTTGACGTCACCCTGGGTGAATTGCTGGGACACCGCCGCCAGGTTCACGCCGTTGCCGATGCTGTTCTGGCCGGTACCCAGTTTGGACGCGGCATAGATGTCGGAGAATTCCGCACGGGACGACTTGAAGCCGGTGGTCGCGACGTTGGCGATGTTGTTGCCGGTCACGTCCAGTTGTTTATTGGCCGCATAGAGGCCGCTAAGGCCGATGTTAAAAGACATGTTTCTCTCCCTCTGCCGTATCTAGCCGGCTCTATGTACCAATAGTCTGAATTTGCGACAGCTTCACGCTGCCCATGCCACCTGCAAGGTTCAGCAGCATTTCGCCGCCGGTCTTGCTCAACGTCACGCTGGTCACGGTTGCCGGCAGCGATGTTGCCAGGGCCACTGCGTCGCCCTTGTCATTCTTGGTCGTGGCCGCAAAGGTGTAGGTGCCGGCTGGGGCGACCTCGCCGTTGCCGTTCTTGCCATCCCAGATAAAGTCCGACGTACCGGCACTCTGGGCGCCCAAATCGAGGGTGCGCACCAGGTTGCCGTCTTTGTCGGTGATCTTGACGGTGACGTTACCCGTCGCCGCGGTCACGGCCACCGAGCCGGTCATGCTCTTGCTGGTATCCACCAGGGCCTTGTCGGTCTGGGTGATGATCGAACGCCCGACCAGCGAAGAAGCCTGCAGCGCTTGCGAGGAGCTGAAGTTGCTGGAGATGTTATTCACCGAGTCGTTCAGGGTGTTGATGCCTTCGAGGCTGCTGAACTGCGCCAGCTGGGCCACGAATGCACCGTTGTCCTGGGGTGACAGCGGGTTCTGGTTTTTCAGTTGGGTCACCAGCAGTTGCAGGAACGCGTCCTTGCCCAGCGACTGGTTGCCCGTCGCGGTCTTGGAAGCATCACCCAGGCTGCTGTTGTCCGTTGCAGTCTTGACCTTGGAATTGAACAGGTCCTGGACTGCCGTGTTGTTAGACGTATCAACGATGGCCATTATTTGGCGCCCCTTATCACTGACCCAGGGTCAGGACCTTTTGCATCATGGTTTTGGCGGTGTTCATCATTTCCGCGTTGGTCTGGAACGAGCGGCTGGCGGAGATCATGTCGGCCATCTCCTCGACCACGTTGACGTTCGGGTAATACACGTAGCCTTTTTCGTTCGCTGCCGGGTGGTTAGGCTCGTAGCGCGCTTCGAGGTTGCTCTGGTCTTCGACCACACCGAGTACCTGCACGCCTTTGCCGGCGGCGTCCTGTTCCTGGAACAACGAATCGCTGCCACCGTTCTGGCCGGCCTGGAACATGGTGGCGAACACCGGGTGCCGGGCGCGATAGGTTTGGTCAATGCTCGAAGACACAGTCTCGGCGTTGGCGATGTTACTGGCGACGGTGTTGAGGCGCGTGGTCTGGGCGCTCATGCCACTGCCGGCAATATTGAAAACACTGGACAGGGACATGGCTTACTCTCCACGCAGGGCTGACATCAGCCCTTTGAATTTGCTGTTGAGCAGGGTAAAGCTGGCCTGAAAGTTCACCGAGTTCTCGGCATAAGCCGATTGCTCCAGTTGGGCGTCGACGGTGTTCTGGTCGATCGATGGCTGCATCGGCGTGCGATACAGCAACGACTCGTCACCACTGCTCAGGCCTTGCGCTTCGATATGACGGTTGTTGGTCATGTTCAAGGCGAAGGTGCCGTTCTTGGTCTTGTCCTGCTGTGCAGCGAGCACAGCGGAGAAGTCCAGGTCCCGAGCCTTGTAGTTCGGGGTGTCGGCGTTGGCAATGTTGTTGGCCAGGACTTCGGCACGCTGGGCGCGGAAGCCCAGGGCTTGTTCGTGGATACCGAGCGCTTTATCGAAGCTGATGCTCATGGCGGAAACCTTTAGGCTGACCTGCTGTTCGTTAACAGGACTATAGCAAGGTGCATGCCAACCTGAGCAGAGCCCGAATTTCAAGGGCTTGCGGCAATGTTGCCGGCGGTGATGCCAGAAAAGCGGCAAGCGATTTCCGCGTAGCGCCAGTAAAGCGGCAATCGGGCTTGCCGCTTGCGAGTGGAGGGCTATAAACGGTGTGCGCAGGGGGCCGGGGTATTTAACCGTTTGTCCGTACTGTTATTTATGACAATTGCGACACGCGTAGGCTTTGATGCTTTATCAACCGACCCCCTTAAGCACAACGCAGAGGCTCGACATGTTGATAATCCCGGCCCCCAGGTTTGTCGAACAGGATTCGACACAGCCGATCCCGAATCTTGACCCTGCCCGACTGAGCGGCGACGTCGCCATACTGAGGTTGGATTTTCCTATGCAGCCAGCCGATTATTTCTATTTGAGCCTCAACAGCACCGTTCTTGGTGGCACGCACAATCAAAGCTTTAATATTGCCCACAGCACCGCTTCGCTGCGGATTCTGATTCCCACGAACATTGTCATCGCCAGTGCGGGCACCGAAGTCCAGTTGCGGGCCCGCATCCTGCGTGGAGGGCTGTATTCCACTGCAGGGGAGGCGAGAATAAACATCGGTCGCCTGCCCATTGTGGTGCCACCAGACCAGTCATGGGACTTCAGCGACGGCACCTTTCAAGGCTGGGTAGCACAAGGCGTCTATGTGTCGCGGCTAAGCGTGATCGGTAGCCGCGTGGTCGTTAACCAGTTCAACAATCAGGCCACCAGCTCCCACATCATCACCCGTGCAGTTCCGGTAACGGCAGGACGCACCTATAACTGCAGCTTCGAGGTGACGGGAAGTACAGCCGTCAGCGACGGGTCGACCCTGCACATGACGATAAACGGCAGCCGGATCGGGCCTGACGTCACCACTATTACTGATGCCCGACGCCAAATCGGAACAGGAACATTTACCGCCGCCACGACGGGAACCGTGCGACTCGGCATCTTCAACGCAACAGTGCCCAGCGGGCAACATGGCCTGTCCCTGGGGCCCCTCCAAATGAGCACCACGCCCTGAGCGCTGTTGATGAGGACCGGCAGCGATTTTGCGCGAATAAAAAACGGGAGACTTTGCAAAGGTCTCCCGTTTTTGTTTTTAAAGCGTCGGTTATTTGGCCTGGTAAATGATGCCGGGGCTGCACTGCACCATCTGGAAGTGATCCGGCAGGCCGTTCAGCGCTTCGGAAGCACCCAGGAACAGGTAGCCGCCACGCTTGAGCGTGCCATGGATGCGCAACAGGATGTCTTTCTTCACCTCGGCCGAGAAGTAGATCAGCACGTTGCGGCAAAACACCATGTCGAACTTGCCCAGGCTGGCGTAGCTGTCGAGCAGGTTGAACGAGCGAAACTCCACGCGGTTTTTGATCGGCGCCTTGATCGCCCAGCGCCCGGCGCCTTTAGGCTCGAAGTAGCGCTGCAACCGGTCTTGGGACAAACCACGGCCCAGGGCCAGGCTGTCGTACTCACCGGTCTTGCAGTTGGTGAGCATGGTGCCGGACAGATCGGTGGCGACAATTTGCGCACCGGCCTTCAATTGCCCGATGTTGGTCCGCTCGAACTCATCGATGGACATCGAGATGGAATACGGCTCCTGCCCCGAAGAACAGGCCGCCGACCAGATGCGCAGACGCTGGCCCGGGCTGGCCTTGATAGCCTCCGGCAGCACCTTGCTCTTGAGCACCTCAAAGGGGTAGGTGTCACGAAACCACAGGGTTTCGTTGGTGGTCATGGCATCGACCACCATCTCTTTGAGCCCACTGCGCGGCTGGCCCTGGATCCGTTGAACCAACTCACCCAGGGACTTGATACCCTGCTGCTCCATTAGTTTGTTAAGACGACTGGATACCAGGTATTGCTTGTTTTCACCGAGCAATATCCCACAGGCTTTTTCCAGGAAGACCCGGAACTGCTCAAAATCCAAATTACCTGTAGACACTGATACCGCCTCTAAAATCGTATGACCGCCAGGGAAAAAGCCCCTGGCTATTATTATTCTGCTGCCTTGATCCGGTCGACCACCCGGGATGCCAGGTCATCAGGACGGAATTTGGCCAGGAAGTCATCGGCACCGACTTTCTTGACCATCGCCTGATTGAATACACCCGACAACGAAGTATGCAGGACGATATGCAATTTTTGCATGCGTGGATCGCTGCGTATTTCGGCCGTGAGAGTGTAGCCATCCATTTCCGGCATCTCGATGTCGGAAATCATCATCAAGAATTCTTCTTCCGGCTTCTTACCCTCATCCACCAGTTTGCGCAGATAGTCCAGCGCCTGGCGGCCGTCGTTGAGCGCCACCACGTCCACGCCGACGGTTTGCAGGCAACGGGTCACCTGCTTACGCGCCACCGAGGAGTCGTCCACTGTGAGCACCCGCAGCGAGACCGCCTTGTGCGCCGTCTCCGCGTCAACCACACCGACCGAAATCGATTCCGAGGTCGGCGCCACTTCGGCGAGGATCTTCTCTACGTCGATGATTTCCACCAACTGGTTATCGACCCGCGTCACCGCCGTGAGGTAGTGGTCGCGGCCGGTGCCCTTGGGTGGCGGATGGATCTCTTCCCAGTTCATGTTGACGATGCGCTCCACCGAGCGCACCAGGAAACCCTGGGTCTTGGTGTTGTATTCGGTAATGATCACGAATGGGCTTTCGCGGTCCTGCAAGCCTGCCGAACCTGTGGCCAGGGCCAGGTCGAGAATCGGAATGGTCGCACCACGAATATTGGCCACGCCACACACCACCGGGCTGGATTTGGGCATGATCGTCAGCTTGGGGCACTGCAGCACTTCCCGTACCTTGAACACATTGATGCCATAGAGTTGCTTGCCATCGAGGCGAAAAAGCAACAACTCCAGGCGATTCTGCCCTACCAGCTGTGTGCGCTGGTTTACTGAATCCATTACACCTGCCATGCCTTTACTCCTACGCTAAAACCTTGGGCTGTACCTACACGGCAGCGCGCACCCAACACTAAACGGCACGAGCCTTGCTATTTATTGGCCATGGACATTAAAACGACAGTTTCCCGACGCCTTCGACTCCCACGTTACCGCAGATTGCTCTGCGCCTCGGTGGCGTTGCTTGCTTTGAGCCTGAACACCACGGCCCGCGCAGAGAACGTCACCTTGCCTGATCTCCTTATCGGCGTCACTCAGGGCTTTCTTGAGTTCACTGTAGAAGATTATCTGGCAACCACACAGACACCGGGGCGTTATGAAATCCAAGTCAACCAATTGGACCCCCGCCTGCGCATGCCGATGTGCGACAAGGAATTGACAGCGACCCTTGAAAGCCCAGCCCAGCCCATCGGCCGCGTGACGGTACGGGTGCGCTGCGACGGAGCCTCGCCTTGGACGGTGTTTGTGCCGGCGCAGGTCAAGTTGTTTCGCGATGTTGTGGTAGTGGCCCGACCACTGAAACGCACCGGCATCATCGGTTTTGAGGACGTCGTATTACGCGAACGCGACATCAGCCTGATCAGCCAGGGCTACCTGACGTCCCTGGATCAGGCCGTCGGCCAACGATTGACCCGACCAGTGGTCACCGATCAGGTGATCACGCTGGTCCACCTGGAACAGGCCGAAGTGATTCGCAAGGGCGACCAAGTGGTAATTTCCGCCAGCAGCGGTACGCTGAATGTAAAAATGCCCGGTGAAGCGTTGTCCAACGGCGGCATGAGTGAACAAATTCGAGTCAAGAATCTCAATTCCAATCGCGTGATCAAAGCGCGGGTCACAGCCCCCGGACAGGTAGAGGTCGCTTTATAGATTACTGGTACAGGACGCTGGGTTTTCCTACACTGTGCACGCGGTTTACCGTGCGGAGATTTATTGTCATTCGCGCCTAAAGTTTGTCCGGGTATGGCCGAAAACATGGCAAGCGTCCAAATACCCAGAGGTTTTTTTATCATGGTCATCGATTTCAGCCGTTTGAATAACACCCCGTCGACGTCAGGCGCTACGCGTACCAGCGCTGCCAAAGAAAGCGTCGAAGCCAAGGCCCAGCCGCTGACAGAACAGGCCAGCGTCAGCCAAAGCGGGGAATCCGTACACCTGAGCAATGAGGCTCAACAGTTGCAGAAGGTCACTGACTCGCTGCGCGATCAACCAGTGGTCAATAAAGCCCGCGTGGCCGAGTTGAAACAGGCAATCGCCGATGGCAGCTATAAAGTCGACAGCAACCGTGTAGCCAGCAAGCTGCTTAATTTCGAAGCCGAGCGCTAGGCAAAGGCCTGCGCAGGGCTTTTGGACGCTTAAACCCCAAGGCCAGCCATGCATCACGACGAAAATTTGCTGCAACTGATCATTGATGATCTAGCGCCGACGCAACAATTGCTCGAGCTGCTCAAAGAAGAATCCCTGGCCCTCTATGGCCGGGATATGCCGCTGCTGGAAGAAATTCTGGCGCGCAAGCAATCGCTGATTGTGCTGCTGGAGCAACACGGCAAAAAACGCAGCCAGATCCTCAGTAGTCTCGGCCTGCCGGCAGACCATGACGGCCTGGCGCAGTTGGCCAGCCACTCCTCGGTTGGCGACCAATTGCTGTCCCAGAGCAAAGAACTCAATCAGTTGCTCGCCCAGTGCCAGGAAGCCAACCGGCTCAACGGTCAGTCGATCCAGCTTCAGCAAGCCACGACCGCCAACCAGTTACGCATACTTCACGGCGGAGAGCCGCCGGCGCTGTATAACGCCCAGGGTTCCACCTCGCGTCTGGTCAAACCAAGCACCCGCAGCCAAGCCTGACATCGGTTTACCGTGCGCCCTATCCAAGGCGCGCCACATGCTGGCAAAATGCCGGTTCTTGCGTGTAGTCGTATTTTGTCTGGAGATGGAAGAACCGTGTTCAACGCCCTTAATGCGGAAGATGCCCCGCAGCCACCCAAGGTGCTCACCACGCCTCTGGAAATCGCCGGCACCTTGCGGATGCTGCAAGACAGCCATGACCCGCTG
Organism: Pseudomonas asgharzadehiana; assembly: GCF_019139815.1. Lineage (NCBI taxonomy): Bacteria > Pseudomonadati > Pseudomonadota > Gammaproteobacteria > Pseudomonadales > Pseudomonadaceae > Pseudomonas > Pseudomonas asgharzadehiana. The sequence continues at coordinate 4,855,150 of NZ_CP077079.1, forward strand.
ATCATCACCTTCCACGAACGCAGCCAGCGCTTCCAAAGCTATCTGGTGGACGTCAACCGTGACAGCAACACGCTGGCACTGGACGAAATGATTCCACGCGACGGCGAACGCTACCTTGAGAGCGGCGAGCCCTTCCGCATCGAAGGCTTCCACGATGGCGTTCGCGTTGCCTGGGAAAGCAAGGGCACCCTGGCTATCAGCGCGAAAGACGGCCACCGCATTTACACCGGCAGCCTGCCGGACGAGGTGGTCTACCATCAGCGTCGAAATGCGTTCCGTGCCGCGTTGAAGCTGGCGCAATTGGTCAACATCGAACTGGGTGGCGAAAAACTCAAGGCGCCGGTCAACGGTAAATTGCTGGATATTTCCGCCACCGGCTGCAAGCTGCGTTTTGAAGGCAATATCTCCGAGCGCCTGCAATTGGGCCAGGTCTACGACCGATTTATTGCCGCCCTGCCCTTTGGCAGCATGACCACCTCGGTCGAATTGCGTTACCTGCACTTCGAAGAAAAGATCAATACCACCTTTGCCGGCGTACGCTTCCACAACATGAGTGGGCTGGTACAGCGCCAGGTCGAGCGCTTTGTGTACCAGTTGCAGCGTGAAGCGCGACGGTTCGATAAAGACGACGATTTTTAATACATACAGGTCGTCACAAAAAAACGGGCAGATCCTTTGGGGATCTGCCCGTTTTTTTCGTTCAGGGGCGTGCCCTGCTGAGGTCATGGGGATGCTCGTCCGGGTCCGGATGCTCGGGTGGCGCTTCGCAGCCTGGCTCCTCTATCGGCGGCTGCTCTGGCTCGGTTTCAGGCTCAGGCTCAGGCGCAGTGGTCTGCATCTGCTCCTGGACCACGGCCTCATCCACCCGCGGGTCAAGTGCAGCCACCAGCGGTGAGCTGGACATACTGTCGGGCATCGCCACGTGATGCAGGGGGGCGTCCTCCACCTGGTGCAGGTTGGTGACGGCTTTTGGCCGGATGCGCCACACCAGAATCAACGCACACAGGCTGAAAAACGCGTAAAGCATCTGGCTGCCGAACATCTTCATCACCACACCCGCCAGCAAAGGCCCGATACTGGCGCCGATGCCATATGTCACCAGCAACATGGCTGTCAGCGACACGCGGCGATCACCTTCGACATGGTCATTGGAAAACGCCACGGCCAGCGGGTACAAACAGAACTGCACCAGCGAGCAGAGGAAGCCTGCGACGAACAAAACCTCCAGCGGCACCTGGGTCATGATTGCGAGCGGCAATGCCGCCACCGCCAGGCACAGGGCAAAACAACGAATCAACAGCGCGCGATCATAGCGGTCAGACAACCATCCCAGCGGCCACTGCACCAGCAGTCCGGCAAAAATGCAGCTACCCATGAACAAACCCACTTGCTCGGTGGTGAGCCCCTGCTGGGACGCATACAGCGGTGCCAGGCCATAGAAAGAGCCGACAATCAACCCCGCCCCCAATACCGTGCTCAGCGACTGCGGCACGCGCTTGATAAAGAAACGCGGCTCCATCGGTGCGGGGTGCAGGGGCGCGGGGTGGATGCGTCGGGTCATGGCCACCGGCACAAGGCACAAGGCAAAGCACAGCGCGACCAGCATCAACAACTCCAGGCCGAGTTGAGGATGCATGACCAGAATCAACTGCCCCAACACCAAGCCAAGGTAGGAAGCGATCATATAGCCGCTGAACACCACGCCACGCTGCTTGGCATCCGCCTGCTCGTTGAGCCAGCTTTCGATCACCATGTACTGGCACATCATGCCCAGGCCAACGATCACCCGCAGCACGATCCAGGCCGGCAACCAGTCGACCAAACCATGCCCCAGCACCGCCGCACCGACGATACCGGCACAGGTCGCATACGCGCGAATATGCCCGACCCGGGCGATCAGGCGATGCCCGATCTTGCCGCCCAGCACCAGGCCGAAATAGTTGGCCGCCATCAGCGCACCCACCCACAAGCTGTCGACATGGTCAGCCGCCAGGCGCAAGGCCAGGTAAGTACTGAGCAGGCCGGAGCCGATCAGCATCATCAAGGAAGCGAAATAAAGGGCTCGAAAAGATTTCCAGATCTGGCGCATCGGCGTTCCGAGCGGCTCCTTGCAGTTAGAAACAGGGCTATCGGCATGATAGTCCCGGGTGGCAGGTTCCGGACAGGCGGCAGAGGCTGTTTCCGGGGATTATTTTGCTTAACCGCTCAGACGCTGCCGGGTGGCGTGCAAGGTACATCGTTACGATAAAAGACACGACGCACATGCTGTGAACCTCGATCGGCGGCAAGGTTCGATTGGTAGGTGAAAAGACCGAATGCCAACAAAAAATGTAGCCCAGATGCAATACGCGCAAAACAGATGTCGAGTGTCCAGGGCGCAGGCAAAAAACGAAGTCGTTGGAAAGATCGCAAAGGCAGAATTTATGAATGGGATTATGAGAACGGCAGAGTCGAGCTATACGACAAACAAGGCAAGCACCTGGGGGGAGTTCAACCCAGGAACAGGAGAGCGAACAAAGGACGCTGAACCAGGACGTACCACATCAAAGTGATATTGGAGGGCCAAGATGTTTTTAGAAATTACGGGGTTTCTCGCTGACGCCAACGAAGATGACTCAATTAAATTTGAGCTCGATATAAGCCCTGAGTTTCAGCAAGCGGTTATGGAGGTGCTGGGCTGGAAAAGTTTGGCGGCGGAGGCCGACGGAAAGCTTCCACTAACAGAAAACCAAGTGCAGCAAATTGCCTTAGCAATCAATGAACAATTGCCGATGAGCTTGGACCTCTTCATCGGGGTAAGAGCATAGCAACGACGATCATGACCGCCCGCCTGACATCGCCTGAATACCACCGATTGGAAGTGAGTATTCAGGTAATGGGGCTCGAAATCCAAACCGTAACCAAGCGGTGGGGGAAATCTCTCACTCCGTAGCACAACGGATAAGCATTCTTCGTCACCATCCGGCGAAAAAAGTCTCACCAGGTCAAACCTTAGCGGGGATTTTTTCTGCCTGAATTGTTACTGCTGCACCCACGCTGTCCACATGAGAGCCAAGAGAAGAAAAAAAAGCGCTACAAGCCTTGAATAATATGGTGTCCCAGGGCCGGTTCGAACGGCCAACCTTCCCCTTAGGAGGGGGATGCTCTATCCAATTGAGCTACTGGGACAAATGACAGCCATCGGGCTCAGGGGCACTGCGACGGACGGCGTGCATGTTAACGGTCGAGTTAGGTTTTGTCATGTCGTCCGTGGGCTTTTTGAGCGTAGGCCGATACTTGCGAATGCGATCGTCGCTCAACCCTGTAAACACCGGCACATGACGCCATCGTGCAGAATGCACTGCGACAAAATGCCAGCATTGCAAATTGCAACCCGAAAGCCACTCAAGATAGACTCAACCCTTTGATTTTATTGAAATAATAGATTGGCACGCGACCTGCAATGTTTCATGTGAACCCCCTCAGCCACGGCGTTAAACGGAGAACATGACCATGAACAGTGCCCTTCTGTTAGCCCTCAATACCGTCGCCCTGGCTGCGCTGGTGATGTTTCATTTCCAATCGACCGGCAGCAACGACCCCGCGCAGATCAGCCAGGCCGTGCCACACCATCTGCAACAACGCCCGCAACTGGCGGTGATGACCCCGACCGCGCAAGCGCCACTGCGCTTGGCTCAAGGTAGTCAGGCTTCGCCAGCCTCTGAACATTGGGTTTTCTGAGAAAAGCACTCATGAGCAAATCTGCCTGGCTGTTTCTGTGCCTGTTCATTGCCACCGCCGGGTTCGGCTTGGGAACCGGCCACACCACCGCACAGATTGCCAGCGGCGTATTCGCCTGCCTTCTGCTGCTGACGCTTATCGTAGGCCGACGCATCAAGTTCGACCCGATTTTGCGCTAGCCCGTTCCCCGCCCTACCTTATGTCGCCTCAACCTAGTAAATCAGCAAATTGCCACTAGTCTTAAACAACAGGGCAAAAGGCCAGTTTGCGATAGGATGTTCGGCCTCAAACCCTTATGCAGCTTGGTTCTGCGCGGAAATCGCCCTGGGCATCCCGCGCGAAAGATTTTTCCAACCAGTCCGCAAAAATGCAAATGAGTGCTGGCATAAAGCCTTTAGGCAGTTCAATATTTGTCACAGAATTGACGCCAAGGAACTGGCAAATCTGAGGCATGATGCGGCCTCTTTGCAATTCGGGTTGAACTTTGGTCGTGAGTCTTGTCTTAACACTCATCTTGCGGCCAATTCCAAAAACCGCTCCCCTGAACTAACCGGTTAAATATATGCGCCCATTGAAACAGGCAATCTATTCAAGCCGTACGGCTGACAAGTTCGTCGTACGTCTGCCAGACGGAATGCGGGAACGCATTGCCGAGGTGGCTCGCAATCATCATCGCAGCATGAACTCTGAAATCATCGCGCGCCTGGAACAAAGCCTTATTCAGGAAGGTGCGCTGGGCGACGAGTTGAGCATGCGCCTGGACAGCCCAGAGCTGTCACTGCACGAACGCGAACTGCTGCAGCGTTTTCGTCAGCTCTCCCATCGCCAGCAAAATGCCCTGGTCTCGCTTATCGCGCACGACGTAGAGGCAGCCGCAGAAGCCAATTGATCTGCAACTGATAGCCGAAGCCAGCCATGTGCTGGCTTTTTTTTTGCGCGTCTTTCAAGGGCGCCCGGACTGGGCAAGGGTTGGGGCCGGCCTGCTGCGGCAAGGGAAGCTTGCTCACCAACGCAAGCCGCCCCCACAAGGGATCAAAGCAGGAAGATTGTCGCCAGCCCCAGGAAGATGAAGAAACCGCCACTGTCGGTCATGGCAGTGATCATGACACTGGCCCCCATGGCAGGGTCGCGACCGAGACGTGCCAGCGTCATGGGGATCAGCACCCCCATCAACGCAGCCAGCAGCAGGTTGAGGGTCATGGCGGCGGTCATGACCACCCCCAGGGACCAACTGCCATACAGCAAGTAGGCGACAACCCCGATCACGCCTCCCCACACCAGACCGTTGACCAGCCCCACCGCCAGCTCCTTGCGCAACAGGCGCGAAGAGTTAGCCGTACTCACCTGGTCCAGCGCCATTGCCCGCACGATCATGGTAATGGTCTGGTTACCGGAGTTGCCGCCGATACCCGCCACAATCGGCATCAATGCCGCCAAGGCCACCAGTTTTTCGATGGAGCCTTCGAACAAGCCGATCACCCGAGAAGCGATAAACGCGGTAATCAGGTTAACGGCCAGCCAGGCCCAGCGGTTATGCAGCGAACGCCAGACTGACGCAAAAATATCTTCCTCTTCACGCAAACCCGCCATGTTGAGGACTTCGGTTTCACTTTCCTCACGAATCAGGTCGACCATTTCATCGATGGTCAGACGGCCGATCAACTTGCCGTTTTTGTCGACCACCGGCGCCGAAATCAAGTCGTAACGCTCAAACGCCTGCGCCGCATCGTAGGCATCTTCATCCGGATGAAAGCTCACGGTATCGCTGGCCATTAAATCAGCCACTTTCTTCTCAGGGTCGTTGACCAGCAGGCGCTTGATCGGCAGCACCCCCTTGAGAATGCCTTCGTAGTCGACCACGAACAACTTGTCGGTATGGCCCGGCAGCTCTTTGAGCCGGCGCAGGTAACGCAGTACCACTTCCAGGCTGACGTCTTCACGAATGGTGACCATCTCGAAGTCCATCAGGGCGCCGACCTGGTCCTCGTCATAGGACAACGCGGAGCGCACACGCTCACGCTGCTGGCCGTCGAGAGCCTCCATCAGCTCGTGGACAACATCTCGAGGCAGCTCAGGCGCCAGGTCAGCCAGCTCGTCGGCGTCCATCTCCTTGGCCGCGGCCAGGAGTTCGTGATCGTCCATGTCGGCGATCAGGGTTTCACGGACCGAGTCGGATACTTCGAGGAGGATGTCGCCGTCGCGGTCAGCCTTGACCAACTGCCAGAGGGTCAGTCGATCATCGAGCGGCAAAGCTTCGAGAATGTAGGCGACGTCGGCGGAGTGCAGGTCGTCGAGCTTGCGCTGCAACTCGACGAGATTTTGCCGATGGACCAGGTTTTCAACGCGGTCGTGATGCGGACCTTCCTGGCGGTGCGTGAGGTCTTCGACCACACGCTGGCGCTGCAGCAGCTCGATGACTTGAGCCAGGCGATCCTGCAGGCTTTCTTGTGTTTTCTTTACTTCTACTTCGGTCATAGGCGAACTCCACTCCCAGCAGCGGGGCACGCCGGAAGGATCAATCAGTCAATTCATGATTGGTAAAACGGGGTACTGAGTAACTACTGGGTAAGTCCATGGAGGTATTCCACAAGCCCCGGCGGGGCTGACGGGCGCAATGATACACCGCTCGGCTGGTTTTAACGTCAAAAAACTGGAAAGAACAAGCGCTTGCGAGCCAAAGTTGAGTATTGGCTGCATCTAGGATCTGCGACGACGCAGCGCGAAAGGAAAACACATGAAGGCGAGAGAAAAACAGCGCTTGGGATAAATCTTACTCAAACCCCAGACGGCAAAAAGCCCGCACTAGGCGGGCTTTTTGTTTGTATGGTGCACTCGACAGGATTCGAACCTGTGACCGCTCGGTTCGTAGCCGAGTACTCTATCCAGCTGAGCTACGAGTGCAGATTGTGTTTTTAGACCAGATCACAACTGGCTGAAGCCAAGCTACCTGCATTGCTGCAACTAACTCTTAAATGGTGCACTCGACAGGATTCGAACCTGTGACCGCTCGGTTCGTAGCCGAGTACTCTATCCAGCTGAGCTACGAGTGCATTTGTTGCCGCGCATTATAGGCCGTTCAATCTCTATGTAAAGCTATTTTTTCGTTTAACTTCAACAACTTAACGAAAAAACCAGATTGCAACGTACTAAGCAAATAATGGCGGAGAACGGGGGATTCGAACCCCCGACACCCTTTTGAGGTGTACTCCCTTAGCAGGGGAGCGCCTTCGGCCACTCGGCCAGCTCTCCGCAACACGGGGCGTATATTAACCACGTTCATCCCCGTTTGCAAACATAAAAAACGATAAAAATTAAAGGCTTGGTTCTTCGTCCTTCTCTTTCTTGATCCGCAGGTAGATTTCCTCGCGGTGGACCGCTACCTCTTTCGGAGCGTTAACCCCGATACGTACTTGATTGCCTTTGACGCCGAGCACGGTCACGGTGATTTCGCCATCACCGATAATCAGGCTTTCTGCGCACCGACGAGTCAGAATCAGCATACCTTTCTCCTCACGCATTTCAGTTCAGGAACAACAGTCTGCAAAAAAAAGGCGTTCGACCTACGACCTGATGGACGCAGCCCTAACGGCCTAAGTATTGTCGAGCGCAGGCAAAAGACCATGCGCCCTACAAAAAAAGGAAAGGCGCGGTAGTCCGCGCCTTCCTGGCAACACATCACTCGCCCTGTCGGGCCGGAGCGTCCAGCTCAAAAGCGGTATGCAGTGCGCGTACAGCCAGCTCCAGGTACTTCTCTTCGATCACCACCGAGACCTTGATTTCCGAGGTGGAGATCATCTGGATGTTGATGCTTTCCTTGGCCAGTGCGCCAAACATGCGGCTGGCAACGCCGGCGTGGGAACGCATGCCTACACCCACGATCGAGACCTTGGCGATCTTGGTATCGCCCACCACTTCGCGGGCGCCAATTTCGCGCGCAGTGTTCTCCAGGATTTTCAGCGCCGCATCGTACTCATTGCGGTGCACAGTGAAGGTGAAATCGGTGGTGTTATCGTGCGAGACGTTCTGCACGATCATGTCGACTTCAACATTCGCATCGCTGATAGGGCCCAGAATCTTGAAAGCCACGCCCGGGGTGTCTGGCACGCCACGGATAGTCAGCTTGGCTTCATCACGGTTGAAAGCGATACCGGAAATGATCGGCTGTTCCATGGATTCCTCTTCATCAATAGTAATGAGGGTGCCCGGACCCTCTTTGAAGCTGTGCAATACGCGCAGCGGAACGTTGTACTTGCCGGCGAACTCCACCGCGCGGATCTGCAACACCTTGGAACCGAGGCTGGCCATTTCCAGCATCTCTTCAAAGGTGATCTTGTCCAGGCGCTGGGCCACCGACACCACGCGCGGGTCGGTGGTGTAGACGCCGTCCACATCGGTGTAGATCTGGCATTCATCAGCCTTGAGGGCTGCGGCCAGGGCCACACCGGTGGTGTCCGAACCACCGCGCCCGAGGGTGGTGATGTTGCCGTGCTCGTCCACACCCTGGAAACCCGCTACAACTACCACGCGGCCTGCTTTCAGATCAGTACGAATTTTCTGATCATCAATTTGCAGGATGCGCGCCTTGGTGTGCGCACTGTCGGTAAGGATGCGCACCTGGCTGCCCGTGTAGGACACCGCCGGTACGCCACGCTTGTTCAGCGCCATGGCCAACAAGGCGATGGTCACCTGCTCACCGGTGGACACGATCACATCCAGCTCACGCGGCAGCGGTTGCTGGTCGCCGCTAATGGCCTTGGCCAGATCGATCAGGCGATTGGTCTCGCCGCTCATGGCAGACAGCACCACCACCAGGTCGTCGCCGGCATCGCGGAACTTCTTAACCTTGTCGGCCACCTGCTCGATTCTTTCAACAGAGCCGACCGAGGTGCCTCCAAATTTCTGTACGATCAAAGCCATTTCCAAGCCGCCTCAGCCCGTAAAGGGGCGCCTAATATCCAATCAACCCACACCGCATGGCCCGCGAGTGAACCACGGGCCAGTCAGCTGTGCCTTAAATACCCGCTTCGACAAACGGCACGGTCAAGGCCAGGGCCGCGTCCAGGGCACCGGCGTCTACACCACCGCCTTGCGCCATGTCCGGACGCCCACCGCCCTTGCCGCCCACTGCCGCAGCGGCTTGCTTCATCAAATCACCAGCCTTGAGTTGGCCAGTCAGGTCCTTGGTTACACCGGCAACCAGAACGACCTTATCCTCATGGACACTGCCGAGCAGGATCACTGCGCGGCCGAGCTTGTTCTTCAACTGATCGACCAGGGCCAACAACGCCTTGCCGTCCTGACCGTCCAGGCGTGCGGCCAGGACCTTCACGTCCTTGACGTCCACCGCAGAAGCCGACAGATCGTCGCCCGCTGCGCTGGCTGCCTTGGCTTGCAACTGCTCCAGCTGTTTTTCCAGCGCACGGTTGCGCTCCAGCACGGCGGACAGTTTGTCGATCAGATTGTCGCGGCTGCCCTTGACCAGGCTGGCCGCCTCCTTGAGTTGTTCTTCACCCGCATTCAAATAGGCCAGGGCCGCAGCGCCGGTGACCGCTTCGATACGACGCACACCAGAGGCCACGCCACCTTCGCTGATGATTTTCAGCAAGGCGATGTCGCCGGTCCGGTTGGCGTGGATACCGCCGCACAGTTCTACCGAGAAATCGCCGCCCATGCTCAATACACGCACGCTGTCGCCGTACTTCTCGCCGAACAGCGCCATGGCGCCCTTGGCCTTGGCGGTCTCGATATCGGTCTCTTCGGTTTCTACGGCGGTGTTCTTGCGAATCTCGGCGTTGACGATGTCTTCCAGGGCCTTGATCTGCTCAGGCTTGATCGCTTCAAAGTGGCTGAAGTCGAAGCGCAGGCGCTGGCTGTCGACCAACGAACCTTTCTGCTGAACATGGTCGCCCAGCACCTGGCGCAGCGCGGCGTGCAGCAAGTGCGTGGCCGAGTGGTTCAGCGCGGTGGCGTGGCGTACATCGGCATCTACCTGGGTGTCGACCGGCGCGCCGATAGTCAGGTTGCCCAGCACCAGCACGCCGTGATGCAGGAACGCACCGCCGGTCTTGGTGGTGTCGCGCACTTCAAAGCGCCCGGAAGTCGAACTCAGGAAACCACAGTCGCCGACCTGGCCACCGGATTCGGCGTAGAACGGCGTCTGGTCCAGGACCACCACCGCTGCGTCGCCTTCGTTCAGCACGTCGACCGATTTGCCGTCTTTGTAAATGGCAACGATCTTGGCCGAGCCAACGGTTGCGTTGTAGCCGGTGAACTCGGTCGGTACGTCAACCTTGACCAGGGTGTTGTAGTCCAGGCCAAAGGAGCTGGCGGAACGCGCACGCACGCGCTGGGCCTCCATCTCACGCTCAAAACCGGCTTCATCGACGGTCAGCTCACGCTCACGGGCGATGTCGGCGGTCAGGTCCATCGGGAAACCATAGGTGTCGTAGAGTTTGAACACCACGTCGCCCGGCACCACGGTGCCTTTGAGCTCAGCCAGGTCCTGCTCCAGAATCTTCAGGCCGTGTTCCAGGGTCTTGGAGAATTGCTCCTCCTCGGCCTTAAGCACACGCTCGATGTTGCTTTGCTGCTGCTTGAGTTCCGGGAACGCTTCGCCCATCTCGGCAACCAGCGCGGCCACGATTTTGTAGAAGAAGCTGCCGGTGGCGCCCAGCTTGTTACCGTGACGGCAAGCGCGACGGATGATGCGGCGCAACACGTAGCCACGGCCTTCGTTGGACGGCAGCACACCGTCGGCGATCAGGAAACCGCAGGAACGGATGTGGTCCGACACCACCTTGAGCGAAGACTGGCTTTCATTGGCGCAACCAATGGCCGCCGCCGACGCGCTCAGCAGGTTGGTGAACAGGTCGATTTCATAGTTGGAATGAACGTGCTGCATCACCGCACTGATCCGCTCCAGGCCCATGCCGGTGTCCACCGACGGCGCCGGCAGCGGATGCAACACGCCATCGGCGGTGCGGTTGAACTGCATGAACACGTTGTTCCAGATCTCGATATAGCGGTCGCCGTCTTCTTCCGGCGAGCCTGGCGGGCCGCCCCAGATATCGGCGCCGTGATCGTAGAAAATCTCGGTGCAGGGGCCGCACGGGCCGGTATCGCCCATGGTCCAGAAGTTATCGGAGGCATACGGCGCGCCTTTGTTGTCGCCGATGCGGATCATGCGCTCGACGGGCACGCCGATGTGCTGGGTCCAGATGTCATACGCTTCGTCGTCCGTGGCGTACACGGTGACCCAGAGTTTTTCCTGGGGCAGCTTCAACACGCCGGTCAGGAAGGTCCAGGCGAAGGTAATCGCGTCTTTCTTGAAATAGTCACCGAAGCTGAAGTTACCCAGCATTTCGAAGAATGTGTGGTGGCGAGCGGTGTAACCGACGTTCTCCAGGTCACTGTTCTTACCGCCGGCGCGTACGCACTTCTGGCTGCTGGTGGCGCGGGTGTAGGCGCGTTTTTCCTGGCCCAGGAAGCAGTCCTTGAACTGGTTCATCCCCGCGTTAGTGAACAGCAGGGTCGGGTCATTGCCTGGGATCAAGGAGCTGGAGGAGACACGGGTGTGACCTTGCTCTTCGAAGAAGCGAAGGAAGGCTTCACGGATTTCTGCGCTTTTCATTAGGTTCTTCCACGGAGGCTGCGGCCAAAGGCCAGTGCGCAACATCATCAGACGGAGCGACGGCAAAAGGCCGCATTATATCGGCCCTTTGCCGGTGGTACAGCGTGTTTATGCGATAGAGAAGCTCAATTAGACGGTCAACACGCTCATTTGCGCGAAAAATCGACGAATGCCTTGAGCACCTGCTCAATCTGAGCCCGGCTCACATCCAAATGGGTGACCATACGCAGGCGCGGCGCGGCGCTCAACTTGATCCCGCGTTCGGCGGCAAAGGCTTGGAGCGCCGAGGCCAGGTCACCGACGCGCAGATAGACCATGTTGGTCTGCACCGGCTCCACCTCATACCCCGCTTTGCGCAATTGGTCCCCCAGCCACTGGGCGTTGGCGTGGTCGTCAGCCAGGCGCTGCACCTGTTGATCCAGCGCATACAACCCGGCTGCCGCCAGAGAACCGGCCTGGCGCATGCCGCCGCCGACCATCTTGCGCAAACGGCGGGCCTTGGCGATCAGCGCGGTGGAGCCGCATAGCACCGAGCCAATCGGCGCACCGAGGCCTTTGGACAGGCACACCGACACCGAATCGAAATGCTGGGCGATCTCCCGCGCGTCTACCCCCAACTTGACTGCTGCGTTATAGAGGCGCGCCCCGTCCAGATGCAGAGCCAGGCCATGCTCACGGGTAAAGGCCCGCGCCTGGGCCAGGTAATCCAAGGGCAACACCTTGCCCTGCATGGTGTTTTCCAGTGCCAGCAGGCGGGTGCGGGCGAAGTGGAAATCGTCCGGTTTGATCGCTTCCAGCACGTGCTTCAAATCCAGGGAGCCGTCTGCCTGCACTTCCAGCGGTTGCGGCTGGATCGAGCCCAGTACCGCCGCGCCACCGCCTTCGTATTTGTAAGTGTGGGCCTGCTGGCCAACGATATATTCCTCGCCGCGCTCACAGTGAGCCATCAACGCCAGCAGGTTGCTCATGGTGCCGGTGGGCACGAACAACGCGGCCGCAAACCCCAGGCGCTTGGCCAGTTCGGCTTCCAGACGATTGACGCTGGGGTCCTCACCGTAGACGTCATCGCCGCTGACGGCACTGGCCATCGCATCGAGCATGCCGGGGGTGGGCTGGGTCACAGTATCGCTACGCAGGTCAATCACAGTCATGAAGCAGGCCTCGGGCAAGTTGGATAAGTCCTTTTGTGAGTGATTACTGCGGGCAAAGCCGAGGAATATCAAGCCCCGTCTGCACTCAATCGAATACCAACCAAACAAACCGATATAGCTTATCGATACGGCGCTCGTGCAGTTTTTGAAAAACCATGTTAAAAACTCTCCGCCGCCAGGGTTCTGGCGGTAACGTTCTCAGGGCGGGGTGTAACTCCCCACCGGCGGTAATTACACGCAATGTGTATAGCCCGCGAGCGCTTGGCGCCTCGAACTGCTCACGCGGGACGGCGACAAGGTCAGCAGACCCGGTGTGATCCCGGGGCCGACGGTCATAGTCCGGATGAAGAGAGAACGGGATTGGCACCTAAGGGCCGCGCGCCTGTTCGCGCATGCGTACCCTTAAATCCCATTCGATTCATAACGCCCTGTTTTTTTCTTAAACAGGAGTCAGAACATGCAACCCACCGCTATCGACAGCAAAAGCAAAAACCATCATGGCGAGCGCGTCGCGTTTATCCAGGCCTGCTGGCACAAGGATATTGTCGACCAATCCCGTAAAGGCTTCCTCGCCGAAATGCTCGTTCAGGGCTACCAGGAATCGGACATCGATTTCTTCGAAGTCGGCGGCGCCTTTGAAATGCCCCTGCACGCCAAACTGCTGGCCAAGACCGGCCGTTATGCCGGTATCGTCGCCGCCGCACTGGTGGTGGACGGTGGTATCTACCGTCACGAATTCGTCGCCCAGTCGGTGGTCAGTGGCCTGATGCAAGTGCAACTGGAAACAGAAGTACCGGTGTTCTCGGTCTCCCTGACCCCACACCATTTCCATGCGGGCAGCGAACACCATGCATTCTTCCACGATCACTTCGTGCACAAGGGCCAGGAAGCGGCACGCACCTGCGCCGACACGCTGCACAAAGTCCGTGCGATCCGTCGCAGCGAACCGCGTGCGGTAGCGGTCTAAGCCACACCGCCAAACAAAATGTGGGAGGGGGCTTGCTCCCTCCCACATTTGGAACTACACGAGCCTTGAGATCTACGCCAGACCGGCCTCTGTAGTCGGCACAATCAGAATCCCCGCCCGCAAGCCGTTCTTGACCTTCGGGTTGGGGAAGATGATGCGTGCGCCCTCCTCCTCGATCACCCAGCGGGTCTTCGCCACGTCTTCGGCCAGCAAATAGCCCTTTTCCAATTCCGAAAAGTTTTCCACGTCTGCCGGTAGGTGCAGCAGGAAGGCGTCGCTGTGCTTGATCACCTCCCGCGCAACGGCAAACAGCTTCAGACCGTCGAGGCTGTCAGCCTCAGGCTCGGTGCCTTCGATGATCTGCTTCAGGCGCAGCTCCAGGCGCGACACATCCACCCCCTGGTTCTGCCCGAACGGCCGGGCCTTGCCCAGTTCCAGGGTGAAGGCCTCGGCGTCCAACTGCTCGTAGGTAAAGGCCGAGAAGGTGATCGAGGCCTTGTTCTGCATCAGCACCGCTTCCATGCCGGCGGCGCGCAGGCGCGAAAGCTCACGACGCGAGTGCTGGCGCCCTTCCTTCCAGGGGTACAGGGCGAACTGCTCGATCTTCGAGCCGCGGATGGCCGTGTGCAGGTCGTAATGCAGGCGCGAACGGCCAGGCTGGCTGAAAAAGCTGCGGGCCAGTTGCTCCAGTTCGGCGGCGCGCATGGCTTCGGGGCCGATGTTGCTTTCATGACGGCCGTTGAACAGCCGGTTGATGTCCAGTTCGAGATAACGCTCGCCGCGGCGCATGGCCTCGGGGTTGCCGAACAGGAACAGAATACGGGTGCGGGGCTTGATCTCCCCACGGGCGATGCCATGCAACAGGCGGTCGAGCAGTTCGATCGGCGCGGTTTCGTTGCCATGGATGCCGGACGACAGCAGCAGGTCGCCGCCGTTGTCCCGAGCCTGCGGCGGGCGCACTTCAAGCGCACCCTCGCTGAGCCAGCGCATCTGCACGCCGTCGACAGTCAGTTGAATTTTTTGCGCCGGTTCGCGACCGGCGAGGGTCAGTTCAAGCAGTTTGCCGAGGGCGAGCATACGCAGCTTCCTTAGTGGTTGCAGCCTGGGCCGTGGACGTGATCGTCGTCATCACCTTCGACGTCGGCCGGTTCCATTTCCAGTTGCAGGCTCATCAGGTTGGTGGCCAGTGGGCGCATCAGCAGGTTGGCGTACTCGGCATCGCCTTCTTCCACATCCACGCCGATCAGCAGTTGGCCGCGGCCGTCGTGCTGGATCCAGATCTCCTTGCCCTGCCAGACCACGGCGACGCGGGTGCAGGAGGTTTCCAACTGGGTGCCGTCGGTGTCTTCAAGGATAAGTTGCAGGGTGTCGGTCATAAATAAAAGCTCTCAGCCGTGCGGCATTAATTGATCTGGAAAGGATAAACCGAGCCCAGTTTAAGGATTTGCGTCAGTTCATCCAGTGCCGTCCGGCACTCAAGCAGCAATTGCGGGTCAGCCAGGTCGGTTTCACGCAGGCTGTCGCGGTAGTGCTTGTGGACCCACTGGGTCAGCGTGTCGTACAACGGCGCGGTCATGATAACCCCTGGGTTCACGGCCGCCAGTTCAGTTTCGTTCAGCGCCACGCGCAAGCGCAGGCACGCCGGGCCACCACCGTTCTGCATGCTTTGCTTGAGGTCGAACACCTTCACTTCGCGGATCAGCCCACCGGAGGCGGTGAGGCCTTGCAGGTAGTGCCACACACGTTCGTTGGCACGGCATTCCTCCGGCACGATCAACAGCATCGAGCCGTCCGGGCGGGTCAGCAATTGGCTGTTGAACAGGTAGGAACGCACCGCGTCCTCGACGCTGACCTGCGCACGTGGCACGCACACCGACTGGAAGTTGCCGCCCAGCTTGCCCAACTTGCCTTGCAGCTCGGCGAGCATCGGTTCGGTATTGAGGAACGCATCCTCGTGATAGAACAGCACTTCGCCATTGCCCACCGCGATCACGTCGTTATGGAACACGCCGGCATCGATCACCGCCGGGTTCTGCTGGGCATAGACCACGCCTTCGTCCTTCAGGCCGTGCAGGCGTGCAACGGCCTGGGACGCTTCGAGGGTCTGGCGCGCCGGGTATTTCTGCGGCGCGGGGTAACGCGGGTCGAATGCACTGCGCCCGAACACAAAAAACTCCACGCCCGCCTCGCCGTATTCACGGCAGAAACGCGTGTGGTTGGCCGCGCCTTCGTCGCCGAACTGCGCCACAGCCGGCAACGCGGCGTGGTGGGCGAAGTGCTTGCCATCGGCAAACATCGCCCCCAGCACGCGGCTGGTGGTCGGATGCTCGATGCTGCGGTGGTATTTGCAGTTGAGGTTGGCGGCGGTGAAGTGCACGCGGCCGTCAGACGTGTCGGCGCTCGGGCTGACGGTGGCGGCGTTGGCCACCCACATGCTTGATGCCGAGCAACTGGCCACCAGCAACGGCATGGCTTGCCTGGCCGCCTGCTCGATCACCTGGGCATCAGTGCCACCGAAACCGAGGCTGCGCAAAGCGGCTACGTCCGGGCGTTCCTGCGGTGCAAGCACGCCTTGCACAAACCCCATGTCCATCAGGGCTTTCATTTTTTGCAGGCCCTGCAACGCAGCTTCCTTGGGGTTGGAATGCTGCTGGCTGTTGCTCTGGGACGCGACGTTGCCGAAGGACAAACCGCCATAGTTATGGGTCGGCCCCACTAGACCGTCAAAATTGACTTCATAGGATTTCATCGGCGAGGCTCCACGAACATCTGTTTTTATAAGGCAGCAAAAGTCTTTAAAACACCATAAATCCAGTGTGGGAGGGGGCTTGCTCCCGATAGCAGTCTGTCAGTTATGAATCAGGTGACTGACACACCGCTATCGGGAGCAAGCCCCCTCCCACATTCAGATCAGTGTTATGCCGGGGGTCAGCGTGGCCGGCACCACCAGGCTCGGGGTCTCCAGCGACGCCACCGGGTACGCGCAATAATCCGCCGCGTAATACGCACTGGCGCGATGGTTGCCCGAAGCCCCTACCCCACCGAATGGCGCGGTGCTGGCGGCGCCGGTCAGTTGTTTGTTCCAGTTGACGATACCGGCGCGACTTTGCAGCCAGAACTGCTGGTAACGCGCTTCGGAATCCGACAGCAAACCGGCAGCCAGGCCGTACTGGGTGTTGTTGGCCTCGGTGATCGCCGCTTCGAAATCAACGTAGCGAATCACCTGCAGCAGCGGGCCGAACAGTTCTTCGTCTTCGCGCTCGGTGACGCCGGTCACATCAATGATGCCGGGGGTCAGCAACGCCGCCTGATCCTGCGGCTGGGTCATTTCAAGCAGCGCCACGGCGCCGTTGGCCAGCATCAACTCCTGGGCTTGCATCAAGGCCTTGGCCGCGCCGAGGGAAATCACCGAGCCCATGAACGGCGCCGGTTGTTGATCGAAGGCGCCCACCTCAATCGTGGCGCTGACCGCCACCAGGCGCGCCAGCAACGCATCGCCCCAGGCACCTTGCGGCACCAACAGGCGACGGGCACAGGTGCAGCGCTGGCCGGCCGAGATAAACGCCGATTGGATAATCGTGTAAACCGCCGCATCCACGTCGGCCACTTCGTCGACCACCAGCGGGTTGTTGCCCCCCATTTCCAGCGCCAGGATCTTGTCCGGACGCCCGGAGAACTGCTGGTGCAGGTGATTGCCGGTGCGGCTGGAACCGGTGAAGAACAAACCGTCGATGCCTGGGTTGGCCGCCAACGCGATGCCGGTCTCCCGCGCGCCTTGCAGCAGGTTCAGCACGCCCGCCGGCAAGCCGGCTTCGATCCAGCATTGCACGGTCAGCTCGGCGACTTTGGGGGTCAGTTCGCTCGGCTTGAACAACACGGTGTTACCCGCCAGCAAGGCCGGGACGATATGCCCGTTGGGCAAGTGCCCAGGGAAGTTGTAGGGGCCGAACACCGCCACCACGCCGTGAGGTTTGTGGCGCAATACGGCGGTGGCGTCGCCCAGGGGGCCGCTCTTCTCGCCAGTACGTTCACGGTAGCTTTGCACGGAGATGGCGATCTTGTTGGCCATGCTGGTGACTTCGGTGGCCGATTCCCACAGCGGCTTGCCGGTTTCCTCACCGATGCAGCGGGCGATTTCATCAGCGCGGCGTTTCAGGATACTGGCGAAGGCTTCCAGCACGCCGATGCGCTCTTCCAACGAGCGCTGGGCCCACGCCGGGAACGCCTGGCGCGCGGCCTGCACGGCGGATTCAACCTGCTCGACGCTGGCGCCATTGCCGGCCCACAACACCTGTTGGGTTACCGGGTTACGCGATTCAAATAGCTCACCCTGGCCAGCCAGCCAGCTCCCTGCGATATACAACGAATTCATTATTTCGACTCCCGAGCAGCGGACAACGGTACAGCGCGCACTTGATCACCCACCACCAGTTGCAGGCGTTTGGCGGTCTGCGGATCAACCACCAGGGTGCCGGCGGCAAGGCGCGCCGGTGCGGCGGTGATGCGGCAATCTTCGCGCTTGCGGTTATGGATCAGGAACGGCGTGGCGTCGTCCCCCGGCGTGCCAATGGCCAGCACCAGCGACTGGCTGTCGCGCACCGCACGGATCTTGGCGGTTTCGCACTCCACCGCCGGGCCGGCGTCAAAGATGTCGACATAGCCCTGGTAGCTGAAACCTTCGCTCTTGAGCATGCTCAGCGCCGGCTCGGTGTCTGGATGCACCTTGCCGATCACGTTGCGCGCATCCTCGGACAGGAAGCAGCTGTACAACGGAAACTTCGGCATCAGCTCGGCGATAAACGCCTTGTTGCCCACGCCGGTGAGGTAGTCGGCCTGGCTGAATTCCATCTTGAAAAAGTGCCGGCCCAGGCTTTCCCAGAACGGCGAACGCCCGGCCTCGTTGGACACGCCGCGCATCTCGGCGATGATCTTGTTACCGAACAGCTGCGGGAATTCGGCGATAAACAGCAGGCGCGCCTTGGCCAGCATGCGACCGTTGAGGCCGTTGCGGTAATCGGCGTGCAAAAACAACGAACACAGCTCGGAATTGCCGGTGAGGTCGTTGGCCAGGAACAGCGTCGGGATCTCGCGGTAGATGTTCAGCTCCTGGGAGGCGCTGACCGTCAGGCCGACCCGGAAGTTGTACCAAGGTTCACGTAGTCCAACGGCACCGGCGATGGCGGAAATACCCACCACGCGGCCTTCATCGTTTTCCAGCACGAACAGGTAGTCCGCGTCGCCGCGCCCGGCGTCGCCGCGAAAGGTTTTTTCGGCCCAGCCAACCCGGTGGGTCAGGCGCTCTTCGTTGGCCGGCAAGGTGGTCAAGCCGGTGCCGGTGCTGCGCGCCAGATCAATCAGGGCCGGTAAATCGCTGCTGCGTACGGGACGAACGATCATGCTATCTCCTCAGACGGGCCGCTTTGCAGCCACCCGCGAAACTCTGTTTTATACCGGCTCTCAAACTGCAACAAGACGCACGCTGGCGCCTTCGCCAACGCCCAGCGCTTCAGCCGCCGCCAGGTCCAGGGTCACCGGCTTGCCGGGGGCGTAGTCCAGTTCCAGCATCACCGCGCGGTAATCCTGCAATTGCGCGTTGCTCACCAGGTACTGGCGGCCGACACCCTTGGCCATCTCACCGATCTTCACCGGCACCACGCGGCTCTGGGCGATCGAGCGAATGCCCGAAACCCGTGCATGCAGCGTCGGGCCGCCATCGAAGATGTCGATGTAATGGTCGGTCTCGAAGCCTTCGCGCATGAGGATGTCGAAGGTGATCTGCGCACGCGGGTGCACCTGGCCCATGGCTTCCTGGGCTTCGTCCGGCAGCAGCGGCACGTAGATCGGGTAATGCGGCATCAGTTCGGCGAGAAAGGTGCGGCTCTTCAGCCCGCACAAGCGCTCGGCGGCGGCGTAGTTGAGGTCGAAGAAGTTGCGGCCGATGGCGTCCCAGAACGGCGAATCACCGTTCTCGTCGCTGTAGCCGACGATCTCGGTCACCACCGAGTCGGCAAAGCGCTCGGGGTGGCTGGCGACGAACAACAGACGGCCACGGGAGTTGAGTTCCGACCACGGCGAACCGACCAGCGCAGGCTTCACATAGAAACTGGTAAGCAGGCTGTTGCCGGTGAGATCGTGGCACTGGGAAAGCACATGGATCTTGTTGTGGATCTTCAGCTCGCGGGAGGCGTGCACAAAGGTTTCGTTACGGAAACTGTAAAAGGGCTCCGAGTAGCCGGCCGAGGCGACGATGGCCGAACAACCGGCGAGCTGGCCGGTCTCGGTGTCTTCGAGCACGAAGAAATAGCTTTCTTCACCGTTGAAACTCACCTCGGCCGCGAAGGACGCTTCGCTGGCGGCGATCTTGTCGCTCAGGCGTTCCACATCGTCCGGCAAGGAAGTGACACCAATCGGGCTGTCCGCAGCCAGACGCTGTACCTCGCCCAGATCAGCCATTTGCGCGGGGCGCATCACCAGCATGGTGTCACTCCTTAACTCGAAAAACTCATAGAAAAAAATACCAGGCACAGTCCAGAAACCAGTGACGTCCGGTGTGGGAGGGGGCTTGCTCCCGATGGCAGTGTGTCAGTTGATGAATGAATTCACTGACACACCGCCATCGGGAGCAAGTCGAATCGTCGCACCGCCCCTCCCACATTTGGATCTTCACCGCTCCAACTGACGGGCCCGGCATAAAAATTTGGGTTCGATGCTCAATCGCGCGGGCATCGAACGGTCCATCATGCTTGCGTCAGTGTTTTTACAGCCCGCTCAAAACGATCCAGGCCTTCATTGATGTCCGCTTCGTCCACCACCAGGCTCGGGGCAAAACGCACCACGTCGGGGCCGGCTTGCAGGATCATCAGGTTTTCTTTTTCGGCCGCGTTGAACACGTCCTTGGCCTTGCCTTTGAACGCGTCGCTGAGCACGCAACCGATCAACAGGCCCATGCCGCGCACTTGGGTGAAGATGCCGTATTGCGTGCCGATCCGCTCCAGGCGCGCCTTGAACTGTTCATGCCTGGTCTTGACGCCGGCCAGCACCTCGGGTGTGTTGATCACGTCGATCACCGCCTCAGCCACCGCGCACGCCAGCGGGTTGCCGCCGTAGGTGGTGCCGTGAGTGCCGACCACCAGGTGCTTGGCCAGCGCTTCAGTCGTCAGCATGGCCGCGATCGGGAAACCGCCGCCCAGGCTCTTGGCGCTGGTGAGGATGTCCGGCACGACGCCGTAGTGCTGGTAGGCAAACAGGTGGCCGCTGCGGCCCATGCCGGTTTGCACTTCGTCGAATACCAGCAGCGCGTCGTTGGCGTCGCACAGCTCGCGGGCCCCTTGCAGGTAAGCCAGTTCGGCCGGCAGTACACCGCCTTCGCCCTGGATCGGTTCCAGCACCACCGCGCAGGTCTTGCCCGACACGGCGGCTTTCAGCGCCGCCAGGTCGTTATAAGGCACGTGGGTGATGCCGGTAATTTTAGGCCCGAAGCCATCGGAGTACTTGGACTGGCCACCGACGTTGACGGTGAACAGGGTACGGCCGTGGAAGCTGTTCAGTGCGGCGATGATTTCGTACTTTTCACTGCCGAAACGGTCGAACGCCACGCGACGGGCCAGCTTGAACGCGGCCTCGTTGGCTTCGGCGCCGGAGTTGCAGAAGAACACGCGCTCGGCAAAGGTGGCGTCGATCAATTTATGCGCCAGGCGCAGGGCCGGCTCATTGGTGAAGACGTTGGAGACATGCCACAGCTTGTTGGCCTGTTCGGTCAGCGCACCGACCAGCGCCGGGTGGGCGTGGCCCAACACGTTGACCGCGATGCCGCCGGCAAAGTCGATCAGCTCGCGACCCGCCTGGTCCCATACGCGGGACCCTGCGCCACGCACAGGTATGAACGCGGCAGGTGCGTAGTTGGGAACCATGACCTGGTCGAAATCGGCACGTTGCACCGGGGCTTGCTCAACGGACATCGGAGTCTCCTGAAGAGGAACGCCTGCCTGGAACTGGCGGGCGATGCAGGGATTGTAAGGACAGTTTTCAGCGCGGCCTTGCCGCCAAGCGACAACTTCTTATAGCGCCAACCCGCGTTTTTGGCGGGTTTACGCCAATGCGACAAATAGCGTCGCAAAGGCGCAGTTTAAACCGTGCAGGGCCCGAGAGGCAGAGGCATGCACGGCTGATTTGCCGCCACGCGCTAACTATCTGAAGCCTGAACGAACCCAAAGCCTGTTTTGATCTCGGTGACTCAATTCACTGAAGGATCAGCCACATGGCTTCCGCTGTCATTCAAAGCGTTATCCAGGCCACACGCATCGCGCCCGCCGGTGTACACACAACGCTGCCAAGCTGGCTGGGAAACGCCTCAGCCGCCAAGCGCCAGGCATTAAAAGCCACACCGATGGTATTTGCCGACTGGCATGCCACCACCAGCCGCGAACGGCAGGCGCCGCTCAAACTGGCGCTGGCGACGAACTGGAACGCGCACAATCAGGTGGACAGCGCCCTGGCGACACTCCAGACCCCGCAACAGTTCGCCGCGCCCCTGCTGCAGCAAGCGCTCAAGCAACGGTTCGGCCTGGACGCCGATGTAACGACCACCTACCTGCGCCTGTACACACCGCTGACGACCCCGCTGCTGCCCGTGCCGACCGGCGGCGCGAAAGTCTGGACCGTGTCGCTGCTTTCGGCCGCGCTGCATAACTTCGACGCGGCCGAAAGCCAGCCGCACGCTTACACAAACGACTCAACCTTTATCACCCAACCCAGCGCCACCGGGCAGTTCGACACGTTGCCCTCGTTCGCCAGCAAGGTCAGCATCCGACAGTTCATCCAGCTGTGCCGCGAGCTGGATATCGGCGCGCGCTACCAACGCTACCTCAAGCGCTTTTTCGGCTTCGAAGACGCCACCGTCAAGGCCACCCTGCGCGACACGCTGATCCAAAGCCTCAAGGCCGAGGCCAACACCAGCCTGCATATGGCGCGCCTGAAAAAAGACGTGAGCGACGCCGCCTTTTACACCCTTCAGGGCCAACTCGAAGGCCTGCGCGGCATGATGCTGGAAGGCAAATTGCTGCTCAGCCACGACCTGAGCCTGATGGCAGCGCCGCTGACCGGTATCGTGCTGTTCGCCGCCGACCTGGAGGCGCACCACGATTCAACGCCCGTGGTGGCTTACATCCCCGGTGACCCACAGGCGCCGCTCAAGTACTACCCCAACGGCACGGCGTTCATGCTCGACCTCACCTCGAAGCTGCGCAGCGCCGACTACCAGAAGTTCTTCTGCCGCTTCGTCAAACAGGAGCACCGCGGCTATTTTTTCGCCGACCTTAACAATCGCCTGTCGCAAGTGGCCTGGCACAAGCCCAAACCCGGCGACCCACGACCGGCCTGGCGCGAAAAGCCCGTGGCGGAGCCCAACCTGCAGTTTTTCGCCACCAAGATCAGCGGCGGCCTGTACGAACACCTCTACGAAAACAAACTCAACCAGCTGCTCAATGACGCACGCGTGACCGCCGTGTCCAGCGCCGACGCCGATCGCCAGGCGCGCTGGCAACGCTGGAGCATCGTGCAAAAAGTCGCCAAGGCGATTCTCGAAGTGGCGGCCTTTATCGCCACCCCCTTCATACCGCCGCTGGGGGCGTTGATGCTCGGCTATACCGCCTTCCAACTGCTCGACGACACCTTCGAAGGCATCCTCGATTGGGCCGAAGGGCTCAAGCGCCAGGCCTTCGGCCACCTGATGTCGATCCTTGAACAAATGGTGCAACTGGGGATGTTCGCGGTGGGCGCGCCGATTGCCGAAAGCCTGCTACGACAGGCGCTGCCCCAGCCACTGTGGGATTTTTTCGACACGCTTCACCCGGTCAGCGGCGAAGACGGCAAAACCCGCCGTTGGAAGCCTGACCTCACGCCCTACGCCCACGACATCACCCTGGCTGCCGAATCATCTGCCAACCCCGAAGGGCTGCACACCCACCAAGGCAAACAGATCCTGGCGCTCGACGGCAAACACTTCGCCGTTGAGCAACGCGCCGGCCACGCATTCATGCAACACCCGACCCGCCCGCACGCCTACCGCCCCCGGATCATGGGCAACGGCGCGGGCGCCTGGGTCACCGAAGTGGATCAGCCTTTGAGCTGGGACCGCGCCACCCTCCTGCGCCGACAAGGCCCACTCGCCGAGCACCTCAGCGACGCACGCCTGGAGGAGGCGCGGCTGATCAGCGGTACCGATGAACCGGCCCTGCGCAAGCAGTTCATGGACCGCCAGCCACCGCCGCCCCTGCTAGCCGACGCACTCAAGCGCGTCACCCTCGACCAACAACTGCAAGACTTCATCGACCAGATGAACAGCGACGACCCTGAGCTGTTTCAAAAAGCCGATTCACAGACCCAACTCTGGTTGCTCAGCAATACGGCCCTGTGGCCTGCATCCAAAACCCTGCGCTTTCTCGACGCCGAAGGCCGCACGTTGTGGGAACTCAAAGGCAAGGAAAACGCCGCAGTGGTGCAGGTCCACCAAGCGCAGTTGAAAAATGGCGACCTGCTCAAGACCCTGCTCGAAACCCTCGACGAACCCGAACGCAAAATCCTACTGGAAGAAGAGTTTGGCGCGGCCGTCACACAGCCCCACGTGCGCGCGGCCAAACTGCGCAAACGCCTGGCGCGCAAAGCCGAGGAGAAACGCTTTGCCCTGTTTGACGCGCGTTATCGCGGCCAGGAGGTCACCCACGACCCTCGCGTGCAAAAAATCATCGACACCACGCCCGGCCTACCTACCAGCACCGCCGAAGAGGTGTTGCGCGAAGCGACCGGCCAGGAGCTGCTGGAAATCGACCAGGGCAGCCTGCCCGCAACCTTGACGGAACGTGCACGTTGGGCGGCGCACCAAGTCAGGATCAGCCGCGCCTACGAAGGGCTGTACCTGGACTCGGTGGACAGCAGCGACACCCATCGCCTTGCCCTGCACACCTTGCAAAAGCTGCCGGGCTGGTCGCCCCAGGTGCGCCTGGTCGTCACCGACTACTCGCGCACAGGCCGCGTGCGCGACTCAATCGGCACGCCTCAAGCGCCGATCCAACGTACGTTGGTGCGTACGGCCGAGGGCGCTTACGTTCCAGAAAACGGCGAGGGCACGCTCTTTGGAGAAACCGACTTCTATACAGCGGTGCTCCAGGCACTCCCCGACGCCCAGCGCGACGCGCTGGGCATGCAGATCGGCCAAGGCCGATTGCTGCGCCAGACCTTGCGCCAACACGCGCTGACGCGCGAAGAGGTTGGCACGCTGCTCGCCGAGATGCCCGTGCGCAAGCCTCTTTACGACCCGAAACTGATGCGCCTGCCAGGGGGCATGGAAGGCTATGACCGGACCTCACCCACGCCTGGCCCCAGTGGGCAACCGTCGCTGGAAGATCGGCTGCGCGATCTTTACCCCAGCCTGAACCCGGAAGAAGTGCGCAATGTGCTGGAAGCCATGCGCGCCCAAGCGGGTCCGCCGTTGCTGACGCTGCAATCCGTCAAAAGAGAATTGCTGAGATTGCAAGCCGACCTGGCGACCTGGCTTCACAACACGCCGCAGACGTTCCTCGATACGCAGATCCCCCTGAGCCGCGCGGTGATCACGGCCGAGCGGCACAATCGAGCGCGGTGGGTAGAAGAAATAGTTCACGCCTGGCGCCATGAAACCCCGTCCGATAGCCATTTCCCCAACCCCGATGACAACGGCCTCACGCTGCGCCTCACCCAGCCGATCTATGGCGAACTGCCAAAACTGAGCGCCAACTTCGACCACATCTCCTACCTGGAATTGAACAGCTATGTGTCCACCCGAGGCACACCGGCGTTCCTGGCCCAATTCCCCAAGCTGCGCAGCCTGAATATCCACGGCATAGCCCTGCGAACACTGCCCACCGAGGTAACGTCGCAACCCCATCTCAATGACCTGACACTGCGCAACACGGCCATCAAGTTGACCGCGCAAAGCCGTGAAAACCTGGCCAGCCTGCGCGGGTTAAAGACCCTCGACCTGTCCAGCAACCCGCTGACGCTGGCGCCCAACCTTGAACACATGACCGACTTGCAGCTGCTGAACCTGAGCCACACAGAGATTGCCCAAGCGCCCCAAGGCCTGACGGACCTGCCCCACTTGATCGACGCCAGCCTCAGCGACAACCAGTTTCAAGCACTGCCCGATGCCCTCTTTACGTTGCCGGCCGAACGCGCCAAGGCCTTTGATTTTTCCGGCAACCCGCTCTCGCGGGCCACCCTGGAGCGGGTCAAAACCTATTGCCAGCAAACCGGCGAACACTTCGGCGCGGATGCCGGCCTTGAAGAGCGGCGCCGGGTCCATGAGCTCTACCCTACCTTCACCGACAGGGAGGCCAGCCAATTTATCTTCAAGCTGCCGCGCAGCCTGGACGACGCAATGGCTACCCTCACCGACATGAAAGCGGACTACGAGCGCCTGCAAACAGACCTTGAGCAGTGGGCGGTGGAAGTCCCCGAGCGACACCCCGTCACCCACGCCCCCCTGGACACCCGAACGCGCGCGCAACAGCAAATCACACGGCGGGCGTTCAAGACGTTGCTGCAAGACTGCTGGCGCCGGGAAACCGCCCTGTACGCGGATCATGAGTCGCCGCGAGACACTCACGAACTGGTCAGCACCCACGCGATCCTGGGGGATTTGCCGGCACTGAACGTGAGCTTTAACCATGTCGCGAGGATTGAACTGGTGGGCGAGCACCATACGTCGATCCCGCCGGGCTTCCTCAAGCGCTTCCCTCAGCTTGAAAGCTTGCTGGTGCATCGCTACGCATTGCCGGACATCCCACTGGAGGTGTTCAACCTGGCCAAGCTCAGGTCGCTGAGCCTGACGTTCAGCGGCCTGCGCCTGAGCCCTGCCAGCGCCGACGCGTTAAGCGGCCTGGAGCACCTTAACTACCTGGACCTGAGCGAAAACCCGCTGGGCATTACACCGAACGTACGCTTGATGACCGGGCTCTCAACGCTGATGCTCTCGAATGCCGGGCTTACCGAAGCCCCCGCGGGCGCATTCAACCTGCCGCTGCTCGATCAACTGGATTTGAGCGACAACCAGATCACCGAGCTTCCCAGCGACATTCTTGAAATCACGCCTGACCTGGCCGATGGCTTCGATCTGAATGGCAACCCACTCTCACCCGCGACAATTGCCATGCTGCGCCCTTACTACCGACGCCATGCGGTGGACTTTGGCGTAGTAGAAGTCACGCTGGACCCGCAGATGAACCCGCTTGCTGCGTCACCCGACGTGTCCGAGGAGGAAATGGAACAATAGAGCCTGCGGGTCAACCGCGTTCGGACGGCACCGAGGACAATTCAAAGGGGCTGCTGCTGCGTCGTTGGTTGCGGTCTTCACGCGGCGTGGCGCCGAAAAAGTTGCGGTAGGCACTGGAGAAATGCGGCCCCGAGGAAAAGCCGCAGGAGAGGCCGATCTGGATGATCGACTTGCTGGTTTGCATGAGCATCTGGCGCGCCTTGTTCAGGCGCAGTTCCAGGTAATACTGGCTGGGAACGCGGTTGAGGTACTGCTTGAAGATGCGTTCAAGTTGTCGTCGCGACACGCACACGTGCTGGGCGATTTCGTCGGTGGTCAGCGGTTCTTCGATATTGGCTTCCATCAACAACACCGCCTGGGTCAGCTTCGGGTGGCTGGAACCCAGGCGGTTTTGCAGCGGAATCCGCTGGCGTTCGCCGCCTTCGCGGATGCGCTCCACCACCAGCTCTTCGGACACCGCGCCGGCAAGCTCGGCGCCGTGATCACGGGCAAGTACCGCCAGCAGCAGGTCGAGCACCGACATGCCACCGCAGGCGGTCAAGCGGTCTCGGTCCCAGTCGAACAGATGGCTGGTGGCGATGACCTTGGGGAAGCGCTCGGCGAAATCGTCCTGCCAGCGCCAGTGCACGGCGGCGCGGTAGCCGTCGAGCAGACCGAGTTGGGCCAGTGGATACACGCCTGCCGACAGACCACCGATCACGCAGCCGGCCCGCACAAGTTGCTTGAGGGCACTGCTCAGTTGAGAGGCGATGACGGTGGGCGGTTCGTCAGCCAGCAGGAACAGTTTCTGGAAGCCTTCGAGCTTGCCGGCCCATGGCTCGCCCGGCAGTTGCCAGGCGCCGTCGGTGGCAGGTTCGGCGAGCAGGAACGACAGCTCGTAGACCACATCCGGATGCACCCGCTGAGCAACGCGCAAGGCCTCCTCAGCCAGCGCAAGCGTGAGCGCTTTTGTGCTGGGCCAAATCAGGAAACCAATTTTGTGGGCGGTCATGTGGGAGCTATCCGAAACAAAAACAGTGAAAGAAACTGTGGGGCAATGCTAGCCCGTAAACCAATACAAAGCTCAAAAACAAATCTGGGAGGGGGCTTGCTCCCGATAGCGGTGTACCAGTCAGCACATGTGTATCTGATGGACCGCTATCGGGAGCAAGCCCCCTCCCACCTAAAGCGCCAGCAATTTCAGCAGGGGTGTTATTTCAAGCTGCCGGACAGGAACTGCTGAAGGCGCTCGGACTGTGGATTGACCAGCACTTCCCTCGGGTTGCCGCGCTCTTCAACAATGCCTTTGTGCAGGAACACCAACTGGTTGGACACTTCGCGGGCAAAGCCCATTTCGTGGGTCACCACCACCATGGTGCGGCCTTCCTGAGCCAGGTCCTGCATCACCTTGAGCACCTCGCCAACCAACTCCGGGTCGAGCGCCGAGGTGGGTTCGTCGAACAGCATCACCTCCGGCTCCATCGCCAGGGCACGGGCAATCGCCACGCGCTGCTGCTCGCCGCCGGACATGTGGCCGGGGAACGCATCCTTACGATGCCCAACGCCGACTTTGGCCAGGTAGTGCTCGGCCTTTTCACGGGCTTCTTTCTTCGACACGCCCAGCACATGCACCGGGGCTTCCATCACGTTCTCAACGGCGGTCATATGCGACCACAAGTTGAAATGCTGGAACACCATGGACAAGCGCGAACGCATGCGTTGCAGTTGCTTGGGGTCGGCGGCCTTCAAGGCGCCGTCCTTGTTGGCCACCAGTTTCAGCTCTTCGTTATTGAGCAGGATCTTGCCGGCGTGGGGTTGCTCCAGCAGGTTGATGCAGCGCAAAAAGGTACTTTTGCCCGAACCGCTGGAACCGATGATGCTGATCACATCACCGGCCGCGGCGGCCAGGGACACGCCTTTGAGCACTTCATGACTGCCATAGCGTTTATGCAGGTCTTGGACTTCAAGCTTGTACATGCGGTCGGTTCTCACAAAAACAGGTGGTCAGTCGTTGAGCAAGCGCCCGTGCCGCAGCGCATCGCGCCCCGCCACCTTGGCCAGCCAGAAACCCGCTTGGGCATAACGTAGCCGTTCAACGGCAAACAACACCCCCGAGGTGCCCGCGCAGATGACGCTCACGCGGTCTTCCAGGGGGTCAATCACTTCAAAAATCGCATCGCCCTTCTCAACCCAGTCACCGGCCTTACGCAGGTAACTGATGACCCCGGCGTGGGGGGCGAACAGCAATTGCGTACCTTCGAAAGGCATGCCTTCGCAAGGCTCGAACTGCGGCTCCGGCCATTGACCTTTGATCAGGCCCTGCTCGGCGAGGAATGCGAGGATGCCTTCGGCGTGGAAGATCGCTTCATCCCGGCCGGTATCGGCCTGGCCACCCAATTCCAGGGTCGTCGCCAGGCACGCCAGCGGGATCTGCGCCTCAGGGAACATCCGCGACAGACGCAACCACGGCAACGAGCACGCTTCATCGAACGAGCTGCCGCCGGAATCTTCCGCCAGCAGGCCGACCTTCACGTTCAAATGCGCCGACAGCGAACGCCACTGCGGCCAATGCTGGGGCAACGCGTACATATGCAGCGCGGCCTCGGCGTCGCAGTGCAAGTCGAGCACCACATCGGCGGTGCAGGCGTGGCTCAGCAAGATACGCTGCATGCCTTGCAACTGGCTGCTCGGGGCCGGCAACGCGCTGAGCGCGGCGCTCATGGCCTGACGAATCATGCCCACGTTGGCGTGGGCATCATCGCCCAGCCGGCCTTGCAGCAACGCCGCGACCGGTTCGCTCAATTCGACGAAATCACGGTTGAAATTCTTGCCGCTGCCTACCTCGAAACGCCCTTGGTGGCTGCCTTGCAGCAACTGGCCCAGGCCCATCGGGTTGGCCACCGGTACCAACTCGATTACCCCGTTGAGGGCGCCTTGACGTTCCAGTTCGCCGAGGCGTTTTTTCAGTTCCCAGGCGGCGCGCATGCCGGGCAGTTCATCGGCGTGCAGGCTGGCCTGGATATAGGCCTTGCGCTCGCCACTGCCAAAGCGGAATACGCTCAGTTGGCGTTCGCAGCCCAGATGCCCCCAGGGCAATAGGTGATCGATACGTTCCATATCAATGCTTCCGTGGCGCCAGGTAGCTCAGCCAGCGGCGCTCGGCCAACTTGAACAGGCGTACCAGGATGAAGGTGAGGCACAGGTAGAACACGCCGGCGGTGATGTAGGCCTCGAACGGCAGGTAAAACTGCGCATTCACCGTGCGCGCGGCACCGGTGATGTCGATCAGGGTGACGATGGACGCCAGGCTGGTGGTCTGCAGCATCATGATCACTTCGTTGCTGTACTGCGGCAGCGCGCGGCGCAAGGCCGACGGCAGCAGGATGCGGCGGTACAGCTTATAGCGCGACATGCCCATGGCCTTGGCTGCCTCGATCTCGCCATTGGGCGTGGCCTTGAGGCTGCCGGCGATGATTTCTGCGGTGTAGGCGCTGGTGTTGATCGCAAAGGCCAGGCACGCGCAGAAGGTGGCGCTGGACAGCAGCGGCCACAGGAAGCTCTCGCGTACCGCTTGGAACTGCGCCAGCCCGTAGTAGATCAAAAACAGCTGCACCAGCATCGGCGTGCCGCGGATGATGTAGGTGTAGAGCCACGCCGCGCCGTTGACGATCGGCTGCTTGGACACGCGCATCAAGCCCAGCGGCAAGGCGGCGAGCAGGCCGAAAAACAGCGAAATGGCGAGCAGTTTCAGGGTGGTCAGCAAACCGCCAAGGTACAGCGGCATGGATTCCCAGATGACGTTGTAGTCGAAGATCATAGATCAGCCGCCCTTACGCCTACCGAGTAGCGCTTCTCAAGATGACGCAGGGCCAGCAACGACACGCTGGTGATCACCAGGTACATCGCCGCCACCGCGAGGAAGAAGGTAAAAGGCTCGCGGGTGGCATCTGCCGCCTGCTTGGCCTTGAACATCATGTCTTGCAGGCCCACCACCGAAATCAGCGCAGTGGCCTTGGTGAGTACCAGCCAGTTATTGGTGAACCCAGGGATAGCCAGCCGAATCATCTGCGGCACCATCACCCGGAAAAACACCTGGAAGCTGCTCATGCCATAGGCAAGGCCGGCTTCGGCCTGCCCCTTGGGGATGGCCATGAAGGCACCGCGGAAGGTTTCCGACAGGTAGGCGCCAAAGATGAAACCCAGGGTGCCGATACCGGCGGCCAAGGGGTTCAGGTCGATATAGTCGTCGTAGCCGAGCATCGGCGCGACGCGGTTGAGCAGGTCCTGACCGCCGTAGAAAATCAGCAGGATCAGCACCAGGTCGGGGATCCCGCGGATCACCGTGGAGTACAAGTCACCCAGCCAGGCCAGCCAGCGCACCGGCGACAGGCGTAACGCGACCCCGATCAGACCCAGAACAATGGCCAAGGCCATGGACGACAAGGCGAGCTGAAGCGTCAACCATGCGCCATCGAGGATGACGGCCCCGTAGCCTTTCAACATGATTCAGGTCCTCGAAAAGGGGGATGAAAAAATGGCGCAAACTTCAGAGTGTTCTGTTGCTTGCGCCATTTTGCACAGACAGCCGCGACGATTTACTTGGCGTCAGCGCCGTAGATATCGAAGTCGAAGTACTTGTCCTGGATTTTCTTGTATTCGCCGTTGGCACGGATCGCGGCGATGGCTGCGTTGATGCGGTCCAGGTTTTCCTTGTCGCCCTTGCGTACCGCGATGCCGATGCCGTCGCCGAAGTATTTGGCTTCGGTGAACGACGGGCCTACAAACGCGTAGCCTTTGCCGGCGTCGGTTTTCAGGAAACCGTCCTGCAGCAGGGTAGCGTCAGCCACGGTACCGTCGAGACGACCGGCAGCCACGTCCAGGTAGATTTCGTTCTGGGTGCTGTAACCCTTGATGTCCGCACCTTTTGGCGCCAGGACTTCATGGGCGAAACGGTCATGGATCGAGCCACGCTGTACGCCGATCTTCTTGCCTTTCAACTCATCCAGGCTGTCGCTGACCGCAGTGCCGTCCTTCATCACCAGGCGCGCCGGGCTCAGGTAGTAGCGGTTGGTGAAGTCCACGGACTTCTTGCGGTCGTCGGTAATGGACATGGACGACAGGATCGCGTCGATCTTGCGCACTTTGAGCGCTGGGATCAGGCCATCGAATTCCTGCTCGACCCAGGTGCACTTGACGTCCATCTGCTTGCACAGGGCGTTGCCGATGTCGTAGTCAAAACCGACGATGCTGCCATCCGGCGCCTTCGAGGCAAACGGAGGGTAGGCCGCTTCGATACCAATTTTCAGAGGCTTGCCTTCAGCGAAAGCCTGCATGGACAGCACGGACAGCGCCAGGGCGCCCAACAGCACGAGTTTCTTCATCTTGGGACTCCATCGGTATAGGGCAAAACAGCAGTATGAGCCATGGCCCACGATGCGGCGAAGGTGAAACCGAATAGCGGTGCTGCGTCCTACGCCAGTTCAACACTGGAGACGACGAGCGAGTGATCGGCATTCTAACGACAGGCCGGAAGCCGATATTTCCTCAATGCGACAACAATTTACAGAAGCACCGAGAAAGCGGTTCCAGCTCATTGACAGCCCCTGAATTTTATGCAGAGACAAAAGACACTAAACCTGTAGACGCTGCAAATTGCGGGCCTATTATTCGCAAACCCTTCTAGCACGGCAAGTGTGGCGTTTGATCTTATTTGCGGGGGTGTCTAAAACGCGGTTTTTCGCGGCGCGGGCGTAGCGCTTTGCCTCATGTTTGGGCGCAGGGTTACACATTTGCGCCGCTCGGTAACATTCAGAAACCTCCTACGTGAAAAACCGATATTTATTGGACTGGTCATGAGCCTGACCTGAAATGCAGCCCAAATGTGGAAGGGGGCTTGCTCCCGATTGCAGTGTGTCAGCCAACACCTAGGTCACTGGACCTCCGCTATCGGAGCAAGCTCCCTCCCACAGGGGATCTTCGTGGTTTCGAGAACGCACAAAAAAGCCCCAGCCGGCTCATGCCGAATGGGGCTCTTTGCCACCTAGCCCGCGTTACGCGACGTTCATGGTCTTGTGGGTTTCGATCAAATGCGCCACCACACCTGGGTCGGCCAGGGTGGAGATATCACCCAGCCCGTCGTACTCAGCCGTGGCAATCTTGCGCAGGATGCGGCGCATGATTTTGCCCGAACGGGTCTTCGGCAAGCCCGGCGCCCACTGGATCACATCCGGCGAAGCGATCGGCCCGATCTCCTTGCGCACCCAGTTTTTCAACTCCAGGCGCAGCGCTTCGTTCGGCTCTTCGCCATTTTTAAGGGTGACGTACACATAAATGCCCTGCCCCTTGATGTCGTGCGGCACACCCACCACCGCCGCTTCGGCGACTTTAGGGTGGGCGACCATCGCGCTTTCGATCTCGGCGGTGCCCATGCGGTGGCCGGACACGTTAAGCACGTCGTCCACACGCCCGGTGATCCACCAGTAGCCGTCTTCGTCACGACGCGCACCGTCGCCGGTGAAGTACATGCCGCGGAAGGTCTTGAAGTAAGTGTCCACAAAACGGTCATGATCGCCGTACAGCGTACGCGCCTGGCCTGGCCACGAATCGAGGATCACCAGGTTGCCTTCGGCGGCGCCTTCGATGATGTTGCCCAGGTTGTCCACCAACGCCGGCACCACGCCAAAGAACGGCCGTGCGGCCGAACCCGGCTTGAGCGCATGAGCGCCCGGCAGCGGGCTCATCAGGGTGGCGCCGGTTTCGGTCTGCCACCAGGTATCGACGATCGGGCAACGGGATTGGCCGACGTTCTTGTAGTACCAGTCCCACGCCTCGGGGTTGATCGGCTCACCCACCGAACCCAGCAAGCGCAGGCTGCTGCCATCCACGCCTTCGCAAGCGGCGGTGCCCGAGGCCATCATCGCGCGGATCGCAGTCGGCGCGGTGTAGAGGATGTTGACCTTGTGCTTGTCGACGATCTTGCCCACCCGGGTGATGTCCGGGTAGTTCGGCACGCCTTCGAACAGCAGCGTGGTCGCGCCATTGGCCAGCGGGCCATAGACGATATAGGTGTGGCCGGTGACCCAGCCAACGTCGGCGGTGCACCAGTAGATTTCGCCCGGGCGGTAGTCGAACACGCGCTCGTGGGTCAGGGCTGCGTATAACAGGTAGCCGCCGGTGGTGTGCTGCACGCCTTTAGGCTTGCCGGTGGAACCGGAGGTATAGAGGATGAACAGCGCTTCTTCGGCGCCCATTTCTTTAGGCGCACACACGGTGCCGGCCACTTTCATCAGGTCTTCGTACCAGATGTCGCGATGCTGGTTCCACTTGATCGCGCCATTGGTGCGCTTGCACACGATGACCTTTTGAATGCTGCTGGTTTCCGGGTTGGTCAGGGCGTCATCGACGTTGGCCTTGAGCGGAATTTTCTTACCTGCGCGGATGCCTTCGTCGGCGGTGATCACCACCTTCGACTTACAGTCGATGATACGGCCGGCCAGGGCCTCCGGCGAGAAACCGCCGAACACCACCGAGTGGATCGCACCGATGCGGGTACAGGCCAGCATGGCGACCACGGCTTCGGGGATCATCGGCATGTAGATCGTCACCACGTCGCCGCGGTGCACGTCCTGGCCACGCAGGGCGTTGGCGAACTTGCAGACTTCTTCGTGCAGCTCGCGGTAGGTGATGGTGCGGCTTTCGGCAGGGTCATCACCCTCCCAGATGATCGCCGCCTGATCGCCACGCTCGGCGAGATGACGGTCCAGGCAGTTGTAGGAAACGTTCAGGGTGCCGTCGGCAAACCACTTGATGTCGACATGGTGGTCGTCGAAAGAGGTCTGCTTCACCGCGGTGAAAGGCTTGACCCAGTCAAGACGCTTGGCTTGCTCACGCCAGAAACCATCGGGGTTGACCACCGACTGCTGGTACATGGCCTTGTAGGTCGCCTCATCGGTCAGCGTGTTGGCTGCTACTTCGGGGCGAACGGGGTACAGGGAAGCCGCACTCATCTTTCTTACCTCGGTGACAATAGTTGTTTTTGTATGGCCCTGTTGTAGCCGGGGCCGGCCTATAGAACCATTCGACGATGGTAGTAACAAGCCCCTACAAATTGCCCCGGTATCCAGCTTTGGCGCTCTGGCCCGCGGCCTGCGGCGCTTCGACGGTTTGTGAAAAAACCTTTAACACGGGATTGTTACAAAAACCGCTAAAAGTGTTTATCAAAACCACGGGTATATGAATATAACCCCCACGCCTAAAATCAACTCCGCCAACAAGGCAATCTGATTAACACCGCAACAGCCCCCACGAAGGCAACGTTAATCCGAACTCCCAAACTTCAAGTTACGCACGCGGCCTCACAAGGGCCCCGTGACCCCTTTCGCCCCAAAGAAGGTAAGTAAAGA
Organism: Pseudomonas asgharzadehiana; assembly: GCF_019139815.1. Lineage (NCBI taxonomy): Bacteria > Pseudomonadati > Pseudomonadota > Gammaproteobacteria > Pseudomonadales > Pseudomonadaceae > Pseudomonas > Pseudomonas asgharzadehiana. The sequence continues at coordinate 4,890,305 of NZ_CP077079.1, forward strand.
AATGAAAGTTCTAGTAGCAATGGCCCTCAGCAGCCTGTTTGCCACCACCGTCTTGGCCGACGAAGCCCCGACCGAGCTGGCCGGCCAGAACGCCCCGATTGTTGAGGACTACACCTACAGCACGCACTTGGATGTCGCCAAAGTAGTGTCCATGAGTAATATCCCGGAAGTCTGCGAAGTTGTACCGGTGAAGATGGAATATGAAGACTCGCACGGCCAACGGCATATTCTTAATTATCACGTGATGGGCAATGGTTGCTCCAACGGGTAATGAGTTTTCAAGTTGAATGCTTGCTCGCCGCAAGAAATCGTTCTTGCGGCAAAGGCCCAGCCTCTTTTATCGCCCCAGCCGCGCGACGTTCATAAACCGACGAGCAGGCTTGCCTGTGGTGCGATCATCCGGCAACCCCCAGTACACCACGCCTGTGCATATCAGGCAGAACGGTGCCAGCGCCAACATGCCAAGGTAGGTGTTGCCGCCTACATCGTTGATGTAGCCCACCAGCAACGGCGCGACCATCCCACTGAGCTGCCCCACCGTATTCACGGCGGCAATCCCCCCGGCGATAGCAATGCTGCGGTTGATCGCACTCACCGTTACTTGGTCCGCGCGCGTGGATGACCCCGGCCCACAGTTCGCGCAGGCGCCACACCCGGGCATGATCATTTCGACGCCCAGGCGCTCGAAGGTGGCCAGGTAGCCCTTTTCGATGCAGTAGTCGCGAACTGCCAGCGTGCCATATTGCAGGTAGAGCCGGGTGCGCTCATGCAGGGACAAGCCCTGGGCCTCAGGCGCGAACAGTCGATCGCCAACCGCTCTTTGTACTCGGCCTGCGCATCGCTGAATAACCACCCTTCCAATTCAATAGCCACGCCCCGGCGCTCAAGGATGAAATCGACAGTTTTCTGGTCGGGCTGCACGATACCGGTGAACCCGCCCAGCTCCGCCACCATATTGGTCAACGTGGCCCGCTCATCAATGGACATGGCCCGCACCGCTTCGCCGGTGTACTCGAACACCGCGCCAATCCCATGGCCCTGACGAATGAATGCCAGGCTCAGCAACTGCAGTACCACGTCCTTGGCGGTAACCCCCGGCACAAGCCGGCCATTGAGCTCGACACGGATGATCTCGGGCACCCGGCAACGGATGTAACCCGTGGCCCAACTGTTGGCAATGTCGGTGGCGCCGGCCCCGAAGGCCAGGCAGCCCAGCGCGCCGGAGTGCGGGGAATGTGAGTCGGTACCGACGACGACCTGACCGGGCAGCGCGTACTTCTCGGTCATCAAGGCGTGACAGATACCCTCCGAGCCAGGCCTGTCGTGCAATGCGCCGTGCTCGATCACCGGGTAGCGCCGTACAAACGCGTGATGGGCGCTGGCCAGCCCACCGACCGCAGCGAGCAGGTTGTCTCGCACATGGGCCACACTCTGGCTGGCCAGGATGAGATGGTCTTGAAAAGCAATAATTTCATGGGCACGCACCAGCGCCACATCGTCACCAAAAGCGTCGTGCATCAAGTGCGCGCACATCCCGGTGAAGTAATCGTGGCTAAAACGCCAGTCCGCCGAGATAAATACGCCATCCCCTTTCGCCACCGCCTTATCAGGCCCGAGGCGACGACGCTCGATGATCTTTTCGACCAACGTGAGAGGCCGGCTGCTCGGGAGCGGGTTGAACACGTTGCCATCACGCGACGGCAAGTGGGCTGGATTCGCGCGAAGAGCCCTTGCCATAACGCTTGCCTGCCACCGTGACCGTGAACCCGCCCGCCTGAACCGCAAAATTGCCGATCGGGCACACGCCTTCAACCTTGAAGCCCACGTAGGGAAACTCACCCAGCCGCGCGTCATAGGTCATCATGACGACCACGGGCGTGATTTCATCGGTGGAAATATCATCACGCAGTGGCAGCGCAGCGGTCAGCGTGATGTCGTGCCCCTGGAGCTGGGCACGAACGGCCTCGCAGTGGCTGGATAAAAACAGGATGCGTCCTTCAAAGCGCAGGGGTGTTTTAGCCATATGCCCTCTCCTTTTGAGAGCGAGACTAAACTTCGACCCGTTTAACGGTAGTGATCATTGCTCAGCACACCCATCACCAAATAGCGGTGCTCCATGCAATCAATCTGGCGATTTGACCCCACCTCCTTGAAGCTCTTCATTGCCGCCTGCGAATTGGGCAGCATTGCGCGCGCCGCGGAACGAGAAAACAGGGTGGCCTCGGCGGTGAGCAAACGCATTGCGGAACTGGAAGAAGCCGTTGGCACCCCCTTGTTCTATCGGCACAAAAAAGGCATCACCGCCACGCCTGCCGGCCAGTGCCTGTTTGAACACGCAACGCGGGTCGTCGATGACTTATTGCAGATGAGCGCGCAGATGTCCGGCTTCGCCAAGGGCCGACGCGGCATATCAGGATCGGCGCGAACCGCTCCAGCATCATTCAGTTCCTGCCCCACGACCTTCGCGCCTTCCGTACGGAGTACCCCGGTATTGAAATAGCACTGGAGGAACAGACCAGCGAAGAGGTCCTGGAATCGGTGCTCGGCAATCAACATGAACTGGGTATTGGCACGGGCCTGTGCGACGCGGTAGAGCGCGGGCTGCAGGTGCATGATTACCACTGGGACGAACTGGTGCTGATGGTGCCGATGGGCCACCCGTTGTGCCAGCATCGCGTGATCGCCTTTTCAGACAGCCTGTCGTTCCGCCATATCGCCCTGCACACGGACAGCCCGCTGTACCGAATGCTGGACCACGCGGCCCGCAGCGACAGCCAAACGATCCAGTACGACGTGCATGTAAAGAGCTTCGATGCGGTGTGCTGGATGATCCAGGCACACATGGGTATCGCCGTCATTCCCCGCAAAGCGGTCAGCTACACCGACGGGCCGGGGCTGGTCAGCATCGGGTTGAGCGACAGTTGGGCGTCCAGGCGCTTTCACATCATCACCCGGCCCACGCCGTATCAATCGGCGGCATGCAGAAGCCTGCTGCAGTTTCTGCGCGCTCAAATACCCGGCCCTGCACATTGAGCCCTACCCCGCCAACTGCCCGATTTACAGGGCTGGCGCCTGCATGCGGCAAATGCCCACTGAAATCTCGTCACCGTCCGTCAAAAAATTCCTACCCCGCCAACCCCTGTAAACCCGCACTCCGGGTAAAAAAGTCTTCATTTTGTGCGCGCGCCGAGACCATCCGCCGCAACACAGCGCCGATTTTTTCCCTATAATGCGCGGGTAAATCGGGCCTGCAATATCCCATTACATTGGGACGAAGAGCCAGACCTGAGGCCTCCGCTGGAGCAAGCGCGCACCGCTCCGCACCTCAAGCCTCACGCAGAGTACCCGTAACCCTATTCCGTTTAATGCCTGCGCGAGCTGCTGCAACAAACGATTCCTTAAGATCCACCGCGGCCTCAGGGCCGTGTGAACACCCAACCACGCGGTTTCACACGGGCACCTTTGAGCCCTCACGCAGGAGACGACACGTCATGCTGAGCTGGGACGAATTCGACAAAGAAGAAGAAGGCGAAGTAGCCGCTAAAGGCGCCAACGCCGGCCACGCCACCGAAGCCAACATGGACCGCCTCGACGGTGCCGGCGCCGCTGCCGCCGTCGAAGCCCGCGCCGTCACCGCCAACGACTCCGCCGCCATCATCCGCGCCAAGGCTGCCCTGGACAAACTCGACGTCGCCGAAGGCCTCGCCGAACTCGAAGGCGCCTCCGCCCGCGTCGCCGTTGACGAAAAACGCATGATCAACTGCCGCGCCGACCTCAACCAACTCGTGCCCTTCAAGTACGACTGGGCCTGGCAGAAGTACCTCGACGGCTGCGCCAACCACTGGATGCCGCAAGAGGTCAACATGACCGCCGACATCGCCCTGTGGAAAAACCCCGAAGGCCTCACCGACGACGAACGCCGCATCGTCATGCGCAACCTGGGCTTCTTCTCCACCGCCGACTCGCTGGTCGCCAACAACCTGGTGCTGGCCGTGTACCGCCTGATCACCAACCCGGAGTGCCGCCAGTACATCCTGCGCCAGGCCTTCGAAGAAGCGATCCACACCCACGCCTACCAGTACTGCATCGAATCGCTGGCCATGGATGAAGGCGAGATCTTCAACATGTACCACGAGATCCCATCGGTGGCTAAAAAGGCCGCGTGGGGCCTGAAATACACCCGCTCGATCTCCGACCCCAAGTTCGAAACCGGCACCGTCGACACCGACAAAGAACTGCTGCGCAACTTGGTCGCCTACTACTGCGTACTGGAAGGCATCTTCTTCTACTGCGGCTTCACCCAGATCCTCTCCATGGGCCGCCGCAACAAAATGACCGGCGTGGCCGAGCAGTTCCAGTACATCCTGCGCGATGAGTCGATGCACCTGAACTTCGGTATCGACGTGATCAACCAGATCAAAATCGAAAACCCGCATTTGTGGGATGCCGAGATGAAGGAAGAAGCGACCCAGATGATCCTGCAAGGGACTCAGTTGGAGATCGAATATGCGCGTGACACCATGCCGCGTGGGGTGCTGGGGATGAATGCGGCGATGATGGAGGATTACCTCAAGTTCATCGCGAATCGTCGTTTGTCGCAGATTGGGCTGAAGGAAGAGTATCCAGGCACGACCAACCCGTTCCCGTGGATGAGCGAGATTATGGATTTGAAGAAAGAGAAGAATTTCTTTGAGACCCGTGTGATTGAGTACCAGACCGGCGGCGCGCTGAGCTGGGATTGAAGTTACAAACACCAGATAGAGCCGCCCATGGGCGGCTCTTTTTTTATATATGGAAGTTAGAAGGTCCAATCAGCACATGGAAATGCTCTACGCCACCCTAATCATAATCGCGTCAATCGGACTGGCTACCTGGATGTTTCTCGGTGGGTTTGTCTTCAGAAAACCGTTCGTTCTCTGCGTCATGGGTTTTGTCCTGGCCCTCGCCGGCGGATACCTTTCCTACAGTTTGCAAGAAGCCGCCGATAACGCCGAAGTCGCTAAGTACTTTAGCGACCTTAAGCTGGCCGCCGCACTTGTCAGCTACACCATCGCAGCTGCCGGCGGAAGTTTGATTGCAAGCGGCATCCTATTGAAAGCCCAGCATCTAGCCAAAGCGGATAAACACTCTGCAAAGGCTGCCGTGAGGCTGGTTTACAACCACATCGCGATGATCCAACAGCATGCGCAGCGGCTATTGGATAACCCCACGAAGCTATCGATAGCACAGCGGAGAGAACAGCTTGACGACCTGCGCTGTCGGTTGTGCGTGCAACAAACTGCGTTGGACAAGGCCCTTGAACGGCTGGAACAAATGGACTACCCATAAACGTTTGCCATTCCTCGAAGTACATCACGTCAAGCACCTGGCCCAGAAGGGTTCGGATCGCATCACCAATGCTGTAGCCTTGTGCCCCAATTGCCATCAGCGTCGTCACCGGTCGAGTGATCGGGAGGCTTTCACCGAAGGGCTTTACGCCAAAATCGGAAGATTGGCACGGGAGTAGACTCCTGCTGTCACAGCTGATGCACGTTCAAAACTATTAGATAGGACCGAGGCCAACCCGTGAACCCAGACATGCTCGAAGCCGGCCCCGTTGATGCCAAAGTACTTTCCGTCTTTGACTTCGACGGCACCCTCACCCACCACGACAGTTTTGTGCCCTTCCTCAAGTTTGCCTTTGGCCCCGGCGAGTTTTATGGCCGGATGGTCAAGCTGGCGGTGCCGGGGCTGCGCTTTTTGGTGCGGCAGATCAGCCGGGATGAGTTGAAGGCGCAGTTGATCCGCACCTTTATGACGGGGGTGGAGAAGACGTGGGTGCAGCAGAAGGCCGAGGAGTATTGCCAGCGCAATTGGGCGCGGTTGATGCGCCCGGCGGGGGTGTTGTCGGTGGAGCAGGAGTTGGGCTCGGGGGCGGTGGTGACGCTGTGTTCGGCGTCGCCGGCGTTGGTGTTGCAGCCGTTTGCCGATCGGCTTGGCATCCGCTTGATCGGCACTGAGCTTGAAGTGGTGGATGGGGTGTTGACCGGCAAGCTCACCGGGAATAATTGCCGCTGTGAGAACAAGGTGCTGCGGCTCGAAGCGGTGTATGGCGACCTGGGGGAGTACCGGCTCAGGGCCTGGGGCGATACGCGCGGGGACCGGGAGTTGCTGGCGGCGGCGCAGGACGCGCATTTTCGGCATTTTCATGCGAAGAAGAAAAAGCGGGCTCGGTTGCAGCGCTAATGCGGTGGCGGGGTTGGCGGTAGCTTCGCTGGGGGCCGTAAGCCTGTACATTCGATCGCTGCAATGACCGATATCTGCGTAATATCCAGCGAAACTTCTCCCGGACCCAAGCCCCATGAAATTCGATACGGCCTACAGCCTGAGCCTCGATGACAAGCTGTCGATCTACGACGTCCGAGAGCTGAATTTCGATGAAACCGCAGCCTACGACTCCGAACAGGATAGCTTCCTCTGCCCCAACGACGCCTGCCGTGGGGCGTTCGATACGGGCAATGCACTGGGCACCTTCAACGCGAAAAACGTCAATTATGTGCGCACGCCGCATTTCAAGAACAAAACCAGCACCCGGCATATCGAAGGCTGCCGCTATGCCAGTACGCACAAGGCCGCTGCGGGTGAAAATGACGACGAGCGCGAGGACAACTTCCCGTCGGAATGGGTGCTGACGCGGCGTCAGTACCCACGCAAACCCGCACCCGCCGGTACCGAAGGAAGCCTCCCACAAGCCCACACGAAGGTGCCGTCACCTCAAGCAACCCCATCCCACGGCGCCAGCGACCATACCCCAGATAAAACCAGCGTATTCGCCCACCCGGTGGAATGCTACGTGTCCAATATCGACGACAAGGATACGCTCAAGCGCATGCCGCTGAAGATCGGTGATCACACGGCGACCTATTGGGCTTTTTTCAAGAAAATCGAATACCTGCAAGACAACAAGGGCTTGATCTACTGGGGCAAGATCAAAGCGATCAAGGATTACACCAGCAGCTTTCGCATCGACTTCGAAAAGAAGGTATGGCACGACAAGAAGCCGTATTCGGTGAACGTCTACCTGAGCAAAAAACTCATCGACAACTACCGCAAGCGCACCGCATTCCTGGAGCAGATCAAAGCCGCTGCGAGCAGTGAGCGGTCGCTGTATTGCTTCTTTTATGGAGTGACGCCCGAGCTGAAACAGGTGCCGAGCAAGAAGAACCCCGAGCAGACGTTCGGGGTGTTCAGCGCGAATATCGAGAACCTGGACCACCTGATTATTCGGGAGGCGCCGAGGGTCGAATAGAGGGAGGCTGAAAAGCCATCAAAAAAATCCAGTTGATGAGCGGTCGAAACAACTGTACAAAAACACAGTATAGTTTGCCCTCCCCGTCGAACCCTGGAGAAACCCGATGTCCTCTCTGGCAATGAGCTCTTTTGTAGAACAGCAGATCGTCCTGCACCAATTCACCGCCAAACATAGCGCACAGGCCCGGCTCATGCTGGGCTGGAGCCGCGAAGACCTGGCCCGTCACGCGGGCGTCGCGGTCGAATCGGTTCAACAGTTTGAAGGCCTTGGCGAGGTGGATGACAAAACCCGTCTGGCCCTGGCGTTTCGGCTGGAAGCAGAAGGGCTGGTATTTTTTCCAGGGTTTGCGCCGGGGTGGGGAATGAGGGCCGACGCCAGGTGCGCAGGCTAAACCCCCCAGGTTTGACGCCTACTTTGGCGGGGTTCGCTCCACGGCGTTGGAACACCGCGGGCACAATGATGGAGCCATTGGTTTCAGTGCCCAGGGTCAGGCGTGGGGTTGTTCAAACGCACGCTGCGATACCCCTGCACCACCACGGCCAGTGATTCCCTCGACCATCGCGCACCGTAGAACCACACCGTAGTGCCGCCCTCGAGTGGCTCGCCAAACCGTGGATACCCAGCCCAACACGCCTCATGGAACGCGGCACTCTGGCTGTCGGATACCAGGGCATCCAGCCGATACTCGTTCACCAGTTCGTCGATTTCATTGTGGGTGTGCAGGTTGAACTGGAGGCTTGCATCAACCCGTCGTGCCGGTACCGGAACCAGCTTTACCCCGGCCCGACACAGGGTTTCCAGCGCCCGCGTGAAGGGCGGCCGGTGTGCGATAGACGTTTGATCAGGGCCACTCCCGTAGCAGTCGGCAAACCCTATGCGTTTGCCGGACAACCCGTAGACGGTCGTAAACGTGCAATTGTCTTGCACCGGCGGCACCGCCACCATGACTGGCTCCCTTGGGTCGACACCGTTCAAGGCGATCAGCGACAACGAGGGATCCCGCATGGGCTTTATGGGAAGTGCCGGTGCGTCATAACCCGGGATCGGGACGCGGCTGTCGGCATGCACCTGAGGCAAGGGAACACCACCAAACGCAATGCTGGGCGGGCTCGCGGGTTCGACGGCGGAATGGCAGGTTGCCGTCGCCAGGCCGGTGGATTCCGTGAGCGCGGGCCCCCACGCTCCGATCTGACAACCCATGCCCGGCCACCCATATTTCTTACACTTGCCTTCCATCAGATCTGCCCCCTGAACACTCATTTTCGGGGATCATCGCACCCTTCATGGGCACGTGTCGCAGTCCTGAAACAGCTTGAAAACTCCTTTTTCCGATCCCCCCTCATCAGCTCACGAGGGGCTGTTGCGCATCCTGAGTTTCCACCTCCAACCACCATGCATACCCACGCTCAGGGTGATTCAAACTGAACGCGCGCCCCATCGGCGGCGTGGTAATCGACACATTGCGCTCCCACGCCAGCGCCATGATGCGGTCGAACGGTTCGTGCCAGGCATGGAAAGCCAGGTCGAAGGTGCCGTTGTGAATCGGCAGCAGCCAACGCCCTTTGAGGTCGATGTGCGCCTGCAGGGTTTGCTCCGGCTGCATGTGCACGTGTGGCCAGTCGACGTTGTAGGCCCCAGTTTCCATCAGCGTCAGGTCAAATGGGCCGTACTGTTCGCCGATCCGCTTGAAGCCGTCGAAATAACCGGTGTCACCGCTGAAAAAGATCCGCCGCGCGCCGTCGACCATCACCCAGGAACACCACAGCGTCTGGTTGGCATCAAACAGCCCGCGCCCGGAAAAATGCTGCGCCGGCGTCGCCACGAAACGAATGCCCTGCACCTCGGTGCCCTGCCACCAATCCAGCTGGCGCACCTTGTCGGCCGCCACGCCCCACTTGACCAGAAGGTCACCCACGCCCAGCGGCGCAAGAAAATAACGGGTCTTGGCGGCCAGTTGGATGACAGCCTTGCGGTCAAGATGATCGTAGTGGTTGTGGGAAAGAATCACCGCTTCCAGCTCAGGCAGCTCATCCAGACTGATCGGTGGCTGGTGAAAGCGCTTGGGGCCGGCCCAACTGAATGGCGAGGCGCGTTCGGCGAATACCGGGTCGGTCACCCAGAACTTACCGCGCATCTTGAGTAATACGGTGGAATGCCCAAGGCGAAACACGCTGTGATCGGGTGCGGCCAGCAATTGGTCGCGGGACAACGGTTGCACCGGAATCGCCCCTACCGGCCGCGTGGTACGCGGTTTGTTGAACAGCATGTTCCAAAAGATACGCAAGGTTTTGCCGAAGCCACCGTGCGGCACAGGGGGGGCGTTACTGAAATGCGATTTGCCCTGCACGGCGGTGGAGGAAGGGTCGATGCGGGGTGAGACGGTGGCCATTGCAGAGTGACTCCTACGGTCCGCAGCTAAACTACACTGCACAGTGTAGTTTCAAGATTGCAACAAAACCGTTAGCAAGTAAACTACCGAGTGTAATTTTACTTCAAGAGCCGAACGCCACCCATGACTGCCCCTCAGCGCCTCACCGACCGTAAACGCCAAGCCATCGTGGCAGCGGCCATCGCCGAGTTTCGCGAGAACGGTTTCGAGGTCACCAGCATGGACAAAATCGCCGCCACCGCCGGGGTTTCCAAACGCACCGTGTACAACCACTTCCCCAGCAAGGAAGAGTTGTTCGCCGAAATCCTGCACCAACTCTGGGCCAGCAGCGTCGCGCAACTCGATGTCAGCTACGCCAGCGAACGCCCGCTGCGCGAACAATTGCGCGGGTTGCTGGAGGCCAAGATGAAGATGATGTCGGATGCCAATTTCCTCGACCTGGCCCGCGTCGCCATCGCTGCGACCATTCATTCGCCGGACCGCGCGCAAGACATGGTCAACCGCCTGAGCCAGCGCGAAGAAGGTTTCACCCAATGGGTACGTGCCGCCCAGGAAGACGGCCGCCTCTGCTGCACCGACCCGGCGTTTGCCGCCCACCAGATCCAAAGCCTGCTCAAAGCCTTCGCTTTCTGGCCCCAGATCACCCTCGGCCAACCCATCCTCGACACTGCCAGCCAGGCCAATGTCATCGAGTCGGCCATCGACCTGTTCCTGGCCGGCTACGAAGTCACTGCCCCGCGCCGCCCATAAAAGGTGTTGCAGGCGCGACATTCCAGGTCGTTTTTGACGCTTTCGCCCTCTGCTCTGCGCAAATGGCCTGGAAGGACACTGATTATTCCCCTGCGAGTCCCCACAATATTCACCGCGCTTATCCGATCAACGGTTAATCCACCGAGCGTGCATCGCCGTGCAGGTCAAGCAGCTGAACCGGGAATCTATGGAAAACAGACAAGGCAAAGGGCTTTCGTTTGCCAGACGCATCTACAGGCCAAGGATCATCGGCGCGGCCATGTGCAGCATCGGCGTGATTGCAGCCCTGTATCCGTTGGCCATGCCTGGCTGGGTCTGGGCATTACTGCTGTTCAATGGCGTGGTCTGGCCTCACCTGGCGTATCAGTGGGCGGCCCATTCCAAGGTTCCCTATGACGGCGAACAGCGCAACCTGGTGTATGACGCCTTGTTCAGTGGGTTCTGGGTCGCGACGCTGCAGTTCACACCGTTAACCAGCGTCACCCTGCTGTCGATGGTGTCCATGAACAACGTGGCCGCCGGCGGCAAACGCCTGTTGATTCGCGGCGCACTGGCCCAACTGTTCGGCGCCGGGGTGGCCGTGCTGCTGTTTGGCTTGCACTTCAACCCCAGCGTCGGTTTGGTGCAAGTTTATGCCTGCCTGCCGATGCTGACCCTCTACCCGATGGCCATCGGCATGGTCTGCTATCAATTGGCGATCAACCTGTCGGCACACAAACGCACCCTCAGCGCGTTAAGCCGCATCGACAGCCTCACCGGCCTGCTCAATCACGGCTCATGGAAAGACCTGCTGCACCTCACGTTCCACAAGTGCCGGCAGCAACAAAGCCACGCCACCATCGCGCTGATCGATATCGACCACTTCAAGCAGATCAACGATACCCACGGCCATATCGTCGGCGACGCCGTGCTGCGCCAACTGAGCCTGGAGCTCCGGCGCAACCTGGGGAATAACGACTTGGCGGGACGTTATGGCGGCGATGAATTCTGTGTGATTCTTCCGCAGATGCATCAGGAGGAAGCGGCGCGAATCATGGAGCGCATGCGCGAAAAATTCAGCAACTACCGTCCCGCGCATATCCCCGAACTGCGCGTGAGCCTGAGCATCGGCCTGGCAGATTTCCATCCTTCCTTCACCGACGCCGCGATGTGGCTGAATGCGGCGGACCGGGCGCTGTATGCCGCCAAGGACACCGGGCGCAACCGGGTCAACCTCAGTGAGAAAAAGGTCGTTCACTGCAGTTGAAAGGCCTTACGCACCTCGTCTGATTCTCCCGTCAGGCCGGCTGAGCGATAGCACAATGCCGCCACTGGTCGCCTACCCAAAAAAGGTCCTGCCCCTGGGGCGAACTTCTTGTCACGCTGACCACTCTGAGCCCCTTGTTCCCCCCCCGCTGTCAGAAACAGGACACTGACAATGAGCAGGTCAACCGTAAGGCAGAATGCCTTACGGGGACAGGCGCACATTCATGGATACCTCACGTCTGCCTGTACGAGCCCCCGAACATGTTATTCAACGCCCATAAAAAAACCATCAGCCTCTTGCACCACACCCTCGCGCAACAGGCCAGCCTGCTGAACGCCATCGAGTGCTCCATGGCGGTGATCGAATTCGACCTGCAGGGCCATGTGTTGCGGGCCAATGACAATTTCCTCAAAACCATGGGCTACCGCGCCGAGCAGATCGTGGGCCAGCCCCACCGTCTGTTGTGTCCCCCCGCGTTCGCCCGTAGCGCCGAGTACCAGCAGTTGTGGTCGAACCTGCGCAGCGGCCAATTTCAGGCCGGTACGTACGAACGCGTGGGCGACAAGGGGCAGTCGGTGTGGCTGGAGGCAAGCTACAACCCGGTACGTGATGAGGCAGGCCAAGTGATCAAGGTGGTCAAGTACGCCATGGACGTCACCCACCGCCTGCAGGCCGAGAGCGAAGCCAATGCCAAATTGGCGGCTATCGGCCGGGCAATGGCGGTGATCGAATTCAACCTCGACGGCACCATCATCACGGCCAATGCGAACTTCCTGCAGCGCATGGGCTACAGCCTGGCGCAGATCCAGGGCCAGCATCATCGCCTGTTCTGCCCGGCGCAACTGGCCAACAGTGCGGCCTACAAAGAATTCTGGAAACGTTTGAACCAGGGCGAACTGTTCAGCGGCCAGTTCGAACGCGTGGACAAAAACGGCCAGACCGTCTGGCTCGAAGCCAACTACAACCCGGTGTATGACGCCAGCGGCCAGCTGTGCAAAGTGGTCAAGTTCGCCTCGGACGTGACCGCGAGCGTGCAACAACACGCGGCCGATGCGGCCAGCGCGGCCCAGGCGTATCACATTTCCCTGAGTACCCGGGACATCGCCGAAAAAGGCGCCGAGGTGATCCAGCAAAGCGCCAACGGCATGCGCGACATCGCCGCCGACATCGACGACTCTTCGCACCTGATCGCCAAGCTGGGCGAGCGTTCGCAGCAGATCACCACCATCGTCAACACCATTCGCGGCATCGCCGAGCAGACCAACCTGCTGGCCCTCAACGCAGCCATCGAAGCAGCCCGCGCGGGTGAGCAAGGCCGCGGATTTGCCGTGGTGGCCGACGAAGTCCGGCAATTGGCGGCACGCACCAGTGGCTCAACGGCGGAAATTTCCAGCATGATCGCGATGATCCAGGACGAAACCCGCCAGGCCATCGAGAGCATGGACGGCACCCGCGACCGCGCCGCTCAAGCCGTGGACCTGGCCAACCGAGCCGGCACGGTCATCCTGCAGATCCGCGAGGGCACCAGCGAGGCGGTGCAGGCGGTGAGTGCGTTTGCCAACGAGCGCGCCGGGCGCTAAGCAGGCTACGGGTTATTCATGCGTAAGACAGGTCGCCAGGGCTATAGTCACCCCCTGTCTTAACGATGACCCGAGCCCGCCATGCACTCAGAAAAGCCCGACACAGCCCCCGTCGACCACCTGCGCTTCCATCGTGCCCACGCGCACTTGGCGCCCACCTTTGGCAACGACACCTTTGCGCTCAAGGCTGAAGCGTTCGCGCGCTTCTTTGGCACGCCGACCTTCCTCGGCGCGCAAACCGCCATCGTGGTGCTGTGGGTGGCATTGAACGCCACCGGCATCACCCACTTCGACGTGTACCCGTTCATCCTGCTCAACCTGGCCTTCAGCCTGCAGTCAGCCTATGCCGCACCGCTGATTCTGCTGGCCCAGACCCGGCAAGCCGCACGGGATAAAGCCCAGTCAGACGCCGACGCGCAACACCGCGAAGCCCTGGCCATCGCCAATACCGAACGCCAGGCCCAGGCCGCGCAGACCACCAGACAACTGCTGGAACTGCTCGAACAAAACACCCGGCTGACAGAAATGACCAAGCAACTGACGGAACACATCGAAACCCTGACGTGTGAAATGCATGAGCACTTTGTGAGAAAAACCTGAAGCCAAGGTCGGTGCAGTTCGCCCCAAACGTTCATTTATTCAAGCGCACGTGCCGTCCCAGCTCGTCAAACAACGTCACCACCGAGCGTAACGCCCGGCAGTCGGGGCGCGTGAGCAACCACAGCGCAGTGTCGTGCCCTGCCAATGCCGGCCCCAGCGGTTGCAGGGCGTCATCCAATAAAAAGTCGGGCAACGCCGCCACGCCGAGCCCGGCCTTCACCAGTTCGGTGACCGACAACATGCTGTTGCAACGATAGCTGGGGCGCACGCCTGGCAGGTGTTCGCGGCGCCAGGCGACGGTGGGGTGGTCGGGCAGGAAATCATCCGGTGCGATCCAGGCCAACTCGGCCAACTCCCGACCGGCATGGCACCGGGCATAGTCGGCATTGGCACACACGACGTACGACACAGTACCGAGGCAGCGCCCTACAAGATGCTCCGGTGGCGTCCTGGTCAAGCGTAGGGCGATATCCGCATCACGACGGCTGAGGTTGGCGAAATCATTGGAGGTGCTCAACTCCAGAGTGAGCGCGGGATACTGCGGCATAAACTGCGCCAGCGCAGGCAGCAGCAGGCCTTGCAGTACCGAGTCGGTACATGTCAGGCGCACCGTGCCGCTGATCACTTCGCCGCCCTGCTCCACGCCAATGCGCGCGGCCTCCAACGCCTGCTCGGCGCGCTCGGCCTGCTGCGCCAGGGTGCTGGCCAGGCTGGTCGGCAAGTAACCCGCGCGGCTTTTTTCAAACAGCGTCTGGCCCAGCGCCGCCTCCAGGCGCCGCACCGCGCGGAACACCGTGGACACATCCACGCGCAGCAACGCCGCCGCGCGTGCCAGGCTGCCGCCGCGCACCAGGGCGAGGATCAGCGACAGGTCGGTATAAGCGATTGAATAGTGCGTGGCCGCATTGAGCATATGGGTAAACGCCAATATTGATTGCGTGAGCGCCAATCTATAGTGCACCCCAGCCCCACCACAAGCCATGGAACGCCTACGATGACAACCCGCCCTCTGAGCCTTGCCCTGATCGGTGACTACAACCCTGAGGTGATCGCCCACCAGGCCATCCCCCTGGCGCTGCAACAGGCTGCCGCCAACTTGGGCGTGACAGTTAACGCCCACTGGCTCGACACCGATACGCTCACGCACTCCCTGCACGACTTCGACGGTTTCTGGTGCGTGCCCGCCAGCCCCTATCGCGACACCGAAGCCGCACTGCGCGCGATCCGTTTTGCCCGCGAACAACGGCGACCGTTCCTCGGCACCTGCGGCGGTTTTCAACATGCGGTGCTGGAATATGCCCGCAACGTACTGGGCTGGGCCGACGCCGAACATGGTGAACTGGCTCCGGATGCCAAGCGCGCGGTGATCACGCCCCTGAGCTGCGCCTTGGTGGAAGCGCGCGACACCATACGCTTGGCGCCTTACACACGCATCGCCGAGGCCTACGACACGCTTGAGGTTGAGGAAGGCTACCGCTGTCGCTATGGCATCAACCCTGATTTTGCCGCGGCGTTGCTCGCACGTGACTTGATAGCCAGCGGCCACGATTCGGCAGGCGACCTGCGCGCCATCGAGTCGCTGGACCATCCGTTCTTCGTCGCCACCCTGTTCCAACCCGAACGCGCGGCGCTCAAGGGTCGCACACCACCCTTGGCGCTGGCCTTGCTCAAGGCTTGCCAGGCGCAAACGGCATGATCGCCAAGACGCCCGCCCCGCCCTACTACGCAGTGATTTTCAGCTCACTGCGCACCGACGGTGACCACGGTTACGTTGAGGCGGCCGGCCGCATGCTGGAACTGGCGCGGGAACAACCAGGCTTCCTCGGGGTGGAATCGGCACGAGAAGATGGGCTGGGGATTACCGTGTCGTACTGGAGCAGCAAAGCCGCGATCCTGGCCTGGAAGCAGCAGGCCGAGCACCGCGCCGTGCGTGAGAGAGGACGCTCCACCTGGTACGCGGCGTTTCATACGCGGGTGTGCAAGGTGGAACGAGACTATGGATTCGCGCATTGAAAGGCAGTCGATAACACACTGCAAAACCCTGCGGGCAACGCGCAAACCTAGCTCACAAGACTGCGCAACGCGCTGATCTGCGGGATCTCTACCCGGCGCATGTACACGCGCAGCGGCTCGGTGATGTTGATGCGGTCGTCGATGTTCTGGTCCAGCAACAACCGGATGCGCTCGCGCGACAGGGTCATGGTTTGCCCGGGGGCCGGCAACCAGACGAATTCGGCGGTGGGGATGATGCCGTCGTCGGCAACGTCCATGCCGAAGGAGTCTTCGCTGAAACGCACGATGTATTGGCCGGTCTTGCGGTTAAGGCCCACAAACCCGTTAAGTTGGTCGGCGGCCTGGCAGATAAGCTCGGAGGTGATGCGCATGGTAAACCTCACTGAAAAGTCCTACATGGACTGGAAAGATGGTTTACACGCGTGGCGGAAAGTACTGCCCTCTGACGGGGCGGCTGCGAACAAGAGTACTGCAATGCCTGGCAAAAAAAACCGAAAAATTGGCGCGGGCGCACGTTAATGTCGGTTTGGTGATAGCGCCTTTCGCAATCAATTGTTAAAAAGGAGGCCATCTCAAAGCTACCTCCACGAAAGGACTTCGCATATGCCTGTCACGTTTACCAAGAGCGCCTTGCTGCTGGCTCTGATGCTCGGCCTTGGCCAGGCGCAGGCTGCCGACCCGATCAGCCCGGCTGAATTGGCAACTAACGAAGGCATCCCGTACCCCGCCGTGATCGCCCACCGTGGCGCCTCGTACGACGCGCCTGAATCCACCGCCGCAGCCTACAAGGTCGCGCGTGACCTGGGCGCCGACTATCTGGAGCTGGACTTGCAGCGCAGCAAGGACGGCGTGCTGTTCGCCCTGCACGACAACAACCTGCAGCGCACCACCGACGTGGCCACCAAGTTCCCTGAGCGCAAAGACGCGCCGGCCAACGAATTCACCTGGAAAGAGCTGCAAACCCTCGACGCCGGCAGCTGGTTCAACGCGGCTTACCCGGACCGCGCACGCCCCGGTTTCGCCGGCCTGAAGATCCTGAGCCTGGACGACATCATCAAGATCGCCGAAGGCAACCCGCAGCACAAACCCGGCCTGTACATCGAAACCAAAGAGCCCAAGCAATTTCCTGGAATCGAAGCCGACCTGAAAAACAAACTGCTGGATAAAGGCTGGTTGAGTTCCGCCGGTTCCAAGCTGGGCAAGAGCAACACCGGCGTCGGCCAGGGCAAGGGCCGCGTGGTGCTGCAAACCTTCGAAACCGCCAGCCTCAAAGAGCTGCAAAAAGAAATGCCCAACACCCCGAAAATCCTGCTGTTGTGGGTCGGTGAAGGCAGCATCGAACCCAAATCCAAGCAGACCTTCGCCGAGTCCGGCGAACCCACCAAGGCCGCCTACTACGCCAAACAAGAGCCGAAGGACGCCGCCGAGTTCGAAAAATGGGTCGACGAAGCCAAGAGCCTCGGCGCCATCGGCACCGGCCCGTCGGCAGAGCTGACCGATCATGGCGACCAGAGCTACACCGACCTGGTCAAGCCTGAAATGAACCAGCTGACCCACGACAAAGGCCTGCTGGTGCATGTGTACACCGTGGATGAGCCGGTGGACTTCGAAAAAGTCATGAAGGCCGGCGTCGATGGCATCTTCACCAACCGCGCCGCCGAACTGCTGAAGTTCTACAAGCGCTGGCCGTCATCGAGCGTGCAGGATTTGCTCAACGACTATAAATACTGAGTGAAGGCCCCATGGTCAGGCCGCCTGTGGCTGGGGCGCGACTACGGCTTGATCCTCGGCGAGCTGGGGCGTACCGCGCCCCATGCGCACTACGCCCATCAGTTGATGTTCTGCCCCGGCGGCGCCATCACGGTCCGCCTCAATGGCCAGATCACCGTGGCCCAGCGCTTGTTTATCCCTTCGCGAAAAACCCATGCCATTCTCGACAGCGAGGGTGAGGTGCGGGTGCTGTACGCCGAACCCGCCGTATTTGATACCGCCCCTTTGCAACAGCTGTTGACCGGCGCCGACTTGTCACTGGACGCCCTGCACCAACTGCCCCGGCGCAGCCTCGGTGATCCACGCCTGGAGCGCGCCCTCGACACCTTGGACCAACAGCTCGGCGGCAAGGTGTCGGCCCAGGCTTTGGCCGAGGTGGCACATTTGTCACTGAGCCAGTTGGAACGCCTGTTCACCCATCAGTTGGGTTTGCCGGTGCGCCGCCTGGTGGTGTGGCGACGATTGCGCGTCGCCCTGGGATTGGCGCTCGCCGGCAGTACGTTGACCGAGGCTGCCCATGCCGCAGGCTTTGCCGATTCGGCGCACTTCTCGCGGACCATGAAGCAGTTGTTCGGCGTAACGGCCGCCGCATCGCTGCGCCAACTGAACGTGCAATTTCTAGCGTAACTCTTCCGGCAGCGGCGGCTCCTTGCGCACGCAAACGGGCAGGAACGGATCACGCAACTGCGCCCCATAGGCCACTGGAAAATCCGGGCGACTGCCAATGCCCAGATCCCCCGGCCCCATGCGATAGCGGTCGCGATAAAACGCCGTGCCCAGCAGCCAGTCCCAGAGGTTGAAAAACAGGCCGAAATTGACATCCCCGGCGCGGCCGTACTTCATGTGATGAAACCGATGCACGGGTGCCCAGGCGAACACCCAGCGCAGCGGCCCCAGGCGCATATCCACATTGGAATGCTGCAGCAACAGTTGAACGGCAATAGCCAGGGCCAACAGCTGCGCCACCTCCAGCGGGATGCCCAGCAGGATCAGCGGCAGCAAGCCGGCAGTCGCTTCCAGCATCTGGTGTAACGGGTGCTTCATCAAACCGTTGAACCCGTAGAGCCGCTGCACGCTGTGGTGCACCGCATGCAAACGCCACAGCGGCGCGATGCGGTGGCTGGCGTAATGCATCAAGGTAATGCCTGCGTCGGCGAGTACGATGGCCATCAGCAGTTGCTCCCACAACGGCCAACCACGCGGCCAGATGCTTTCGAACGCCAACAGCGCAGTCAGCCCCGGCAGCATCAGCAGGCCCACGGCATTCAGGCTTTCGTTGACCAACGCGTGGAGCGTATCGCGCCGCCGGTCCCCCAGGCTGCGATTCCACTGCGGCTCATAGGGCAACCACTGCTCCATGAAAAATGACACCCCTACCGCCGTGGCAAACACCAGCACCAGCCCATTTGGCTGCGCGATGGCCCAACCGATAAATCCCGTCATAAACGCCGGTGCATAGATCCAGCTCATTAACCGTTTCATCCGAGTCTCCTTCCAAGTGAGCCCCAGCATGAAAGTGTCGGCGGCGGGTGGATTGAACAAACTGCGCAACCACTTGACATAATTAAGCGTGAATTAAGTTGCGCGGGATAACCTGATCCCACTTAAACAGCTCACCCCCAGAAGGACACACCATGAAAACCATGACCACTTTGTTCGCCGCCGCGGCCCTGACTCTGACTGCCGGCCTGGCCCAGGCTGATGTTCGTCCGGACCACATCGAAGGCTTGGTCAAATCCGGCGCCGTCATGCAGTTCGACAAACTCAACGCAGCCGCCGTAGCCACCCACCCAGGGGCGACGATTACCGATACCGAACTGGACACCAAACACGGTGTAGCCAATGAATATGTGTACGAAGTCGACCTGACTGACACGGCGGGCAAGAAGTTTGAAGTCAAGCTCGACGCCAAGACCGGCGCCGTACTCGAAAACAAGCAAGACACTTGAGTCACCCCGCTGTAAAACCGCGCCACCTTCGGGTGGCGCGGTTTTTTTATGGGCGCCGCTAAACCGTCACATAACCGTCATACCGCCTTGCAATGATTCGCCTACGCGATCCTGTGAAACGTCCTACAGGCGCTTTCTCTGCGAGCCTCCATGAACCACAGCATTGACCACAGCCATCAGGACTCCGATCTGTTTGGCTTGCTTTACGGTTTTCGTTTTCGCCCAGGTGAAAAGGCGGAACAGATTGATTCAGCCGCTGCGCTGGCGGCGCTGACAAGCCCTCAAGACCCCGAAGAGTTTTTGTGGCTGCACCTGAACCTGGCCCACGCCGCCTGTGAGCGCTGGATGCAGACGCACCTGCAATTGCCCGAAGAGTTCTTCGAAGCCCTGCACGAGGGCTCGCGCTCCACGCGGATCGAGCACGTCGACTCGGCCTTGTTGGCGGTGGTCAACGACGTGGTGTTCAACTTCAGCAGTTTGGTTTCGTCGGACATTTCCACGCTGTGGGTATGCGCCCGCAGCCGCCTGCTGGTCAGCGCGCGCCTGCAACCGCTGCACTCGGTGGACAAACTGCGCTCATCGGTAAAGGCCGGTGAGCGCTTTCGCTCGCCCCTGGAGTTGCTGGTGCATTTGCTGCGCGACCAGGGCGAAGTACTCACGCAGATCGTGCGCAAGACCAGCCTCAGCGTCGACCATATCGAAGACCAGTTGCTGTCCTCGCGCCTGTCCACCAACCGCGCTGAATTGGGCGCCGCGCGCCGCGTGCTGGTGCGCCTGCAGCGCCTGCTGGCGCTGGAGCCGGGGTCGCTGCTGCGCCTGCTCAACCGTCCACCGCAATGGCTGCAAAAGGAAGACGTCAAGGAACTGCGCAAATCTACCGAGGAGTTTGCGCTGGTCATCAACGACCTGACGGCCTTGGGCGAACGAATCAAGTTATTGCAGGAAGAGATCGCCGCTAACCTCAACGAGCAAAGCAACCGCACGTTGTTCACCCTCACGGTGGTCACGGTGCTGGCGTTGCCGATCAACATCATCGCCGGTTTCTTTGGCATGAACGTGGGCGGTGTACCGCTTTCACAAGACCCCGAGGGGTTCTGGATTCTGGTGGCGCTGGTCGCGACATTCACGCTGATCGCGGGGCGCTGGGCCTTTCGCAAATTCTCGAATTGAAAGGCGACCGGCTGTGGGAAAGGGTAGATCGCAGGGCTCTACGGGGTGTTGTAGACGAGCGGCATAGCCAATTTCACAAACAGTGACTTATCGCAGCATCTCTGTAACATTCTGCAATGACTATGAACGACATCCTTCATTACCTGGATGCTCCGGCATGGCCACCCCTTCCCTGACTGCTTCCACACACACCTCGACTGCCAACCCCAAACCCAGGCTGGACAAGAAACCCGGCCTGGTGACGGTGATCATTTTCTTCGCCGTGCTCGCCATGGGCCTGCTGTTCACCGCCTACAGCCTGATGCACGACATGAGGGAGCTGGGCACGGTGGTCACCACCTGGACGCCGTTCCTGCTGCTGGGCGTGGCGCTGCTGATCGCCCTCGGCTTTGAGTTCGTCAATGGCTTCCACGACACCGCCAACGCGGTGGCGACGGTGATCTACACCAACTCGCTGCCGCCGCATTTCGCGGTGGTGTGGTCGGGTTTCTTCAATTTCCTCGGGGTGCTGCTGTCCAGCGGCGCGGTGGCCTTCGGCATCATCGCCCTGCTGCCCGTCGAGCTGATTTTACAGGTGGGCTCCTCGGCCGGCTTCGCAATGATTTTTGCGCTGCTGATCGCCGCGATCCTGTGGAACCTGGGTACCTGGTGGCTGGGCCTGCCGGCGTCGTCGTCCCATACACTGATCGGTTCGATCATCGGCGTGGGCGTGGCCAATGCCCTGATGCACGGGCGTGACGGCACCAGCGGTGTGGACTGGAGCCAGGCGATCAAGATCGGTTACGCGCTGCTCCTGTCGCCACTGATCGGCTTCGCGTTTGCCGCATTGCTGTTGCTGGCCCTGCGCGCCTTCGTGAAAAACCGCGCGCTGTACAAGGCCCCCAAAGGTGACACCCCGCCGCCATGGTGGATTCGCGGCATGCTGATCGCCACCTGCACCGGTGTGTCGTTCGCCCACGGTTCCAACGACGGGCAAAAAGGCATGGGGCTGATCATGTTGATCCTGGTCGGCACCCTGCCGATGGCCTACGCACTGAACCGCACGATGCCGGCCGAGCAATCGTTGCAGTTTGCGGCGGTGGCGGAAGTCACCCAGGTGGCCTTGATGAAAACCGCGCCGCAGGCACTGGCGGCTGACCCACGGCCGATCCTGTCGACCTACGTGCGCACCAAGGAAGCCACCCCGCAACTGGTACCGGCCCTGGCGGCCCTCACCGGGCATATCGGCGAAGAGGTAAAAGGCTACGGCTCCCTGGCCAAGGTCCCCGCCGAAGCGGTGGGCAACGTACGTAACGACATGTACCTGACCAGCGAAACCATCCGCTTGATGGACAAGGGCAAAGTCGGCAATTTTGACGCCGACACCCAAGGCAAGCTGCAACTGTTCAAGCAACAGATCGATAACTCCACGCGCTTTATTCCGCTGTGGGTCAAGATCGCCGTGGCCATCGCATTGGGCCTGGGCACCATGGTCGGCTGGAAGCGCATCGTGGTCACCGTCGGCGAAAAAATCGGCAAGACCCACATGACCTACGCCCAGGGCGCCTCGGCGGAAACCGTGGCGATGCTGACCATCGGCGCGGCCGATATGTATGGGTTGCCGGTATCGACCACCCATGTGTTGTCGTCCGGTGTGGCGGGCACCATGGTGGCCAATGGCGGTGGGTTGCAGATGCGGACCATCCGCAATCTGTTGATGGCCTGGGTGTTGACATTGCCGGCAGCGATTCTTCTGTCGGGCAGCCTCTACTGGCTGTTCACCAAGCTTTTCTGACACACCATCGCTTGAATGTGGAAGGGGGCTTGCTCCCTTCCACATGAGTACCGTGCGGTGTCAGTGACTAAAGAGTGCAGCCATCGCCTTCAGCCGTTTTTTGTACACCCGCCGCGCCTCCAACGCTTCCTCCAGCGTCACCGCCACAAACCCCGCCCGCTGGTTCGGCTGCATCTGCCCGATCAAATCCAGGTCGGCACTGATCACCGTGCCGATCATTGCGTAGCCGCCGCCCGACACCGCATCGCGATGCAACACGATCGGTTCCAGCCCCGCCGGCACCTGGATCGAGCCGATGGGGTAGCAACTGTCGACGATATTCGAAGGGTCCGAGCCCGCACCAAATGGCTGCTCCCGTGGCTGGAAGCTCAACGCGCTGCCGCCCTTGAAGCGATAACCGATGCGGTCGGCTTCGGAGCCGACTGTCCACGGCTCGGCAAAAAAGCTGTGTTTGGCCGTATCCATCAGGCGTTCGTAATACAGACCGGGCACCACGCGCAGGGTAATGTCGCCGCCCACCGAGCGGCGCAAAGCCATCGGCAGGCTGTTACCCGCCCGGCCCTGCCCGCTCGCCACGCCGATGGGCAGTTCGTCGCCCTCCTGCAAACGCCGCCCGTGAAACCCACCCAGTGCGCCGAGGGTATAAGTGGAGCGGCTGCCGAGCACCTGCGGCACGTCGATGCCACCGGCCACCGCAAGGTACGTGCGCGCACCGGCCTGGGGAAATTCGAAGCGCAATACCTGCCCCGCGCGCACGTGAAAGGCGGTGTCCTGGTGCACCACTTCACCGTCCAGACGCGGCGACATCAATGCGCCGCTTAACGCCACTAACGCATCCTGCCGGAACGCCAACTCAGGCCCGATCAACGTGCACTCCAGGCCCGCCGCGCCGAGTGGGTTGCCCACCAGATGGTTGGCCGCGCTCAACGCATATTGGTCCAGCGCGCCCGAAGGCGGGATGCCCAAGTGGTAATAACCTTCGCGCCCAAGGTCCTGCACGGAGGTGGCGAGACCGGGCTTGAGCACTTTGATCATGCCAACGCCTCCTGCAGGGTTTTCGGATAACCGATCGGGTCGGCGAGGAACGCATCGAGGGAAAACTCCACCGGGCGGATACGCAGGTCGAAACGTCCCGCGTCCACCTCGGCGAGGGCCCGGTCGTAGGCTTCGCGGTCAATCGGTTTGAACTGCACGATGTCACCGGGGCGGAAGAACACCATATGTTCCTTGAGGTAGGCCAACTGCTGCGCCGGGTCATAGATCGGTGCCGGGGTCACGCCGAACATCTGGTAACCGCCGGCGCCGCGCACCGAGTAGATACAACCGAAACAACCGCCGTGCCCCAGGGTGAGTTTCGGTGTGTCGGTGCGTGGGCGCAGGTACTTGGGCACCTGCAATTGCCGCGCGCGCTCGACCATCTGGAACATGAACGGCAGACCCGCAACAAACCCGACCATCGACACAAACCACGGCGCGCCGCTGTGGGCGGCGATAAACGCGTCCACATCGGCCAGGCCATTGATGCGTGCGGCGTACTCCAGGTCGGTACCGCTGGGGTCTTGATGGCGGTCGCGAAAACGCATCAAGGTCTCCAAGGTCCAGGGGTCGTTGTAGAGCACCGGGATTTCGATGATGCGCGTGTGCAGACGGCGTTCGGCCACGGCCTGGGCTTCGGCGCTTTGCACGGCGTCGAGCAGCACATGAGGCGCGATGCGGTCGGGGTCGAAGCGGACCTGGAACGAGGCGTTGGCCAGGCACACATCCAGCACACCGTCCAGCGCCAGGCGCTCCACCGCGCGGGTCACGGCCATGCCCTTGAAAAACGCCTCCAGCGACATGCTGTCGCTGACCTCGGCAAACAGGTGTTCATCACCGCCGAAGCTGTAGCGGATGGGCGACGTTTCAGCCATGGGTGTTCCTCGGGTGGGATGAGCGGGCCTGCCCGATGACACAAGCCGCGTTGCGCACCGCAATCCCCGCTTGGTCCAACGCTTCGCGGGTGGCTTCCACCAGTTCCAGCGCACCGGGGGTGTCGCTGTGCAGGCAGATCGAATCGAACTCGATAACCAGGTCTTCGCCTTCCACGGTTCGCACCAGCCCGGTCTGGCAAGCCCGCAGCACACGTGCCGCGACCGTTGCGGGGTCCAACGCCCGGACCTTACGGGTAAACACAATGGAGCCGCTCAGATCATATTCACGATCGGCATAAAACTCGCGCACCACCGGGTGCCCAAGCTCCTTGGCCACCTGCCAGATCACCGAGTTGGGCATGCAGTACAGCAGCAGCGTCGGCTCGACGACTTGCAGGTTTTGCACCAGCAGTCGCGCGGCTTCTTCGTCGCGGGCCAAGTGCATGTAGAGCGCGCCGTGGGGCTTGATGTGTTGCAGGCTGACGCCCTGGGCACGGGCAATTTCACGCAGGGCGCCCAGTTGGTAGAGCATGTCGTCCACCAATTCCTGGGCCGGCGCATTGATGTGCCTGCGGCCAAACCCCACCAGGTCGCGAAAGCCTGGGTGCGCGCCGATGGCCACGCCCAGTTGCTTGGCGCGTTCGACGGTACGGCGCATGGTGCCGGGGTCGCCGGCATGGAAGCCGGTGGCGATATTGGCCGAGCTGATATAGGCCATCAGTTCTGCATCGACACCATCGCCGATGGTCCAGGGGCCGAAGCCTTCGCCCATGTCCGAGTTGAAATCCACTGCCTGCATCAAGGTCGCTCCGCCAAGGTAATGCTGGAAAAGTAGGCGCGGCTTGACCCCTTGGGAAGATCTATTATCAGATGGCCCTTCTTCTGAAAAACAGATAACCCGATGCTGGGAGCGATGATGTCCCTGACCTTGCGCCAAGTGCGTTACTTCATCGCCACCGCCGAGATCGGCCAGATCTCCCAGGCGGCGATTCACCTGAATATCTCCCAGTCGGCGGTGACCACGGCGATCAAGGAGCTGGAGGCGATGCTCGGCGTGCAGCTGTTTGTGCGCTCGGCCCAGGGCATGAACCTGACCGACGCCGGGCGGCATTTTCTCAACCGCGCCTATGTGATTGCGCGCAGTGTCGACGATGCGTTGAACAGCCCCCTGCCCGACCATCGCGCCAGCGGCGTACTGCGCCTGGCCGCCAGTTACACGGTGCTCGGTTACTTCCTGCCCCACCACTTGCAGCGCCTGGAGCATTGGCATCCGGACGTGACCATCGAGGTGTTCGAGCAGGAGCGCCAGGCCATCGAACAGGGCTTGCTCGACGGCCAGTTCGACATGGCCGTGGTGCTCACTGCCAACCTGACCCACCCCGATATCGTCTCCGAAATCCTGTTTAACTCGGAACGGCGCCTGTGGCTGCCCAGCCATCACCCACTGTGCGAACACGCCAGCGTCAGCCTGGCCGAGGTGGCCCGGCACCCCTACATCCTGCTCACCGTGGATGAAGCCGAACACAGCGCCATGCGCTACTGGGAACAGGCCGGGCAGACACCCAAGGTGCGGCTGCGCACCAGTTCGGTGGAGGCGGTACGCAGCATGGTCGCCAACGGCAGCGGCGTGGCGATCCTGTCAGACCTGGTGCACCGGCCCTGGTCACTGGAAGGCAAGCGCATCGAAACCCTGACCGTCACTGACCCCGTCACGCCCATGAGCGTCGGCCTGGCCTGGCACCGCGAGCGTGCGTTTACCCCGGCGATGCAGGCGCTGCGCGATTACTTCCACGACGCGTTCCTGGCGCCGCAGCAGTTGTCGGCGCGGCGTTAAAGATGGGTTTGCACGATGGCCGCCAACCAGTCCATGAACACCCGCACCCGCAATGGCAAATGCCGCTGCCCGGCGTAGAGTAACGACACGTCCAGGGGCGGCGCCGGGTACTGCGGCAGTACCGCGATCAGCTCGCCGCTGGCCAACTCATCGCCGATGCCCAGGGCCGGCACCTGGATAATCCCGAAGCCGCCCAGGCACGCCGACTTGTACGCATCGGTGCTGCTGACAGTGACACGCCCAGCCATGGGGATACGTTGCACTTTGTTGCCTTGCAGGTATTCGAACCCCGCCGAGCGCGAACCCAACGGTCGCACGTAGTGCACCAAGTGGTGGCCGGCCAAGTCAGCCAGGGTTTGCGGCACACCAAAGCGTTGCAGGTAGGCGGCGCTGACACAGTTGATCATCGGCATGCTGCACAGCAGCCGCGCCACCACCGTCTGGTCCGGTTGCGCGCCGACCCGCAACACGCAATCAAACCCTTCGGCGAGCAGGTCGACCTGGCGGTCGGTGGTGCTGATTTCCAGCTCGATCAGCGGGTGCGCGGCCATGAACTGCGGCAGGCGCGGCAAGATCAAATCGCGGGCCATCACGTTGGGCATGTCCACACGGATGCGCCCGGCCAACTGCGCTTCATCCTGGCGGAACAGGCCTTCCAGCTCGTCCATATGGGCCAGCAGATCCTTGCTGCGCTCATACAAAACGCGGCCGTCCTGGGTGGCTTGCACCTTGCGCGTGGTGCGTTGCAACAGGCGCGCACCGAGCAGTTCTTCCAATGCCTGCACATGCTCGGACACCGTGGAGCGCGGCAGCCCCAGGCTCTCGCCGGCCTGGGTAAAACTCGACAGTTCGGTAACGCGCACAAAGGTGCGCAGCAACTCCAACTTGTTCATGGATTGTTCGCCTTATCCGGCCAGTGATTCCGGTTCTGCTCTGTTTATCACGTTATAAGCGGACAAATACACTCGGTCCCACGCTCACATCTGAAGAGGACTGCACCATGACCCGTAAAATCGCACTCATCACCGGCGCCAGCCGTGGCCTGGGCAAGAACGCCGCGCTGCATCTGGCGGCGCAAGGCGTCGACATCATCGGCACTTACCACAACAAGGCCGACGAAGCGCAAGCCTTGGTAGCGCAGATCGAACAATTGGGTGGCCGCGCCGCCATGCTCAAGCTGGACGTGAGCCAGAGCGCGACCTTCGGCGCTTTCGTCGGTGAAGTGGCCGGCGTGCTCAAGGAAGTTTTCGCACAGGATCACTTCGACTTTCTGATCAATAACGCCGGTATCGGCATTCACGCCAGCTTTGCTGAAACCACCGAGGAGCAGTTCGATCAACTGGTGGCGATTCAATTCAAGGGCCCTTTCTTCCTGACCCAGAAGTTGCTGCCGTTGATCCGCGACGGTGGGCGCATCCTTAACGTCTCCAGCGGCCTGGCGCGCTTCAGCCTGCCAGGTTACGCGGCCTATGCGGCGATGAAAGGCGCGATGGAAGTGCTGACCCGCTACCAGGCCAAGGAATTGGGCGGGCGCGGCATCAGCGTCAACGTCCTCGCACCCGGCGCCATCGAGACCGATTTCGGCGGCGGCGCCGTGCGCGACAACGCCAGCCTGAATGCCATGGTCGCCAGCAACACCGCGCTGGGCCGCGCCGGTTTACCGGATGACATTGGCGGGGCCATCGCCAGCCTGTTGGCCGACGGCAGCCACTGGATCACCGGCCAACGGATCGAGGCCTCGGGCGGTATGTTTTTGTAGGAGCTTTTCGCGCAGCACGTCATACCCCCAGTGATACACATAGGTATACGGCAGGAAGAACAGCAGTATGCCGATGTCGAGGACAAACGCCTGCAACAGGCTGATCTTCAGCCACGCCGCGATCAACGGCACGCACACCAGGATCAGCCCGCCTTCGAACAGCAACGCATGGAGCACGCGGGTCCAGGCGGTGTTGGCCAGTTGCAGGCGCACCTTGAGGCGGTCGAACAGGCCGTTGAAAATCACGTTCCATGTCAGCGCCATAAGGCTGATCGCCAGGGTGACCATGCCCATTTCCAGGGCCGGCTTGCCCATGATCCACGCCAGCAAGGGCGTACAGATCAACAACGCCAAGGCTTCGAAACCAATGGCTTGGCACACGCGTTCAGCGATGGATTTGGTAGGGCTCATGACCGGTCTCCGTGAGTGAGGAAGGTTGCCATGATCACCCCTTGTCTCGATACTTCATAACCAATAACCATCGATCAAGGCGATAGTCATGGCCTCTCATGAAGTGCTGCAGGCGTTTGTCCAGGCGGCGACCCAAGGCTCGTTTTCCGCAGCCGCGCGCAAGCTGGGCAAGAGCCAGTCCACCGTCAGCGCGGCAGTGGCCAGCCTGGAGATTGACTTGGATGTGGTGCTGTTCGACCGCAGCAGCCGCAAACCAGCCCTCACCCCGGCCGGCCATGTGTTGCTGCAACGCGCCGAGCAGGTGCTGGAGGCCAGCAGCCGCTTGGAACTGGCGGCGAGCCAGTTGGCCCAGGGCCTGGAGCCGAAGCTGACCATCGCCATGTCCGATACCTACCAATCCGACCGTTTCGAGTGCGCCCTCAGCGCATTTGAACAGCGCTATCCGGACCTAGAGCTGGAATGCCTGATCGCCGAATGCGAAGACTTGATTGCCTTGGTGCAGAGCGGTCGGGCGCAGATTGCGTTTATTGAGCACCAGGCGGTTTACCCGCCGGACCTGACCTGCGCAACCGTGGACGAGCGCACGGAAATTGCGTTGTTCGTGTCGCCGAAACACCCGTTGGCGGCGCTCAAGTCCATCACCGCACACGCCCTGCAACAACACCGCGAATTGCGCCTGGCCAGCATCATCAACCCGAATGAAACCCGCGCCACCGGGCGCGTCTGGTCGGCACCCAGTTACCTGATGCTGATGGAGATGGCCCAACTGGGTTTCGGCTGGGCACCGATTCCGCGCTGGCTGGTAGAGCGGTTTGGCGGCGGGCAACTGGTCGAACTCACCGCACGCAGTTGGCCGCGTTCGGTGGCGGTGGATGCGCTGTGGTCGCGCCACCACGCGCCGGGGCCGGCGGGGAGTTGGTTGTTGGGCAAGATGCTGGAGTGACGAGCACTGCCGGTGCTGACACTGAGATCACCTGTGGGAGGGGGCTTGCTCCCGATGGCGGTGTGACAGTATCCGATGTGCTGGCTGAACCACCGCTATCGGGAGCAAGCCCCCTCCCACAGTTTGATCTTCATTGCATGGACGATTTGAGTTCAGCCAGGCGGCTGTCAAGAAAGCGCTGTTCCGGGACCTGCTGGGTCAGGGACAGGGCTTTTTCGTATGCCAGGCGTGCGTCTTCCCACCGCCCCAACCGCCGGCAGAACTCCCCACGCGCCGAGTGTGCCAAGTGGTAATCGAGCAATTCGCCGCGCGCCAGGATCGCTTCCACCTGCTGCAACCCCGCCAGCGGCCCATCACGCATGGCCAGTGCCACCGCGCGGTTCAACTCGATCACCGGCGACGGCATGGCCCTGAGCAATACATCGTAAAGCCCGACAATTTGCGGCCAGTCCGTTTGCCCTGCGCTCGGCGCCTCGGCATGCACCGCCGCAATGGCCGCTTGCAGGCAGTAGGGGCCGAAGCGCCGCGTGGTCAGCGCGCGTTCCACCAGCGTGCAGCCTTCGGCAATCAGGGACGCATCCCACAACGAACGGTCCTGTTCATCCAACAGCACCAGTTCGCCATTGGCCGAGGTACGCGCCGCGCGGCGAGATTCGTGCAGCAGCATCAGCGCCAGCAGGCCCATCACTTCCGGTTCCGCCAGCAATTCCATGAGCAAGCGCGCCAGGCGAATGGCTTCGCCGGTTAATGCTTCGCGGGTGAGGTCGGCGCCCATGGACGCCGAATAGCCTTCATTGAACACCAGGTAAATCACGCGCAATACGCTGTCGAGGCGCTCGGGCAATTCGGCCAGGGACGGTACTTGATAGGGGATTTTCGCCTCACGGATCTTGCCCTTGGCGCGCACGATGCGCTGGGCGATGGTGGTGGGCGTGACGAGAAACGCATGGGCAATTTCTTCAGTGGTGAGGTCGCAGATCTCGCGCAAGGTCAGCGCCGCCTGGGCATCAGGTGCCAGCGCGGGATGGCAACAGGTGAAGATCAGGCGCAGGCGATCGTCTTGCACGTCTTCAACGCTCCAGTCGGCCGCTTCCAGTTCGTCGGCCTGCGCTTGCAACAACGGGGTGAACCGCGCCTGGCGGCGCAGGCGGTCGATGGCCTTGAAGCGCCCGGTGGAGACCAGCCAGGCGCGGGGGTTGTTGGGTACGCCGTCCTGCGGCCAGCGTTCGACCGCGACGAAGAACGCCTCGTGGAGGGCTTCTTCGGCGAGGTCGAAATCACCCAGCAGGCGGATCAGCGTGGCGAGCACGCGCCGCGATTCACTGCGGTAGATCGCCTCGATCTGCGGCGTCAATCGCGCATGCCTTCGGTCGAGGCTCTGGCCCCGGCCATTATGAAAACCCATGGCTTGGCGCATTGATCAAGCAGCTGATGGACGGTTCAAACGCGGCAGGTTGTCGGAACATGGGAAAAACCTCCTGATTGTTGGGATTGTTGTACTCAGAGATTCAATTCGCGCACCGGGCGCACTTCCACGCTGCCGACCCGAGCAGCCGGGATGCCGCCGGCTACCTGGAGCGCTTCGTTAAGGTCCCGGGCTTCGATCAGGTAAAAGCCGGCGAGCTGCTCCTTGGTTTCGGCAAACGGCCCGTCGGTGATCGACAGCTTGCCGTTGCGCATGCGCACGGTGGTGGCGGTGCTCACTGACTCCAGCGGCTCGGCGGCAAGCATGCGCCCGCTGGCCTGGATGGCCTGGGCGTAAGCGAGGCATTCCGGGTCGGCAGGGCTGTCGGGCGAGGTGTGCAGCACCTGTTCGTTGCTGTAGATCAGGCACAGGTATTTCATGGCGTTCTCCGTTTTCGGACTATTGACTATAGTTCGCGACGCTCAAGGTTTCAGGTCGAACAGCGCGGTGCCTGTGGCCATATCGAACGGGGCCGACCAATGCTCATGCACCACTTTCCATTCGCCATTGAATCGCTGATAACCGGCGGTGACGCGCATCCAGCAGGCCTTTACCTCGCCATCCGGCCCGGCGCCGCCGCAATGGGCCAGCCAGTGGGCAAAGGCGCTGTCCTGGGCCTGCACGATGCGCAGTTCGTGGAACTCGAAAATACCGGGGCCAGGGCAGTGCTCCATGCACGCCTTCCAGTGTTCGCGGTAAGCGGCCTTGCCCTTGAATTGCAGGGCGCTAACGGCGTCGAACGAGACGATATCGTCGGCGTAATAGCTGACAATTTTGTCGATATCACGGGCCAGTACGGCGTGTTTCCAGTGTTCGATCAGGGTGTTGATTGCAGTGCTCATGGTGTTGACTCCTGGGATGGAAAATCATGGAAGACACCCTTAGTCGAACGCGCCGTGGGCCAATCGACAGACCGTTGAAAAATAATTTCAACCCCGCCAAACCCGATAGACTGCGGCCTTACTTGCAGCCGTTCGGACACCCCGATGCACACCCGCCTGGTCGATTACGCCGCGCTGACAGCCACACAGCAACAGCACGTCAGCGCCATCGAAGTGCATCCCGAGCAGTTACCGTTTTGCGGCGACATGTATTGCGCGCTCAATAGCCTGTTGGCTAAACCCAGCCCCGGCGTCAAAGGCTTTGCGCTGCTGGCCGATGATTTCCCCGTGGCCTTCCTGTTGCTCAAGCGCCCGCCGTGCCTGCCGCACTGGGCCGACGAACACAGCGCCACGCTGCATGCCTTGCAGGTGGATCGCCGGCAACAGGGCCGTGGGTTCGGCAAGGCGTGCCTGCAGGCATTGCCGGCGGCGGCGCTTGAGGCGTGGCCGCAGATCAAGGCGTTGGAGTTGTCGGTGGATACCGACAATGTGGCGGCGATGGGCTTGTATCTGGGGCTCGGATGGGTGGACAGCGGCGAGGCCTATAAAGGGCGGGTGGGCTACGAGCGCAGGTTGAGGTGGGTGTTTGGTCGGGCCACCGTTGACACTGCCGAAATGTAACGTATATATGACTTCACCTTTCAAAAGTAACGAATACGTAACATGGACGCCTCGGTTATTACCCAACGACTCGGTCATCAAATCCGCGCCATGCGCCTCAATCGGGGCTATAAACAGGCCGACCTGGCGAAGCTTGCGGGCATTACCCGGCAGAAACTGATTGAAATTGAACAAGGAAGCCTCTCGGTTTCCATGAATGCTTACGCCCGGGTGATGGCGGCCTTGGGCAGCGAGGTCAAATTGGTACCCGTGACCCTGCCGACGCTGGAGGAGTTAGAGGATTTGTTCGATGAATAGCCCAACGCTTCGAGTGCGTACCCCAAACACGCATCCAGACGTTCCTCCAGACGCTTGAAGTCGTGCTCAAGCGCGAAGACGATTACTGCCGGTCAGCGCCTGAAGTGGCGAAAGCCATACGGCAATCCGCTGAGGTTTACCAACGCAGCTTTGGTGGCTGAGGTGCCTCTGCAGGCGCCGGCAAGCCGGCACCCGCATGATTGCAGTCAGCCGCGCTCTCCAACCGGTAACCAGATCTCCACTGTGCCCGTGCCTTTGCGCGCATCAAAATCGGCGCTGTAGCGCTCGAAATCCGCGCCCATCACCTTGTAGCCCGAGTGCGGCAGCCACTCGAACATGATGCGCTCGTAGGTCTGTTCCAACGCCTGCACCGGGCCGTGATGCGGGAACACGGCATAGTTGAGCGGTGGAATTTCGATCACTTCAAAGTTGCTCGGCACCGCGCTTTTAGCCGGGACTTCCACGCCGGCCATGTAATCGAATTCGCCATGGTGGGGGTTATGGCAAACCCCATAGGTCACACCGCCGACACGCTTTTTGATGTCTTTGACGCAGGTGTCGAACAACTCCCACAACCTGGGTATATCGCCGACGGTGGCCTTCGAATAACGCCCTTGTACCCCGGCGATCACCAGCGCCTTGCCTGCTTCCATGCGTGGCTCCAGCGGTTGTCTTGTCTGCTGATCCATACGAACAGTCTCCTTCTTATGAGGGAACAAACCCGCATCGAGTATAGGGGCATTTTCACGCAGCGCTTCAACCGGAAAATTTTCCTACGCATCTAGACAACTGGCCATCACGGACCGTATTGTCTGCCCCGCAGGCCACCGCAGTGGCCGACGTCGCTCGGACGGTTCCGGGCGCTTACGTACTTCGAGGCAACAATGGCCGAACAAGGTTCGCCGCGCCGCTTTGCGCGCATCGATCGACTCCCCCCTTACGTATTCAACATCACTGCCGAGCTGAAGATGGCTGCGCGTCGGCGCGGCGAAGACATCATCGACTTGAGCATGGGTAACCCCGACGGCGCCACGCCGCCGCACATCGTCGAAAAACTCGTGCAAGTGGCCCAGCGTGAAGACACCCACGGCTACTCCACCTCCAAAGGTATTCCGCGGCTGCGCCGGGCGATTTCGCGCTGGTACAAAGACCGCTATGAAGTGGACATCGACCCCGAGTCGGAAGCCATTGTGACCATTGGTTCAAAAGAAGGCCTGGCGCACTTGATGCTGGCCACGCTGGACCAGGGCGACACTGTGCTGGTGCCCAACCCGAGCTACCCGATTCACATCTACGGCGCGGTGATTGCCGGCGCCCAAGTGCGCTCGGTGCCGCTGGTGCCCGGCGTGGACTTCTTCGACGAGCTGGAGCGGGCGATTCGCGGCTCGATCCCCAAGCCGAAGATGATGATTCTCGGCTTCCCGTCCAACCCCACCGCGCAGTGCGTGGAGCTGGATTTCTTTGAACGGGTGATTGCGCTGGCCAAGCAATACGACGTGCTGGTGATCCACGACCTGGCCTACGCCGATATCGTCTACGACGGCTGGAAAGCCCCGTCGATCATGCAGGTGCCGGGCGCCAAGGACGTTGCGGTGGAGTTTTTCACCCTGTCCAAGAGCTACAACATGGCCGGCTGGCGCATCGGCTTTATGGTGGGCAACCCGGAACTGGTCAACGCCCTGGCCCGCATCAAGAGTTACCACGACTACGGCACCTTCACCCCGCTGCAGGTGGCGGCGATTGCGGCATTGGAAGGCGACCAGCAATGCGTGAAAGACATCGCCGAGCAATACCGCCAGCGCCGCAATGTGCTGGTCAAGGGCCTGCATGAGCTGGGTTGGATGGTCGAGAACCCGAAGGCGTCGATGTACGTCTGGGCCAAGATCCCCGAACAGTACGCCGCCATGGGCTCGCTGGAATTTGCCAAGAAGCTGCTGCTGGAGGCCAAGGTGTGCGTGTCACCGGGCATCGGCTTTGGTGAGTATGGGGATGATCATGTGCGCTTTGCGCTGATCGAGAACCAAGACCGGATTCGCCAGGCGGTACGCGGGATTCGCGGGATGTTCAGGGCGGATGGGCTAGTCGCTAAAGCCTGAATCTGACTCGGTCAAAATGTGGGAGCAAGCCCCCTCCCACATTTTAATTGGGTTATCAGCCCGGTTTCATTGGGTGTCTGTTAGACCACCAACGACAGCAGCATGATGAAGATCAGTGCCACGATGGACAGGATGGTCTCCATCGCCGTCCAGGTCTTGAAGGTTTCTGCCACGGTCATGTTGAAGTACTGCTTCACCAGCCAGAATCCCGCATCGTTGACGTGAGACAAGATCAACGAGCCCGCCCCCGTCGCCAACACCAGCAATTCGCGGTTAACCCCTGGGATCATTCCTACCACCGGCACCACGATGCCCGCGCCAGTGATGGTCGCCACGGTCGCGGAACCGGTGGCCACGCGGATCACCGCCGCCACCAGCCACGCCAGCAGAATCGGGTTGATCTGCGCGTTCACCGCCATATGGCCGATCACGTCACCCACGCCGCTGGTCACCAGCATCTGCTTGAAGCCACCACCGGCACCGATGATCAGGATGATCGCGGCGGTGGGCGCCAGGCTTGCGTCGAGCAGCTTGAGGATCTGCTTGGCGTGGATGCCCTGGCGAGTGCCGAAGGTATACAGCGACAGCAGCAGCGCCAGCAGCAAGGCGGTGATCGGGTGACCGATCATGTCCATCCAGTTGCGCACTACGTTGCCTTCGGCAAACGCGATGTCGGCGAAGGTTTTGAGCAGCATCAGGAACACCGGCAACAGCACGGTGACCAGGGTGATGCCGAAGCTTGGCAGCGACTTGTTATCGGTCTCGCGGGCCAGTTGGTCGACCAGCTCCTGGGACGGGTTGCCGGGGATGTACTTGGCGATGAACGTACCGAAGATCGGGCCGGCAATGATGGCAGTCGGCAGGGCGACGATCAGGCCGTACAGGATGGTCTTGCCGATGTCCGCGCCAAACACGCCGATGGCCAGCAGCGGGCCCGGATGCGGTGGCACCAGGCCGTGCACCGCCGACAGGCCGGCCAGCAGCGGGATGCCGATCTTGATCAACGACACGCCGGTGCGGCGCGCAACAATAAACACCAGCGGGATCAGCAGTACAAAACCGATCTCGAAGAACAGCGGGATGCCCACCAGGAAGGCGGCAAACATCATGGCCCACTGGACCTTGTCCTTGCCGAAAGCGCGGATCAGGGTCTGGGCGATCTGATCGGCGCCGCCGGATTCGGCCATCATCTTGCCGAGCATGGTGCCCAGCGCGAGGATGATGCCGACAAAGCCGAGCACCCCGCCAAAACCGTCCTGGAACGCCTTGATGATCTTGTCCACGGGCATGCCCGAGGTCAGGCCGAGGAAGCCGGCCGCGATGATCAACGCAATAAAGGGGTGAACCTTGAACTTGGTGATCAGAACGATCAACCCGATGATGGTGACGACTGCATCTAGCAGCAGGTACGACTCGTGGGACATGCCAAACATGGGGGTCTCTCCTGTTTGTTGTTGTTATTAAAGCGGGTGTTGAATTTCCTGCCGGGGATAGCGCTATCTTTTCCGGCAAAAAATTAATCAGTTCGTTCAAAACCGTGCAGAAGCCACCAGGCGTTGGTTTGCTCGGCCAGGGCCTCAACGCTGTCTTCGCTGGCGTTGAGGGCCAGGGTCAGCGGCTCGCCTTTGGGCGATTCAAGGGTGGCGAACTGGCTGTCTATGAGGCTTGCCGGCATGAAATGGCCGGGGCGATGGGACACGCGGTCCGAGGCCACTTCACGGGTCAGTTCCAAAAAGACGAAACCCAGGCCCGGCGCGGCTTCACGCAGGTGGTCGCGGTATTTCTTCTTCAGGGCTGAACAGGTGAGCACCGGATGTTCACCGGCTTTAAGAGAGCGGCGCAGTTCATCGCAGAGGATGTCGAGCCAGCCGGCGCGGTCGTCGTCGTCGAGGGGGTGGCCTGCGCTCATCTTTTCGATGTTGGCGGCGGGGTGAAAGCTGTCGCCTTCAATGGCAGTGGCGCCGTTCAGCCGGCACAGGGCCTCGCTGACACTGGTCTTGCCGCAGCCGGCGACGCCCATGATGACCAGGGCGGTAACAGGTTGACTCATGAAACACCTCAAGACGCAGATAGCGCTACCTTTGCACGCCTTGAGGCGAGTGCAAAAACAGGCTTTTCCCGCGCCGTCTTGTCATTTTTATGGAGTGACGCGTGCATCCGCTCCAATCATTTGAACCGGATCAGGCAACCCAGAGTTCAATAATTTGCAGCCATTTGGAGACAGCGCTACCTTAGTGCCTCGATTTTTGTTTGGCAAGCCGCCTGATGACCTCCAAGAACGATAAAAATACGCGCACCACGGGTCGCCCGACCCTTAACGAAGTCGCCCGCCTGGCCGGCGTCAGCCCGATTACCGCTTCCCGCGCCTTGCGTGGCATCAGCACCGTGGCCGTTGAGCTGGTCGAAAAAGTGCAGCACGCCGCCGCCGAACTCAACTACGTGGTCAACCCCGCCGCCCGCGCCCTGGCCTCGGCCCAGAGCCATTCGGTGGTGGTATTGGTGCCGTCGTTGTCCAACCTGCTGTTCATCGAAACCCTCGAAGCCATTCACCAGGTGCTGCGGCCCAAGGGCTTCGAAGTGCTGATCGGCAACTCCCACTATTCGCGCGATGAAGAAGAAAACCTGCTGCGCAACTACATGGCCTACCAGCCTCGGGGTTTGCTGCTGACGGGGTTCGATCGCACCGAAAGCGCCCGACGGATGGTCGAGGCCAGTAACGTGCCCTGCGTATACATGATGGACCTGGACCCGAATGCGGGCGTGAACTGCGTGGGCTTCTCGCAACTGGCCGCGGGCGAAACAGCGGCGGCGCATTTATTGTCCCGTGGGCGCAAACGCCTGGCCTATATCGGCGCCCAGTTGGACCAACGCACCCTGCTGCGCGGCGAAGGGTTCCGCCGGGCATTGCAACAGGCGGGCAAGTACGACCCGGCGTTGGAACTGCTCACGCCGCGCCCGTCTTCCGTGGGGCTGGGCGGTGAGTTGTTTTTGCAACTGCTGGCCGCGCATCCGGATGTGGATGCGGTCTTCTTCGGCAACGACGACCTGGCCCATGGCGCCCTGCTGGAAGCGATGCGCCATGGTATTAAAGTGCCGGAGCGCGTGGCGGTGCTGGGCTTCAACGACTTGCCCGCGTCGGCGTTCATGGTGCCGCGCTTGAGCAGCATCAGCACGCCACGGGAAGCCATTGGCCGGCGCGCGGCGGAACATTTGTTGACGATCATGGCGGGTAACAAGATCGCCAAACCGGTGGTGGATATGGGGTTTGAGTTGCAGGTACGGGAAAGCACGTAAGACGCCTGTAAGACGGGGCTGACATCGCGGTAAGCCCCTTGCCCGGTTGCCTACGCTTACGTCAGAATCCGCCGGCTTGTGTGCCTGGGAGGTGGTCTTTAAGGTTGGCCGGTCGCTGAATTTTTCGGTGATCGGGTTTAGTAGCCCGACTATTGGTCACTCTTAGTGCATGAGCCTTTTCTGTTTTATGGCGGCTGTGCGTAGGGCATCTTCGGGTGCGCCGGCTTTGAGTGTCCACCGGTCTACTAACCTGCGTACAGCTGCCACCCTCGTTGAGTAGCGATGAGGTATCAGCCACATCAGGTACGTCAACAATGCAAAGCATCCCCACGCATACGCTCTTCACTGTCACTCCTGGTTCCTCCACCGAAACCCTGCTGATCAACAGCTACGAAACCGTGTCTGCCGTGAGCACCTTGTTGCTCGACCTGTCCAATGACCTCAGTGGTAAACAGCGTGATGTGGCATTGGCCATTCATCAACTGAGCGAGCTGTCCGTCTTGCTGGTGGGCAAAGCCATGGACCAACATACTCCGCGCTGTTAAGACCTTTACTCGGTCAAAATGTGGGAGGGGGCTTGCTCCCGATGACGGCGTGTCAGCCAAGTATTCATTAGCTGGACCACTGCTATCGGGAGCAAGCCCCCTTGTTTTACCGTGCCCGCTTGGGCATCTCGCCGTAGCGTGCAGGCCCTGCTAGATTGTCTCCCTCTCCACTGCCAGGGAATCACCATGGGACACTCACTGAAAATCCTCGGCCGCACCTCTTCCATCAATGTGCGCAAAGTACTCTGGACCTGCCACGAACTGGGCATCGACTACGCGCACGAGGACAACTGGGGCATCGGCTTCAAACCCACCCAATCCGCCGAATTCCTCGCCCTCAACCCCAACGCGCAAATACCGGTGCTGATCGACGACCATGGCGTGCTGTGGGAATCCAACACCATCTGCCGCTACCTCGTCAGCCTCTATCAGCGCCACGACCTGTTGCCCGCCGAACCCGCGCCACGGGCGCGGGTGGAGCAATGGATGGACTGGCAGGCCACCGAACTCAATCCGTCTTGGGGTTACGCTTTCCATGCCTTGGTGCGCCAGCACCCCGACTATCAGGACCCGGAGCGTATCAAGGCCGGTGTAAAGGCCTGGAACGACAAGATGGGTCTGCTGGAGCAGCAGCTCGCGAAAACAAAGGCCTACGTCGCCGGTGAAGAGTTCACCCTGGCCGACATCCTCATCGGCCTTTCGGTGCACCGTTGGCGCATGACACTCCCGGAGCATCCGCCCTACCCTGCCATCGCGGCCTACTACGAACGCCTCAGGCAACATCAGGGCTTCAAGAACTTCGCCCTCGACGGTCACAACTAGAATCGGCAAGACGTTTTCCCGAGTCGGACGGCAACGCCTGGCCGCTGGCGGCACAAGTCTTGCCGCAGCGGCCATGCCATCCCCAACAAACACGGGGCTTTGATGCCCGGCACGCTATTTGCTCCAGCGGTTGCACCGTACATTTTCCCAGGTGACCGATCATGCTGGTTAACAACAACACCCAAGCCCTGTCGACCGTGCAACAGATCAAGCGGCCCGACATGGACCCCGCCAACGCCGCCGCCAGCGCGCTGTACAGCGGTGCCCTGCAAGCGGTGCAACAAAGCGTGACCGTGCCGGCCGCGCAGAAGGAACTGGACAAGGCGACCGATCGTATCGATGAAGCCTTCGCCAAGACCCGCGTGCAGTTACAGGCCAGCGCAGCAACCAGCGATGTGCCGTCGACCACGGCAGCTTCGGGCGCGCGCGCCGAGTTCACCGACTACATGAGCAAATCCCCGGCCGAGCGGATTCGTGAGCAGTTGCTCAAGGAGCAAGGCTTGACCGAGGCGGATGTGCAGACCATGTCGCAGGAAAAACAGGACGCTATTTCCAAGCAAGTGGCCGAGCGCCTCAAGCAGCAGCAAGAGCAGCAGGTAGCGGCGAAAACGGCAGACCCGCAGGCCCGGACAGTGAAAGAAACCCTGGCGGCAATCTAGGCCGCGCCGCTGGCCTGATGCGTGTGGTTTGAGCGGGCGATCAAAACGATGACAGGGGTTTGCGCAAGGCTGCTATTGAGCCAGCATTTGCAACAAGGCGCTGGCACTGGAGGACAGCGGGCGTCGTGGGGTTGCCACCAGCGCAAATTCACGATGCACCGGCACCTTCAACGGCATGACGCGCAAGCCTCGGCGCTCGACGGGCAAGGTCATTTCCGGCACCAGGGTCACGCCCACTCCTTCACGCACCAGGCTGAAGGCGCTGCTCCATTCGCGCACTTGCACGCGGATATCGCCCAGCGCCAGCCCGGCCTCGGCGCCAAGGCTGCGGGCATTGGCGGTGCAGCCGCCGGTGGCGAGTACAAAGGGTTGTTGAAGTAATTCTTCCAGCGACACGCTGGCCTCAGAGGGGCGCTGTGCCAGTGCATGGTCCGCGGGCAATACTGCCAGCCACAGGTCACGCCCCAGCAATGTGGCATTGCGCTCAGGCTGGGGGTTGAGCACCACGCCCAGGTCAATCAGGCCGGCCTCGAGCAAGGTGTCCACTTCGCTGTCGGTCACTTCAAGGGGAGTGACCTCGATACCTGGATACAACTGGGCGAAACGCTGCAACTGCGGCGTTAGAAACTTAGCCAGCACACTCGGGAAACTGGCGATACGAATGCTCCCACGCAGCATCGGCCGGGCATGATCCACAGTGCGGCGAATCGTCTGCAAGGCGCCCAGCATCACCCGCGCCTGTTCGATCACGCTCAATCCCAGGGCAGTGGGCAAGGTGTTGCGCGGGGCTCGGGTGAACAGTTGCGCGCCCAGGGCCGCCTCCATGCCGGCCATGGCCTGGCTGGCGGCGGATTGGGTCATGCCCACGCGCTCGGCGGCGGCGGTGATGCTGCCGTGGTCGGCCACGGCCACCAGAAGGCGCCAGTGCATCAGATTCATCATGGCAGTCGCTGTCCTTATGGCAGGGCGCTGAAGGTTTAATTTTACCCACGGTGGCATGCCCGCGAGACTGGCGCAAATTCTGCGGAGCCGCCCCCTGATGAAACTGTACTTTTCTCCAAACGCCTGCTCCCTCGCCCCGCATATCGTGCTGCGCGAATTGGCGCTGCCCTTTGACCTGGTGCGAGTCGACAACCAGGCAAAAACCACCGCCGATGGCGAAGATTTCTTGCAGATCAATCCCAAGGGTTATGTGGCGGCGCTGCAACTGGACAATGGTCAGGTGCTGACCGAAGCCAGCGCCATCCTGCAATACCTCGCCGACCTCAAACCCGACGCTGAGTTGGCCCCGGCCAATGGCAGCTGGGAGCGCGTGCGCTTGCAGGAATGGCTGAACTTCATTGCCAGCGAAGTGCATGGCGGGTTAGCGGTGTTCTTCAACAGCGCGATCCAAGGTGACATCAAGGCGATGTTCATGGCCACGCTATTCAAGCGCTTTGCGATTCTGGTACAGACGCTGGAGCGGCAGGACTACTTGATGGGTTCACAGTTTTCGGTAGCGGATGTGTATTTGTTCGTGGTGCTGCGCTGGGCCGACATTCACGCGATCAATCTGCGCGAGTGGCCGGCGCTGGCAGCGTTTCAACAACGGGTAAGTGCACGGCCAACGGTGATTGCCGCGTTGGCCGCTGAAAACCGCTGAAGCTAAGGTGATCAGTGCCCGAACAGCCCGGTTTCGGTCTTCTTGGCTTTTTTGTCGGCACGTTTTTCATCGGCGGTCTTTGCCGGTTTTTTCTTCGAGGCTTTCTTTGAATCCATACCTTTGGCCATGCTGCGTACTCCACTGTAAGGGGATGCAGCATTGGGTATACCACCTATTACCCGGCAGAAGGCGCTTATAATCGCCGGCTCTTCATAACGCGTGCTTGAACACCATGCCCGAGTTGCCCATTGATCTGCTGGCAGAGCCCCTGTGGCCGCTGCTGAACAAGTTTTATCGCCGCCATGACTCTTCGATGAAAGCCCTCAAGGGTGGACGACTATGGGTTGTGCGGGATACAGAAATTGTGGCCGGGCTGTGCCTGAGCCCCGTGGTGGGTGGGCAGTGGCTGACGGGGATGTTCGTCGACCCGGCCTATCGCGGCCAGGGGCTGGCGACGCGGTTGATTCAACAGGCGGTCGCCGGGGTGGACGGCACGGTGTGGCTGCTGTGCCATCCGGATCTGGAAGGTTTGTATCAGCGCATGGGGTTTTCCCAGGACACCGTGCTGCCGCAGTCGCTAAGTGAGCGGTTGGTGCGCTACAGGCGTAATAAGCCAATGATTGCGATGGGTTTGCAATAACCAGGGTAGCGAGGCAAGCCCTCCACCCGTTTGATCGGTGTGGACGTTATTCGTCGGCCGTCGGATCCATGTCCGGGAACATCACCTCGATAAATCCGAACTTGCTGAAATCGGTAATCCGCGACGGGTACAACCGACCGATCAGGTGATCGCATTCATGCTGCACCACCCGCGCATGGAAACCGTCGGCAAAACGCACAATCGGCTCGCCCTTCGGGTCAAACCCCTCATAGCGAATCTGCTGGTAACGGTTCACCGCGCCGCGTAACCCCGGCACGGAAAGGCAGCCTTCATAGCCCTCTTCCAACACCGAACTGAGCGGCGTGATCAGCGGGTTGATCAGGATGGTCTGCGGTACCGGCGGTGCATCCGGGTAACGTTCGCTGGCTTCGAAGCCAAAGATCACCAATTGCAGGTCCACGCCGATCTGCGGCGCGGCCAGGCCTACGCCACCGACATGCTCCATGGTCTGGAACATGTCGTCGATCAATTGCCACAGCTCGGGGCTGTCGAACATTTCCGGCGGAACCGCAGGGGCGATGCGCAGCAGGCGTTCGTCGCCCATTTTCAGGATGTCACGGATCATTGATCAGGCTCGACGGGGGTGGGTTTGGAGTGGTCCCGGCCGAGACCGGAGACATGCTGTTTTTCTTGCGCGGGCTCATCGATCCCCTTCGCGCCGGGCGCCTTGCCTTCGGCCGACATGTGCTCGATCACTGCATTCATCTCGGCACCGAGCAGCAGCACGGCGGCCGAAATGTAGAAGTACAGCAGCAGCACAATGATCGCGCCGATACTGCCATACATGGCGTTGTAGTCGGCAAAGGTTTTGACGTAATAACCAAAGCCCAGCGACGCGACGATCCACACCACCACCGCCAACACCGAGCCTGGGGTGATAAAGCGGAATTGCTGCTCCACGTCGGGCATCACGTAGTACATGAGGGCCACGGCGAACATCAGCAGAATCACGATCAGCGGCCAGCGCACGATGGTCCACAGGGTAACCACGAACTCCTGCATGCCGATCTGCCCGGCCAGCCACTCCATCACCTGCGGGCCGAGCACCATCAGCGCGGCGGCGGCCAGCAGCATGCCGGCGATGCCGACGGTGTAGAAAATCGACAGCGGGAAACGCTTCCAGATCGGCCGGCCTTCCACCACATCGTAGGCGGCGTTCATCGCGCTCATCATCAGGCGCACGCCGGCTGAAGCGGTCCACAACGCAATCACGATACCCACCGAAAGCAGGCCGCCCTTGGACTGTTGCAACTGGTCGATCACCGGGTTGACCTGCTCCAGGGCCTGGGGCGGCAATACCAGCTCCGACTGCAGGCGCAGCCAACTGAAAAAGTCCGGCAAGTGCAGGAAACCGATCAGGGCAATCAGGAACAGCAGGAAGGGAAACAGCGAAAACAGCATCTGGTAGGCCAGTGCCGAAGCGTAGGTGGACATCTCGTCATCGACGAATTCCTTGACGGTGCGCGCCAGTACCTTGTGCAGCTTGAGACCATCGAGAACCGGAAAGATCATAGCGTCTCCTTTCGCCGCAAAGAGGGTGAGGTCGTGGGCGACTCAGGGGCCGTTTTCTACATCAAAGTAGCCCATTTGGCGACTTTGAAACAATTTCGAAAGTTTAGTTGCAGTAACCGATACAAAAACGGCCATCCGTGGATGGCCGCAGCGCTGCATCAAGACCGCCGGCATATCGATTTACCGGGTGGCTTTTTTTACCGCATCTTTGGTATCGCCGACCGCTTGCTGCACTTCGCCTTTCTTCTCCTGGAT
Source organism: Pseudomonas asgharzadehiana (assembly GCF_019139815.1). NCBI lineage: Bacteria > Pseudomonadati > Pseudomonadota > Gammaproteobacteria > Pseudomonadales > Pseudomonadaceae > Pseudomonas > Pseudomonas asgharzadehiana. The sequence continues at coordinate 4,934,444 of NZ_CP077079.1, forward strand.
CACACCTTCCGCGCGCAGCTTGTCGTTGCCGGTGACTTTGCCGACGCCTTGCTTGATGTTGCCAGCTGCTTCGTTCGCCAAACCTTTTGCCTTATCTGATGTGCTGCTCATGGTATTTCTCCGAAGGAACAATCAAAGGTTTTGGTCATTGCGTAGCGATTGACCCGAGGCCGTTCGACAGAGTTTCAATTATTTTGCGGCAGGCATTTCATCGAAAGCGGCAGGTTTGGCTTTATGTTTTGTGGCCAACCCACGAGAATGCCCGGCACATTCAGGCTATAACGCTGAATAACAGATCCCGTAGGAAGGTTATGAAACTCAATAAAGCACAGGCCATCGCCCGCAGAAACCAGGAATTGGGCGGTGCCGTACTCGGCGTCAACAACTGCCACTTCACCGACCTGGACCGCAAACGCAACATCTGGTGGTTCGACCTGCCGGTAGGCCGTATTGCCGTCGGCCAGTACGAGTGGATTCACCTGTTGATGCACAACGCCGAGTCCGACCAGTTGCTGCACCTGAAGGTGCCGACGGCGTTCCTGCGTGAGAAGCTCGAAGGCTTGGTGGTGCGTAACGCGGGCAAGCGCAGCCCGGAGATCACCCTGGAGCTGAGCGCGGACAAGGATTCGTTCTTGAAGGATGTACGCCCGGCGGGTGCGGGTGTGAGCTTCGCGCAGTTCGCCCTGTAAGCACACAGGACAAAAAATGTGGGAGGGGCGCACCGTCCCTCCCACATTTGGACCGGGTTACTTTTTAAGGCCGAGTTTCTTCAACTCTTCATCACGCAACTCACGCCGCAGGATCTTGCCCACGTTGGTGGTCGGCAGCGCATCGCGGAACTCCACGGCCTTGGGCACCTTGTAGCCGGTGACGTTGGCGCGCATGTGTTCCATCACCTGCTCCTTGGTCAGGGTGGCGCCCGGCTTGACCACGATGAAGATCTTGATGTGCTCCCCGGACTTTTCGTCCGGCACACCAATGGCCGCGCATTGCAGCACGCCCGGCAGGGTGGCCAGTACGTCTTCCAGCTCGTTGGGGTACACGTTGAAGCCCGAGACCAGGATCATGTCCTTCTTGCGGTCGACAATGCGCATGTAGCCATCCGGCTGGATGATCGCGATATCACCGGTTTTTAGCCAGCCTTCGCTGTCGAGCATCTCGTCGGTGGCGTCCTGGCGCTGCCAGTAGCCTTTCATCACCTGCGGGCCCTTGACGCACAGCTCGCCGACTTCCCCCAGGGCCAACTCGACGCCGTCATCGGTGATGACCTTGCACAGGGTCGAGGGCACCGGAATGCCGATGGTGCCAAGCTGGATATGCTGGATCGGGTTGACCGTGGCCACCGGGCTGGTTTCGGTCATGCCGTAGCCTTCGCAGATGCCACAGCCGGTCACGGCTTTCCAGCGTTCGGCGGCCGCCAGTTGCAGGGCCATGCCGCCCGACAGGGTGACCTTGAGCGCGGAGAAATCCAGCTTGCGAAAGGCTTCGTTGTTGCACAGCGCCACAAACAGCGTGTTAAGGCCGACAAAGCCACTGAACTTCCACTTGGACAGTTCCTTGACCATCGCCGGCAAGTCACGCGGGTTGCTGATCAGGATGTTGTGGTTGCCGATCAGCATCATCGCCATGCAATGAAAGGTGAAAGCATAGATGTGATACAGCGGCAGCGGCGTGATCAGGATCTCGCAACCTTCGTTGAGGTTGGAGCCCATCAGTGCCTTGCACTGCAACATGTTGGCGACCAGGTTGCGGTGGGTGAGCATCGCCCCCTTGGCCACGCCGGTGGTGCCGCCGGTGTATTGCAGCACGGCCACCTCGCTGCTGGCCGGGCTGGCATCGCTGACCGGCTGGCCATGGCCTTTGGCGAGCACATCGTTGAACTTGATCGCGTGCGGCAAGTGGTACGCCGGGACCATTTTCTTCACGTACTTGATGACACTGTTGATCAGCAGGCGCTTGAGCGGCGGCAGCAGGTCGGCGACTTCGGTGACAATCACGTGCTTGACGGCGGTCTTGGGCACGACCTTTTCCGCCAGATGCGCCATGTTGGCCAGGCAGACCAGGGCCTTGGCGCCGGAATCGTTGAATTGGTGTTCCATTTCCCGCGCGGTGTACAGCGGGTTGGTGTTGACCACGATCAGGCCGGCACGGATGGCACCGAACACGGCGACGGGATATTGCAGGACGTTGGGCAGTTGCACGGCGATTCGGTCGCCGGGCTTCAAGTCGGTGTGCTGTTGCAGGTACGCGGCGAAGGCGCCGGACAATTCGTACAACTCACCGTAGGTGATTGTCTTGCCCAGGTTGCTGAAAGCCGGTTTGTTGGCGAAGCGCTGGCAGGACTGCTTCAGTACCGCCTGAATATTTGGATACTCGTCTGGATTGATGTCTGCAGCAATCCCGGCGGGGTACTTATCCTTCCAAAAGTCTTCGTGCATGGAAAGCCCACTCCTCAGCGACGCGAATTCATCATCGCATTTGATGCGATTATTATTGGTGTATGTTTTTTTAAGGTGAATCTGGCGCTTTCAAGCAGGCCTAGACGTCACAAAGCGCGCCGAGAGTAGCAGCTTTGCCAAGGGCCGACTAGAGCCAAACGAGGGCCCCACAGTCACTATCATGACTGTCCTACAATATTTGGTCACACTTTAAACAAAGCCGAAATGCCTCAGCGAGAGGCTCTGGAATAAGGCTTTCAGCACAACATAAAACACATGTGGGAGGGGGCTTGCTCCCGATGGCAGTGGGTCAGTCACACAGTTGGTGACTGAACGCCGCCATCGGGAGCAAGCCCTCTCCCACATTTTGAATCTATTTCAACTCAGGCGATGTCGCGCAGCTCACGCCGCAAAATTTTCCCTACCGGCGTCATCGGCAACGAATCGCGCAGCACAATCTGCTTGGGTACCTTATAGCCCGTGAAGTTGGCCTTGCAGTAACTCTTGAGCTCTTCAAGGCTCACGCCTTCGGCACGCGCCACCACGAACAGCTTCACCGCCTCGCCCGTGCGTTCGTCCGGCACGCCGATCACCGCACAGTTGGCCACCCCCGGGTGAGCCATCACCACGTCTTCGATTTCATTGGGGTACACATTGAAACCGGAGACGATGATCAGGTCTTTCTTGCGATCGACAATCCGTACAAAACCATCCTCATCAATCACCGCGATATCGCCAGTCCTGAGCCAGCCTTCCGCGTCCAGAGCCTCGGCGGTGGCGGCCGGCTGCTGCCAGTAGCCCTTCATCACCTGCGGCCCCTTGATGCACAACTCGCCGCGTTCACCCAGGGGCAACTCGACGCCATCATCATCAATCACCTTCATCGCGGTGGCCGGCACCGGAATGCCCACGGTGCCGAGGCGCGATTTGTTGCCATAGGGGTTGGTACTCGCCACGGGCGAGGTTTCCGTCAGGCCGTAGCCCTCGCCAATCGCACAGCCGGTCAGTTGCTCCCAGCGCTCGGCCGTGGCCTTGATCAGTGCGGTGCCGCCGGAGTTGGTGAGTTTGAGGTGGGAGAAATCCAGGCTCTTGAAGTCGGGGTGGTCCATCAACGCCACAAACAGCGTGTTGAGCCCCAGCAGCCCGGTAAAGCGCCACTTTTTCAGCTCCTTGATAAACCCGCCGATGTCCCGGGGGTTGGTGATGAGCACGTTGTGGTTGCCCGAGACCATCATGCACATGCAATTGGCGGTGAAGGCGTAGATATGGTAAAGCGGCAGCGGCGCGATCATCACCTCCTGCCCTTCCTTGATCAGCGGGTGGCCGTCCTCGCCGGTTTGCGACATGCAGGCACGCACCTGCTGCATGTTCGCCACCAGGTTGCCATGGGTGAGCATCGCGCCCTTGGCCAGGCCGGTGGTGCCGCCGGTGTATTGCAGCACGGCGATGTCATCCAGGCTCACCGGATGGCGCGTTACGCCCAGGCCGGCGCCCATGCGCAGCGCGCGCTTGAACGACACCGCGCGCGGCAGGTGATAGGCGGGGACCATTTTCTTCACCTTGTCGACCACGGTATTGATCAGCCAGCCTTTGGCGGCGGGCATGAAGTCGCCCATCCTGGCCTCGATCAGGTAGTCGATCTCGGTATCGTTGCACACCTCCTGTACCCGCGAACCGAACAGGTTGAGGTAGACCAGCGCACGCACGCCGGCGTCCTTGAACTGGTGGCGCATCTCGCGCGGGGTGTACAGCGGGTTAGTGTTGACCACGATCAGGCCGGCGCGCAGGGCGCCGAACACGGCAATCGGGTAATGCAGCAGGTTGGGCATTTGCACGGCGATGCGCTCGCCGGGCTTGAGGTCGGTGTGCTGTTGCAGGTAGCCGGCGAACGCCGCACTCTGGCGTTCAAGCTCGGCGTAGGTCAGGGTAATGCCCATGTTGCTGAACGCCGGACGGTCGGCAAAGGTCTTGCAGGAACGCTCGAAGACCTCGATCACCGACTTGTAGGCCGAGAGGTCGATGGCATTGGGAACCCCCGCCGCGCGTTTGTCATTCCAGAAATCAGGTTGCATTATTCTTGTCCTCTGTACCTGAAGGTGTCCGGCCGCTTATAAAAAGCGGAGCTTTGGGGACGTTAGCAGCTATAGCCAAACAGGCAAATACACTCAATCGTGTCATTGATTGTATGAATCTTGTCCCTGACGCGTAGGCAGATACCCCGCCCTCTGGCAGATGAGCTATACACTGCAACGACCCCCGAGCAACCTTGAAGAAAGGACGCGTCATGAACCACAGCACCCACTGGCTGACCGCGAATGACCACAGCCGCCTGTACGTCAATCAATGGATGCCCGACGAGCCGGCCCATGCGGTGGTCATGCTGTCCCACGGCATGGCCGAGCACAGCGGGCGCTATGCGCGGTTGGCCAAGGCCCTGTGCGCCGCCGGCTATGGTGTCTATGCGCCGGACCAGCGTGGCCACGGCCGCACCGCCGATGAAGGCACGCTGGGGTTGTACGCCGAGGAGGATGGTTGGAACAAAGTGGTGGGCGACCTGGCGAGTCTCAACCAGCACATTGGCCAGCAGCACCCAGGGTTGCCGATCATATTGTTGGGCCACAGCATGGGCAGCTACATCGCCCAGGCCTACCTGTTGCACCACAGCGCCAGCCTGCACGGGGCGATTCTCAGTGGGTCGAATTTCCAGCCGGTGGCGCTATACCGCGCCGCCCGCGTGATCGCCCGCGCCGAGCGTGTGCGCCAGGGTTTGCGCGGTCGCAGCGCGCTGATCGAGTTCCTGTCGTTCGGCTCGTTCAACAAAGCGTTCAAGCCCAACCGCACGGCGTTCGACTGGCTCACCCGCGACCCCGCAGAGGTGGACAAGTACATCAATGACCCGCTTTGCGGTTTTCGCTGCACCAACCAACTGTGGGTCGATTTGCTCGGCGGCTTGCAGCAAATCAGCAAAGCGTCCAACCTCGCGCAGATCGATCCGGGCCTGCCGATCCTGGTCATAGGCGGCGAATGTGATCCGGTGAGTGAGGGCAAGCGTCTCAACAGTCTGGCCACCGCCCTGCGTGAGGCCGGCTGTCAGCATTTGCAACTCAATATCTACCCGCAGGCGCGTCACGAAGTGTTCAACGAAACCAACCGCGATGAAGTCACCGCGGATGTGCTGACGTGGCTCGACCAGGCCCTGACCCTGCGCAGGCCGGTCCACTGCGAATAAATTCCGCTTAAAAATCAGCCTGTTAAATTACCGATTAGCCACAGGATGCACCTTTAGATGACCCAGGTAACCAATACCCCTTACGAAGCCCTCGAAGTCGGCCAGACCGCCAGCTACAGCAAGACCGTCGAAGAGCGCGATATCCAGTTGTTCGCCGCCATGTCCGGCGACCACAACCCGGTGCACCTGGATGCCGAATACGCCAAGGCCACCCTGTTCAAGGAGCGTATCGCCCATGGCATGTTCAGCGGCGCGTTGATCAGTGCAGCCGTGGCCTGCGAGCTGCCTGGGCCGGGCACCATCTATATTGGCCAGCAGATGAGCTTTCAAAAACCGGTCAAGATCGGCGACACCCTGACCGTGCGCCTGGAAATCCTTGAAAAACTGCCGAAGTTTCGCGTACGCATCGCCACCCGTGTGTTCAACCAGCGCGATGAACTGGTAGTGGATGGCGAGGCCGAGATCCTCGCGCCACGCAAGCAGCAAGTCGTGACCCTGACCGAACTGCCGCCGATCAGCATTGGTTGATTGCACTTTCATCATCAACACACAACAAATGTGGGAGGGGGCTTGCTCCCGATCGCGGTAGGTCAGGCACTTTATCGGTGACTGAACCACTGCCATCGGGGGCAAGCCCCCTCCCAGATTTTTTTACTGCGTAGGGCTTACGACTGAGCGCGTGCCTGGTTACGCAGGGCTTTTACCTGATCATGGTTGCGCTGTGCGCCATGGTACTGGCGCTCAACCAGGTCACGAATGCCCAGCAGGTTGTGCTGGTTGATCTTCTCGATCGCTTCACGGTAAGCCTTGAGTGCATGGTCTTCACCGCGCTCGGCTTCGTTCAGCACAGCCTCTTCGTCTTTGCCGGTCACCATCGACTTCACGTCGACCCAGCCACGGTGCAGTGCGCCGGCGACGCTGCCGGAATCTTCCGGATCACCACCCAATGCACGCACAGCGGTTTTCAGTTCGGCAGCGGCAGTCGCGCAATCAGCGGAGCGCTTGGCGAACAGCGCTTTGAGTTCTGGGTGCTTGATGTCTTCGGCACATTCCTTGAAACCCTTCTGGCCGTCGATGCTGGTCTCGATCAGGTCGTTGAGTACAGAGATCGATTCTTTATTGATGTCAGTCATTTTTCAATTCCTTATGTGGGTTGAGGAAGGTTGCCTAGATGATTGCAGCGCTCATGCCAGGTTTTGAAAAATTATTTTCCTTTGAATTTTCAATAAGTTATGAATTATTGAACCATCTGTATGTACGTTATTTGCATGATCTGTCATTTGGCCTTCATGCAGAATGCCTGTATTTTCCAAGGTCTCGACGCAAGCGGCCGATCCCCATGAACCCCGAAAAACTCGAACTACTGATCACCCGCCAAATGCCCTTCGGCAAATACAAGGGCCGGATCATCGCCGACCTGCCGGGGCCTTACCTGAACTGGTTTGCCCGCGAAGGCTTCCCCCACGGCGAGCTGGGTGGTTTGCTGGCGTTGATGCAGGAAATCGACCACAACGGCCTGGCCGAATTACTTGAACCGCTACGCGCGAAACACGGCAAACCAGCCCCTCGCCATTGACTAAGAGCCCCGCCATGCCAAGGAACGCAGATAACGAAGATCACTGGCAGGCCATCGCCCGGTGCTATGACGTGGAACCGGGCCCGATCAATCTGGAAAACGGCTACTTCGGGCGCATGAGCCGTCCGGTGCAGGCGCAGTACCTGGACCACGTCGCGTTTATCAACCGCAGCAATTCGCTGCACGTGCGCCAACGCTTCGAGACCGGCGAAAACGTCGAGATCCGACGCCAACTGGCCGGGTTGATCGATGTCGACCCGGAGTCCGTCGCCTTCACGCGCAATGCCACCGAAGCCTTGCAGTCGCTGATCCGCAACTACAACCGTCTGCAACCGGGCGACCAGGTGTTGATCAGTGACCTGGAGTACGACACGGTCAAAGGCGCCATGCGCTGGCTGACGGATGTTCGCGGGGTCGAAGTAGTCGAACTGTCCCACACGCACCCGGCGAGTTTCGACAGCCTGGTGCAGACGTATCGCGATGCCTTCGCCCAGCACCCGCGTTTAAAGCTGATGGCGCTGACCCACGTCACCCACCGCACCGGTCTGGTAATGCCGGTTGCGGCGATTGCCAAGGCCGCTCGCGAGCATGGCATCGATGTGATCCTCGACGGTGCCCACGCCCTGGGCCAAATCGAGTTCAACCTGGCCGACTTGGGTATCCAGTTCGCCGGCTTCAACCTGCACAAGTGGATTGGCGCGCCGCTGACGCTCGGCTTTCTCTATATCGCTCCCGAGCGCTTGGCCGATATCGACCCGGATATGGGCGAGTTCCACTACCCCGCCACCGATGTACGCGCACGTACGTCCTACAGCACGCCGAATTTTCCGGCGCTGATGACCCTTCCGCTGGTGTTTGAAGAACATCGGGCATTGGGCGGCGCGGCGGCCAAGGGGGCGCGGGTCAATTACCTGCGCGACCTTTGGGTGAGCCGGGTACGGCCGTTGGAAGGGATCGAGGTGCTGACGTCGGATGATCCGCGGCTTTATTGCGGGATCACCGCGTTCAAGTTCATGGGGCGCGATCAGCCAGTCATGGTGGATCGGTTGCTCAAGGAGTACGGCCTGTTTACCACGACGCGAACAGGAGCGGCGTTCGGTACCTGCATTCGGGTGACGCCGGGGTTGCTGACATCGGCGGCAGACATGAGTGTGCTGGTCGACGCCATTACCCAGCTAAACACACGCTGAAAATGTGGGAGGGGCTCGCCCCTTCCCACCTTCGGTTTTGTGGCGCTGTCGCGATTTTTTACAGGCAAAAAAAAGCGGTACACCGACCAAGTGCACCGCAAAAATGCCGTTAAGCACAGCAACAACGATTCGATAAATCAGCTCAATCGAGCAGCGCCAGCGCCTGTGCGGTGACTTCCTGGATGCGGGCCCAGTCGCCGTTCTTGACCCACTCCGGGTCCAGCATCCAGCTACCGCCCACGCACATCACGTTTTTCAACGCCATGTAGCTTTTGATATTGGCCGGGCCGACGCCGCCGGTCGGGCAGAACTTCACTTCGCCGAACGGGCCGCCCAGGGCCTTGATTGCGGCAACGCCGCCGCTGACTTCGGCCGGGAACAGCTTGAAGCGGCGGTAGCCCAGGCCATAGCCTTCCATGATTCCGGAGGCATTGCTGATGCCCGGCAGTAATGGGATCGGGCTGTGTACCGAGGCTTCCAGCAAGTCGCGGGTGATGCCGGGGGTGACGATAAATTGCGAGCCTGCCACTTCAGCCGCTTCGAGCATATGGCGGTCGAGCACAGTGCCGGCACCGGTGCACAGTTCCGGGCGCTGCTCACGCAACACCTGGATGGCCTTGAGGCCGAACTCGGAACGCAGGGTCACTTCCAATGCGGTCAAGCCACCGGCTGCCAGGGCATCGGCCAGCGGCAAAATGTCCTGTTCACGGGCAATGGTGATCACCGGCAGGATCCGCGCCTTGGCGCAGAGGCTGTCGATCAGGGCAACTTTATCCGCCATGGACACGGTCGGTTGTGGGCTTTTCATAGCGGCTGATCCTTGGCTCATGGGCACCAGTAAATCTCTAATGTAGGTTGCAAAAACGCGCGAATCGGCATGGCCGCAACATCGTCACTGGCCAGGGCCGCGCTCAAGGTGGTCAACTTCGAACTGCCGGAAATCGACAGCACGGTGTAATTGGCCGTGGCCAGCAACGCGCGACTCATGGTCAGGCGCTGATGCGGCACGGTCGGCGCCAGCATCGGCCAGCAACGGCGGGTACCGTCGGCCTTCAGCGCTTCGGCGAGGTTCGGGCTGTTGGGAAACAGCGAAGCGGTGTGGCCGTCATCGCCCATGCCCAGCACCAGCACATCAATGGCCGGCAGTTCGGCCAGCAGGCGATCGGCCTGCTCGGCAGCGTCTTCAAGGGTTGGCGTCGCGCTGTACAAGCTCAAAAACCTGGCCTTGGCCGCCGGGCCTTGCAACAGGTGCTGCTTCAACAAACCGGCATTGCTGTCGGCGTGCTCCACCGGCACCCAGCGTTCATCGGCCAGGGTAATGGTGACCTTTGACCAGTCCAGGCCTTGCTTGGCCAGGTTCTGGAAAAACGCCACGGGGCTGCGGCCACCGGACACCACCAGGGTCGCTTCGCCACGGGCGCTGATGGCCACGCGCAATTGCTCGGCCACGTCATTGGCCAGGCCCTCCGCCAGCAGCACCGGCGAACGGTACTCATGGGCCGTTACGCCCTGAGGCAGTTTCAATTCAGATATCGCCATACCACGACCTCCCATCCCGCGTGATCAGTGCAATGGAGCTCATCGGCCCCCAAGACCCCGCCGCATACGGCTTGGGCGCGTCACCGGATTTCTTCCACCCGGCGATCAACTGGTCACACCATTTCCACGCGGCTTCGATTTCATCTTTGCGAACAAACAGGTTCTGATTACCGCGCATCACTTCCAACAGCAAACGCTCGTACGCATCGGGGATGCGCGCGCTGCGATAAGTGTCGGAAAAATTCAGTTGCAGTGGGCCGCTGCGCAGTTGCATGCCCTTGTCCAGGCCCTGTTCCTTGGTCATTACACGCAAGGAGATACCTTCATCCGGCTGCAGGCGAATGATCAGTTTGTTGCTGATCTGCAAGCGCTGCTCGGGGGCGAAGATGTAGTGGGACGGTTCCTTGAAGTGGATAACGATCTGCGACAGTTTTTGCGGCATGCGTTTGCCGGTACGCAGGTAGAACGGCACCCCGGCCCAACGCCAGTTACGGATATCGGCCCGCAGCGCGACGAAGGTTTCGGTGTCGCTCTGGGTATTGGAATTCTCTTCTTCCAGGTAACCCGGCACCGGTTTGCCGGCGCTGTAGCCGGCGATGTACTGGCCGCGTACCACCTGGGTGGTCAGGCCATCCGGGCTTATGGGCGCCAGGGCCTTGAGCACCTTGACCTTCTCGTCACGGATACTGTCGGCGGACAAGTCGGCCGGCGGGTCCATGGCAATCAGGCAAAGCAGTTGCAGCAGGTGGTTCTGGATCATGTCGCGCAGTTGGCCGGCCTTGTCGAAATAACCCCAACGGCCTTCGATACCGACCTGCTCGGCCACGGTGATTTCCACGTGGGAAATGTAGTTCTGGTTCCACTGGGTTTCGAACAGGCTATTGGCGAACCGTAGGGCAATGAGGTTCTGGACGGTCTCTTTGCCAAGGTAGTGGTCGATGCGGTAGGTGCGGTTCTCCGCAAAGAACTGCGCCACGGCGTCGTTGACCTTGCGCGAGGACTCCAGGTCCGAACCGATGGGCTTTTCCAGCACGACGCGGGTGTTTTGCGCCAGGCCGACCTTGGACAGGTTCTCGCAGATCGCCCCGTACACCGCCGCTGGCGTGGCGAAGTAGGCGATCAGGCATTGCTCGGTGCCGGTTATTTCGGCCAAGGCCACATAATCGTCGGCCTTCATGAAGTCGACGTGTACGTAGGTCAGGCGCGCCAGGAACCGCTGGGCGATGGTCTCTTCCAGTTCTTTGCCGACGTATTTGCGCAGTTCTTTTTCGATATGGGCCAGGTGCTGTTGCTCGGAGCCGGCTTCACGGGCCAGGGCCAGGATGCGCGTATCGTCGTGCAGCAGCCCGGCGCCATCGAGTTGATAGAGGGCAGGAAATAACTTGCGCAGCGCCAGATCACCCAAGGCGCCAAACAGGGCAAAGGTGCAGGGTTCTACGGTTATCAAAGGCATGATGTTTGTTCTTTTATCAAGTTAAGCTACAAATACCTTTTTTCAAGGTATCACTCAAGGAAAAATGTAGTAATAACCACAACATTTTGCCGAAATGCGCATTCCGAGTGGTGGTGTTCAGCTACCCTCAGTAGGATAGGCCACCGCGAAAAGCCACTCGTCGATTGGCTGCCGCCCTTTATTTGCATCGTCGCCCGAAGGAAAGACTGAATGGACCGCGTGCGAAATCTTCTGGAACAGATCCGGAACCGCCTCGAAGAATTGAACAAGGCCGAGAAAAAAGTCGCCGAGGTCATCCTGCTCAACCCGCAGCAGGCGACCCGCTTCTCTATCGCCGCTCTCGCCCAAGCCGCGTCGGTCAGTGAACCGACGGTCAACCGTTTCTGCCGTTCGTTCGGCGTCAGCGGTTACCCTGAACTCAAATTGCAACTGGCGCAAAGCCTGGCCAGTGGCGCGGCCTATGTCAGCCGCGCCGTGGAGGCCGATGATAACCCTGAGGCCTATACCCAGAAGATCTTCGGCAGCGCCATCGCCTCCCTGGACAGTGCCTGCCAGGCGCTGGACCCCGCCCTTATCAGCAAGGCCGTGGACCTGTTGATCCAGGCGCGGCAGATCCACTTCTTCGGCCTGGGCGCTTCAGCCCCGGTGGCGATGGATGCCTTGCACAAATTCTTCCGCTTCAACCTGTCGGTCACCGCCCATGCCGACGTGCTGATGCAGCGCATGATCGCGTCGGTGGCGCATACCGGCGAGCTGTTCGTGATTATTTCCTACACCGGGCGTACGCGTGAACTGGTGGAAGTAGCCCGTATCGCCCGCGAAAACGGTGCCTCCGTGCTGGGCGTGACCGCCGAGAACTCGCCGCTGGCCAAGGCCAGTACAGTGAGCCTGAATATTCCGTTGCCGGAAGACACCGACATCTACATGCCGATGACTTCGCGGATCATCCAGCTGACGGTACTGGACGTGCTGGCCACCGGCATGACCTTGCGTCGCGGGGTGGATTTCCAGCCGCATTTGCGCAAGATCAAAGAGAGTTTGAATGACAGCCGGTATCCGGTTGGGGATGAGTTCAACTAAGCCGGCCTGTGTGTTGGCTTCACTGGCCCTATCGGGGGCAAGTCGAATCGTCGCACCGCTAAACCCCCGCTCTCGCCTGCAAACTCAGGTGCGCCCTCTCCCCCGGCGCCAAACTGGCACCGGCCATCGCCGACTCCACGCACACAAACCCCGACGCCTCGTTGAAACTGACGCCCAACAGCGGCCGGCTGCCAGGATGCCATACCACGGTGTCAGCGCTGTCGCCGGTGTCGATACACAGTTCGCGCTGCCAGGCGTGGTCCTTGAGGTGTAACTCACCCTCATGCTGGAATACCCGCTGGCACCCACCGTCCACCCGCAATTCGCCTTCCTGCTGGCAAGCCTGACGATTGAGCTGGTCATAACCTTGAGCGCCGTCGAGCCCAGACAGCGCTATCTCGTCGACGTGACCAATACGCCAGTAAGCGTGCAAAGCATGGCTCAACTGGCACGGCAACTCGTCCTGATGCTCGGTGCTCAGGCGCAGCTCCAGGGTTTCGCCCAGGTGCGCATGCAAGTCCACCTGCCAATCGCACAGCTGCAATTGCCAGTGCAGGCGCACGCCTTCGTCGTCGGTGCTGCTGTCGAGCAGTTTCCAGTCGATCAAGCGCGCCCAACCATGGGACGGCCAGGCATTCTCGCTGGGGTGGCGGCCATACCACGGCCAGCACACCGGCACGCCACCCCGTATGGCACCGACTTGCGGCCACTTGGCCGCGCACCACAGCCATGGTTTCTGGCCACGGGGCTGAAAATGCAGCAGTTGCGCGCCCTGACGACTGAACACCGCCTGGCACAGCGGATGGTCGATCACCAACACGTCGCGCATCTGAAAGCGCTCCCAGGCAAACACCGGACGCTCGCGCAGGGATTTGAAAAAGCGTTGCAGCGGTTGCTCATGCATGTGCCACGGTCCTGAATATCTTCACAGTGCCACCCAAAAAAAAGCGGATAGCCATGGCTACCCGCAAAATGCGCACAGAGAGAAGGAGCTTATCGCAACAGCGTTAGAACGTAGACTGGATTTTCAGGCCAGCCACCAACGCGTTGTCGACTTTATCCACGCCGCCAGGTTGCACGACGTACTGCAGGTTGGGACGCACGGTCAGCCAGTTGGTAACGTGGAAGCCGTAGTTGATTTCGAAGTTGTATTCGGTTTCGCGGATCGGCGTGTACAACGGGTTGTCGTAATCGCTGACACCATTGGCGGCATTGAGCAGTTCGGCGTTTTTCTTCACGTCGTTGTTGACGTGCAGGCGCGCGGCGCCAATGCCGACGTCGTCTTTTGGACGCGCATCGAATGGGCCTTTGTACACCAGCATGAGCGACTGATAGTTGTCGACCAGGTTGGTTTCCTTGTCGTGGAAGGTCGCGTTGGCCGCGATGTTCAGACCACGGGAAGCGTCGCCGTTATGCGTGGTGAGTTGCTGTTGGGCAACGAACCAGTAGCCTTTCTTGCTGCTGCGGGTACGGAAGTCTGCGCCAGTGAGGACAGCATTGCCGCCGTTGACGTCTTCACGTACATCCGGAGCATCGGCCGCGCTCTTGTAGTAACCCACACGGTATTCGCCCGGCAGGTTATTAACCTTCGGCGACCAGACCAATTCCACCGGAATCACGGTGCCCTTGGTGCCGCTGCCGCTGAGCTTGAAGCCGTTGCCGTGTTCCAGCTGCGATGGGTTCTGGTTGTAGGCACCGATTTGCGCATACAGCTCTGGCGTGATGTTGTACTTCACGCGGATCGCCGCCTGGCTGACCGGCCAGTTGTACCAGGTGTTCACGTAGTTACCGACCTGGGAGCCGCAGAACGACAGGTTCTGGAAGTCGCACGGGAAGGTGTTGAAGTCTTCGCCTTCACCGAAGTAACCGAGTTTCACATCCAGTTTGTTGTCGAACATCTGGTGCTGGATCCAGAACTGGGTCAGACGCACCATGTGGCCACGACCGTAGACTTCCATGGACGAACTCAGCGTGCCGGCACGCGGGTCGCCAATGCGGTCGTTGGAAATGTTCTGGCCATTACGGTTGGTGAACTGGATCTTGGCTTGGGTGTTGTCCCAGCCCCACAGTTTTTGCAGGTCCAGTGCCACGCCCAGACCGAACTGGTCGGAGTAGCGACCGGTCTTGTCGTCGTTGAAGCCACCGTGGGCGTTGTAGCCCATCTCCCCTACGTAGTCAGCCTTGATGTCGATACCTTGCTCGATCAGCTTGGTACGTTCGCCGCCCCAATCGCCGGTCATCCACTTGGAATCGGCGCTGAATGCATCGGCCGCCATCGCATTGGCGGACAATACCAGGGCTGCTGCCGCTGACAATTGGCAGATCAGCCGGGTGTTGTTGTGTTGCTTTTTCATCCCTACATCCTCGTCTTTATTGTTATTAAACTGTTTTTATCTAACGCGGGTTACATTTTTTTCAATTAAAACAATACGTTACCTGCTTCAGCGACCCTTGAATTGGGCCACATTGTCGGCATGCCCCTGTGCGGGCAATGAAGAAGCGGTGCCCAGGCGCTCGCCGGTGTTGGCGTCGAACAACAAGACCTTGGCCGGGTCGAATTGCAGGGTCAGCGTCTCCCCCACTTGGGGTGCTACGTCCGGTGCAAGACGGCAGCACACCTTGGTGTCATTGAGCTGCACGAACACCAGGGTGTCCGGGCCGGTGGGCTCGGTGACCTGGACTTCGGCACGAATGCTCGACGACCCATTGCCTTCCCCCGTCGCCAGCACGATTTGCTCCGGGCGCAGGCCCAGGATCACATCGCGGTCTTCCAGGCCCGTGTCGTTCATGCTCAGCGGCAATTCGCAACGGGCCTGGCCGCTGTCGAGCAGCGCAACCAAATGACCGTCTTTGCGTTTTAGGCGCATGGGAACGAAGTTCATGGGTGGTGAACCGATAAAGCTTGCCACAAATAGGTTAGCAGGGTCGTTGTAAATTTCTTTCGGCGTGCCGAATTGTTGGATGATGCCGTCCTTCATCACCGCCACTTTGTCGCCCAGGGTCATCGCCTCGATCTGGTCGTGGGTCACATAAACCGTGGTGGTCTTGAGGCGCTGGTGCATCAGCTTCATTTCGGTGCGCATCTCGACGCGCAGCTTGGCGTCGAGGTTGGACAGCGGTTCGTCGAACAGGTAGATCTTCGGGCGACGCGCCAGCGCACGGCCCATGGCCACCCGCTGTTGCTGACCACCGGAGAGTTGGCCCGGCTTGCGATTGAGCAGGTGCTCGATCTGCAGCAGCTTGGCCACGCGCGCCACTTCAGCGTCGATGTCGGCTTGCGGCATCTTGCGGATCTTGAGGCCGAACTCGATGTTCTCGCGCACGCTCATGGTCGGGTACAGCGCGTAGGACTGGAACACCATGGCGATGTCACGATCCTTGGGGCTCATGCCGCTCACGTCCTGGTCGCCGATCATGATCGCGCCACCGGTGATAGTCTCCAGGCCGGCGATGCAGTTCATCAGCGTGGATTTACCACAGCCCGATGGGCCGACCAGGATCAGGAATTCGCCTTCCTTGATCGACAGTTCGATGTTCTTCAAGGTGTCGGGCAGGCCGGCGCCATAGGTCTTGTTTACATTGCGAAGTTCAAGCGTAGCCATGATTACCCCTTGACCGCGCCGGCCGTGAGGCCGCGCACGAAATACTTGCCTGCGATCACATAGACCAGCAGGGTCCGCAGCCCGGCGATCATCGCCGCCGCCATATCCACGTTATATTCCTTGGCCCCGGTGCTGGTGTTGACCAGGTTGTTCAGCGCCACTGTGATGGGCTGGGAGTCGCCGCTGGAGAACACCACACCGAACAGGAAGTCGTTCCAGATCTGGGTGAACTGCCAGATCAGGCAGACCATGATGATCGGGGTCGACATCGGCAGAATGATCTGACGGAAGATGGTGAAAAAGCCCGCACCGTCCAGGCGTGCCGCCTTGATCAGCGCATCCGGGATGCTCACGTAGTAGTTACGGAAGAACAGCGTGGTAAACGCCAGGCCGTAGACGACGTGCACAAACACCAGGCCCGTGGTGGTGCTGGCCAGGCCCATCTTGCCGAGGGTGAACGACGCCGGCAGCAGTACGGTCTGGAACGGCAGGAAGCAGCCGAACAGCAGCAAGCCGAAGAACAACTGCGAACCGCGGAAACGCCAGAACGACAGCACGTAGCCATTCAGCGCACCGATGGCGGTGGAGATGAGCACGGCCGGAACGGTGATCTTGATCGAGTTCCAGAAGTAACCATCCACCGTATCCCAGGCCTTGATCCAGCCAATGCCGGTGACTACGGTCGGCCAGCTCAGCAGGTTGCCGGTGGTGATGTCTTCCGGGGTCTTGAAGCTGGTGAGCAACATCACCACCAGCGGCACCAGGTACAGCAGCACCGCGAGAATCAGCACCGCGTAGATCGCGATGCGACTCAGGCTGATGGCAGGTTTGGAAGCGAGACTAGTCATTACGTTTGGTCCTCAGCTCGGAGTAGAGGTAAGGCACGATGATCGCGAGGATCGCACCGAGCATCAGGATTGCACTGGCCGACCCCATGCCCATCTGGCCACGGCTGAAGGTGAACGAGTACATGAACATGGCAGGCAGGTCGGACGAGTAGCCCGGGCCACCGGCGGTCATTGCCGCCACCAGGTCGAAGCTCTTGATGGCGATGTGCGCCAGGATCATCACCGCGCTGAAGAACACCGGACGCAGGCTGGGCAGCACCACGCTCCAGTAGATGCGCGGCAGGCTCGCGCCGTCGATCTGGGCCGCACGGATGATCGATTGATCAACACCACGCAGGCCAGCGAGAAACATTGCCATGATAAAACCCGAGGCTTGCCACACAGCCGCGATCACCAGGCAGTAAACGACACGGTCCGGATCGATCAGCCAGTCCAGGCGGAAACCTTCCCAGCCCCAGTCACGCAGGAGTTTGTCCAGGCCCATGCCTGGGTTGAGCAGCCATTTCCAGGCGGTACCGGTGACGATCATCGAGAGCGCCATCGGGTACAGGTAAATGGTGCGGATAAAGCCTTCGCGACGGATTTTCTGGTCGAGGAAAATCGCCAGCGTCACGCCGATCACCAGGGTGATGCCGATGAACATGCCGCCAAACAGCGCCAGGTTCTTGCTCGCCACCCACCAGCGATCGTTGTCGAACAACCGCTCGTATTGCGCAAGGCCCGCCCATTTGTAACTCGGCAGGAATGTGGAGGTGGTGAACGACAACACGAACGTCCACAGGATGTAGCCGTAGAAGCCCACCAACACGATGAACATGCTGGGCGCCAGCACCAGTTTGGGTAGCCAGCGCTGCAGTGCATCGAACGGCGAGGCTTTGCTGAACACAGCAACAGAACTCATGGGAAAATCCAATACAGAGAAAAAGGACTACAGCTTGCAGGGGCCGGCTCGTGGGGTGAGCGAGCTTGCTCCCTCACTCCAAAAGCCGGGTTCCTACAACGGTGTTACTTGGCGGACTTGATCGCAGCGCCCAGTTTCTTGGCAGTGTCGGCCGGGTCGGCTTTCGGGTCGTTGATGTAGTTGGTCACGACGTCAAAGAACGCACCTTGCACAGCCAGGGTGGTGGCCATGTTGTGCGCCATGCTCGGCTGCAGGCCACCGGTCTTGGCGTCTGCCAGGAAGTCCTTGGCGGCGGTCTGGGCACAGGAGTCAAAGCCGTAGGAATCCATTTTGTTCAGCATGTCGTTGCGCACAGGGATCGAGCCCTTGTTGATGCTGAACACTTTCTGGAAGTTCTCACCCAGCACGACTTTGGCGATGTCCTGCTGACCGGCAGCCGTGCCTTTGTCTTTCTGCTTGAACACCGCCAGGGAGTCGATGTTGTAGGTGAAGGCTTTGTCGGTGCCAGGGAACGCTACGCACTCGTAGTCCTTGCCCGCGACTTTCTTGGCGGCGGTCCATTCGGACTTGGCCCAGTCACCCATGATCTGCATGCCGGCCTTGCCGTTGATGACCTTGCCCGCTTCGAGGTTCCAGTCCTGGCCTTTGCCGTCGACGTCCATGTAGGTCGCGACTTTCTTCAGCTCAGTAAGGGCCTTGACCATTTCCGGACCGGTCAGAGCGCCGTTATCCAGGTCGACCAGGGCTTTTTTGTAGCCATCAGCGCCCATCACCGACAGAACCACCGCTTCGAACACAGTGCTGTCCTGCCATGGCTGGCCACCGTGGGCGAGCGCGATGAAGCCCGCTTTCTTCAGCTTGTCGCCGGCTGCGTAGAATTCTTCAAGGGTGGTGGGGTTCTTGGTGATGCCGGCTTTCTTGAAGACTTCCGGGTTGATCCACAGCCAGTTCACGCGGTGGATGTTCACCGGCACGGCCACGTAGTCACCTTCGTACTTCACGGTGTCGGAGACTTTCTTGTCGAGCAGGGAATCCCATTTTTCTTCTTTGGCCACGTCTTTCAGGACGTCGGTGTCGAGCAGGCCAGTGGACGCCCATTCCTGGATGTCGGGGCCTTTGATCTGGGCCACGCCTGGCGGGTTGCCGGCGACCGCGCGGCTTTTGAGCACGGTCATGGCCGTGGCGCCGCCGCCACCTGCGACGGCACCGTCTTTCCAGGTGAAGCCGTCTTTCTCAACTTGGGCCTTCAGGACATCTACAGCCGCTTTTTCGCCACCCGAGGTCCACCAATGCACAACTTCAACCGTCCCTTTGGAGTCGGCGGCAAATGCACTGAGGGGGAACAACGAGGCAACGGAAATAGCTACGGCGAGGCGATTAATCGCGTTCATCTGAATACCTTTTCTTGTTGTTATGCATGCAAGTCTGGAGCTTGCGCTGCACGGAGTTTAAACATGGTTTTTTTGAGCGCAGGTAACAAAGGGATGCACAAATGTCACCACCTGGTGACATAGCGTCCAGCGCCTAAAGCGCTGGCCATGCTAGGTGCCAAAGGCAGTGCAGGCAGCACTACCGCTTGCCAGGCATGGTACAGGTCCGGCTTGCCACCCCAGATGTTGCAGCTGGGCTGGTTGTGCGGGCTGAGTTCGTGGTGCCAGCTGCCGTGGCGGCGGTCGATGAAATGGGTCTCGCAAAACTCCCAGAAGCGTCGGTACCAGGTTTCATAGTGAAGCTCACCGGTACGCTTGAGCAGGGCCTGGGCCGCGGCGCTGGCCTCGGCGTGGGTCCAATGCAGGCGCTCGCGCACCACCGGCTGATGCTGCCAGTCCAGCGTGTAGACGATGCCGGGGGCGCCGTCCACGCTCCAGGCGTATTCGCAGGCACTGGCGAAAAGCCCCTTGGCATCGCTGACCAGCCAATCCGGCGTGACCAGGCCGGCCTGCAGGCGCGCAGCCTCCAGGTGCAGCACCAGGCGCGCCCACTCGAAACCGTGGCCAGGGGTGATGCCATAAGGGCGGAAGCCGTCGGCGGGGTTGTCTTCGTTGTAACCGTGCACGGGTTGCCAGCGGCTGTCGAAATGCTCGATCACCATGAATTGGTTGTCGGCGGCATGACGGTGGATCACCCGCTCAACGATGCGCAACGCGCGGTCGAGCCACCGCGTGTCACCCGTGACATCCGCCAGCGCCAGAAAGGCTTCGGTGGCGTGCATATTGCTGTTGGCGCCGCGATAGGCTTCGATACCGCTCCAGTCTTGGGCAAACGATTCGAGCATCGCGCCCTCCTCCTCGCTCCAGAAGAACTGGTCGATGATGTGAATGGCGTCATTGAGCAGGGTTTGCGCACCGGGAGCCCCCGCCACCACCGCAGAGCTGGCCGCCAGGGCGACGAACGCATGCAGGTAGGCCGCCTTGCCAGTGTTGCCATCCTGGGCGTGTGGCGCGGCGAACCAACCGCCGTGCTCGCTATCGCGCAAAGGGCCACGCAGGGCCGCCACACCGTGTTCAACCCATTCGGCATACCCCGGCAGCCCCATGGCATGGGCCATGGCGAAACTGTGGGTCATGCGGGCGGTGTTCATGGTTTCGGCGCGGGCACTGGCCGCAAGGCGGCCTTTATCGTCCAGGTTGCCGAACCCGTCCGGCAGACGGGACGACTTGGCGAATGACAGCAGGCGCTGGCCTTCGGCGGCAAGCCAGGCGTGATGGGCAGGTGCATTCAGCCAACTGCTGGCAGGCAGTGGTTGCGTGGTCATGGGTGGCCCTTATTGTTTTTGGTGGGGTGACGGGAGTCTAAACAAGGGCGTGAGAGGGGCAAGTAACGAAGGGGATCATAAATGTCACCAAGCAGTGACAATGCTACAAGCGAGCGTGATTCAACTCTCGACAATGATCCAAATGTGGGAGCAAACCCCCTCCCACATTTTGGCCAGCTTTAGTCATTGAGCCTGCGGGGTGATCTTCGCCGGCGTATTGAGCTGCTGCTGCAGGTTCTGCACCTGGCTCTGCAAGGTAGTGATATTGCGCGTGGTCTGGATGCGGAAGACGTCGAACTCTTTATTGGTGGGTGCATCGCTGTTGGCCGGCTGGGCGTCCTGTGCGCTTTTAAGCACTACGAGGTCCTGCTCCAGGCGGGCAATGGCCGCGCTCGGGTTGCCTTGTTTCTTCAGGGCGGCAACGTCGGCCACCAGTTCCTTTATCTCGGCATCGCGCTTGCCGGCATCGCCTTGCGCGGCCTTGAGGCTGGCCACGGCGTCGGTCAGGGCTTGTACCTGGCCTTGCAACTTGCTGTTGGCAGTGGAGAGGTCGGCGGTGCTGGCGGTCATTTGCGCCAGGCGCTTGTCCAGTTCGGTGGCCTGGCCGGCGACGCCGAGTTGCTGCTTGCCCTGCTCCTGCAACTGGCTTTCCAACTGTTTGATCTGCGACTTCAGCGCTTCGCTGCCGTTATTCACGCTGGCTTGGCTGGCGACGACCCTGCCGGAAATGTCCTGCAGGCGCCCCGCCGCTTCTTCGCTGATGCGTGCAAAGCTTTCCTGGGTGGCAACCAACTGCTGGCCCATCAGGGAGATCTGCTGGAAACTCCACCAGGCCAAGCCGGCAAAGGCGATCAGCAGCGCGCCGATCAATGCCCACAACGGGCCGGTGCTGGCACTCTTGACCTTGACTACCGGTGTGTTGCGCGAACGCACCGAAGTGGCCGGGGAAGGTTCGAAATCATCGTCATCCCCTGGATCGGCCCGCAGGCTGGGAACGTTGTCGAAGTCGTCGTTGGCATCGTTACGCATGAATCAACCCTGAATCGCTGAAATGGCTGGCGGGAACGCCAGGCGACGGGAGTATAAACCGCAGTCCCATCGCACTGATCGACCGGGAACCACCCATTCGGTTCCCGATGTGTTGCCTGGTGTGACCTTACTTGCCACCCGGGTCCTGGGCTTTCCACCAACCGCAGAACTCGTCGAGGGCGGCCCACAGGCTGACCTTGGGCTCGTAGTCCAGATAATGCCTGGCCCGGCTGATGTCGAGGGTGAAATCTTTGTTCATGACTTGCATGCCCAGGCGCGATAACGCCGGCTCCGGTCGCCCCGGCCACAGGGCGCAGAAAGCTTCGTTCAACGCCGCCACGCTGTAGGACAAGCCGTAGGATCGATAACGGGTCACCTGGGGTAACTCCATTTGGCGCATCACGTAGTTCACCACATCCCACACCGGCACCGGCGCGCCGTTGCTGATGTTGTAGGCCCTGCCCAGCGCCGAGCCAGGGGCCAGCAAGCTGCTGAGCAGTGCTTCATTGAGGTTGTGGATGCTGGTGAAGTCGACCTTGTTCAGACCGTCGCCGACAATCGCCAGGCGGTTCTTGCGCTGCATTTTAAGCAGGCGCGGGAAGATGCTCATATCGCCGGCGCCGGTAACAAAACGTGGGCGCAGGGCCAGCACTTCAAGGCCGAACTCCTGGGCACCGAACACTTTCTGCTCAGCCAGGTACTTGGTGGCCGCATAGGGATGCTTGAAGCGCTTGGGCACTTGTTCTTCAGTCAGGCCCAGATGGTCGCGACCATCAAAATAGATCGACGGCGACGACAGGTGTACCAGGCGCCCAACCCGCTGTTTCAGGCAGGCCTCGACGACGTTTTCGGTGACCAGCACGTTGCCCTGGTGAAAATCCTGGTAACGCCCCCACAGCCCCACGGCACCGGCGCAGTGCACCACCGCTTCGACATCGCGGCACAGGTCGCGCACCAGGTCGGCATCATTGAGGTCACCCTGGATAAACTCGGCACCGCGCCGTACCAGGTGCTCCACGCCCTCGGCGCGGCGCCCGTTAACCCGCACGTCCAGGCCCTGCTCCAGGGCGAAACGCGCAAAGCGCCCGCCAATGAAGCCGCTTGCGCCGGTGACCAGAATCTTCATGTGTTACCCCGTGTTCTTTCGTTTTTCATTGCTGTTGCCTTGACGCCCGCTGTCAGTCCAACGGCACCAACCATTGACCACACGCCTGGGCCAGATGGTCGGTCAACAGGCCCAACAATTGCCCGCCGCTGCGCCAATGATGCCAGTACAACGGCACATCGATCGGTTTATCGGGCAATAACTCCACTAACACGCCCTTTTCCAACTGGTGGCGCACCTGCAATTCCGGCACCAGCCCCCAGCCCAGCCCGGCCTCCGTGAGCCGGATAAAGCCTTCGGACGATGGGCATAAATGATGCTCGAAACCACCGTCCACCCCGAGGGATGCCAGGTAGCGATGCTGCAGGAAATCGTCCGGGCCAAACACCAGCGCGGGCGTGCGCGCCAGTTGATCGGCGCGCACGCCTTGCGGGAAATGCCGGGTAATAAAGGCCGGGCTGGCCAATGCGCGGTAGCGCATGGCGCCGAGCAGCAGGCTGCGGGCTCCGGCTACCGGGCGTTCGCTGGCGCAAATGCAGGCCGCCACTTCACCGGCGCGCATCCGCTTGAGGCTGACGGCCTGGTCTTCAACAACCAAGTCGAGCAACAGATGTTGCTCGGCGCAAAATTCGCTGACCGCCTCGGCCCACCACGTCGCCAGGCTGTCGGCGTTGAGGGCGATACGCAGGCGTTCGGGCATGCCCTCTTCATCCAGCGCCGGCACCTGGCTTTGCAGGTCACGTTCCAGCAAGCGCACCTGTTGCACGTGATTGAGCAGGCGTCGGCCGATATCGGTGGGCGTCGGCGGCGTGGCCCGCACTAGCACCGGCTGGCCGACGCGCGCCTCCAGCAACTTGATGCGCTGGGAGATCGCCGATTGCGACAGCCCCAGCACCTGGGCGCCGCGCTCGAAGCCAGCCTGTTCCACTACGGCCGCGAGGGCAGACAGTAATTTATAGTCGAACATCAGTTTCTCTAATGAGCGATCAGCAATATTGGTTTTTCTTATACAGCCTCGACCCCGAGAATGACCAGCATCGCCTTGAGGATCTTTATTTATGTGGCAAAGCTATATGAACGGACTGCTGGTGGCCCTTGGCCTGATCATGGCAATCGGTACGCAAAATGCGTTTGTCCTGGCTCAGAGCCTGCGCCGCGAGCATCACCTGCCCGTCGCTGCCCTGTGTGTGATCTGTGATGCCGTGCTGGTGGCTGCCGGGGTTTTCGGCTTGGCGACGGTGCTGGCGCAGAGCCCGATACTGTTAGCCGTGGCGCGTTGGGGCGGTGCGGCATTCCTGTTGTGGTACGGCACGTGCGCGCTACGCAGGGCGTGTTCGAAACAGAGCCTGGACCAGGGCGCCAGTCTCAAGACCCGCTCATTGCGCGCCGTGCTGCTCAGTGCCCTGGCGGTGACCCTGCTCAACCCCCATGTCTACCTGGACACCGTGCTGCTGATCGGCTCCCTGGGCGCGCAACAAACCGAACCGGGCGCTTACGTGGCGGGGGCGGCCAGCGCGTCGTTCCTGTGGTTCGCCACGCTGGCACTCGGCGCGGCATGGCTGGCGCCCTGGCTCGCACGCCCGGCGACCTGGCGGCTGCTGGATCTGTTGGTGGCCGTGATGATGTTCAGCGTGGCCTATCAGTTAATAAGCGCGCCTTGAACTTATTCCAAAAGGCTCTGGAACCTCTATCCCACACAGTTGTTGCGTGGTTTTGCCGCACCCCCGGTGCTATGATCCTGCCCCTGCGCCGCAAAGAGTACAAACTCCCCGGCGCTTGTTTGGCCGCCCGTGATCGGCCTTGCGCTCACCGCAACTGACCTGATTAGGAGAATTATCATGGCTTTCGAATTGCCGCCGCTGCCCTACGCACACGATGCCCTGCAGCCGCACATCTCCAAGGAAACCTTGGAGTACCACCACGACAAGCACCACAACACCTATGTCGTGAACCTGAACAACCTGGTGCCAGGCACCGAGTTCGAAGGCAAGACCCTGGAAGAGATCGTTAAATCCTCTTCGGGCGGTATCTTCAACAACGCCGCTCAGGTCTGGAACCACACCTTCTACTGGAACTGCCTGGCGCCAAACGCCGGTGGCCAACCTACCGGCGCACTGGCTGAAGCTATCAACGCAGCGTTCGGTTCGTTCGACAAGTTCAAGGAAGAATTCACCAAGACGTCCGTCGGCACCTTCGGTTCCGGTTGGGGCTGGCTGGTGAAAAAAGCTGACGGTTCCCTGGCCCTGGCCAGCACCATCGGCGCCGGCAACCCACTGACCAACGGCGACACCCCGCTGCTGACCTGCGACGTATGGGAACACGCCTACTACATCGACTACCGCAACGTGCGTCCCAAGTATGTGGAAGCGTTCTGGAACCTGGTCAACTGGAAGTTCGTGGCTGAGCAGTTCGAAGGCAAGACCTTCACTGCCTAAGCAACGCGTGCAGTAGAAAGAGCCCGGCGATCGCCGGGCTTTTTTGTGGGCGCTTGAAAATGCACGCCGTGCAGGAAGTGTGGAACTCACTGAAACGAATTCGCCACCCAGACGACGAGAGAAATACCTCTCTCAGTTCATGTAGGAGACTCCGCAATGGATCCGTTATCGATGGGTATGTCGGCATTGTCATCAGTGATGCCAGTCGTCGGCCAAGGCCTGGATTTGCTGGGCAAAGGCTTGGATGTGCTCGGGAAGATCGTGGACGCAAAAAGCACGAGCGCCAATCAGGACCCAGGCAAAATCGGCGCCGATACGCACCAGAGCAACACTGTTCAGATCAGTTACAACGCATAAAACAGCGGGTCCCGCCAGGCGGGATAGCCAAAAGGTTCGCGCCCTTTGGGCCCCGCGCCACACCAGAGAGCGGCGGATTTTATCCGCCCTCTTCCTGCCCCACCTGCATTCGACCGCTTCCCGTTACCCCACGCCCCAATGTTCCTTTGACGGCCGCCATCAGATTGCCAATACTCATGGCATATTGAAGGCCACCCGCATGAGACAAGGAATGCCCCTTTGAAGCTGGAACTCAAAAACAGCTTGTCGGTGAAGTTGCTAAGGGTGGTGCTGCTCTCGGCATTGATCGTTGGCGTGGCGCTGAGCGTGGCGCAGATCGTGTTCGATGCTTATAAGACACGCCAGGCCGTAGCCGGCGATGCCCAGCGCATCCTCGACATGTTTCGCGACCCTTCGACCCAGGCCGTCTACAGCCTGGACCGCGAAATGGGCATGCAGGTGATCGAAGGGCTGTTTCAGGACGAGGCCGTGCGCATGGCCTCCATCGGCCATCCCAACGAGACCATGCTGGCGGAAAAAAGCCGCGCGTTGCAGCAGTCCCCCAGCCGCTGGCTGACCGACCTGATTCTTGGCCAGGAACGCACCTTCACCACTGCATTGGTTGGCAAAGGCCCGTACAGCGAGTATTACGGCGACCTGAGCCTGACCCTCGACACCGCCACCTACGGCAAGGGTTTTATTGTCAGCTCGGTGGTCATCTTTATTTCCGGCGTGTTACGCGCGCTGGCCATGGGCCTGGTGCTGTACCTGGTGTATCACTGGCTGCTGACCAAACCGTTGTCGCGGATAATCGAACACCTGACCTCCATCAATCCGGATCGGCCCAGCGAGCATAAGATCCCGCAACTCAAGGGGCACGAGCACAACGAGTTGGGGCTGTGGATCAACACCGCCAACCAGTTGCTGGAATCCATCGAACGCAACACCCACCTGCGCCACGAAGCCGAAAGCAGCCTGTTGCGCATGGCCCAGTACGATTTCCTGACCGGTCTGCCCAACCGCCAGAAGCTGCAGGAGCAACTGGACAAGATCCTGATCGATGCCGGTCGCCGGCAACGCCGGGTGGCGGTGTTATGTGTAGGGTTGGATGACTTTAAAAGCATCAACGAGCAGTTCACCTACCAGGCCGGCGACAAATTGCTGCTGGCCCTGGCCGACCGCTTGCGTGCCCATAGTGGCCGCCTTGGGACCCTCGCGCGTCTGGGCGGCGACCAGTTCGCCCTGGTGCAGGCCGACATCGACCAACCTTACGAAGCCGCCGAGCTGGCGCAAAGCATCCTCGACGACCTGGAAGCGGAATTCGCCCTCGACCACGAGCAGATCCGTCTGCGCGCCACTATCGGCATCACCCTGTTCCCCGAAGACGGCGACAGCACCGAAAAGCTGCTGCAAAAGGCCGAACAGACCATGACCCTGGCCAAGAGCCGTTCGCGCAACCGCTATCAGTTCTATATCGCCAGCGTCGACAGCGAAATGCGCCGCCGCCGCGAACTGGAGAAAGACCTGCGCGACGCGTTGAGCCGCGACCAGTTTCACTTGGTGTACCAACCGCAGATCAGCTACCGCGATCAGCACGTGGTGGGCGTGGAAGCGCTGATTCGCTGGCAGCACCCGGAGCATGGGCTGGTACCGCCGGACCTGTTCATCCCACTGGCCGAGCAGAACGGCACCATTATTGCGATCGGTGAATGGGTGCTGGACCAGGCCTGCCGCCAATTGCGCGAATGGCACGACCAGGGCTTCACCGCCCTGCGCATGGCGGTCAACCTGTCCACCGTGCAGTTGCACCACTCCGAATTGCCGAGGGTGGTCAACAACCTGATGCAGATCTACCGCCTGCCGCCGCGCAGCCTGGAGCTGGAAGTCACCGAGACCGGCCTGATGGAAGACATCAGCACCGCCGCCCAGCACCTGTTGAGCCTGCGCCGCTCCGGTGCGTTGATCGCCATCGATGACTTCGGCACCGGCTACTCGTCCCTGAGCTACCTCAAGAGCCTGCCGCTGGACAAGATCAAGATCGACAAGAGCTTCGTCCAGGACCTGTTGGACGATGACGACGATGCGACCATCGTGCGCGCCATTATCCAACTGGGTAAAAGCCTGGGCATGCAGGTGATCGCCGAAGGCGTGGAAACTGCGGAACAGGAGGCTTACGTCATTTCCGAGGGCTGCCACGAAGGTCAGGGCTACTACTACAGCAAACCCTTGCAGGCACGCGAGCTGGCGGCTTTTTTGAAGCAGGCCGAGCGCAATAACGCGGCCATTCTCTGACGCGGCAATACGATACTGAATATTTCCCGCGTGTACCCCTTTACACAAAATGCAAATCTTTCGCATTATGTCGCAGTTTTTGCGCTCCCCCGCGCGTCCCATCAACAACCGAAGCAGGATGTTCGCCATGATTCGTATGCCCCTGGCCACCGCCAGTCTGCTGGCTATTGCCATTTCTCTCGCCGGTTGCGGCGAAGGTAAAGACAAGCCCGCAGCCAACCAGGCGCCGACCCCGGCTGCCAGCACTACCGCTCCAGCGGCTGCCACTCCTGCCGGCCAGGTCGACGAAGCCGCCGCCAAAGCCGTGGTCGCGCATTACGCCGACATGGTGTTCGCGGTGTACAGCGACGCCGAAGCCACTGCGAAAACCCTGCAGACCGCCATCGACGCCTTCCTCGCCAAGCCGAACGACGAAACCCTCAAGGCCGCCCGTGCTGCCTGGGTTGCCGCGCGCGTGCCTTACCTGCAGAGCGAAGTATTCCGCTTCGGCAACACCATCATTGATGACTGGGAAGGTCAGGTGAACGCCTGGCCCCTGGACGAAGGCCTGATCGACTATGTCGACAAGTCCTACGAGCACGCCCTGGGTAACCCAGGCGCCACCGCCAACATCATCGCCAACACTCAAGTCCAGGTCGGCGAAGACAAGGTCGACGTGAAGGAAATCACCCCGGAAAAACTCGCCAGCCTCAACGAGCTGGGCGGTTCCGAGGCCAACGTCGCCACTGGCTACCACGCCATCGAATTCCTGCTCTGGGGCCAGGACCTGAACGGTACCGGCCCAGGCGCCGGCAACCGTCCCGCGTCGGACTACCTGACCGGCGACGGCGCCACTGGCGGTCACAACGAGCGTCGTCGTACCTACCTGCGCGCCGTGACCCAACTGCTGGTCAGCGACTTGCAAGAAATGGTCGGCAACTGGAAACCCAAGGTTGACGATAACTACCGCGCCACCCTGGAGGCAGAACCTGCCACCGACGGCCTGCGCAAGATGCTGTTCGGCATGGGCAGCCTGTCCCTGGGCGAGCTGGCCGGCGAGCGTATGAAAGTGTCCCTGGAAGCCAACTCGCCGGAAGATGAGCAGGACTGCTTCAGCGACAACACCCACTACTCGCACTTCTATGACGCCAAGGGCATCCGCAACGTCTACCTGGGCGAGTACACCCGTGTTGACGGCACCAAACTGACCGGCGCCAGCCTGTCGTCCCTGGTGGCCAAGGTGGACCCAGCCGCCGACACCGCGTTGAAGGCCGACCTGGCCGCGACCGAAGCGAAGATCCAGGTCATGGTTGACCACGCCAACAAGGGTGAGCACTACGACCAGTTGATCGCGGCCGGCAACGACGCGGGCAACCAGATCGTGCGCGACGCCATCGCCTCGCTGGTCAAGCAGACCGGTTCGATCGAAGCCGCGGCAGGCAAGCTGGGCATCAGCGACCTGAACCCCGACAGCGCTGATCACGAGTTCTGATCAGTGGTGCGTTGAACGAGGCGACCTTCGGGTCGCCTTTTTCATGCCTGTTGTCCACAGTAGTACCACCACCGGCAAACCCATGTGGAGGGCCCGGTTTACATGCCCCACACCCCAGGTAGAATGGCGCCTCTGCCCTATATCGAGCGAACTTCATGGCGTTGCCGACCCTACGTATCATCGGTTTCATCATCGGCATCTTCCTGATCACCCTCGCGATCGCCATGGTCGTGCCCATGGCGACCCTGGTGATTTTCGAACGCACCAGCGACCTGCCCTCGTTCCTCTGGGCCAGCATGATTACCTTTGTCGCCGGCCTGGCCCTGGTGATCCCCGGCCGCCCCGAACACGTCAACCTGCGCCCCCGCGACATGTACCTACTGACCGTCACAAGCTGGCTGGTGGTCTGCGTGTTCGCTGCGCTACCGTTTCTGCTGACCCAGCACATCAGCTACACCGACTCGTTCTTCGAAAGCATGTCGGGCATCACCGCCACCGGCTCCACGGTATTGAGCGGGCTGGACAGCATGTCGCCGGGCATCCTGATATGGCGCTCGTTGCTCCACTGGCTGGGCGGTATCGGCTTTATCGGCATGGCGGTGGCGATCCTGCCGCTGCTGCGCATTGGTGGCATGCGCCTGTTCCAGACCGAGTCCTCGGACCGCTCGGAAAAGGTCATGCCGCGTTCGCACATGGTGGCACGCTTGATCGTGGCGGCTTACGTGGGCATCACCATCCTCGGCAGCCTGGCGTTCTGGTGGGCCGGCATGGGCTTGTTCGATGCGATCAACCACGCGATGTCGGCGATTTCCACCGGTGGGTTTTCCACCTCCGACGAGTCCCTGGCCCACTGGAAACAACCGGCGGTGCACTGGGTGGCGGTGGTGGTGATGATCCTCGGCAGCCTGCCGTTCACCCTGTACGTGGCCACCTTGCGTGGCAACCGCAAGGCACTGATAAAAGACCAACAGGTTCAGGGCTTGCTCGGCTTGCTGGTGGTGACCTGGCTGGTGCTCGGCACCTGGTATTGGTGGACCACCAACCTGCATTGGCTGGAAGCCCTGCGCCATGTGGCGCTGAACGTGACCTCCGTCGTGACGACCACCGGTTTTGCACTCGGGGACTACAGCCTGTGGGGCAACTTCTCACTGATGCTGTTCTTCTATCTGGGCTTTATCGGCGGTTGTTCGGGATCGACGGCCGGCGGGATCAAGATCTTCCGCTTCCAGGTCGCCTATATCCTGCTCAAGGCCAACTTGAACCAGCTGATTCACCCGCGCGCGGTCATCAAGCAGAAGTACAACGGCCACCGTCTGGATGAAGAGATTGTGCGTTCGATCCTGACCTTTTCGTTTTTCTTCGCCATCACCATCTGCGCCATCGCCCTGGCCCTATCGCTGCTGGGCCTGGACTGGATGACCGCGCTCACCGGCGCCGCCAGTACCGTATCCGGCGTAGGCCCGGGGCTTGGCGAAACCATCGGCCCGGCCGGCAACTTCGCCAGCCTGCCGGATGCGGCCAAGTGGATCCTGTCGCTGGGCATGCTGCTGGGCCGCTTGGAAATCATCACTGTCTTTGTTCTGTGCATCCCGGCGTTCTGGCGTCACTGATCGTCGACAACCGCGCCCGGTACTCGCCGGGCGTGGTATCGAACCAGCGGCGAAACGCGCGAAAGAAGTTGCTTGGGTCGGCAAACCCCAACAGGTAGGCGATCTCCAACAACGTCATGCTTGGCTGCGCCAGGTATTGCTCGGCCAGTTCGCGGCGGGTGTCGTCGAGCAGGGTCTGGAAACTGGTGCCCTCCTCCTGCAAACGCCGCTGCAAGGTGCGCTGGGACAGATGCAGCGTCTGGGCCACCACTTCGCGCTTGGGTTCGCCCTGAGGCAACAACCGGCACAAAACCTGTCGCGCCTTGTGGGTCACGCGGCTTTCGGAAAAACGCGCCAGGTATTCACCGGCAAACCGATCATGCAGCAGCGCCATGGCTTCGTTGGCCGTGGGCAACGGCGCGTCCATGTCGGCGCGCTCGAAGATCAATGCGTCGTAGGCCGCGTTGAATTGCAGCGGCGCGTGAAATGCCTGTTTGTAGGGCGCCAGGTCCACCGGTTGCTCGCCTTGCAACATGACTTTGCGCGGTTGCAGGGTGCGCCCGGTCAGCCAGCCGCACAGCGCCAATGCGCAGGCCAGCGAGGCTTCGGCGCTTTGCCGGGTGGGCGGCAGATGGTCGCCATGCACCGTCAGAATCAGCGCATAGCCTTCGGGCAACAGGCGAAAACTCAAGTCGGCGCTTTCGGCGATGATCCGCTGGTAGCGAACCAGTCGCATAAAGCCTTCGGCCAGCGTGTTACTGGACATCAAGGCGTAGCCGGCTACATGAAACGACGCCGGACGCACCACCTTGCCCATGTTCAGGCCGATCGCCGGGTTGCCCGACAACTCGACCGCGCGCTGCCACAGGCGCGTCATGGAATCCTGCGGGAATCGCGCGTCGGGGTCGTTGAGGGCGGCGTAATCCAGGCCCAGTTGCGTGAACAGAGTGCGGCAGTCCAGGCCATCCATTTCCAGCGCCTTGACTATCCCCATCGCCCAGCTTGCAGAAGTTGTTCGTTCGCTCATGGCGTCTTCTTAATAAAGCAGGCTCAAAACGGCAGCCAGGAAGTCAAGGATACTAAAGTGGCATTTAATGTCACTGGCTGTTACCACTGATCACTCTAGACTCAAATAATCCCCCCGCCGAACATCTGTTGGGCGGCACAACAATCAAAGGGCCGGCCACGTGGAAAACGTCAAGCAATTCAACAGTTTTGCCGAATTTTACCCGTACTACCTGCGCGAACACGGCAACAGCACTTGCCGACGCCTGCACTTTATCGGCACCACCTTGGTGATCGGCATTCTGGCCTATGCCATCGGCCGGGGCTCATTAGGCCTGCTGCTGGCGCTGCCGATCGCCGGCTACAGCTTTGCCTGGGTCGGCCATTTCTTCTTTGAAAAGAACCGCCCGGCCACGTTTCAGCACCCGTTCTACAGCTTGCTGGGGGATTTTGTGATGTATCGCGACATGATTCTGGGCAAAGTGCCGTTCTAGGCCGGGTGGAGATAAAAGTCTTTTTGTCATTTGCAGTGCGGTATCCTGCCAAGGCTTTTTGAGAGCGCGGAATCACCTGCGATTGAAAAAACAGACTTTGCGAGGAGCGACGACGATGCACGAGATACCTAATCTCCCCTTCCCAAGCCTGCACGAAACTGAGCAGCCAACACCGCAGCAGGCCAGCCCAAAGCAGCCTGAGGCCAAAGAAGCCAAACCAGTCGACAGCAAACGCCAGGACTGACGCCGTACCAGACCGTGTGGAAAGCGCAGCTTTGAGCGCTTTCCACACTGCCTGAATCACCCGAGGTACCCGCCATGACCGACACGCTCCCCGACACCCCGGACACCGCCGTCCTCGATGCTGCCTTGCAGATGGTCGAGGTATGGAACCGCCTCAGCGCCGACAAGCAAGCCGTACTGCTCAAGCGCTTCGGCACCCAGGAAAACGCCCTGGCCGCCTTGGTTACTACCCAGTTGCTGGCACCCGCCAAGCCCTGACCCCTGACGTTTTTGCGTTTTACTACCCTGTTCGGGCCAAAGCACCGCTATCATTAGCAGCCTATCTTTACCTGCTGCGACAGTGGACCTCTCCCCATGCCAGATACCCAGCGCCCCTTGGCGGTCACGCTGCAAGTTGTTTCCATCGTGTTGTTCACCTTTATCGGCTACCTGAATATCGGCATCCCCCTGGCCGTGTTGCCCGGCTATGTCCACAGCGAGTTGGGCTACGGCGCGGTGATTGCCGGGCTGGTGATCAGCGTGCAATACCTGGCGACCCTGTTGAGCCGGCCGTATGCGGGCAAAATCATCGATAACCTGGGCAGCAAGCGTGCGGTGCTGATCGGCTTGACGGGCTGTGGCCTGAGCGGTGTGTTCATGTTATTCGCGGCGTGGTTTTCAAGCCTGCCGGCGCTGAGCCTGGGCAGCCTGTTGGTCGGCCGCCTGGTACTGGGCAGCGCGGAAAGCCTGGTGGGGTCCGGCGCGATCGGCTGGGGCATCGGCCGGGTAGGCGCGGCCAACACCGCCAAGGTCATCTCGTGGAATGGCATTGCCAGTTACGGGGCGCTGGCGGTCGGTGCACCGTTGGGGGTGTTGCTGGTCAGACAATTTGGGCTGTGGAGCATGGGCGTCAGCATTATCCTGCTGGCGGCGGTGGGCTTGTTGCTGGCGTGGAACAAGGTCGCCGCGCCGATTGTGGCCGGGGTACGCCTGCCGTTCATGAATGTCCTTGGCCGGGTACTCCCGCACGGCTGCGCCCTGGCCTTGGGTTCGATCGGCTTTGGCACCATCGCCACCTTCATCACCCTGTATTACACCACCCAGCACTGGGATAACGCGGTGTGGGCGCTGAGCCTGTTCGGCGCCAGCTTTATCGGCGCGCGCCTGCTGTTCGGCAATTTGATCAACCGCATCGGCGGTTTTCGCGTGGCGATCGCCTGCCTGTCGGTGGAGATCCTTGGCCTGCTGTTACTGTGGCTGGCGCCGGATGCCAACTTGGCGTTGGCCGGCGCGGCGTTGAGCGGCTTTGGGTTTTCCCTGGTGTTCCCGGCCTTGGGGGTCGAGGCCGTCAACCTGGTGCCCGCCTCCAGCCGCGGTTCGGCGGTGGGGGCTTACTCACTGTTTATCGACCTGTCCCTGGGAATCACCGGCCCGTTGGCCGGGGCCGTAGCGGCAGGCTTCGGTTTTGCGTCGATCTTCCTGTTCGCCGCTCTCGCCGCCTTGGGTGGCTTGCTGCTGAGCGTGTACCTGTACCGGCAGGCGCCCAAGGCCCGCGAAACACGCGACGCCTAGAAGTCGACCTTGCCGCGCCCCGCCTTGATGCTGCCGCGCTTGGTCTTGGATTCGAGGCGACGTTTTTTCGAGCCCAGGGTGGGCTTGGTCGGACGGCGCTTTTTCTCCACCTTGGTGGCGCTGAGGATCAGCTCCACCAGGCGCTCCAGCGCATCGGCACGGTTCTGCTCCTGGGTCCGGTATTGCTGGGCCTTGAGGATCAACACGCCGTCACTGGTGATGCGACTGTCACGCAGGGCCAGCAGGCGTTCCTTGTAGAACTCGGGCAGCGAGGACGCCGGAATATCAAAGCGCAGGTGCACCGCACTCGACACCTTGTTAACGTTCTGCCCGCCGGCGCCCTGCGCACGGATGGCCGTCAACTCGATCTCGGCGTCGGGCAGGTGCACGTTGTTGGAAATGACCAGCATGAATCAAAGACCTTAGGCAACGGATAAGCCAAACGTGGAACAACATCGACAACAAGGCCACCTGTAAAAATGAAAATACCCTTGATCGCTGTGCTAGGCACTTTATCACTCATTCAAACTGCGCAGGCCTTCGCCGATAGTGCCAACGGCAAGAATCTCTATTCCCAGCGATGCGCCATGTGCCATGGAGCGGACCTCAAGGCAACGGGACCATTGGCCAGGAAAAGCAGCCCGCCCACACCTGACCTTACAACCGCCGCGTTCAAAAAACGCCTGGCTGATTATCCGGGCGTGATTGTCTCTTCGGTGATCCTTCGTCCCAATGGGAACCTGATTCCAAAAACATTGCAGGAAAACGGTGTGCGCGTACCGCCGCATGCGTGGAGCGTTGAGGATTTTCGCGATTTGAATCAATACATGAGTGGTGTGATTTTAAAAAGCCGGTGAATGGCTCTCGAAAAAATGTATTCGAAACAAGCTGAATTTTCCGTCTACTTTTCCCACGTTTCCCATCGAATAAATGCCGATTCCAGGCCCTTGTTCCTCCCGCGTAGGCTCACTCCCCCACACAAGGAAGTGAGCCCGTCATGCCTGAACGCTCCTCTCTAAAATCCCGTGAGGAAAAAGGTTTATGAGTTTCAGAGTAATACTCGAATGGTTTGAAAAAAATACTGGGCTTGGAATTGGAGAAGAACCATCAGCTATATTTGAAAACAACCATTCAATACTCGCCTCGCTTGAGCTAGAAAGCGACTATCAGATTTTTGACGGTTCTTATGACCTCACAAGTAAGTGGGTAACGGTCCTACAGCCTCACTTCAAACATGAGATAAAACAAGACAACTACGACTATCAGATATCATTCCACCATCAGGAGTCTTGGCCATACTGAGTTATGTACTGGTAGTAAGTGACCAGTTCCGAGATAGGGGCCACACGGGACTAAAAGTTAGATTGGAATGGTTCGACAGAACCAAAAAGTGGCTAAGCGAAAGGGATGAACCTGCGGACTTAGGAAACGATTGCGCCGTGATTTCCAAACTCGGGCTGCCAATAAACGAGGACGTCAATAACGGCATGTTTGAACTGCGACAGAGGTGGTTACCACTGATCTAAGCGTACTTCGCTCGTGAGATTATTCTTTTAGAAAGCGACTACTTCATCGCGTTTGATTATTAAGATGTATACATATCAGGCGAAAGCCTGTCGCGTTTTCACCTTTTGCTTATCGCGTATCCAGATGATTCAAATTCCACAGATGCGCCCAACTCCGTCCCAGAAATGGACAAAAGCGCTACATGAGCTTTGTGCGTCATATGGCTCATGCTCAACGCACTCTGGAACTTCAGGTTACCGAGCAAAATTGACCGTCATCCTTTTTGGACGACAATCTCCCCGACTCGACATCAAGTGATACAGAGACTTGTCATGGAAAAGGACACACCGAAAAGCATTTTTGACAACGAATGGAGCCGGAAACTTCCGAACGGTGGTGCCTCATGGGCCGCGTTTAATCCACCCCGCGAGCCAGAGCCGGCGGCCTATATCAAAAAAGATGAATGGCCGCGCCCCAAGGAACGTACAGACTTGGTCTTTGCCAAGTCCTGTGTCGCTGAAAACTGGAGCTGTACCAAGCCTGGCTCTGCCACCGTCCCCGCCTCAGACTTTGGGAAGGTCATGCTTGCCGCGCCGATGCTTGTTCCCTCGTCAATCGAAGCAATTGCATTCGCGGTAGGCTTCGACGCGGTATTGGGACGCATAGCCGGTAGCGGCATCTTGCAGCAGGGATTCAGATGGACTCTTCGCGGCAATCCTGCCGGAGTGTTCATTGCGGGAATGCTCCCTTACCCAGATGGGTGACGGAACGCTCTACAGCGACGACGCACTGCGCCAAATGAGCCGCGCACCAACCCGCGTCCGCTTTCAGTTCCGCCGCGATCACAGCTACCACCCTGCCCCCAAGGGGCTGACAGCGTTTCCCGATGCGGTACTCAGCCCCTCGAAGAGTTCAGTTAAAGGCGTGGGGGCAAAAGCGTAAGCGCTGGAAAGATCGCAAGGGACGCATTTATGAGTGGGACTATGAAAATGGCCGGGTTGAACTTTACGACAAGCAAGGCAAACATCTTGGAGAGTTCAACCCTGATACGGGAGAGCGCACAAAGGACGCCGAGCCAGGCCGAACCACGCCAAAATAATTTCGATAGGAGCATCAGACATGCAGCATGAAATTCTTGCATTTAATAAAAAAACCGAGGAGTTGGCTTTCAGTATTGAAATTCCTGCCGACCGGTACGACAAGTTATCGGAGCTAATGTCCTGGAGTGAGCCTGAAGACGCGATCTATGAGTACGACCTATCACCAGCGCAAGTCGGCCTTCTTGAAAGCATGACCGGCAAGACCTTCAATAGCCCGGACTACACTTTTCAGTTGTCTTGTAGTGGATGAGGCTATATGGCCACGCTGTATAGACGTGAAATGTATGGCAGCAGATGAAATAAGTGGGATGGGTGCAACTGTGCAGCTCATGGCGTCCTGCCATGGTTGAGAAAGTAGTCGTTTAAACATCAGCGTCTTTGAAACAAGTGAGCACTGGAAATACCAGACGTCCAGATCTCTTTTCAGGGCATTTGCTTTCACCGGTGCAGGCAGCGTTTTCACACAGCCTGCATATTTCGCTTACTTCAATACGGCATTCGCCGTCGCCAACGCCGCTTCAGCACTACGTTTGTTCTTGAACCAGTAACACACCGCCATAAACGCCACCCATACCGGGATCGCGTACACCGACACCTGGATCCCCGGAATCATCAACATGATCACCAGGATAAACACCACGAACGCCAGGCAGACGTAGTTGCCATACGGGTACCACAGCGCCTTGAACAACGGCACCTGGCCGGTGCGGTTCATGTGCTGGCGGAACTTGAAGTGGGAATAGCTGATCATCGCCCAGTTGATCACCAACGTGGCCACCACCAGCGACATCAGCAACTCCAGCGCGTGCTGCGGGATGAAGTAGTTCATCAGCACCGCCACCAGGGTCACCGCCGCCGAGGCGAGGATTGAACGCACCGGCACGCCGCGCTTGTCGATCTTGGCCAGGGCCTTGGGCGCATCGCCTTGCTCGGCCATGCCCAGCAGCATGCGGCTGTTGCAGTAGGTGCCGCTGTTGTACACCGACAAAGCCGCCGTCAGGACCACGAAGTTGAGGATGTGCGCGGCCGTGTTGCTGCCCAGCATCGAGAACACCTGCACGAACGGGCTTCCGCTATAGGCATCGCCGGACGCATTGAGCGTGGCCAGCAGGCTGTCCCACGGCGTCAGCGACAACAGCACCACCAGCGCACCGATGTAGAAGATCAGGATGCGGTAGATCACCTGATTGATTGCCTTGGGGATCACCGTGCGTGGCTGGTCGGCTTCGGCGGCGGTAAAGCCGAGCATTTCCAGGCCGCCGAAGGAGAACATGATGATCGCCATGGCCATCACCAACCCGCCAACGCCATGGGGGAAGAAGCCACCGTGTTCCCACAGGTTGCTCACCGAGGCTTGCGGGCCGCCGCTGCCGCTGACCAGCAGGTAGCTGCCCAAAGCGATCATGCCGACGATGGCCACCACCTTGATGATTGCAAACCAGAACTCGGCCTCACCGAACACTTTGACGTTGGCCAGGTTGATCAGGTTGATCAGCACGAAGAACGCGGCTGCCGAGACCCAGGTCGGGATCTCCGGCCACCAGTAATGCACATATTTGCCGACGGCCGTCAGCTCTGACATGCCCACCAGGATGTACAGGATCCAGCAGTTCCAGCCCGACAGGAAACCGGCGAAACCGCCCCAGTATTTGTGGGCAAAGTGGCTGAAGGAACCGGCGACCGGCTCTTCGACGATCATTTCGCCGAGCTGGCGCATGATCATGAAGGCAATGAAGCCACAGATCGCATAGCCCAGGATCATCGACGGGCCCGCGGATTTGAGCACCCCGGCCGAGCCCAGGAACAGGCCGGTACCGATGGCGCCACCGAGGGCGATCAACTGGATATGACGGTTTTTCAGGCCGCGTTTCAGCTCGCCTGAAGAGGAATGGGGTCCACTCATGAAAAGGGTCTCACGCAAGGTTTGATGATGTTGAATGCACGTTGCTGCGTTGAATCTCGACTCAAGCAGCGCCGCTCAAACCCCAGCGCAGGCACCTGGAATACAGCGTCTTTCTAACGGTCATGCGTCACCTGTTTGTTTTTATCTGTGACGAAATCGAACCCGCAGGGCTCGTGGCCGAGCGGAGTGATCAGGGTAGGTAAACCCTGAGGTCTTGGCCTTTTGCGTGGTTACGCAAGGGGGTCACAGTAAAACGCGGCGCATTGTACACCGCTCGACCGCTTACGCCCGCCCCTGAACGGTGCATGCGACGATCTGTCAGCTATTCCTTACACCGACCGGTAGGCCAATGATAACCAGGCCAAGTCGTAAATTAATCGTTACATCACGGAAAACAGGCGTTACACCTGTCATCCGAAGAAAAATTGGCGATGGGAAATCTCTTCAACACCTACGACGCCAGCCTCCTGTATTTCCTCGATAAATAGCCACGGCCAAAAAACAGAACAAAAAATCCAAATGAAACCGTGTCAATAAATTTTTTGCATTAAACAACAGCTTCTCCTAGGTTCATTCCACTTGCCCGCGAAGCCCGCTGGCGAGCCTTTCTCAACTTTCGCCCTCTAGGAGATACACCATGCAAGCACTGGAAAACGACCTGGAAACCGAACTGCAACTCGACGACTGGTTCGAAGCCCCCACCCACGAAGCCGCCGTGGAAATGATGCAGGCCGATGCCGTTGTACCGTTTGGTACCGCGATGTGGCCGTTCTAACCCTCGACAGCCATCCGGCAGGCGCCGCGCACGGCGCCTGCCCTCCTTACCCAAGGCACACAAGGACACACGTCATGGACAAGGCCCGCGCCGTCGAACACTTTCTTTACTACCTGGCCCATCACCCGGCCGTTAGCGGCCTGAACTGCCCCACCGTGCTGCTGGGCCATACCGAGCGCTACGACGCCATCGCCCAGGCGATCGTCCACAGCAGCGCCGCCCGCTTCAACTTCCAGGTGCAGCGCCTCGACCTGGCTGCCAGCGATACCCTGGCCCAGGCCATCGAAACCTGCGACCTCTACCTGTTTTTGTACGACGCCTCGACCCTGGCCAACCCGCGCGCCGAGGGCCCCGACTTTATCCGCGCCTTGCAGGGCGTAATGGCCGAACACTGGAAAAAATCCCTGCTGTTCAAGGATTATGGGGATTATTTCTACGACACCTTCAGCGTCGAGCCCCAGCGCATCGCCGACCTGAATGCCACGCTGATCCGGCGCATGAGCCAGGCCCAGGTGCTGAGCTTTACCGACAAGCACGGCTCTCGCCTTGAAGCGCCGCTGAGCAGCATCAAGAAATGGACCAATATCAACGGCATCGGCAACCACGATCTCGCTCCCGGCGAAATCGCCACCCACAGCGAAGCCATCAATGGCCAGGTGAGGTTTGTCGGTACTTTCCTCAGTACCATTCCGTTTGCACGTAAATACGGCGTGCTGCAAGCACCGCTTGAGCTGTGGATCGAAAACTCGACCGTCTGCAGCGTGGCCAGTGATGTGCCGGGGCTGGTGGAGGATTTCAACAAGTACTTGAACGCCAACCCGTCCAATCGGCGCGTGGAGGAACTGGGTATCGGGACCAACGAAGGCGTAAAGGATTTATATGCACGCAATGCGGGCTTTGAAGAGCGCCACTGCGGGTTGCATCTGGGCTTGGGCGGCGGACAGAAAGGCAGTCATCACCTGGACCTGATCTTCGCCAGCGGGGTGTTGGCCTTGGATGACAAGCCGGTATTCGATGGGGCCTTTACCTTCTGAGCAAAGGGCTCGAAAACACTGGAGATCCAAATGTGGGAGGGGCTTGCCCCCTCCCACAATTTATTGCATTGCAGCTTTACATCACTGCGGCTTCTTGCGACCAAAGCCAGGACGTTGACCTGAACCGGCCGGTGCGCCACGGCGCTTGCCCGACGGCTCGTCGGCGACCAGTTTCGGACCGGGGCGCTTGTTCGCCGCCGGCTTGGCTGGACGCTTGGTGCTGGCGTTGTCGGCGGGGCGATCCGCTTCACCACGGTTGCTGCGACCACCGGACGGTGCAGGGCGCGGCGTACGTGGAGCACGCTCACCTTCCTGACGCGATGGCGCGGTTGGGCGACGCTCACCTTCGATGTGCGGCTGGCGCGAGATACGCCCGCCGGTTGCCGGTGCATCCAACGCCGGGCGCAGGGTGCGGGCAACGCGCTCGGTACGCGCTACAGGGCGCGACGATTTTCGCTGCATACGCTCAAGCTTGTCTTTGCTCTTGGCGTTCATTTGCGGCATGGCGACCGGCGTCAGGCCGACTTCGGCGCTGAGGATGTCGACTTCGTACTGGCTCATTTCGCGCCAGCGGCCCATCGGCAGGTCGGAATTGAGGAACACCGGGCCGAAACGCACGCGCTTCAGGCGACTGACCACCAGGCCCTGGGATTCCCACAAGCGACGTACTTCGCGGTTACGGCCTTCCATCACCACGCAGTGGTACCAGTGGTTGAAACCTTCGCCACCTGGCGCCTGCTTGATGTCAGTGAACTTGGCCGGGCCGTCTTCCAGCACCACGCCGGCCTTGAGGCGTTCGATCATTTCGTCATCGACTTCACCACGTACACGCACGGCGTACTCGCGGTCCATCTCGTAGGACGGGTGCATCAGGCGGTTGGCCAACTCACCGTCGGTGGTGAACATCAGCAAGCCGGTGGTGTTGATGTCCAAACGACCGATGTTGATCCAGCGGCCTTCTTTGGGCTTGGGCATCTTGTCGAACACCGTCGGACGGCCTTCCGGGTCGTCACGGGTGCAGATCTCGCCATCGGGCTTGTTGTACATGATCACGCGGCGCACCGATTCGGCGGCCTCTTCACGCTTGATGACCTTGCCATCAATGGTGATTGCATCGTGCAGGTCGACGCGCTGGCCGAGGGTGGCCTCGACGCCGTTGACCTTGATGCGCTTCTGGGTGATCCAGGCCTCGACGTCGCGGCGCGAGCCCACGCCGATACGCGCCAGCACCTTTTGCAGTTTTTCACCTGCTGGGCCGATTTCCTGGCTGTCGTTCTGGTCTTTGTCGTTCATCTTAAGCACCTCCCGGTGGGTCGATTCAGGCATGGCCTGAAGAGTGTTGAAAGCGGGGCCTTGGCCGAATAGGTCGGCAAAGGGTCGCGAATCATACGCGCATGGCGCGCGTTGCGCATCACAGAGTAGTCGATAAGCGCCAAGTCATTTGTTTTTCCGCCGACCGGTGGCGCCCAGCACACCACTGACTCCATGTGGGAGGGGCTTGCCCCCTCCCACATTGGACTGTGTCAGTCTTCGAACTGGCGGCGCTCGGCCTCAATCGCTTCGGCCAGCGCCCGGGCTTCGTCCTCTTCATCGCTCAGCGGCGGCTGTTCGAGGGCAGCGACGGCGGCCAGGAGTTTCTCGCGGGCATCGGCCACGCCGAGGATGTCTTCTTCGGGCTCGACCTCAGGCTCAACGTTCACCTCTGTTTCAGGCTCTGCCACGCCATCGCGCAGCAAATCATCAAAGTCGGTCTTGATGCCCTGCTCCATGTCGTCCAGTTCCAACAGCAAGGTATGGAAGCTGGTTTCATCCTTTGGCTCTTCCGGCTCGGCCGTAGCATCAGCCAACTCCTGCAAACCCGCAGGCACCGGCGCGTCGTCGAAATCCAGCACCGGCTCGGCTTCCATCTCGCGCAATTCGGCGAGCGGCGGCAGGTCGTCGAGGTTTTTCAGGTTGAAGTGGTCAAGAAATACCTTGGTGGTGGCGAACATCGCCGGTTTGCCCGGCACGTCGCGGTAGCCGACGATGCGGATCCACTCGCGCTCCAGCAGCGTCTTGACGATATGGCTGTTGACCGCCACGCCCCGCACATCCTCGATTTCGCCGCGGGTGATCGGCTGGCGATAGGCGATCAACGCCATGGTCTCAAGCATCGCCCGGGAATAACGTTGCGGGCGCTCTTCCCACAGGCGGCCCACCCATGGGGAAAATTTCTCACGGATCTGCAGGCGATAGCCCGACGCCACTTCGCGCAATTCAAACGCACGGCCCTCGCAGGACTTGCGCAGGATCTCCAGCGCTTTCTTGAACACTGGCGGCTCGGGGCGCTCGGCCTCTTCAAACAGTTCGAACAGGCGCTCCAAAGATTGCGGTTTACCCGAGGCCAGTAGAAAAGCCTCCAGCAAGGGTGCCAGTTCGCGGGGTTCTGTCAGATTCATCGATTCAGCTCTTTATTCGGCTCGCGCCCGCACGTGGATAGCCGCAAAAGGCTCATTCTGGACCAGCTCGACCAAGGATTCCTTGACCAATTCAAGGATGGCCATAAAGGTCACCACGACACCCAGGCGCCCTTCTTCAGCGGTGAACAGCTCGACAAACGGCACAAAACCGCCGCCCTTCAAGCGCTCCAGCACATCGCTCATACGCTCGCGGGTCGACAACGCCTCGCGGCTGACCTGGTGGCTTTCGAACATATCGCCACGGCGCAGCACTTCGGCCATGGACATCAGCAATTCTTCAAGACTCACGTCCGGCAACAGCTTGCGCGCGCGGGCCTCGGGGGCGTCGAGCTTGGGCACCACCACATCGCGGCCCACGCGGCTCAAGCCGTCGATGCCTTCCGCCGCGGCCTTGAAGCGTTCGTACTCTTGCAGGCGGCGGATCAGTTCGGCGCGCGGGTCGTCCTCTTCGGCTTCGATTGTCTCCGAACGCGGCAACAGCATGCGCGACTTGATCTCGGCGAGCATGGCGGCCATCACCAGGTATTCGGCGGCCAGTTCCAGGCGCACCGACTGCATCAATTCGACATAACCCATGTATTGGCGAGTGATTTCCGCCACCGGGATGTCGAGGATGTTGATGTTCTGCTTGCGGATCAGGTACAGCAGCAAGTCCAGCGGGCCTTCGAACGCTTCAAGGAAGACCTCCAGCGCATCCGGCGGAATGTACAGGTCCAGCGGCATTTCCATGACCGCCTGGCCATACACCATGGCAAACGGCAGCTCCTGCTGGGCGCCTGCCTGGGGGTCGACGGTTTCCACTGACGACATTCAGGCCTCGACCATAAACGGCGCCGGGTCGCCGCAACCGACACGTACCACTTCGGGCTCGCCGTCGGCCAGGTTGATCACGGTGGAGGCCTTGCCGCCGCCGAAGCCGCCGTCGATGATCAGGTCCACCTGTTTTTCCAGCAGTTGGCGCATTTCGTAGGGATCTTCCAGCGGCTCGGTGTCGCCGGGCATGATCAACGACACACTCATCAACGGCTCACCCAACTCGGCGAGCAGCGCCAGGGCAATCGGGTGCTCCGGCACGCGCAGGCCGATGGTGCGCTTCTTGGGGTGCAGCAGCAGGCGCGGCACTTCGCGGGTGGCGTTCAGGATAAACGTGTAGGGCCCCGGCGTATGGGCCTTGAGCAGGCGGAACGTGCCAGTGTCGACCTTGGCGAACAGCCCGAGTTGGGACAGGTCGCTGCAGATCAGCGCGAAGTTGTGCTTGTCGTCCAGCTGACGCAGGCGTCTGACACGCTCAACTGCGCCTTTGTCGCCGATCTGACAACCGATGGCGTAGGACGAATCGGTTGGGTAGATCACCACCCCACCGGCGCGAATGATCTCCACGGCCTGCTTGATCAGGCGCGCCTGGGGATTTTCCGGATGAATCTGGAAGAATTGACTCACGTGTTCTACCTGTTCAGACGGTGGCAATAATGGGGTCATGCTTGAATCGCCCCCACAACAACGGCAGGTCGTCCGGGACGGGGCGATACTCGCCGATCTCGGACCAGCCACCTGGGCCATGAAAGTCACTGCCGGCACTGACCAGCAGACCAAATTCGCGGGCAAGAATCGCCAGGCTGCCGACCTGTTCGGCGGGTTGATGCCCGTTGACCACTTCGATGGCGTGGCCGCCCGCTCCAATATAGTCGCTGACCAGCTTGCGACGCTTGCTGCGGGTGAAATCGTAATG
Source organism: Pseudomonas asgharzadehiana (assembly GCF_019139815.1). NCBI lineage: Bacteria > Pseudomonadati > Pseudomonadota > Gammaproteobacteria > Pseudomonadales > Pseudomonadaceae > Pseudomonas > Pseudomonas asgharzadehiana. The sequence continues at coordinate 4,979,111 of NZ_CP077079.1, forward strand.
CCAGGGATGCGCCAGGCTGACCCAGGCCCCGGAGGCCCGCAGGGTCTCGACGGTGTCTTCAAGAGTCGGCCAGTGTTGCTTCACATCGCCCAACTTGCCGGCGCCCAGCCATTTGCGAAAGGCTTCGGCGCGGTCCTTAACAAAACCTTCACGCACCATCCAGTCGGCAAAGTGCGGACGGGCCGGTGCGTTGCCGCTGTCGCCCAGCTCTTGCTGGATGGCGCGGGCGCCCTCAAGGGCGTTGGGCATACCTTTAAGGCTGAGCTTGCGGCTTATTTCCTCGGACCGCAGCCAACGGCCATCGTGCAAATTGGCGATGGCCTGCACCAGCGGCGCAGCGGTTTGATCGAAGCCGTAGCCAAGCACATGAATGGTGGCACCGCCCCAGGTACACGACAATTCCACGCCGTTGACCAACTGCATGCCCAGCGCATGGGCCGCGCTGCGGGCTTCATCGAGGCCTTCGAGGGTGTCGTGGTCGGTCAACGCCAGGACTCGCACGCCTTTTTCAAACGCACGCGCAACCAGTACCGCGGGCGCCAGGGCGCCGTCGGAGGCCGTACTGTGGCAGTGCAAATCAACATTCACGGGGGGTTTGAACCTCAAGTCAGCTGGCGCTTTCGCAACCAAGGATGTTTGTTATTATGCCGCCACATCCAGCTTCTGGCTCTTACTGTGAAACAATTCATCGACTTCATCCCGCTGTTGCTGTTTTTCATCGTGTACAAACTCGACCCCAGGGTCATCGATCTGGCCGGTCACGAACTCACGTTCGGCGGCATCTACAGTGCCACCGCCGTGCTGATCATCAGCTCCGTGGTGGTCTACGGCGCGATCTTCGTCTCCCAGCGCAAACTCGAAAAAAGCCAATGGCTGACCCTGGTCGCGTGCCTGGTCTTCGGCAGCCTGACCCTGGCCTTCCACAGCGAAACCTTCCTTAAATGGAAAGCGCCGGTGGTGAACTGGCTGTTCGCCCTGGCGTTCATCGGCAGCCACTTCATCGGCGACCGCCTGTTGATCAAGCGGATCATGGGCCACGCGCTGACACTGCCGGAACCGGTATGGACACGTTTGAACGTGGCCTGGATCGTGTTTTTCATCTTCTGCGGCGCCGCCAACCTGTTCGTGGCGTTTACCTTCCAGGACTACTGGGTCGACTTCAAAGTCTTCGGCAGCCTGGGCATGACCGTGCTGTTCCTGGTCGGCCAGGGTATCTACCTGTCGCGCCACCTGCATGACACCGACCCTTCCACGCCGAAAACCGAGGACTGACATGCTCTACGCCATCATTGCCACCGACGTTGAAAACTCGCTGGAAAAACGCCTTTCCGTTCGCCCGGCACACGTCGAGCGCCTGAAAGTGCTGCAAGCCGAGGGGCGCATCGTGCTCGCAGGCCCACACCCGGCGGTGGACAGCAACGACCCGGGCGACGCCGGTTTCACCGGCAGCCTGATCGTCGCCGAGTTCAACTCCCTGGCCGATGCCCAGGCCTGGGCCAAGGCCGATCCCTATGTCGCAGCGGGCGTTTACGCCGACGTGGTGATCAAGCCATTCAAACAAGTGCTGCCTTGACCCCGCCCGCGCCGAACCAATTGCGTTCGGCAAGCGCCTAAGGGCTCATTATTCTCGGTAACCTGCCGACAACGTTCTGAATATTCGTGTGGAATCAGGAGTTCCGATGCGCTTACGTCAGTTGTGTCTGTTGGCAGTGTTAATGATCGGGGCTACGGCCCACGCGGAAGAAACCTCGAACACCGGCAGTTCCACGCCCCTGTCCTTGAGTGCCGGCGCCCAGATCACCGAGTTGCAGCAACGTTTGAAAGAAAGCGAACGTCAGCGTGAAGAACTGAGCAAGCAACTGCAAAGCGCCGACGCTACCCGCGAAAGCGCTCAGTTGAGTCGCCTGCGCCAGGAGAACCAACGGCTGGCCCAGCAACTCAAAGATTCACAGGGCGGCGTCCTGACCCGATGGCTCACCGAGCAACAGCAATGGTTTGTCACTGGCGGGGCCGTCGCACTGATCGCCTTGCTGTGCGGGATCTTCGCCAGCGGGGGGCACCGTCGCCGTCGACAATGGCTAAATTGAGTGAGTCATGAGCGAGCTGTTACTGATAGATGATGACCAGGAGCTCTGTGAGCTGCTGACCAGTTGGTTGAGCCAGGAAGGCTTCCAGGTGCGCGCCTGCCACGATGGCTTGAGCGCGCGCAAAGCCTTGGCCGACAGCGCGCCCGCCGCCGTGGTGCTCGACGTGATGCTGCCCGACGGCAGTGGCCTGGAATTACTCAAGCAATTGCGCAACGACCACCCGGAGCTGCCGGTGTTGATGCTCTCGGCCCGCGGCGAACCGCTGGACCGCATCCTCGGCCTGGAACTGGGCGCCGACGATTACCTGGCCAAACCCTGCGATCCGCGCGAACTCACCGCTCGCCTGCGCGCGGTATTGCGCCGCAGCCACCCGGCCGCCGTTTCCACCCAACTGGAACTGGGCGACCTGTGCTTCAGCCCCGTGCGCGGCGTGGTCAGCATTGATGAGCAGGAATTTGCCCTCACCGTCTCCGAAAGCCGCCTGCTCGAAGCCTTGCTGCGCCAACCCGGCGAGCCGCTGGATAAACAGGAACTGGCGCAGATCGCCTTGGGCCGCAAGCTGACCCTGTACGATCGCAGCCTGGACATGCACGTAAGCAACCTGCGCAAAAAGATCGGCCCTCACCCTGATGGAAGGCCACGCATCGTGGCGCTGCGCAGTCGCGGCTACTACTACAGCCTCTGAGCCTTTGCGCCGGCCATTGATCTGAGCGGTATGAACGTTTTGTCAGTTCGCATCAAAACCGCCTTTACAGAAGCTTTACCCACCCCTGACCGCCGCTGACCTTGATCTGCGTAGCCTACTCACATCCGGACTCACCGGAATAGAGACAGGAGAATCACCATGCGCAAGACCCTTATCGCTTTGATGTTCGCCGCTGCCCTGCCGACCGTTGCCATGGCCGCCATGCCTGAAGGCCCAGGCCCGATGGGCGAGCCTTCCGGTCACATGATGGGTGGCCCGGGCCACGGCGGTGAACACGGTCCGCGTGGCAAAGGCGGCCCCTTCAGCCAGTTGGACCTGAGCCGCGAACAGCGCGAGCAGATCGGCAAACTGATGGGCGACCAATGGCACGCTCGCAAAGACCTGACCAAAAAGTACCTGGACAAACTCCCGGCCGCCGACCAGAAAGCCATGCAGGATGAAATCGACGCCGGCCGCCAGAAAACCCAGGCCGATATCCGTACCGTGCTCAAGCCGGACCAGCAGAAGAAGTTCGACGAGATCGTCAAAAAGCAAGCCGAGCGCCGTGCCGAGTGGAAGGAATTCCAAGCCTGGAAAGCGCAACAGCCGCAAAAAGCGCAATAATGCCCTCGCGTTAATGCTCCCAGCCCAGTGGCCCCCCGCCACTGGGCTTTTCCAGTTTGAGGGTTTCCTGTGCGTTCATTGTTCTGGCGCATCCTGGCCAGTTTCTGGCTGGCCATCGCCTTGGTTGCCGGGCTGTCGATCCTGCTTGGGCACATGCTTAATCAAGATGCGTGGATTCTCAGCCGGCACCCCGGCCTCAATAACCTGGCCCAAGAGTGGACTCAACTCTACGAAGCCCAGGGTGAGGACGCTGCCCAGGATTTGCTGCAACAGCGCAAACGCCAGTACCACATTGACGTGCAAGTGTTGAACGAAAGTGGCGAGCCGGTGGTGCGCGGGACCTTCCCGCGTCGCGCCGCGGCCTTTGAAGCCCGCCAGAACGACAACAAGGACAGCCACCTGCCCTGGCGGCGCCTGACCGCCGAGTACACCAGCGAGAAAACCGGCGACACCTACCTGTTGATCTACCGCATTCCGCACCCGGAACTTGACCAATGGCACCGCAGCAGCCTGACCTGGCCCTTGAGCGCATTGGCCATTGCCCTGGTGGTGCTGACCCTGTTCAGCCTGTTCGTCACCTTGTCCATCACGCGCCCGCTCAGCCGCCTGCGCGGCGCGGTGCATGACCTCGGCCAAGCGAGCTATCAGCAAAACAGCCTGGCACGCCTGGCCAACCGTCGCGATGAGTTCGGCGTACTGGCCACCGACTTCAACCGCATGGGCGCGCGCCTGCAAAGCCTGATCGGCAGCCAGCGCCAATTGCTGCGCGACGTTTCCCACGAACTGCGCTCGCCACTGGCCCGCCTGCGCATAGCCCTGGCACTGGCCGAACGCGCAAGCCCTGAAGAACGCGAAAAACTCTGGCCACGCCTGACCCGCGAATGCGACCGCCTCGAAGCGCTGATCAGTGAAATTCTGGTACTGGCCCGCGTCGATGCCGACAACGCCAGCGCCGAACAGGTCGACCTCATCCCACTGCTCAAGACCCTGCAAAAGGACGCCCAACTCAGCGCACCGGACCAGGTGGTGCAACTGAGCACCGACAGCGACCTGCACCTGAAGGGCTGGCCGACCATGATCGAACGCGCTGTGGATAACCTGCTGCGCAACGCCCAACGCTTCAACCCGCCAGGCCAACCAATCGAGTTGCAGGCACAGCGCCAGGGCGAACGCATCCTGATCAGCGTGCGCGACCATGGCCCCGGCGTCGACGCCGAACACCTCAGCCAACTGGGCGAACCGTTCTACCGCGCCCCCGGCCAGACCGCCCAAGGCCACGGCCTCGGGCTGGCGATCGCACGGCGCGCCGCCGAACGCCATGGCGGCAGCCTGAGCCTGGCCAACCACCCCGGCGGCGGGTTTATCGCCAGCATCGACCTGCCGTTGGAACCGGGGGTTGTCACTGCGGTGTGATGATCTCTTAGAGTGGCCCTTCTCAGACGGCCTGGGGCCAGGCACATCGCCTGCTGGCGCCGCTGACCATCGCGGCACGCCGTTGCAGTGGGATTTGCCGGCGGGGGAATTGGGGGCACATCGGGCTCAGTGGTGACTCGTCACACCGCTATCGAGGGCAAGCCCCCTCCCACATTTGACTGTGTTCACAAATCAAAATGTGGGAGGGGGCTCCCGATGAGGCCAGTACAGCCAACCCAGTCAAAGCGCCAAAACCCCGCTGTACAACCCATACGCCGCCAACCCCGCGCCCGCAATCACACAGCTGAAAATGCCTTTTTCCACGTGGGTAAACAACGGTTGCCCCTGTTCACGCTTGGCCAGGGCAAACAGGATCACACCCGGCGCGTACAGCAGCGCCGACAGCAACAAATACTTCAAGCCGCCGGCATACAGCAGCCACACCGCATAACCCAAGGCAATCACCCCCACCAGCAGGTCCTTCATGCGTTGGCCCTGGGCGTCTTGGTAGGTTTCACCACGCCCGCTCAACAACACCGCATAGGCCGCCGACCACAGGTACGGCACCAGAATCATCGACGAGGCCAAGTAAATCAGCGTGGTGTAGGTGCTGTGGGAAAACAGCGTGATCACCAGAAAAGCCTGGATCATCACGTTGGTCAGCCACAGCGCATTGACCGGCACCTGGTTGGCGTTTTCCTTTTTCAGGAAGGCCGGCATGGTCTTGTCATGGGCCGTGGCGTACAGAATTTCCGCGCAGAGCAGCGCCCATGACAGCAACGCCCCCAGCAGCGACACCGCCAGGCCGAGGCTGATGAGCATCGCGCCCCATGGCCCGACGATGTGCTCCAGCACGCCCGCCAACGACGGGTTTTGCAGGCTGGCCAACTCCGGCTGGCTCATGACGCCCAGGGACAGCACATTCACCATCACCAGCAGCGCCAGTACGCCGAGAAAACCGATGACCGTGGCCCGGCCAACGTCCGCGCGTTTCTCGGCCCGCGCCGAATACACGCTGGCGCCCTCGATGCCGATGAACACAAACACCGTGACCAGCATCATGTTGCGCACCTGGTCCACCACGCTGCCGAATTGCGGGTTGCCCAGGCCCCAGATGTCGCGGGTGAAGACATCGGCCTTGAACGCCACGGCGGCGATCACGATAAACATCAGCAGCGGTACGATCTTCGCCACGGTGGTGACCTGGTTGATGAACGCAGCCTCCTTGATCCCACGCATCACCAGAAAGTGCACAGCCCACAGCAGCACTGACGCACAACCGATGGCCACTGGCGTATTGCCTTGGCCAAACACCGGAAAAAAGTACCCGAGGGTGCTGAACAGCAACACGAAGTAACCGACGTTGCCCATCCACGCGCTGATCCAGTAACCCCAGGCCGATGAGAAACCCATGTAGTCGCCAAAACCTGCCTTGGCGTAGGCATACACCCCGGAGTCCAACTCAGGCTTGCGATTGGCCAGGGTCTGAAACACAAAGGCCAGGGTCAGCATGCCCACGGCGGTGATCGCCCAGCCGATCAGCACCGCGCCCACCTCGGCGCGCGCCGCCATATTCTGCGGCAAGGAAAAAATCCCCCCGCCGATCATCGAACCCACCACCAGGGCGATCAGGGCGCTGAGTCGAAGTTTCTGGGCCGGTTGAGACATGCACACTCCTGAGAATTTAACCGCTGACACTCGCACACTCATTTAACTAACTGCGCGAGTGTAGCGTTTATTAGCGATGGCGATAAAAGCGCCGCGCTCATAACCCAACGGCATGACAACTTATAGCGTTCAGGCGTATTTATAATTTAAATACGCCAAATACTTCAGCGTTTTATTTAAACGTTTGCACATTCCATAAAACGGTCTAGCGTCAAACGTCCATACGTAGCCCCAATGCGTGACCACAAAGCAGAAACCGCTCTGGCAAGCGGCTTTTCGCGCAAAACCATTGCCCAAGGATTTCCAGCCTAAGTCATTAATTCACAATGGAATGTGCCAATGAAGTGATCTGAGTCAGCTGTTTGATTAGCACACGGAATTATTCTGTGGTCTCTCTTCTCCTGCATTGGAGTTATGCGATGTCTGAATCTCCCGGAAAACTTCGCTTAGGCGCATTGGTTGCACTTGTCGTCGGCTCGATGATTGGCGGCGGTATTTTCTCGCTGCCGCAAAACATGGCGGCCAGCGCCGATGTCGGCGCCGTGCTGATCGGTTGGGTGATCACCGCCGTGGGCATGCTGACCCTCGCATTCGTATTCCAGACCCTGGCCAACCGCAAGCCCGACCTCGATGGCGGCGTGTACGCCTACGCCAAGGCCGGGTTTGGTGACTACATGGGTTTCTCATCGGCCTGGGGCTACTGGATCAGTGCCTGGCTGGGTAACGTCGGTTACTTCGTGTTGCTGTTCAGCACCCTCGGTTACTTTTTCCCGATCTTCGGCGAAGGCAACACCCCGGCTGCCGTGATCGGCGCTTCGGTGTTGCTGTGGGCCGTGCATTTTCTGGTGCTGCGCGGGATCAAGGAAGCGGCGTTCATCAACCTGGTGACCACCGTAGCCAAGGTTGTGCCGCTGGTGCTGTTCGTGTTGATCGCAGTGTTCGCGTTCAAGCTGGACATCTTCACCGCAGATATCTGGGGTGTGAAAAACCCGGACCTGGGCAGCGTGATGAACCAGGTGCGCAACATGATGCTGGTGACTGTGTGGGTGTTCATCGGTATCGAAGGGGCGAGCATCTTTTCGGCCCGCGCCGAAAAACGCAGCGACGTGGGCAAGGCCACCGTGATCGGCTTTATCACCGTGCTGCTGTTCCTGATGCTGGTGAACGTGCTGTCGCTGGGCATCATGACCCAACCTGAACTGGCCAAATTGCAGAACCCGTCGATGGCTGCCGTGCTGGAGCATGTGGTGGGCCACTGGGGCGCGGTGTTGATCAGCGTCGGCTTGATCATTTCGTTGCTGGGTGCGCTGCTGTCGTGGGTGCTGCTGTGTGCGGAGATCATGTTCGCCGCAGCCAAGGACCACACCATGCCGGAGTTCCTGCGCAAGGAAAACGCCAACCATGTGCCGGCCAACGCCCTGTGGCTGACCAACGCCATGGTGCAGGTGTTCCTGGTGATCACGCTGTTTTCCGCCAGCACTTACCTGTCGCTGATCTACCTCGCCACCTCGATGATCCTGGTGCCCTACCTGTGGTCGGCGGCCTATGCCCTGCTGCTGGCGGTACGCGGCGAAACCTACGAAAACGCCCTCAAGGAGCGCCGCAAAGACCTGTTCATCGGCGCCATCGCGCTGATCTACGCGGTGTGGCTGCTCTACGCCGGCGGCACCAAATACCTGCTGCTCTCCGCCCTGCTGTATGCGCCCGGCGCGATCCTGTTCGCCAAGGCCAAGCATGAACTGGGCAAACCGATTTTCACCCCTGTCGAGAAGCTGATTTTCGCCGCAGTGGTCATTGGCGCCCTGGTGGCGGCCTATGGGCTCTACGACGGCTTCCTGACTCTGTAATTCTGACTGGAGGATCTGTAATGACCACGGAAAAAGTGAAGTACGGCGTACATTCCGAAGCCGGCAAACTGCGCAAAGTCATGGTGTGTTCCCCAGGCTTGGCCCACCAGCGGCTGACCCCCAACAATTGCGATGAATTGCTGTTCGATGACGTGTTGTGGGTGGCCCAGGCCAAGCGCGATCATTTCGACTTTGTGACCAAGATGCGCGAGCGGGACATTGATGTGCTGGAAATGCACAACCTGCTGACCGACATCGTCGCAATCCCCGAGGCGCTGGACTGGATACTGCAACGCAAGATCACCGCCAATACGGTGGGCCTGGGCCTGGTCGATGAAGTCGGCTCGTGGCTGCGCAGCCTGGAGCCGCGCAAGATCGCCGAGTTCCTGATCGGCGGCGTGTCGGCCGATGACCTGCCGAGCAGCTTCGGTGGCAAAACCATCGAGATGTTCCGCGATTTCCTCGGCCACGCCAGTTTCATTCTGCCGCCGCTGCCCAACACCCAGTTCACCCGCGACACCACCTGCTGGATCTATGGCGGCGTGACGCTCAATCCGATGTACTGGCCGGCGCGACGCCAGGAAACCCTGCTGGCCAGCGCCATCTATAAATTCCACCCCGAGTTCACCAACGCCGACTTCCAGATCTGGTACGGCGACCCCGACCAGGAACACGGTGCCGCCACGCTGGAAGGCGGTGACGTGATGCCGATTGGCAACGGCGTGGTGTTGATCGGCATGGGTGAGCGCTCGTCCCACCAAGCCATCGGCCAATTGGCGCGCAACCTGTTCAAGAACAAAGCCGTGGAACGCGTGATCGTTGCCGGCCTGCCCAAATCCCGCGCGGCGATGCACCTGGACACCGTGTTCAGCTTCTGCGACCGCGACCTGGTGACCGTCTTCCCGGAAGTGGTCAACCAGATCGTCCCGTTCACCCTGCGCCCTGACGACAGCAAGCCGCACGGCATCGACATCCAGCGCGAGAAAACCAACTTCCTCGACACCGTGGCCGCAGCCCTCAACCTCAAGGCCCTGCGTGTGGTCGAGACCGGCGGCAACAGCTTCGCCGCCGAGCGCGAGCAGTGGGACGACGGCAACAACGTGGTGGCCGTGGAACCGGGCGTGGTGATCGGCTACGACCGCAACACCTACACCAACACCCTATTGCGCAAGGCGGGCGTGGAAGTCATCACCATCAGCGCCGGTGAACTCGGCCGCGGCCGTGGCGGCGGCCACTGCATGACCTGCCCGATCGTCCGCGACCCTATCGACTATTAAGGAGATCCATCATGGCTTTCAACATGCGCAACCGCAGCCTGCTGTCGCTGATGCACCACACCACCCGCGAGCTGAACTACCTGCTGGACCTGTCCCGCGACCTCAAGCGCGCCAAATACACCGGCACCGAGCGTCCGCACCTGCAAGGCAAGAACATCGCGTTGATCTTCGAAAAAACCTCGACGCGCACCCGTTGCGCCTTCGAAGTAGCGGCCCATGACCAAGGTGCGCACGTCACCTACATCGACCCGGTATCGTCGCAGATCGGCCACAAAGAGAGCATGAAAGACACTGCCCGTGTGCTCGGGCGCATGTTCGACGCCATTGAATACCGTGGTTTCGAACAGGAAATCGTCGAAGAGCTGGCCAAGTTCGCCGGCGTGCCGGTGTTCAACGGCCTTACCGCCGAATTCCACCCCACCCAAATGATCGCCGACACCCTGACCATGCGCGAACACAGCGACAAGCCGCTGCATGACATCAGCTACGCCTACCTGGGCGACGCCCGCTACAACATGGGCAACTCGCTGCTGATGATCGGCGCCAAGCTCGGCATGGACGTGCGCATCGGCGCGCCGAAAGCCCTGTGGCCACACGAAGATTTCATCAAGCAATGCCAGGCGTTCGCCGAAGAGAGCGGCGCACGCATCACCATCACCGAAGACCCTGCCGAGGCGGTGAAGGGCGTGGACTTCATCCACACCGACATCTGGGTATCCATGGGTGAGCCCGTGGAAGCGTGGGACGAGCGCATCGAGCAACTGCTGCCGTACCAGGTCAACGCCAAGATGATGAAAGCCTCGGGCAACCCCCGGGTGAAATTCATGCACTGCCTGCCGGCGTTCCATAACAGCGAAACCAAGGTCGGCAAAGACATCGCCGCACGCTATCCGAACCTGGCCAATGGCGTGGAAGTGACCGAAGAAGTGTTCGAGTCGCCGGCCAACATCGCCTTTGAGCAGGCGGAAAACCGCATGCATACCATCAAGGCGATCCTGGTGTCGGCACTGGCGGATATCTAACTTTTACTGCAGGAACGCAATCAATGTGGGAGGGGGCTTGCGCCCTCCCACATTTTTCCTGTGTTCACAACGATAAATCTTAGAAGGACATTCCTTATGCGCATCGTCGTAGCCCTGGGCGGCAACGCCCTGCTCCGCCGTGGTGAACCCATGACGGCGGACAACCAACGCGCCAATATCCGCGTCGCTACCCAACAGATCGCCAGGATCCACCCCGGCAACGAACTGGTGATCGCCCACGGCAATGGCCCCCAGGTCGGCCTGCTGTCGTTGCAGGCGGCGGCCTATACCAGCGTTTCGCCCTACCCACTGGACGTATTGGGCGCCGAAACCGAAGGCATGATCGGCTACATCATCGAACAGGAACTGGGCAACCTGCTGGACGTTGAAGTGCCCTTCGCCACCGTGCTCACCCAAGTGGAAGTCGACGCCAACGACCCCGCCTTCCAGAACCCCACCAAGCCGATCGGCCCGGTATACACCAAGGCCGAAGCGGAAAAACTCGCCGCCGAAAAAGGCTGGGCCATCGCCCCGGATGGCGACAAATACCGGCGCGTGGTCGCCAGCCCGCGCCCGAAACGCATCTTCGAAATCCGCCCGATCAAATGGCTGCTGGAGAAAAAAGCCATCGTGATCTGCGCCGGCGGCGGCGGCATCCCGACGATGTATGGCGAAGACGGCAAACTCCAAGGCATTGAAGCCGTGATCGACAAGGACCTGTGCTCGTCCTTGCTGGCCGCGCAACTGGACGCCGATTTGCTGGTGATCGCCACCGACGTCAGCGCCGCATTTATCGACTTCGGCAAGCCAACCCAAAAGGCCATCGCCCAGGCCCACCCCGACGCCATGGAAGACCTCGGTTTCGCCGCCGGCTCCATGGGCCCCAAGGTGCAAGCCGCCTGCGAGTTCGCCCGCCAGACTGGCAAAACCGCGGTGATCGGTTCACTCTCGGACATCGAAGCCATCGTCCAGGGCAGCGCCGGTACCCGCATCAGCACGGCAACACCTGGCATCACCTATCTGTGAAGTAGAGGAGATTCGCCTATGGCCACCTTTGAACCCGGTCACCTGCATATCGAGCGACATGCGCTGAACAAGGACGACGTCAGCTACGACCTGTGCCTGGACTACGAAGTCGTCACGGATAAAAGCGAGGGCAAAGGCATGCAATTCACCCTGCATGGCAGCGTCCAGGGCAAGGACATGAAGGAAACGTTCTTTCTGCCCAAGGATCAGGCCTACAACTTCGCCAGCAACGTGACCCGGATTGTCGAGAAATACGGTATCCCCAAAACCCACAGCAGCGTGGGATCGGACCACAAGCACTACGATCTGATGTTTGAAGATGTGCGGCATCAGTTGGACATGAAATCCGGGGACCCGGTCAAGCCCGAACACCTGGCGTGATGCGTTTGCACTGACACAACAGTGTTCAAATGTGGGAGGGAGCAAGCCCCCTCCCACATTTTGATCTCCATTATTTGTCAGATTTCACCTGTGCCTCGCGTCAAGGCATACTTGCCGCCTCTCGCTCCCCAGAATCGTCAGCCACTGCATGCGTATCCACGTCAGCTTCATCGACCGCGTCGGCATTACCCAGGAAGTCCTGGCCTTGCTCGGTGGGCGCAATCTCAACCTGGATGCGGTGGAAATGGTGCCGCCCAACGTCTACATCGACGCCCCGACCCTCAGCGCCGAGGTGCTGGAAGAACTGCGCGATGCCCTGTTCAGCGTGCACGGCGTACAAGCGGTGACGGTGGTGGACATCCTTCCCGGCCAACGCCGCCACCTGCAACTCGACGCCCTGCTGGCCGCCATGACCGACCCGGTGCTGGCCCTGGACAGCGCGGGCAAGATTCTGTTGGCCAACCCGGCGTTGATCGCCCTGTACGGGCGCGAACCGGCCGGCGAAAGTATCGCCGAGCTGTTCAACGACCTCGCGCTGCTGGAGACCTTGCTGGAAAACGGCTTTCGTTTGCCGCTGCGCGAGATCAGCGTCAACGGCCAGACCTTGCTGCTGGACGCCACGCCGATCACCGACGCCGGCGCCCTGCTGACCCTGTACCAACCCAACCGTATCGGCGAACAACTGTCGGCGTTGCACCATGACCATGCCGAAGGCTTTGATGCGCTGCTCGGCGAGTCCCCGGTCATTCGCACCCTCAAGGCGCGTGCGCAGCGGGTGGCGGCCCTGGATGCACCGTTGTTGATCCAGGGCGAGACCGGTACCGGCAAAGAGTTGGTGGCGCGTGCCTGCCATGCCATCAGCACGCGGCACAGTGCGCCGTTTCTGGCATTGAACTGCGCGGCGCTGCCGGAGAACCTCGCCGAGAGCGAGCTGTTCGGCTACGCACCGGGCGCCTTCACCGGCGCCCAGCGCGGCGGTAAGCCAGGGCTGATGGAACTGGCCAACCAGGGCACGGTGTTCCTCGATGAGATCGGCGAGATGTCGCCGTACCTGCAGGCCAAGCTGCTGCGGTTTCTCAATGACGGCAGCTTTCGCCGGGTGGGCGGCGACCGTGAAGTGAAAGTCAATGTGCGCATTCTCAGCGCCACTCACCGCGACCTGGAAAAAATGGTCAGCGAAGGCACCTTCCGCGAAGACCTGTTTTATCGCCTCAACGTCCTCAACGTCGAAGTACCGCCCCTGCGCGCACGCGGCCAGGACATCTTGCTGCTGGCCCGCTACTTCATGCAGCAGGCCTGTGCGCAGATCCAGCGCCCCGTCTGCCGCCTGGCACCCGGCACTTACCCGGCGCTGCTGGGCAACCGCTGGCCGGGCAATGTGCGCCAGTTGCAGAACGTGATCTTCCGCGCCGCCGCCATTTGCGAAAGCAGCCTGGTGGACATCGGCGACCTGGACATCGCCGGCACCTCGGTTGCGCGCCAGAACGACGGCGAAATCGACAGCCTGGAACAGGCCATGGAAGACTTCGAGCGCGACCTGCTGGAAAAGCTCTACACCAGCTACCCCTCGACCCGCCAGCTGGCCAGCCGGTTACAGACCTCGCACACCGCCATTGCCCATCGATTGCGCAAGTACGGCATACCCGGCAAGCCCTGATTCCAAAGGGAATGGGCTCTAAACCTGAAATACAAGCCCCCTCCCACATTGACCGCATTTTTGGTCCAGGAACGACATCCCGTGTACTGAAAGCGCTACAGCGTAACGATATCGCTACAACCCTGCTTTTTGCGCGCCATGCAAGGCTTTGATCCACATAGGCTTTTTTTCCAAGGCCCAGCTGTAGCGAAATCGCTACAGCGCAGCCGTATAACCTCATAACCATTTTTATTAACTTCTTGAATTATAAGGAATTAATAACATTGGCCGCGATTTTGCTTAGCAACTCCTCATTATTCCAATCCCGCCCACCAGACGATTCTGGCCCTGAGGAGTTTCCATGAGCGAGTTGCGTTTCACTGAAGATCACGAATGGCTGCGCGCCGAAGCTGACGGCAGCGTTACCGTAGGCATTACCGCTTTTGCGCAGAACGCGCTGGGCGATGTGGTTTTCGTGCAACTGCCTGAGCTGCAGGCCTACAACAAGGGCGTTGAAGCGTCCACCGTGGAGTCGGTCAAAGCCGCCAGCGGTGTATACATGCCGCTGGACGGCGAAGTACTGGAAGTGAACGACAAACTCGACGCCAGCCCGGAGCGGGTCAACGAAGACCCGATGGGCGAAGGCTGGTTCTTCCGTTTTAAACCGGCCGATGCCAGTGCAGTGGCTAAGCTGTTGGATCAGGATGCGTACGACCGCCTGATCAAAGCCAACGCTGAAGCCTGAGGAGCGCGCCATGAGTATTAATTTGAGCACCGCCAACGAATTCATCGCCCGCCACATCGGCCCGCGCCAGGCAGACGAGCAGCAGATGCTCGCAAGCCTGGGCTTTGATTCCCTCGAAGCCTTGAGCGCCAGCGTGATCCCGGAAAGCATCAAGGGCACCAGTGTGCTCGGCCTCGAAGACGGCCTGAGCGAAGCCGAGGCGCTGGCCAAGATCAAGGCTATCGCCAGCCAGAACCAACTGTTCAAGACCTACATCGGGCAGGGCTACTACAACTGCCACACACCGTCGCCGATCCTGCGCAACCTACTGGAAAACCCGGCCTGGTACACCGCCTACACCCCCTACCAGCCGGAGATTTCCCAAGGCCGCCTGGAAGCGCTGCTGAACTTCCAGACCCTGATCAGCGACCTCACCGGCCTGCCGATCGCCAACGCATCCTTGCTCGATGAAGCCACCGCCGCCGCCGAGGCCATGACCTTCTGCAAGCGCCTGAGCAAGAACAAAAGCAGCAACGCGTTCTTCGCCTCCGTACACAGCCACCCGCAAACCCTCGATGTGCTGCGCACGCGTGCCGAGCCGCTGGGCATCGATGTAGTGGTGGGCGATGAGCGCGAGTTGAGCGACGTGAGCGCCTTTTTCGGCGCCCTGCTGCAATACCCGGCGAGCAACGGTGACGTGTTCGACTACCGCGAGCTGACCGAACGCTTCCACGCCGCCAACGCCCTGGTGGCCGTGGCCGCCGACCTGCTGGCCCTGACCCTGCTGACCCCACCGGGTGAGTTCGGCGCCGACGTGGCCATCGGCAGCGCGCAACGCTTCGGCGTGCCGCTGGGCTTTGGTGGCCCGCACGCGGCGTACTTCTCCACCAAGGATGCGTTCAAGCGCGACATGCCGGGCCGCCTGGTCGGTGTGTCGGTCGACCGTTTCGGCAAGCCGGCCCTGCGCCTGGCCATGCAGACCCGCGAGCAACATATCCGCCGCGAGAAAGCCACCAGCAACATCTGCACCGCCCAAGTGCTGCTCGCCAATATCGCCAGCATGTACGCCGTGTATCACGGGCCTGAAGGCTTGACCCAGATCGCCCAGCGTATTCATCAGCTGACGGCAATCCTGGCGAAGGGCTTGACCGCCCTGGGCCTGAAGGTCGAACAAGCACACTTCTTCGACACCCTCACCCTCAACACCGGCGCCCACACCGCGGCCCTGCACGACAAGGCCCGCGCCCAGCGCATCAACCTGCGTGTGGTGGATGCCGAGCGTGTCGGCCTGTCGGTGGACGAAACCACCACCCAGGCCGATATCGAAACCCTGTGGGCGATCTTCGCCGACGGCAAGGCCCTGCCGGTTTTCGCCCACACTGAAAGCACCCTGCCGGCCGCGCTGCTGCGCCAGTCGCCGATCCTCAGCCACCCGGTGTTCAACCGCTACCACTCGGAAACCGAGCTGATGCGCTACCTGCGCAAGCTGGCGGACAAAGACCTGGCGCTGGACCGTACCATGATCCCGCTGGGCTCCTGCACCATGAAGCTCAACGCCGCCAGCGAAATGATCCCGGTGACCTGGGCCGAATTCGGTGCCCTGCACCCGTTCG
The DNA here is from genome assembly GCF_019139815.1 of Pseudomonas asgharzadehiana. Taxonomy (NCBI): domain Bacteria; kingdom Pseudomonadati; phylum Pseudomonadota; class Gammaproteobacteria; order Pseudomonadales; family Pseudomonadaceae; genus Pseudomonas; species Pseudomonas asgharzadehiana. The sequence goes on from NZ_CP077079.1 coordinate 4,995,114, forward strand.
CCCCCGCCGAGCAAAGCGCCGGTTACCAGCAACTGACCTCCGACCTGGAAGCCATGCTCTGCGCGGCCACCGGTTACGACGCGATCTCCCTGCAGCCGAACGCCGGTTCCCAGGGTGAATACGCCGGCCTGCTGGCCATTCGTGCCTATCACCACAGCCGTGGCGAAGAACGTCGCGACATCTGCCTGATCCCATCGTCGGCCCACGGCACCAACCCGGCCACCGCCAACATGGCCGGCATGCGTGTGGTGGTGACCGCATGCGACGCGCGTGGCAACGTCGACATCGAAGACCTGCGCGCCAAGGCCATCGAGCATCGCGAACACCTCGCCGCGCTGATGATCACCTATCCGTCCACCCACGGCGTGTTCGAGGAAGGCATCCGCGAGATCTGCGCGATCATCCACGACCACGGCGGCCAGGTGTACATCGATGGCGCCAACATGAACGCGATGGTCGGCCTCTGCGCACCGGGCAAGTTCGGCGGCGATGTATCCCACCTCAACCTGCACAAGACCTTCTGCATTCCCCACGGCGGTGGCGGCCCGGGCGTTGGCCCGATCGGCGTCAAGTCGCATCTGGCGCCGTTCCTGCCAGGCCATGCGGCCATGCAACGCAAGGAGGGCGCGGTGTGCGCCGCACCGTTCGGCAGCGCGAGCATTTTGCCGATCACCTGGATGTACATCAGCATGATGGGCGGCGCGGGCCTCAAGCGCGCTTCGCAGTTGGCGATCCTGAATGCCAACTACATTTCCCGTCGCCTCGAAGAGCACTACCCGGTGCTTTACACCGGCAGCAACGGCCTGGTGGCGCATGAATGCATCCTCGACCTGCGCCCGCTCAAGGACAGCAGCGGCATCAGCGTGGATGACGTGGCCAAGCGCCTGATCGACTTCGGCTTCCACGCACCGACCATGTCGTTCCCGGTGGCGGGCACGCTGATGATCGAGCCGACCGAAAGTGAGTCCAAGGAAGAACTGGACCGCTTCTGCGACGCAATGGTCGCCATTCGCGAAGAGATCCGCGCGGTGGAAAACGGCACCCTGGACAAGGACGACAACCCACTCAAGAACGCGCCGCATACCGCCGCCGAACTGGTAGGCGAATGGAGCCACCCGTACAGCCGTGAGCAAGCGGTGTACCCGGTTGCGTCGCTGGTCGAAGGCAAGTACTGGCCGCCGGTGGGCCGGGTCGACAACGTGTTCGGCGATCGCAACCTCGTCTGCGCATGCCCATCGATCGAGAGCTACGCCTAACTCAAGGGTCAACTCGATCAAATGTGGGAGGGGGCTTGCCCCCTCCCACACTTGACCGAGTACGATCTCAAAAATAATAAGAAACCGGAGAACAACCATGTCGTTAAGCGTGTTCGACCTGTTCAAGATTGGCATCGGCCCCTCCAGTTCCCACACCGTCGGCCCTATGCGCGCCGCCGCTCGTTTTGTCGAGGGCCTCAAGCGCGACAACCTGTTGAGCGCCACCACCGGCATCAAGGTGGAACTCTACGGGTCGCTGGGCGCCACCGGCAAAGGCCACGGCAGCGACAAGGCCGTGCTGCTCGGCCTGGAAGGCGAACACCCGGACACCGTAAACACTGAAACCGTCGCCGCGCGCCTCCTGGCGATGCGCAGCAGCGGCCGCTTGAACCTGCTCGGCGAACACAGCATTGCGTTCAACGAGAAAGAACACCTGGCGATGATCCGCAAACCCCTCGCCTACCACCCCAACGGCATGATTTTCCGTGCCTTCGATGGCGCGGGTATCCAGGTCCGCAGCCGCGAGTACTACTCGGTCGGCGGTGGGTTTGTGGTCGACGAAGACGCCGCCGGCGCCGACCGGATTGTCGAGGACGCCACGCCCCTGACCTTCCCGTTCAAGCACGCCAAAGACTTGCTCGGCCATTGCACCACTTACGGGCTGTCCATCAGCCAGGTGATGCTGACCAACGAAAGTGCGTGGCGCCCGGAAGCGCAAACCCGCAGCGGCCTGTTGAACATCTGGCAAGTGATGCAGGACTGCGTAGATGCGGGCTGCCGCAATGAAGGGATCTTGCCGGGGGGCTTAAAGGTCAAGCGGCGCGCGGCGGCCCTGCATCGCCAGTTATGCAAGAACCCGGAGTCGGCGCTGCGCGATCCATTATCGGTGCTCGACTGGGTCAACCTGTACGCCCTGGCCGTCAACGAAGAAAACGCCAACGGCGGGCGCGTGGTCACGGCGCCTACCAACGGTGCGGCGGGAATCATCCCGGCGGTACTGCATTACTACATGCGCTTTATCCCAGGTGCGAACGAAGACGGCGTGGTGCGTTTCCTGCTCACCGCCGCCGCCATCGGTATTTTGTACAAGGAAAACGCCTCGATCTCGGGTGCCGAAGTCGGCTGCCAGGGCGAAGTCGGCGTGGCCTGTTCCATGGCCGCGGGCGCCTTGTGCGAGGTGTTGGGCGGCAGCGTGTCCCAAGTGGAAAACGCCGCCGAAATCGGCATGGAACACAACCTGGGCCTGACCTGCGACCCGATAGGCGGGCTGGTGCAGGTGCCCTGCATCGAGCGCAACGCGATGGGTTCGGTCAAGGCGATCAATGCAGTGCGCATGGCCTTGCGCGGGGATGGGCAGCACTTCGTATCCCTCGACAAGGTCATCCGCACCATGCGCCAGACCGGCGCCGATATGAAAAGCAAATACAAGGAAACCGCCCGTGGCGGTTTGGCGGTCAACATTATCGAGTGCTGACGCCTCAAGGCGCGCCGGCACGTTTTTCAGGAGCTGAACATGTCCACCGAAACCCTGTTGAAAACCCCCTTGCACGCTCTGCACCTCGAGTTGGGCGCACGCATGGTGCCCTTCGCCGGCTACGACATGCCGGTGCAGTACCCGCTGGGCGTGATGAAGGAACACCAACACACCCGTGAGCAGGCCGGGTTGTTCGACGTGTCCCACATGGGCCAGATCCGCCTGACCGGCGCCAACGCCGCCAAAGCCTTGGAAACCCTGGTGCCTGTCGACATTCTCGACCTGCCGGTGGGCATGCAGCGCTACGCCATGTTCACCAACGAACAAGGCGGCATCCTCGATGACCTGATGGTCGCCAACCTGGGTAACGATGAGCTGTTCCTGGTGGTCAACGCCGCCTGCAAGGATCAGGACCTGGCACACCTGCGCAAGCACATTGGCGACCAATGCACCATCGAGCCGCTGTTCGAAGAGCGCGCGCTGCTGGCCCTGCAAGGCCCGTTGGCGGTGAAGGTGCTGGCGCGCCTGGCGCCGGAGGTCAGCAAGATGACGTTCATGCAGTTCGCCGCGTTGCGTCTGCTGGGCGTGGACTGCTACGTGAGCCGCTCGGGTTACACCGGCGAAGACGGTTTTGAGATCTCCGTGCCTGCCGCCAGCGCCGAAAGCCTGGCCCGCAGCCTGCTGGCCGAGACCGAAGTACAGGCCATCGGCCTGGGCGCCCGCGACTCGCTGCGCCTTGAAGCTGGCCTGTGCCTGTACGGCCACGACATGAACACCGACACCACGCCGATCGAAGCCAGCCTGTTGTGGGCGATTTCCAAGGCGCGCCGTGCCGACGGTGCGCGTGCCGGCGGTTTCCCTGGCGCCGACCGGATCTTCACCCAGCAGCAAGCCGGCGTCGGCCGCAAGCGCGTGGGCCTGCTGCCGCAAGAGCGCACGCCCGTGCGGGAGGGCGCGGAAATCGTCGACGAACATGGCACGGTGATCGGCAGCGTGTGCAGCGGCGGCTTTGGTCCGAGCCTGGGCGGCCCGCTTGCCATGGGCTACCTGGACAGCGCATTCACCGCCTTGGATACCGAAGTCGCTGCGTTGGTGCGTGGGAAAAAGGTGCCTCTTCGTGTAAGTAAAATGCCATTCGTGCCGCAACGTTACTTCCGTGGCTGACTGTTCCTATAAGTAACGCGGTTGCGTTAACGTGCACTAATCTGTAACGCAACCGCCATAAAACAGTGCAGTAGCGATAGTCATTGTTATAGGGTTTTCCCTATAACAAGTGACTAACTCTATCGAATAAGTCCGTTCCATATTATTCAACCCAGTCTCATGAAACCGAGCAAAACCTGGGGTTTGGCGGGGCTTGTTTTTTTCATATTAGTTGGCGTAGAGTTTGCCCACTGTGTTTGCATGGGTCGCTTGGAACCTGGACCTGGGCAGTAGCTGAAGTAGTTGCGCTACAACCCGTTCGACGTCTCTTACTTTCCTGCAACCCAGCCCAGTACTCTTTCATGTGAAAGGGGCTGTCATTAATTTTAGTGTCAAAGGAAAGAAGACAATGTCTACACGTCAGAGCGGTACCGTTAAATGGTTCAACGACGAGAAAGGGTTTGGTTTTATCACGCCAGAAAGCGGTCCGGATCTGTTCGTGCATTTCCGCGCTATCCAGGGCAACGGTTTCAAGAGCCTGAAAGAAGGCCAGAAAGTGACCTTCGTTGCCGTGCAAGGCCAAAAAGGCATGCAGGCTGACGAAGTACAAGCAGAAGCCTGATCTCTACCTGCGACAAAAAGCCCCTGATATGACATCAGGGGCTTTTTTATGGGCGCGATTCCGTAAACTGCGTGTTTTCTCCAGAGAGCCCTGCCATGTCCAAACCCCTGCTGAGCCCCCAAGGCGAATTTCCCGCCGTTGGCCTGGGCCGTCGCCTGGCAGCGATGTTCTATGATTTGCTGCTGTGCACCGCACTGCTGATCGTCACCGCGTTTATCTACAAGCTGGTATGGATCGCGTTCGTCGGCGAAGCCAGGATGCGCACCCTCACCGAGTCCGGCGCCTTGGACGGCGATCCGCTGCTGTCGACGATTCTGTTGTTCGTGCTGTTTGGCTTCTTCGCCAAGTTCTGGACCCACTCGGGTCAGACCTTGGGCATGCAGGTGTGGGGGGTACGCGTGCAGAACGCCGACGGCTCACGCATCAGCCTGTGGCAGGCACTGTTGCGCTTTGTGGTGTCGATTGCGTCGTGGCTGTGCGTGGGGTTGGGGTTTATCTGGTCGCTGTTTGATAAGCACAAACGCAGCTGGCATGACATCTATTCGGACACGCAACTGGTGCGCGTCCCAAAGCAAAAGAAGTAACCCCTGCCCAATGGAAATCAACCGGTGGGAGGGGGCTTGCACCCCTCCCACCGGTTTGACCGAGCCCGTTTCGGCTCAGGCGTTGCCGGCCAGCTTCAGACGTGCGGCCTGGGTAAAGTCCAGCATGCGCTTGAGCGGCCGCACGGCATGCGGGATCACCGACGGTTCGACGAAGATCTCATTGCTGCCCTCACGCAGGCACTGCAACGTGCGCTCCAGCGTGTTCATCGCCATCCACGGGCAATGCGCGCAACTGCGGCACGCAGCACCGTTGCCCGCCGTAGGCGCTTCCACGAAAACCTTGTCCGGGCAGAGCTGCTGCATCTTGTAGAAGATGCCGCGGTCGGTCGCCACGATGAAGGTCTTGTTCGGTAAGCGTTGCGCCGCAGCGATCAACTGGCTGGTGGAGCCCACCGCATCGGCGAGCTCGATCACCGAGGTCGGGGATTCGGGATGCACCAGAATGGCCGCATCCGGGTACAGCGCCTTCATGTCTTCCAACTGCTTGGACTTGAACTCTTCGTGCACGATGCACGCACCGTCCCACAGCAACATGTCGGCACCGGTCTGGCGCTGGATATAAGTGCCCAGGTGTTTGTCCGGGCCCCAGATGATGGTCTCGCCGTTGTCCATCAGGCTTTCGACGATTTCCAGCGCGCAGCTGGAGGTCACCACCCAGTCGGCCCGGGCTTTGACCGCAGCCGAGGTGTTGGCGTAGACCACCACGGTGCGCTCGGGATGCTGGTCGCAGAATGCCGAAAACTCATCCACCGGGCAGCCCAGGTCCAGCGAGCACGTGGCTTCCAGAGTGGGCATGAGGATGCGTTTGTCGGGTGTGAGGATCTTGGCGGTCTCACCCATGAAACGCACGCCGGCGACCAGTACGGTCTTGGCCGGGTGGGCGGCGCCGAAGCGGGCCATTTCCAGGGAGTCGGAGACACAGCCGCCGGTTTCTTCGGCCAGGGCCTGAATCACCGGGTCGCAATAGAAGTGGGCCACCAGCACCGCGTCCTGAGCCTTGAGCTCGGCGGCGATGGCGGCGCGCAGGCTCGCCTCTTCGTCGGCGCTGAGGGCCTTGGGCTGCTTGGCGTCGAGATGGGCTTGAACCAGTAGGCGTTCGGAAATGTGCGTCATATTCGCAAGACCTGCAGGCGCAGTTGCGCGAAAGTCGAGTTTACCACCGGCTCTGGAGCCCTTCGGGCGCCGCCGGACGAAGTGATCGTGTTCATCAAGCACGGGTAAAGGTGAAGCTGCGCAAGGCTACAGAATATCGAATGGATTCAAAAGCCTAATCTGGCCATGACACCTGCTCCTGCTCAGCAAAAAAAAATAATGGCACATTGACTCTCCCCCTCGCAGGAGGGTTTACGCTCCCCCGCCTTCAAAAACACCTCAAGCAAATCCCGTCAGGGTCACTGCTCACACCCCTCTCATTTACGCGTTATAGGGACATAACCTTTGAACAATCCACTGGACTTGGACAGCGTCATTACCACCACCCGCGAAATCCTCGCACAGCTACTGGTGATGGATGCCGCCGATGTAAATGAGCACAGCAGCATCGTGGAAGACCTGAGTGCCGACTCGCTGGATATCGTCGACCTGAGTTTTCAGCTCGGCCGCCACTACGGCTGCACGCTGCCCAAGACCAGCGTACTCGACCATGCGGTCGCGGTGTTTGGCGATGTCAGCGGGCTGGTCGAGAAAGGCCGCATCACGCAGGCCGGCGTGGAGCTTCTGGAACACAGCCTGAGCGCGTTTACCCCCGGACAGTTGCGCAGCGGCATGCAGCCGGCGGATGTGTTCGCGGCCACGACCGTGCGCAACTGGGCCGAGCAGTGCTACCGCATGTTCAACTACTTGCCCGCGACCTGCCCCGAGTGTGCCGCCGACCAGGCCCGTCTCAATGAGCGTAGCCAAGTCGTGTGTTGCGGTTGCAGTGCGCGCTTGACGCCGATGGAGGGCGATGAAATTTCTCGCCACCTGGTGGAGCAATTTGCCGCGTCGCGTTTGCCGCAAGCGGTCTAGGAGTTTGCTCATGGGGCCGCGAGAGGTTTTAGTCACGGGCTACGGGCTGGTAGCCCCCACGGCACTGGATGCTGCAACGCTGTTTGCACACATCCGTGGCAAGCGTTCGTGTATCCGTCAACATCCGGTGTTTGCCGAACTGGGCTTCGCGGTGAGCGCCGCCGGTTATATCGACCACGCGCAGTGGCAGGCCATGGCCGCGCAGGTGGCGGTGGATGCTACAACGCTACCGCGCCAGAGCCTGCTCGCCGAGTTCGTCGCCCGGCAGGCGCTGCAGCAGGCAGGCCTGGTTGCCGCCGATTTTTCCCGCGTGGCCAGCGGCGTGTTCCTCGGCGCCAACAAGCATTGCGTGAGCCGTGACCTGCAAGAAGCCAGTCGCCATATGGACGCCACCGGCAGCGTCGACCTGGATCGCTACCTGGACAACCACACCCTGGTGGGTGGCCCATTCGCTCGGCGGATCGACCAGCAGACGGTCCACATCGCCCGCCTGCTCGGCATTCGCGACCATATCAGCACCCACTCCGACGCCTGCGCGGCCGGAACCATGGCGATCGGCAGCGCGTTTCGCGCCATCGCGCGCGGCGACATCGACGTGGCCATCTGCGGCGCCGTCGAGTTGATGGCCCACGAATTGTCCTACTACAGCTTCGACGGCCTGGGTGCGATTTGCCAGCGTGCCGACCTCGCACCCGAGCAACAGAGTCGCCCGTTCATGAATGACCGCTGCGGGTTCGTCCTCGGCGAAGGCGCGGCGATGCTCGTGCTCGAGTCCAGGGAACATGCCGAACGACGCAAGGCCCGCGCCCTCGGCCGGGTCTTGGGCTACGCCAATTATTGCGAAGCACAGAAGATCACCTCCAGCAGCCGCGATGGCAGCCACTACGCCCACTGCATGAACGCCGCCCTTGCCAGTGCCGGCCTGAGCCACGACGCCGTGGACCACGTCAATACCCATGGCACCTCGACCCAGGCGAACGATCGCAGTGAAGCACTGGCCATCGAGCGTGTGTTCGGCGCGGCCGCAAGCACGATGACGTTTACCGCCAACAAATCGGCGATTGGCCACTCGCTGGCGGCCAGCGGCGCCATCGAGGCGGTGTTGTCATTGATGACCCTGCAGCAAGGCGTGGCGTTGCCCACCCTTAACTATGACCCGGCAAATGCCGAGTTCCCTGAGTTGAACTTCCTGACCGAAGCACAGCAACAGCCCATCAAGGTGGTGCTGTCCAATTCGTTCGGTTTTGGTGGCGTCAACAGTTCGCTGGTGTTGGGAAACGCATGAGATGAACAGCCTTCAAGCAAAACCCGTCTACCTGGTCGCCGCATCCGTGTTCAACAGCGCCGGTAGTGAGTGCGCCGACTTACATGGCTCGGCGCCGGTCGCCCACGTGTTGGATTTCCCCCCAGGCCCGTTGGCCTATCCAGTGACCGTACCGCGTTTGCCGACCACGGTGTTCGACCGCAAGATTCAACGCAATGTCGAACCGCAGGGCGCCAGGCTGCTGTATTGCGCCGGTCGTATGGCCGGCCCGCTGAATAACTTGCACCTCGCCGGCGAGCGGGTTGCGCTGATGGCCGCCATTCCGGAAGTGGATGGCCCCAGCTCCTGTTGGGAGGCCGTGCAGGCCATCGCCGAACAACCGGATGCGCTGCTCGCGCAACTGTTTGCGCATACCCCGCCGCTGCATGCGCTGATGATGCTCAACAGCAGCGTCATGGCCTACGTGGCCGAAGCCCTGCATTGCCACGGCCCCATGGGCGGTTTCTGCTCACAGAGCAATGCCGGGATCGATGCGCTGATCGAAGCGGTTGAACAGATCGCCGGTGATCGTGCCGATGCGGGTGTCGTGGTCAGCAGTAGCCCGAACCTCTCGCCTGCGCTGTATCTGCGCGACAGCACACAAAGCCCGCCTCAGGCAGACGCGAGCCTTTACGGCGAAGGCGCGGCAGCGCTGTTGCTGACCTCGCGCCCACCGGCAAACGGCACACATGCATTGCGCATTGCCGGGTTCGCCCGTGGCTACAGCGCCTCGCCCGAACGGTCGAGCGCCGTGGCGCAGCGAGTCGTCCAGCAAACATTAGCCAGGGAAAAACTCGGCATGCGCGACGTCGCACGGATTGTCGCCGCGCCAGGTACGCCGTTCCTGCCTCTTCTGTTCGCAGACACCCAGGCGATTTTCCACAGCAGCCGGCATATGACTGGCGACTTGGGGGCCAGCGCCTTGCTGACCGAAATCGCCCTGGCGCTTCACGATCACGCCGATGGCTACACCCTGCTGCTCGATCACAGCCGCGCAGGCCATTGGGGCGCCGTATTACTGGCCAACGAAACCACGGAGAAACAGGCATGAGCCCACCAAGGATTGTGATAACCGGCATGGGTGCCGTGACCGGCTTCGGTTTCGAATGGCAATCGATGTGGGCGCAGATGCTGCGCGGGGAGCACTGCATCCGCCCCTGGCAACCCGAAGGCGTGGCGGACGGGACGTTCCCGGTACGCTATGCGGCCGCCGTGGACAGCCGCCTGCTGCCCGACTACCTGCAAGGCCATCGCGCCTGGCAAATGCCCCTGGAAAAACGCAGCCGATTGGGTTGGGTGGCGGCCAGCCAAGCCATTACCGACAGTGGCCTGACCCGCGAGCAACTGCGCGATGCCGCGGTACTGTGTGCGTCCGGCGCCCCGGCCCACAGCATCCAAGACATGCTGCTCACCGTCTCCAGCGAGCGGGATGCGCCACCGGCGTGGCGCCATTTGATGGCCAGGGTCGACCAGGTCGATGCGGACCACTCGCTGCGCCAGAGCAACGACCGCCTGGCGCGGGTGATTGCCGATGACATCGGTTGCGAAGGCCCGGTGGTCAATATCAGCAGCGCCTGCGCGGGGGCCTCCCAGGCCATCGGCAATGCCTTCCAGATGATCCGCCGGGGTGAAGTCGAGGTCGCTATCGCCGGCGGCGCCGATTCGGTGCTGAGCCTGGACACCATGACCGCGCTGTACCTGTTGGGTGCCGCGAGCAGCGAACAACGCTGGGGCACCGGGCTTTGCCGGCCATTTGATCGCCACCGTAGCGGCCTGGTGGCCGGCGAAGGCGGCGGCTTTGTAGTGCTCGAAACCCTGGAGCGCGCCCTCGCCCGTGGCGCCGTGCCCTATGCCGAAGTGCTGGGTTTTGGCAGCAGCCTGGACGGCTACAAAGTCACTGCGCCCGACCCGCAGGGCCGGGGCGCCGCCCTCGCGATGCAGACCGCCCTGGACGACGCCGGCATCCGCCCGCAACAGGTGGACCTGATCAATGCCCACGGCACCTCCACCCCGCTCAACGATGCGGCCGAAACCCTCGCCATCAAGTCAGTGTTCGCCCAAGGCGAGCACTATCGACGGCTGGCGGTCAGCGCCAACAAATCCCAGTTCGGCCACTTGATCGCAGCCGCCGGCGCGCCCGAGTTGATCGTCACAGCACTGGCCTGCAAGCACGACCGGATTACCCCGACCCTCAACCTGCACGATGCCGCCGACGACTGCGACCTGGATTACTGCGCCCATCAAACGGTGAACCGCCGCGTCGATGTGGCACTGAGCAACTCATTCGGTTTTGGCGGGCTCAATACCTGCCTGGTGCTGGGTAAATACCAGGAGCACGCACAATGAGCGGCGTACCCATCGCGATCGCCGGCAGCGGCTGCGTACTGGCCAGCGGTTGGGGCGTGGATGCGTTCTGGTCGGCGGCCTGCGAGTCGCGCAGCGGGATCAAGCCGCTGCGCTCGTTGCAGTTTCACAGTGAACGGGTCACAGCCTTCGGCCAGGTCCACTATGACGACCACCAACGCAGCCGTCAGGACCTTGCCCAAAACCTGCAACGTTACTGCACGCCCGCCGTCATCTGGGGCGTCAGCGCGGTACGCCAGGCATTGGCCGAGGCCAATCTGAACCCAGGCACCGACGACCTGACCTACGGTCTTTATTGCTGCCAGGGCGGGTATACCCATCCGTCGCTGGCGTCCTACGGCGAGTTGCTCCACGACTGTCGTCAAGCCGAAGGCGCCGACATGCGCCACCTGGCCCGACGCATCTTGCAGGAGCGGGCGCAGGACCCGTTCCTGGTGCTCAAAGGCCTGAGCAACATTCTGTTGGGCGTGACCAGCCTGGCGCTCAAGCTTGAATGCGAATGCAACGCCTACATGCAGGGCGTCAGCGGCAACCTCGCGGCATTGCGTGAGGCCTGCGCCGCCTTGCAGAGCGGGCGCATCGACGTGGCCATCATCGTCGGCGCGGGCAGCGAACTCGATGCATTGGCACTCAGCGCTCTGGTGCAGGCCGGCACGATCAGCGCCGACGGCGCCCACACCCTGCTGCCTTTCGATGCGCAAGGCACTGGCGGTATCGCCGGCGAAGGCGCGGCGGCCTTGGTGTTGCGCCGGCGCGTAGAGCTTGGCGATGAAGCCCAGGTATGCCTGCAAACAATGACCGCCGATGTGGCGGTCGAAGCGTTGAACCTGCCTGACCGGCAAGCCGATTTGCTGGTGTGCGGCGCTACCGGCCAGCCCGACAAAGACCGGCGGTTGAGCCACACCCTGGCCCGAACCGGCGCCGCCCACATTACCAGCGGCGTGGCGGTAACCGGCCTGCTCAGCGCGGCCCCCAGCCTGGCGGACCTGATCCTCGCCCGCTGCGCCCTGCGCGCCCAGTGCGTGCCGCCGATTGCCGGGTTGCGCCAACCGGTGGCCGCGGACCTGCCCTTTGCGATGGGGGCCGCCCATTCGACAAAACTCGTCGACTGCCTGGTCCTCAACCAGGACGACAACGGTTTCAGTGCTTGTTACCACTTGACCTACAGCGAGCGGGCCGACAACGCCTGACGTTCTTGACGACACCCTCCTCTTTTAAAGGACATGGATGTAATGGATTACCGTGATTTTGTGCGCCCCAAGTTTGTCGACTTGCTCCAGGCCCTGGGGCTGGAGTGCGAGTTCCAGCGCGCGCTGGGCAGCCAATTGTTCTACCGCAACCGCCAGGGTGACGAAGTCACCGTCACCGATTTTCTCGGCGGCTATGGCGCCGCCTTGTTCGGCCACAACGACCCAGGGTTTGTCGACCAACTCTGCACGTTGCTGCGCGCCGACGTGCCGTTTAACGCGCAGATGTCGATCCGCGGCACGGCCGGAACCTTGGGGCGTGCGCTGAGCGAAGCCTTCAACCGCGAATTGAAGAACAGCGAAGCGTACATTTCGACTTTTTCCAACAGCGGCGCCGAGGCGGTGGAAATTGCCGTCAAGCATGCCGAGTTTCGCCGCCAGAAAAACCTGCAACGCCGGTTCGACGAACTGGACTTCGACCTGGCGCAACTGAGCGCCAGCGACCGCGCCTACCGTGAAGTGGACATGGCCGACCTCGACCTGCCGGCGGGCCTGCTGCCCGCCCACCTGACCAGCGCCACGGTACGCCAGGTGGTTGAGGCCGTGCGCCAGCACAACCTCGCCGAGTTGCACATAGAGCCGGTGTTCGTCGCGTTGCGCGGCAGCTTCCACGGTAAGTTGGTCAACACGGTGCAACTGACGCATGGCCGGCAATATCGCCAGCCGTTCGCGCGCTTTGGCTTGAACGTGGAGTTCATCGACCCGCAGCAGCCCCACCAACTCCAGGAACTGCCGGCGCGCCACACCCGACATTGGCTGAGCGTGCAATGGAGCGCAGACCAACTGCTGGTCAAGCGCGATGCATTCAGCGCGATCACCGGCGTGCTGATGGAGCCGATCCAGGGGGAAGGCGGCATCATCGAGTTCCCGGCTGATTTTTACCGGGCGTTGCGCCGCCTGTGTAACGAGCAGCAATGCCCGCTGATCATCGACGAAGTGCAGTCGGGTTTCGGGCGTACGGGCACCTTCCTGGCCAGCAGTCATTTCAACCTGCAAGGCGATTACTACTGCCTGTCCAAGGCGCTGGGCGGCGGCTTGATGAAGATCGCGGCCACGGTGATCCGCAGCAGCCACTATGAAAAAGACTTCAGCTATATCCACAGCTCGACCTTCGCCGAAGACGACGCCTCGTGCCATATCGCCCTGGCGGCGCTCAATCGCCTGTTCGCCGATGACCATGCGATGCTCAAGGACGTGCACAACAAGGGCGAATACCTCAAGTCGTCATTGCTTGAATTGCAAGCGGCGTACCCCGAGGTCATCGCCGATGTCCGGGGCCGTGGCCTGTTGCTGGGCATTGAACTGCACGACCAAAGCGGCAACAGCTCACTGGTGCAGGCATCGGCCCAGTACAACGATGCGTTGGGTTACCTGATCGCCGGCTACCTGTTGCAGTTCCAAGCCCTGCGCGTGGCGCCTTCGGGCAGCAACTCCAACGTGATCCGCCTGGAACCGCCCGCATGCATCACCTTTGCGGAGATCGACGGGCTGATCGGCGCGTTGCAAACAGTCTGCGACATGCTGCAACGCGGGGACGCCTTCCCGCTGGCCGCCACCGTCTGCAGTGACTTGATCCCGGTGATCGCCCCGCGTGACACCGGCTTCCAGGTCGCCGCCGCTGCCCATGCCACACAGGACACGCCTATCGTCGCGCGCGTGGCCTTTATCAACCACTTGATCGATGCCGACATTCTCGGTGATGTCGACCCGTCCTTGAGCCAACTGAGCGCCGAGCAAAAGCGCGTGTTCATGCAACGCACCGCACCGGAGCGCCGTGCCGCGCCCGTGGGCCCCGTGGTGATTCGCTCGCAGTTGGGCATGGCGGTGGAGTTCACCTTGTACCCGCTGAGCATGGACTCCAATGCCATGGCGGACTACATCATCAGCGGCGACCTGGAGGTGATTCGCACAGAAGTCGGCAATCGCGTCCTCGACGCCCGCGCCGACGGCTACCGCGTCGCCGGATTGGGAATGTACACCTCCATCGTGACTAACAATTGCCAGGCCCTGAAAATCCCGGACATGGCGCTCACCTCCGGCAACGCCCTGACCATCGGCATGGGCCTGGAGGCCATCGAGCAAGGTTGCAAGCAACAGGGCCTGGCGCTGCATGCGCAAACGGCAGCCGTGGTCGGTGCGGCCGGTAACGTGGCGTCGACCTACGCCTCTTTGCTGTCCGTCGCCGTCGACCATTTGATCCTGATTGGCAGCGGTCGTGATGGCTCGGTACGCCGCCTGGAAAAAACCGCCCAACTGATCTACGCCGACGCTGCGCGCTCGATACTCAAGGGCACGGCCAACGACGACCTGCTGGCGCGGCGCCTGCTCCAGATCGACGGTATCCATGCATTGCTGCAGGAATACGGCAGCAGCCCGCAGTTGGGGTTGCAGGTCTCGCGCCTGGTGCAGGAGCGCCTGGGCGCCAACGCCTTCATCACCGTTACCGATGACCTGCAAGCCCTCAAGCGCGCACGCATCGTGCTGTGTGCGGCAAACGCGGCGCAGCCGTTTCTCGACGCCGGGCATTTTGCCGAACACAGCGTGATCTGCGACATCGCCGTGCCCTTGAACGTGGACCAAGCGATAAGCGCCCAGCGCAGCGACGTGCTGTACATGCATGGCGGCATTGTGCAGACGCCTTTCAACGATGGCCTGGCGCCGAATGTGCGGGCCTATCTGAAACAGGGCCAGTTGTATGCCTGCATGGCCGAGTCGGTGCTGATGGGGCTGGCGGGGATCACCAAGCATTACTCCTACGGCGACATCAGCCGCGAACAAGTGCAGCAGATCCGCGCCCTGGCGGCGATCCACGGTTTTGGCCTGGCGCAGTTCAAGACCCACAACTCACTCTAAGGAACGGCCATGAACCTCAAAACAGCGGTAGTCACCGGAGGCAGTCGCGGCATCGGCAAAGCGGTCGTCCTGGCACTGGCCGAGGCCGGTTACCAGGTTGCCTTCAGCTATGTGCGTGACGAAGCGGCGGCCCAGGCGGTGCGCGATGACGTCGAAAAGATGGGCCGCGCGTGTTTCACGGCGCAGTGCGATGTCGGCGACGCCCACAGCATCACGGCTTTTTTCGCACAGGTTGAACAGCGCTTCGAGCGCATAGACCTGCTGGTCAACAACGCTGGGATTACCCGCGATGGTCTGTTGGCGACACTCTCGGTCGAGGCGATCAGTGAAGTGATCCAGACCAACCTGATAGGCACCCTGCTCTGCTGCCGGCAGGTGATGCCCGGCATGATGCGCCAGCGCCAGGGTTGCATCATCAACTTGAGCTCGGTAGCCGCGCAAAAACCTGGCAAGGGTCAAAGCAGCTACGCCGCTGCCAAAGGCGGCGTGGAGGCGCTGACTCGCGCCCTGGCGGTGGAACTGGCGCCGCGCAATATCCGCGTCAACGCGGTAGCGCCGGGTATCGTCAGCACCGACATGACCGCCGCCTTGCTCGACCTCCACGCGCAAGAAGTGCAATCACGCCTGTTGATCAAGCGTTTTGCCTTGCCGGCTGACATCGCCGAGGCCGTGCTGTACCTGGCCGAGCGCGCAACGTATGTGACCGGTGAAGTACTGTCGGTCAACGGCGGGCTGAAAATGCCATGAATGCAACCCGAACGTTTTTGATTTCCGGCGCCGCCAACGGTATCGGTCGCGCGGTGGCGGAGCACTTCGCCAACGACCCGGCCCATCGCCTGATCCTGGTGGATCGTGACCTGGCGCAGTTGCAAAGCTGGGTGGGCGCCGGGGCGTTTGCCGCAAGCATCGAAACCCATGGCGTCGATATCGCCGACCTGGCCTGCGTGCAGGCCTTGTTCAACGACCTGTCGGCACGCCTGGGTTACATCGACGTGCTGGTCAACAGCGCCGGCGTGTGCAACGAGAATGAACCGGAGGACCTGGATAACTGGCACAAGGTGATTTCGGTCAATCTGAACGGCACCTTTTATGTCACCTCGTTGTGCCTGCCGCTGCTGGCGGATCGCGGGCGAATCATCAATTTGTCGTCGATCCTGGGCCGCATCGGCAAGGTTCGCAACACCGCTTACTGTGCCTCCAAGCACGGCATTATCGGCATGACCAAGGCACTGGCGTTGGACCTGGCGCCGCGCCGGATCACCGTGAACGCCATTTTACCGGCCTGGATCGATACGCCGATGCTGCAAGGCGAGCTGGCGACGCAAGCCGGCATTACCGGGATGAGCCAGGAGCAGATCCTGCGCAATGCCAAGAAAAAGCTGCCATTGCGCCGTTTCATCCAAGCCGACGAAGTCGCCGCCATGGTGGGTTACCTGGTCAGCCCCGCAGCCAGCGGGGTCACGGCGCAGAGCCTGATGATCGATGGCGGCGCCGGGTTGGGGATGTAGCCATGAACACAGCATTGCTCACGCGCAGCCTGCTGCTGGGCCTGGTCGCGCTGGCGCCGCAACTGGCCGGCGCGGACCTGCTGCCGGCGCATGCCGATGCGGAAGTGGGCCTGGCCAGCGCATTGCGCTTGCACGGTGATGACCCGGTCACGCAGAAGGCGGTGTATTTCAAGGCCAATCTGGAAGACAACTGGGACAGCGGTTACTACAAGGCCAAGGGCCGGGTTCGCTACGACGCACGCTATGACGGGCATACCCCCTATAGCCAGGCGGCACGCGAGGACTATCGCTTCAGTGCCGACTGGCGCCACCTGTACTGGGGCCATTACCTGGGTGACGGTGAGGTCACGGTGGGCTGGCAGCAAGTGGTGTGGGGGCGCGCCGATGAGTTGCGGGTGCTGGACCAGGTCAACCCCATCGACTATCGCGAAGGGGTGACGGCCTTGCTCGAAGACAGCCGCATCGCCGTGCCGATGGTGCGCCTGACCCAACCCGTGGGCGAGTGGGAAGTGGAAGCCTTGTGGATCACCGACTTCCTGAAAAACCAGGCGCCGGCCACGGGCAGCGAATTCGACGCGCCGCTGTTCGCCGCACCGGCCCCGGACACGTTCGTGGTCGGCTCAAAGCCCGACTACAGCGGGCAGAAGGGATTTTCGTATGGGTTGAGCGCCAACGGCCGGATCGGCGCGGTAGACGCCAGTTTTGTCGCCCTCAATGCACGCCAGCAAGACCCGGTGTATGCGGTCGAGGGCATCGCCGACGACCAGCGCGTGATCCTCGAGCGCCAGTTCCCTCGCTACAGCATGGGCGGCGCCGGCCTGGCGATCGACGCCGGCCACAGTATCGTGGTGCGCAGCGAGGTGGCTTACTTCGATCGCTGGCACGTCACCAACCCCTACCGCGCCCAGGGCAGCAGCCAGAGCCCGATGATCAAGTCGTTGCTGGGGGTGGACTACCTGCTGCGCAACTGGCTGATCTCGGTGCAATGGCAAGAGCAGCAATTGCTGGACTGGCAGGCCGGCATGGTGCAGGACAAACGCCAGCCGTTGTTCACCTTGTCCGCCGAGGGCACCCACCTGCGTGACCGGCTCAAATCCAGGCTGGTGCTGGCAATGTCCCCGCCGGCCAAAGACGACGCCTTGCTGCAAGGCATTTTCACCTACACCCCCGTGGACTGGCTGAAGCTGGGGCTGGAGGTGGATGTGTTTTTTGGCAAACAAGACCGCACGTTTGGCCAATACAGCCAACGCGACCAACTGCGCGTGTCGGCCGGTTATTTGTTCTGACCTTCGATAAAACCACTTAAAGAAAAGGAAATTTCTATGTTGCCGCCCCTCAAGGTCCTGACCACCAGCCTGCTGATGTTCACCAGCACGCTTGCGCTGGCCGCGCCGAACGCCGACGACATCATTCGCCAGGCCCGCGACCGCAATGACGGCAAGAGTTTTATGTCGCAGGTCTCGTTGATCCTGCTCGACAAGCAAGGCAACAGCCGTGTGCGCGAGTTCAGCTACCTGCAAAAGGATTACGCGGACAGTGACAAATTCACCATGTACTTCTCGGCGCCCAACGATGTGCGCAACGTGGCCTTCCACATCGAAAACCCCCACGAAGCCCTGAATGCCGAAGACAGCCAGTGGATGTATTTGCCGGTCAGCCGTCAGACCCGCCGGATCTCGACCACCGACAAGCGCGGCGCGTTTATGGGCAGTGATTACTCCTACGCAGACCTGGACAAGATCCGCGCCGAGGACTACCGCCAGACGCTGGTGGGCGAAGAGACCCTGGGCGGGCGCGAATGCTACGTCATCGAACGCACCCCGGTGTCCGCGCAGATTCTGGCCAAGACCGGCTACAACCAGCTCAAGGTGTGGATCGACAAGCAGAACAAGCTGGTCATGCGCCAGGATTTCTTCGACGTCAAAGGCGTGATGTTCAAGCAGATGCGTACGCTCAGAGTCGAGACCGTCGACCACATCGACAGCATCACCCTCAGCGAGACCGAAGACTTCATCGCCGGCACCCGCTCCCAGCTGCGCTTCAACCAGTTGCAATACAACGTTGAACTGGACGACTGGCTGTTCAACCAGACCGCGATCAAGCGCGGCCTCAAAACCGGTGACCTGCCGGAATTTGCCGTCTCCGCCCGCTGACTCCTGCGCCTGCCTTTCGTGGAACCGATTGAACTATGGAACGATACCTGAACTTCGTTGAGCGCTATGCGCGAACGATTGTGTTTGTGCTGGTGGCGATCACGGCCTACTTCACCTATGCCCTCGGCTCGCTGATGTCGGACACCAACCCCTACCTGCTCAAGGAAAGCCACCCCGCACGCAAAACCATCATCGAACTGCAACGCGAGTTCACAGGCACCTATGACTCGGTCATGGTCGCCCAGAATAATGCGCACAGCGTCTTTAACACGCAGTCGCTCAACGCCCAGTTCGAAATATCCCAAGCCCTGCGGCGGCTGATGCTGGCCAACGCCGATGACGAAGTCGAGTTGCGCCGCATTGTCGGCCAGCACGAGAACGACAGTCGTGCCCAACTGCTGGCCACCGATATCCTCGGCAACGGCTTCAGCCAAAACGATTATGCCCAGGCCAAAGCCTTGCGCGACCACGCGCGCAGCCAGGGCTGGGAGGCGCGCGACCTACAGTTTCTGACCTTTCTGGCCGAACGCATCAACCCGATCCAGGAAATGGCCTCGATGGCCGACCTGGAAAACATCAGCCTGAGCGCTGACGGCGAACTGTGGATCCACAAGACTCTGCACGGCCTGGACATGGACCCGCAGGCCGTCGAAGCGCAGATCATGGGCAACGAACAAATGGTCGGCGGGGTGGTGTCCCCGGACAAGAAAGTCGCGGTAGTGGTGGCCGAGCTGGGCACCAAGCAAGACGACGCCCAGGCGCAACTGCGGGCTTACCAACAGGTTCGCCAGATTGTCGCCGACTACCAGAGCCAAAACCCGCAATTCACCGATGAAGTGTTTATTGCCGGCACCCCCATTTTCATTGCCGCCCAACAAGAGATCATCGATCACGACCTGGCGTTGCTGTTTCCTATCGTGTTCCTGCTCGTGACCTCGATGCTGGTGTTTTTCTTCCGCAAGCCCCTGGGCGTGTTCCTGCCGCTGTTCAATATTCTGTTCTGCACGATTTGGACGCTGGGGCTGATGGCATTGCTGAAAGTGCCCATCGACCTGCTCACCAGTGTGCTGCCGGTGTTCTTGTTCACGATTTGCTGCGCCGACGCGATCCATGTGATGGCTGAGTATTACGAGCAACTCAACGCCGGCAAGACGTACCGCGAGGCCAACCGCGAGACCATGCGCCGCATGGTGGTGCCCGTGGTGTTGACCACGGTGACCACCATCGCCACGTTTATGATCTCTACGACCAACAACATCGTCAGCATCCGCAATTTCGGCATCTTCATGTCCATCGGGCTGACGGCCGCGTTGATCATCTCGCTGCTCTTGATTCCAGCGTGGATCTCCATCTGGGGCAAAGACCAGCCGCTGCGTAAAACCGTACACAAAGAGTCGATTATCTCGCGCTACCTGGTGGCTTTTTGCGCGCGCCTGATCCGCTGGCGCAAGCCGGTGCTCGTCGTGAGCCTGCCGTTGCTGGCACTGATGACGGTATTTACCTTCATGGTCGATATCGAGGACTCAGGTATCGCCTATTTCAAGAAAGACAGCCCGGTGCGCGTTTCCGATGAGTTCATCAACCGTTCCCGGATCGCGGGCACTTCCCCTGGCTGGATCGCCTTCGACACCAACACCCCGCGCGGCGCGCTGACCACCGAGACGGTACAGTTCCTCGACAAACTCGACCACTTTCTCAAGTCTCAGCCGAACGTCAGCTACACCTATTCAGTGGCGGCTTACGTCAAGCGCATGAACCTCGTGCTCAATGACATGAACCCCGCGTACCTGCGCGTGCCGCAGGCCATGGAGCAGGTGACGCCCGTCAACGATGAAGGGCAAACGGAAACCTTTGAGGTCGACGGTAACTCGCTGATCGAGCAGCACATCATGATGTTCGAGAACGGCGGCGGCTCCGACTTGCAGAACGTGCTTAACGCCGATTACTCCAAAGCCTTGACGCTCTATACCATGACCTCCTCGGTGGCCAGCGACTACAAGGACCTGCTGGACCGCCTGGACGCCTGGCTGTTGGTAAACAAACCGGCCAACCTGCAGGTCACCCATGCCGGCACACCCAAAATCTGGACCGGCATCCTGGCGGAGATCACCCAGGGCCAGGTGCTGAGCTTCTCGCTCGCGCTGCTGGTGGTCACGCTGATGATGATGTTCTGGCTCAAGTCAGTGCGGCTGGGGATCCTGGGCATGCTGACGCTGCTGACCACTTCGGTGACGGTGTATGGCTGTATGTACCTGTTGAACATCGAGCTGAACATCGGCACCACGCTGGTCACGTTCCTGGTGGTGGGCGTCGTGGATTACGCCGTACATCTGCTGTCGCGCATCAAGCTGCTGGTGCAGCAAGGTATCCACGTGGACGAGGCAATTCTGACGGCCATGCACAGTGTCGGGCGCTCGACGGTGGTCAACGTGGTGATTTTCTCGGTGGGGTTTCTGGCGCTGCTGTTTTCCGCGTACAAGCCCGTGATTGATCTGGGAACATTGGTGGCGCTGGCGCTGTTCTCCAGCGGGGTCATGACCATCTTGTTAGTGACGCTGATATCGCCCTGGTTCTTTGCAGCGATCGTGCCCGAGCAACCGGCAACTGAACGTGAACATCCAGCACACGAGGGCGCCCTGGGCTAGGTGCTGAAACGGGCGACGCCGGCAATAACCATTCAGTAACCATGGGTTGCCGGCGTTTGCGAACCGCGTGCACCGCTTCATGAGCTCATGCAGCACGTTCGTTCAGGCTGTTTTGGACAGGTGCTCAAACTGGCATTGGTATTGGGCATCCTTGAGGCTGCTTTCAAATTGCTCAAGGCCGTCGTAGATGTTCTGCAACCCTTGGATCTGGGCTTTCAGCTCGATTTTTTTATCCGCAATGGCCTTGTTGGCCAAATCCCAAGGCAGCTCCTGGCCGCGGTGATCCTGAAGGATCGCCTGCATTTCCTTGAGTTTGAACCCCAGTTGCTGAGCACACTTGATAAACGTCAGCAACTCGACGCTTTGCTGGCTATAGACCCGATACTTGCCCTCGCGCACCGGCGGGGGCAGTAAGCCGATGTCTTCATAGTGGCGGATCGTCTTGACGGTGGTGCCCGACAGCAGGGCCGCTTTGCCGATATACATGAAAAGTCCTTTTTTATGGCACACGTGTGGAAGCGCATTTTGGCGCGCGCATCTTCAC
This sequence comes from Pseudomonas asgharzadehiana, assembly GCF_019139815.1. Taxonomy (NCBI): domain Bacteria; kingdom Pseudomonadati; phylum Pseudomonadota; class Gammaproteobacteria; order Pseudomonadales; family Pseudomonadaceae; genus Pseudomonas; species Pseudomonas asgharzadehiana. The sequence continues at coordinate 5,016,838 of NZ_CP077079.1, forward strand.
ACATGTCTCCGGAACCGGGAACCCGGAGATATCAAAAGGCTATGTATCTATATGAATGAAGCTGGCATCGCCCGTTGCAGGCGATGCTGTGCCACGCGGGCATCAACGGCCGGCGATAGCCTGCGCTTGCTTGAGCCAGGCTTCACGCTGGGAGGCGCCGGAACCGAGGATTGGCCCAAACGTAAGCGTGTTCAACGGTTTTATGCCGCAAAACTCAAGGGTGGTTTTGCGCATCTGATGCAGGCCCGGCATGCGATAGACCCATTTGTAGTACCACGGCGGCGTGTCCATCGTGACCAGCAGATCAGCCGTACGCCCCTTTAGAAGCTTATCGGGAAAGGCTTTGCCTTCGCGGTACTTGAAGGCGAACCCCGGAAGGAATATCCGGTCGAAAAACCCCTTCATCAATGCCGGAATCCCGCCCCACCAGATCGGATAGACAAATGCCAGGTGTTCAGCCCAAGTGATATCGGCCTGAGCCTTGAGCAGATCCGGCTCCAACAGCTGAACCTGTCTGTAGCCGTCGTGCAGCACGGGATCGAAGCGCAATGCGTCCAGCCGCAACAGACGCACATCGTGCCCGGCACGTGTGGCGGCATTCACGTACGTCTCGGTCAACGCCCCACAAAAACTGTCGGTTGAGGGGTGCCCCAGAATCACCAGTACTCGCTTACTCATCATCACCGCATCCTGAAAGTTGAACGTTCAGGATAGGGTGTGCCCGTAACAGGAGAGTCAACAGGCGCTTTGGCCAAATGCTGGCAGTGCCGGGTGCATTGCGCACCTGTCAGGCCCAAATGCCAGGCAAAAAAAAACCCGGAAATCCTCACTTGCGTGGGCCTTCCGGATTTTCTAAACCGCCAAAAATGGTGGGTCGTGTGGGATTCGAACCTACGACCAATTGGTTAAAAGCCAACTGCTCTACCAACTGAGCTAACGACCCGCTGTGTGGTGGCGCGTATAATACTGATTTCTAAGGATTATTCAACACCTTATTTTAAAAAAATCAGAAATAACGCGTTAGGGCTGCAATGACGGCCGTTTGTGCGCCCTCTCAGCGACCCGGCTCGTCGTTCCACAGGTACTTGTGCAACTGCAATTGCAGGCGCACCGGCAGGTTGTCCGCCACCACCCAGTCGGCCAGGTCGCGCGCGTTCAGGTCGTGATGGCTTGGGGAAAACAGCACTTCACCGGCTCGACGGTCGAGACCGTATTGGATCAACTTGGTGTTGGCCCAATCGTAGTCCGCACGGGAACAGATGACGAACTTGACCTGATCGTTGGGCGTCAGCAGCTCGATGTTCTCGTAACGGTTGCGATGCGCTTCCTTGGAGCCTGGCGTCTTGAGGTCGACCACGCGGCTGACGCGTGGGTCGACTGCCGAGATGTCCAAGGCCCCGCTGGTTTCCAGGGACACTTCATAACCGGCATCACACAACTGCTTAAGCAACGGGATGGCATTGGGCTGGGCCAAGGGTTCGCCACCGGTCACGCAGACATAGCGAGGCTTGAAGCCGGCGACCTGCTCCAGGATGTCGTCGAGGGTGCGCAGGGTGCCGCCACTGAAGGCATAGGCACTGTCACAGTATTGGCAGCGCAAAGGGCAACCGGTAAGGCGCACGAAAACGGTGGGCAGCCCAGCGGTTCGCGTTTCACCCTGTAACGAGTAAAAAACTTCGGTAATACGTAATGTGTCTTGCATAGTCGCCACGGGCGTAACAGCTAAACAGGCTGTCCGCCTCCGTCAGGCACTTCAAGGAACCCCGCCAACGCGTAGGCTCCAAGGAGCGTGTTTCATAAAAGGGCGTGGATTCTAACGAAAAAACCCGCGCCAGGCGCGGGTTTCTTCTAAACGGGCGGCATTGCTTACAAGCGCTGCAGATCCCGTTGAGCCAACTGTGCGGCGGAAGTCCCCGGATATTGGGCTACAACCTGCTGCAGAATGCCTTTTACCTTGTCGGTATGACCCAGGCGGCGTTCTACGTCAGCGAGCTTGTACAGCGAGTCGGGTACTTTGGCGTGTTTGGGGTACAACTGGCTGACCTTGGCAAATGCCTGGCCCGCCCCCTGCAGATCACCCTTCGCCAGGTTTACTTCGCCCAGCCAATATTGGGCATTGCCCGCGTACTGGCTGTTCGGGTATTTGCGCAGGAACGCGCTGAATGCCTGGCTGGCCTTATCGAAATCCTTGGCTTTGATCAGGTCGAAAGCTGCATCGTAATACAGCTTCTCCTTGGCCGGATCACCCGGTTCGCTGCTGGCGGCAGGGGCTTGGCTGGCAGCCGCGGCGCCTGCTGCACCACCGGCGGCAGCGCTTGGCGCACCACCGGCAGAAGAATTATCAGGAGTAGCGGCAGGTGTAACACCGGCTCCTATGCGTCGATCAAGATCCTGGTAACGCTCCAGGCCTTCTTGCTTCAACTGGTTCACTTGATTCTGCAGAACTTCAATGGCGCCCTGTTGCTGGGCCAATTGATCCTGCATGCGTTGCAGTTGGTTGAACAGTTCGCCCTGTGCCGAAGGAGCGGCCGTAGCCGCCCCCCCAGCATAGGCGCCGTTCGTGCCATAACCCGCTGGCGGATAGCTGCTCCCGCTATTGTTATAGCCAGAGTTGCTATCTTCCACAGGAACCGCAGCCCACACCGCAAGCGGTGCGAAGCTGAGAGCCAATACAGTTAGAGCACGACGGCACGTTCGCATGACGAATTACTTACGCAGTTCGACGCGACGGTTTTGAGCCCAGGACTGCTCGTCGTGGCCAGTAGCAACTGGACGCTCTTTACCGTAGGAAACCAGTTCCAGTTGGCCTGGAGCAACACCTTGCAGTACCAGGTAGCGCTGAACGGCTTTCGCACGACGCTCGCCCAGTGCCATGTTGTACTCACGAGTACCACGTTCGTCAGTGTTACCTTCCAGAACAACGCGAGCGCCGTTAGCTTTCAGGTCCTTGGCGTGAACGTCCAGAGCGCGCATGGCTTCTGGTTTCAGGTCCGAACTGTCGTATTCGAAGTAGAAAGTGGTGATAGCGCGCAGAGCAGCTTCTTCGCTCAGGGAGCCGTCAACTGCACCAGTGTTAGCGCCGTAACCAGCGTTTGGATCAACAGCTGCGCCTTCACCGGCATTGTCGCCGCCTTTAGACGAGCAACCAACGGCTACGGACAGAGCCAGAGCCAGAGCAGCAAACTTACCAAACTTCAGCATTTCCATCGTGAAACTCCTAATGAACCCCAGTGTGTTAAGTACTTCTTTTTGTAGCGCCGCGTCAGTTCAGGTAAGGGGACCAGGACGGTTCTCTGACTTCGCCTTGAGCGGTAGGAAGCGGGAGCCTTACGCGTCCGTTAATGGACACGAGCATCAAGACTCCCCGGCCCTGCTGGCGGGTGGCGTAGATTACCATGGTGCCGTTGGGCGCAACAGTAGCTGACTCATCAAGGTTGGTATCTGTAAGGATTTTTACCGTTCCACGCTGCAAATCCTGGGCCGCAACCCGGAAATTAGTGAAACCATCCTGACGGTGAATCATCACCAACGTCTTTTCATCAGCCGAAAGCTTAGGGTTGGCGTTGTAGTTACCAATAAAGGTCACTCGTTCCGCACCGCCACCGCCAATACTCGATTTGTAGATTTGTGGCTTGCCGCCCCGGTCAGAGGTGAAATAGATGGTCGAACCATCCTTACCCCAGAACGGTTCAGTGTTGATACCCGGGCCGCTGGTCACACGCGTGATCTGGCGCGAAGCCATGTTCATCACGTAGATGTCCGGGTTGCCGTCTTTGGACAATACGAACGCCAGGCGCGAACCATCCGGCGACCAGGCCGGCGCACCGTTGAGGCCTTCGAAGTTAGTGATCTGCTCACGACGGCCGGTGTCGATGTGCTGGACGAAGATACGCGGACGTTTCTGCTCGAAAGACACATAGGCAATGCGCTTGCCATCCGGCGCGAAGCGCGGCGACAGGATTGGCTCACGCGATTGCAGCAAGGTCACGGCGCGCGCGCCGTCATAGTCCGAGCGCTGCAGGGTGTAACGGGTGTTGTCTACGGAGAAACGCTCAGCCGTCACGTACAGCAGACGCGTCGAGAAAGCACCCTTGATGCCGGTAAGCTTTTCAAACGACTGGTCAGAGATGTAGTGGGCCATATCCCGCAGTTGTTCGGCGGTGCCCGATACGCTGCCGGTCAGCACCTGCTGCTCGGTGGCCACGTTGAACAAGGTGTAGGTGATCTGCAGGCGACCGCCGGCCGGCGTGATGTTGCCGACCATCAGGTACTGGGCGCCAACGGCTTTCCAGTCACGGAAGATCACTTCGCTGGCCTGGGCCGGCTGGCTGATCATGTTGCCTTTGGGAATCGGCGCGTAGTAGCCGGAATTGCGCAGGTCGTCGCTGACGATCTGGGCCATGTCGTCCGGCAGCACGCTGCCGCCCTGCCAACCGAACGGTACAACCGCGATCGGGGTGGCCCGATCGCTACCGCTGGTAACCAGAATGTTCTTTTCATCCGCCGCCGCTATCCCTGCCATACAGCAAATAACGACAAGCATTCCTCGAAGAAGGTTTCTCACAAGGCTAGATCCTCAGGTGTGAATGTCATCTTGAATGAACGATAGGGAGCGAAGTCGCTTGGTTTCATTCCCTGCATCTCGGTCAACCGGCCAATGTTCTTGACCGCGGCAACCGCCGAACTGTCGAACGATGGATCGCCACTGCCCTTGGCCACGCTGACCGAAGTCACCGTACCGTCCGGCAACATGCCGATCTGTAGCACTACTGTCATGCCTTTGCGTGCCGAAGGTGGACGAGTCCAGCCTTCTGCTGCCCGTGCCCGAATCAGGTCGTCGAAACTGCCCGCGACTTCATCACCACGCTCATCGGCCAAGGCTTGCTGACGCTGCGGCGTGTCGGAGAGCAAATCTGCCAAGGCCTGGGCCTTTTTCTCTTCGGCGGATTTACGCGCTGCTTCCTGGGCCTTTTTCTTGCTGGCATCGGCGGCAGCTTTCTTCTTCGCGTCGTCGGCGACTTTCTTCTTCGCCTCGTCTGCTTCAGCTTTTTTCTTGGCGTCTTCGGCGGCTTTCTTCTTCGCGTCTTCGACTATCTTCTTCTTGGCCTCTTCAGCGGCCTTTTTCTTGGCCTCTTCTTCGGCAGCCTTTTTGGCTTCTTCTTCAGATTTCTTCTTGGCTATATCAGCCAATTGTTTCTCTTCGGCTTTTTTCGCTTCGGCGGCTTTCTCGGCTTTCTTGGCTTCATCAGCCTTTTTCGCCTCGTCGGCCTTCTTCGCTTCGTCAGCCTTTTTCGATTCCTCGGCTTTTTGAGCCGCCTCTTCTTTCTTTTGTTCCGCAGCAGCCTTCACCGCTTCCTGCTCGACCTTTTTCTGTTCCATCTGCTCGACTTCAGTCTGGCGCGCGGCCGACTTCTGGGCTTCACCCGCAATCTTCTGATTGGTCTGGGTGGTGGCCTGACTTTTCGATTTCAGCTGATACAGGGTCGCCTGCACGATCGGCTTGGCTGGCGGCAGGTCCGGGGTCATGGCAAAGCTGACGAACAGCATGCCAAATACCAGGACGTGCAGGGCAATTGCCCAGACGCTAGGCCAGAAGTAGCTTTCCGAGGCGGACGGCTCTCGCTGTTGCTGCATCAGGGCGCCTCGGTAATCAAGCCAACGTTACCCACGCCGGCTTTCTGCAGCCCACCCATGGCACCCATGACGGAGCCGTAGTCGACCGACTTGTCGCCGCGAATGAACACCTGGGTGTGCTTGCCGCCTTCGTTGCCGGAGCGAATGATCTTGGTCACCGCATCGGTCATCGCCGGCAGGGTCAAGGCCTTGTCCTGCTGCTTCTGGGTGTCGACTTCGCTGCCAAGGTTCCAGTAATAGGTCTTGTCAGACTTGATCGAAATGGTCAGCACCTGGGTGTTGTTGTCCTGGGGCAAGGCTTCGCTGGAAACCTTGGGCAGGTCAACCTTCACGCCCTGGTTGAGCATCGGCGCAGTCACCATGAAGATCACCAGCAGCACCAGCATCACGTCGATGTAAGGCACTACGTTCATCTCGGCGACCGGCTTGCGCTTGGTTCGAGCTCGAGTGATTAAAGCCATCGGGGAGTACCTGCTTATTCTTCGCTGGTGTGCACTTTACGGTGCAGGATCGCCTGGAATTCATCGGCGAAGGTGTAGTAACGGCCAATCAGGTTTTCGCCGCGCGCGGCAAAACGGTTGTAGGCAATAACGGCCGGGATAGCGGCGAACAGGCCGATCGCGGTGGCGATCAGGGCTTCGGCGATACCCGGGGCCACGGTGGCCAGGGTGGCTTGCTGGGCCTGGGCCAGGCCGCGGAAGGAGTTCATGATGCCCCACACGGTACCGAACAGGCCGATGTACGGGCTGACGGAACCGACGGTGGCAAGGAACGGCAAGCTTTGCTCAAGCTTCTCTTCTTCGCGGGAAATGGCGACGCGCATGGCACGGGCCACGCCTTCCATCACGGCTTCCGGGTCAACCCCAGGTTGCTGGCGCAGGCGGGAAAATTCCTTGAAGCCGGCACGAAAGATCTGCTCGACGCCCGAATCGGGGTCCGGGTTGCTGCCGGCCTGGCGATACAGCTTGGACAGGTCGATACCCGACCAGAAGCGCTCTTCAAAGCTCTCCAGGGCGCGTCGACCGGCGCGCAGCAAGTTGCTGCGCTGAAAAATCATGACCCAAGAGGTAACCGATGCGGCTACCAGGGTCAGCATGACCAGTTGAACCACAACACTGGCATTGCTGACCAGGCTCCACATGGAGGAATGGTCGACGACGGTAGGTTCCACGCTAAATCTCCTGCTTTGATTGTTTACCCGCGCCGCTCACGGCGGCAAAGGCCGCACGTAGAGTTTCGGGAATGGCCCGAGGTTTCAAACTATTGGTGCGCACACAGGCCACCAGGAACTGCCCCTCGCAGAGCAGCGTTGCATCCGTTGCCCGCCTGACCTGCTGCTTGAAACGCAGGCTGGCACGGTTCAATTCGATTACTTCAGCGCTGACCAGCAGTTCGTCGTCCAGTCGCGCCGGCGCGTGGTAACGCGCCTCGCTGGAGTGCACGACGAATAACAGGTCCTCCCCTGCCAGCTGGGATTGGGCAAAGCCCAGCTCCCGTAGCCGCTCGGTTCGAGCCCGCTCCATGAACTTGAGGTAATTGACGTAATACACGATGCCGCCGGCATCGGTGTCCTCGTAATAAACGCGACAGCGATGTGCGAACGACTGATCCCCGTTTTGCGCGCGCATACTCTAGTGCTTACTCCTGAGGTTGCCAATCCGGCTGAGCAACTGTTTTTGCATTCTCAAAGACATTTCCAACCACTGACTGACGACGCCAGACACTGGGACAGCACAAACCTCGAATAAATCGGCCCGCATCGCCTTTTTAATCGTCCACTGCATCGAGAAACTCGTCTACCGCAGGCATCTCACCCAAACGTGACGGAATGTTTAACCCGAAGTGCAGATAGGCATGGCGTGTGACGACGCGGCCCCTTGGGGTGCGCATGATATAGCCCTGCTGGATCAGGTACGGCTCCAGCACATCTTCGATGGTATGGCGCTCCTCACTGATTGCGGCCGCCAGGCTGTCCACACCCACCGGGCCACCGTCGAATTTCTCGATCATGGTCAAGAGCAGGCGCCGGTCCTGGTGGTCGAAACCATGCTCATCCACGTCCAGCAGGTTCAACGCCAGGTCGGCCACGGCCTTGGTGATATGCCCCTTGGCTCGCACTTCGGCAAAGTCGCGCACGCGGCGCAGCAGGCGGTTGGCAATTCGCGGCGTGCCACGGGCGCGACGGGCGATTTCAAACGCGCCTTCCGGGTCCAGCGGCAACCCGAGAATGCTTGCCGAACGGCTGACGATGGTTGCCAGGTCGGCGGTGCTATAGAACTCTAGACGTTGAACAATGCCGAAACGGTCTCGCAACGGGTTGGTCAGCATACCGGCACGCGTCGTTGCGCCCACCAGCGTGAACGGTGGCAGGTCGAGCTTGATCGAACGGGCCGCCGGGCCTTCGCCGATCATGATGTCGAGCTGGAAGTCTTCCATCGCGGGGTACAGCACTTCCTCGACAATCGGCGACAGGCGGTGAATCTCGTCGATAAACAACACATCGTGAGGTTCAAGGTTGGTCAGCAGCGCGGCCAGGTCGCCTGGACGCTCCAGCACCGGGCCGGAGGTGGATTTGATCGACACGCCCATTTCCTGGGCAATGATGTTGGCCAGGGTGGTTTTACCCAAGCCCGGCGGGCCGAAGATCAAGGTGTGGTCCAAGGACTCACTGCGCCCACGCGCGGCCTGGATAAACAGCTCCATCTGCTCGCGCACGGTGGGCTGGCCGATGTAGTCGGCCAGGCTCAGCGGGCGAATGGCACGGTCCTGGACTTCTTCACGGTCGCGCGGGCCGGTGGCCGCGATCAGACGATCAGCTTCAATCACTTAAATCATTCCCTTCAGGGCTCGGCGGATCATGTCTTCACTGCTCAGGTTCTTGTCTTTGATGGCCGACACGGCTTTGCTGGCTTCCTGCGGCTTGTAGCCCAGGGAGATCAAGGCACTGACCGCATCGCTTTCGGCGCTAGCGACCTGGCCCGCCGGCATGTCCGGCTGGTTCGGCACCAGGGCGAACATGCTCGGTACGACTTCCCACGCTTTAAAGCGGTCCTTGAGCTCCACCAGCAGGCGCTCGGCGGTTTTCTTGCCCACGCCTGGCACCTTGGTCAGCGCCGAGGTGTCCTGGGCCGAAACCGCACGCACCAGTTCATCCACTTCCAGGCTCGACATCAAGGCCAGCGCCAATTTTGGCCCTACGCCATTGAGGCGAATCAGTTCACGGAAGAAGTCGCGGTCACGCTTGCCAATGAAACCATAGAGCAATTGCGCGTCTTCGCGCACCACCAGGTGAGTATGCAGCGTAATGGGTTCGCCGACCGAGGGCAGGCGGTACAGCGTAGTCATGGGCACTTCCAGCTCATACCCCAACCCATTGACATCCAGAATCAGGTGCGGCGGCTGTTTTTCAGCCAGAGTGCCGCGCAAGCGTCCAATCACGGTTCAGATCCTTAAAGCGTGGGGGTCAGATCAAAGGCCTGACCGCAAATATCGATTGCGCTGATGCTATCAGAGACGCAGCCGCCCGCCACGACTGCGTGCGGTGCCCAACCCATGAGGCAGCAGGCTGGAACGGGTATGCGCATGACAAATGGCGATGGCCAGGGCGTCGGAAGCGTCAATCTGCGGTTTTGAAGTGAGTTTTAGCATGTGCATGACCATCATCTGCACCTGTTCTTTATTGGCCGCGCCAGTGCCGACCACAGCCTGCTTGACCTGGGTCGCGGTGTATTCGGCGATCTCCATGCCCTCCTCGGCGCCAGCCACGATAGCAGCACCGCGGGCCTGACCAAGCTTCAACGCAGAATCGGCGTTCTTGGCCATGAATACTTTTTCGATGCCCATGGTCACAGGGCCGTAGGTCTGGATCACTTCACGCACGCCGCGATAGACAATCTGCAAACGCTCGGCCAGTTCGCCCGAACCGGTGCGGATGCACCCCGAAGCAACGTAGACGCAGCCGCGCGGGGTCTGTTGCACCACGCCAAAACCGGTAATGCGCGAACCGGGGTCGATACCTAGGATTAAAGTCATAACGCCTGCGGTTAGGGTAAACACATTTCTTGATACTCAGAGAATCCAATGTGGGAGGGGCTTGCCCCCGATGGCGGTGGGTCAGTCACAAATGTGCTTACTGACACTCCCTCATCGAGGGCAAGCCCCCTCCCACACAAGCCCCTCCCAGATTCGGAGCTACAGCGCTTTTCAGCCCAGTTGCTCCGCTACCGATTCCGGGATGTCGGCATTCGAGTAAACGTTCTGCACATCATCCAGGTCTTCGAGCATATCCAGCATCTTCAGCACTTTCTGCGCGCCGTCCAGGTCCAGTTCGGCACTGGTGGTCGGCAACATCACGATTTCCGCGTCGGTGCCCTTGAAGCCGGCAGCCTCCAACGCGTTACGCACGGCGTAGAAGCTGGCAAACGAGGTAAACACATCGATGGAGCCGTCTTCGTTGGTCACCACGTCGTCGGCATCGGCCTCCATCGCAGCTTCCATCAGCGCGTCTTCATCGGTGCCCGGCGCGAAGGATATCTGCCCTTTACGCTCGAACAGGTAGGCCACCGAGCCATCGGTACCCAAGTTGCCGCCGCATTTGCTGAATGCATGGCGCACGGCGGCGGCGGTGCGGTTGCGGTTATCGGTCATGCACTCGACCATCACCGCCACGCCGCCCGGACCATAACCTTCGTAGGTCAGCTCGACCATGTCGTCGGTGTCGGCCGCACCGGCGCCACGAGCCACGGCGCGGTCGATGATGTCGCGGCTCATGTTAGCGCCCAGGGCCTTGTCCAGTGCCAGGCGCAGACGCGGGTTGGAACCTGGGTCACCACCGCCCTGGCGAGCGGCGACGGTCAGCTCACGGATCCACTTGGTAAAAATCTTGCCTTTCTTGGCATCCTGACGCTCTTTGCGGTGCTTGATGTTCGCCCACTTGGAATGGCCAGCCATAACACAACTCCGAATTCTCTAGAAACCTTATCAATCCCGCCCCAGGCGAGATTTCCCTCTTTTAAACGCAAAGGCGCATCCGAAGATGCGCCTTTTTGACTGCCTACAACCCTATCGCGCTTTCACGCAGCAGCCTTACTCAGCCTTCGGCGTCTCGCGCAGGCGGATGTGCAGCTCGCGCAGTGCCTTGGCATCCACCACACCCGGAGCCTGGGTCATGACGTCCGCGGCGCTCTGGGTTTTCGGGAAGGCGATCACTTCACGGATCGACTGGGCGCCAGTCATCAGCATGACCAGACGGTCCAGGCCGAACGCCAGGCCACCGTGCGGCGGCGCGCCGTATTTCAGGGCGTCGAGCAGGAAGCCGAATTTCTCTTCCTGTTCCGCTTCGTTGATGCCCAACAGGCGGAAGACCGCTTGCTGCATCTCTTTGCGGTGGATACGGATCGAACCGCCACCCAGCTCGGTGCCGTTGAGCACCATGTCGTAGGCGCGGGACAACGCGCCTGCCGGGTTGGCTTCCAACTCGGCCGGGGAGCACTTCGGCGCGGTGAACGGGTGGTGCAAGGCGCTGAAGCTGCCGTCGTCGTTCTCTTCGAACATCGGGAAGTCAACGACCCACATCGGCGCCCATTCGCAGGTCAGCAGGTTCAGGTCGTGACCCAGCTTGATACGCAGCGCGCCCAGGGCTTCGCTGACGATCTTGGCCTTGTCGGCGCCGAAGAACACGATGTCACCGTCGACCGCACCCACGCGATCGAGGATCGCGTTCAGGTTGTCCAGCGGGATGTTTTTCACGATCGGCGATTGCAGGCCGTCAACGCCGTTGGCGCGCTCATTGACCTTGATGTACGCCAGGCCCTTGGCACCGTAGATGCCGACGAACTTGGTGTAGTCGTCGATCTGCTTGCGCGGCATGCTCGCGCCGCCTGGCACACGCAGGGCGGCGATGCGGCATTTCGGGTCGTTGGCCGGGCCGCTGAACACCTTGAAGTCGACGTCCTTTAGCTGGTCGGCAACGTCCACCAGTTCCAGCGGGTTACGCAGGTCTGGCTTGTCGGAACCGTAGCGGCGCATGGCCTCTTCGAAGGTCATGTGCGGGAATTCGCCGAACTCCAGGTCCAGCACTTCCTTGAACAGGTTGCGGATCATTTGCTCGGTCAGGCCCATGATCTCTTTTTCATCGAGGAAGCTGGTCTCGATGTCGATCTGGGTGAATTCCGGCTGGCGGTCAGCGCGCAGGTCTTCGTCACGGAAGCACTTGGCGATCTGGTAGTAACGGTCGAAGCCGGCCACCATCAGCAATTGCTTGAACAACTGCGGCGATTGCGGCAGCGCGAAGAACGAACCGGCGTGGGTACGGCTCGGTACCAGGTAGTCACGCGCGCCTTCCGGGGTGGCCCGGGTGAGGATCGGCGTTTCGACGTCGAGGAAGCCGTTTTCATCCAGGAAGCGGCGGATGCTGGTGGTCATGCGCGAACGCAGGCGCAGCTTCTCGGCCATTTCCGGACGACGCAGGTCCAGGAAGCGGTACCGCAGGCGGGTTTCTTCGCCTACGTCGGAGTATTCGTTGAGCGGGAACGGCGGCGTTTCCGACTCGTTCAACACTTCCAGCTCGTAGCCCAGCACTTCGATGCCACCGGACGCCATGTTCTTGTTCACGGCACCGGCAGGACGCAGGCGGACCTTACCGGTGATCTTCACAACGTACTCGCTGCGCACACGGTCGGCGGCGGCGAAGCTCTCGGCGCGGTCCGGGTCGAACACTACCTGGGCCAGACCATCACGATCACGGATATCGAGGAAGATCACCCCGCCGTGGTCGCGGCGACGGTGAACCCATCCGCAAAGGGTGATTTCCTGACCTTCCAGGGTCTCGTTCAGTTGGCCGCAATAGTGGCTGCGCATCATGGTCGTGGTTTCACTTCTCGTAATTCGAAATTCGGTGGCAGGCCTGCCTCGTCACCGTACATTAAAGCAGGGGACGGATAATGCAGGAGCCTGCGCGTAGAGTTCAACTCAGTCTGCTTTGTCGCCGCCCGCCAGATTCTTCTTCGAGCCGGTCTTGAAATCGGTCTCGTACCAGCCGCTGCCGCTCAAGCGGAAGCCCGGCATGGACAACATCTTCTTGAGCTCCGGAGCCTGGCAGGCTGGGCAATCGACCAGCGGCGCTGCGCTGATCTTCTGAATGGCTTCCAACTGATGACCACAGGAAGCACATTGATAGTCGTACATGGGCATGGAGATGTCTCGGCGATCAGAACGTTACTGCGCCACGCCTGCCCTAAGGGTCGGCGGCATGCGCAGCAAAGCGCGGGATTATATCTGGTAAATCGAGGCAGCGCAGCCGGCTTTCTACCCGAAGCCTCGCCCGCCTGGGCGGCGGGCCGGCTGCGGGGTCACGGGTTTACTCAGGGTTCGGCGAGGTGGCGCAGCTTTTTAGCAAGTGAACGACGCACACCACCCTCACGAGCCCACTGAAATTTTTCACACCGCCGTAACGCAAATGCACTTCCCGGTCGACGTAAGACAACAATGCACTGACAGAACAGGCATTGATCCGGGCTATTTCCGTAAGGATGTTCCAATAGACCTGCTCAAGCCGCAGGCACGTTGAAAACCCATTGAGCCTGACCGATCGGGACAAGGGCCTGGCCAGCGCCATGTCGAACCCTTTAGCAAACGGGTCGACTTTTATCTTATGAAAACCACAGGTTTCCATCACTCCATTACCCACCGCGCGTGACATACACCTGACACTCCATTGCCAAACAGTAACCCAGGGGTTATTCCCATTGGGCGATGGCTCTATGGAACAGCAGGGAGACCGGTGGCAGCCAGAAGACGCGGAGTCGATAGTTGTAGGACAACGCCAGGAAGTGCGCAGAAACAAGCGAGTGGCGCCAGGACGGCGCCACTCCGATGCGTGAATTATTGATTTTCGAGCAGGGAACGCAGCATCCACGCGGTTTTCTCATGGACCTGCATGCGCTGGGTCAGCAGGTCCGCCGTCGGCTCATCGCTGACTTTATCGAGCAATGGGAAGATGCCACGCGCCGTGCGGGTGACCGCCTCCTGGCCGGCCACCAGCTGCTTGATCATCTCTTCGGCGCTGGGTACGCCTTCCTCTTCCTTGATAGAAGAAAGCCGGGCGTAGATCGAATAGGCGCCCGGTGCCGGGAACCCAAGGGCGCGGATACGCTCGGCAATGGAGTCCACCGCCAGCGCCAGCTCGTTGTACTGCTCTTCGAACATCAAGTGCAACGTACGAAACATGGGGCCTGTGACGTTCCAATGGAAGTTGTGGGTCTTCAGATACAGTACATAGGTATCGGAAAGCAGCCGCGAAAGCCCGTCGACGATGGATTTGCGATCTTCTTCACTGATGCCGATATCGATTGCCATGTTTATCCCCTTCAATTGAGCAACATTCATTGACCAGGTGCCGCACCACTCTAGCAAGAGTGCCGGCGATACGCAGCCGGATACACCCAGGCGACGTGCGGCAAATCGCGCGCACCTGTCTAGGACAAGTGTTTGCCCTGCAAATGCCCAAAGCCTCACGCGCCCCGTAAATGCTTGATTTGAGTAGGCACGGCCTTTGCTGTTAAATAGGCAGCGTGTCGCCGCCGTTAATGACCACGGCAAGCGGCATAGGCTGATACCCGTGCACGTGCCCAACGCCTCCCATTGTTCAGAAGCGAACCGTGCCAGTCAGCTCTTCCTGGTGATCCGTCTTAACGTGAGTTAATCAAAATGTTGAAAATCGTCCACCTGCTAACGGGCGTTGCAGCGTTGCTGCTGTCCTTTATCCCGAGCCTGCAGCCTGAAAGCCTGCCCTACCTGCAACAACATGATGCTTTGTATCTGGCCTTGTTCGGCCTTCTTAACCTGACCCTCGCCCCGGTAATCCCTTACTGGAACAAAGGCACCCGTCATCAACTGCAAAACCTGGTCAGCGCGCTGCTGGTACTGACCGTTGTCGTACAAACCCTCACCCTCCTGGCACCCATGCCTGAAGTCGGTGGTCATCCGGCCATCCTGCTCAGCCTGGTGATTGCTGTGGTCGCCATCGTTCTTCACCTGGCCATCAGCTTCTACCGTTCGTCGCCGGCGGCCGCGTCGCAGAACTACGATATGACCAACCGGGATACCGGTACCGTCAAGTGGTTCAATACGTCCAAAGGCTTCGGCTTTATTTCCCGTGATTCGGGCGACGATATCTTCGTCCACTTCCGGGCCATTCGCGGTGAAGGCCATCGCGTCCTGGTGGAAGGCCAGCGCGTGGAATTCTCCGTGATGAATCGCGACAAGGGCCTGCAAGCCGAAGACGTGATCGCGGCATTGCCGCGTCGCTGATACCGCTTTAGCAGCCGTAAAAAAACCGCGATCCGGCGCTGCCGGGTCGCGGTTTTTTATTGCCCCCGGATCAATAGTGAGGCGGTGGCGCTTCTTCTTCGGACGTTTCGAACTGGCCACCCATTTCTTCCTGGCGCTTGAGCAGCGCAGTCATCTGCAGTTGCAGGCGCTCAACCGCGCGTTGCTGGGCGACGAGGATGTCATTGAGGGTCTCGATGGTGTCGTCCTGAAAGGCCAGGCGGCTTTCCAGGTCGGTAACGCGTGCTTGCAGATCCATGATTC
The DNA here is from genome assembly GCF_019139815.1 of Pseudomonas asgharzadehiana. Lineage (NCBI taxonomy): Bacteria > Pseudomonadati > Pseudomonadota > Gammaproteobacteria > Pseudomonadales > Pseudomonadaceae > Pseudomonas > Pseudomonas asgharzadehiana. Next base: position 5,032,063 of record NZ_CP077079.1, read on the forward strand.
AGCTCTGGGTAAATTTGAAATCGGCGGGCAGCAGCTCGCGCAGACGTGCGCGGATACCCGCCACTTGCTCGTCAGTATAGGGCTGCGCAGGATGCTTGCCCCACACCGGTGCCGGCCAGGCGGCGTCATCGCGCTTGCGTACGATCACATGCACATGCAGTTGGCTGACCACGTTGCCCAGTGCACCGATATTCATCTTGTCGGCGTCCAGGCCCTGGTTCAGCCATTGCGCCAGGGCTGTCGTCTCTTGCCACAGAGTTTGTTGATCTTGGACACTCAGCTGAAACACTTCGCTGATACCTTCGATGCGCGGCACCAGGATGAACCAGGGGTAGTTCGAGTCGTTGGTCAGCAGCAGGCGGCACAACGGGAAATCCCCGATGACCAGTGTGTCTTGTTGCAGGCGTTGATCTAAGGCGAACACCGCGGGCCTCCGTTCGGCAGGTCAGGTTCAGGGCGCCCAGCATACCGTTGAATGCCTCAGGCTTCACGGCGATTGCACACGCACCCGCGCAATCCTGCAAAAAACCTGCACCCTTTCGATGCAGGCAATTATTTGAGCTACGCTAACTCGGGCCTCCCCGGGATGCACCAAAATGACCCACCCGTGCTTCAAAGGGGCCCGCGAACTACCCACTTCGTGGGGTGGACCGGTAACGTTTTTACCTGGAACAGCTTTTTTGTACCTGCGAACAGAAGTAACACTAGGGCGTCAAGCCCAAACCAAACGGCTTAAAAAGCCCGTGTTTATGAGGTTTTTACAGGTCCATCACATTTTTCACGAAAAAATGACATTCGGTTACCGAGTTGGGCGCGCTTGTTGCATTCACCCCGTTATCGTCGGCAACGGCACCTGCCGGGAAGCAGGTGTTACGCGATAAAGAACAGTGGCGTTTCAATGCATCTCAGGGAAGGTTTCAAACTTCGAAAGGCGTTTGAAAACAGCATTGAAGTTGTCAGCCCATTTACAGTCGGGCTGTGAATTTGCGACACGGAGCTAGCAATTTACGACAGCCTCGTAAAGAAGCTGAAAGGAAAGATGGGTAAGTATCGTCAATAGAGCCGGCGTGATATAACTTTGCGCCGACACAAAAAAGAAAGAGCCGCCCAGATAAAAATACAGGTGGGACGGCAGTACTCTTCCTAAAACCAAAGGAGCAAATCACGATGCGCGTGATGAAGTGGAGCATGATCGCCCTGGCTGTTTCAGCAGGCACCTCGCAGTTCGCAATGGCGTCCGCCCAGGACGATTCCAAGGGCTTTATCGAAGACAGCACCGCCAGCATCCTGACGCGTGCCTTGTACTTCAGCCGTGACCGCCGTAATCACGATGCGGAGCAAAGCCGTATTGAAGAATCCGGTCTGGGCTTCCACGGCCTCTTCAGCTCGGGCTACACCCAAGGCACCGTCGGTGTTGGTGTCGATGTCATCGGCCTGCTGGGCGTCAAACTCGACAGCGGCAAAGGGCGCGCAGGTACCGGTCTGTTCCCTGAAGGTTCCGACGGCCGTTCGCAGGACGACTATTCCAAAGCCGGCGCTGCCGTGAAGTTCCGTATTTCCAACACGGTTCTGAAGGTCGGTGATCAATACACCACCGCTCCAGTATTCGCCTCCGATGACAGCCGTTTGCTGCCGGAACTGCCGCAAGGCGTTTCCATCACCAGCAACGAAATCAAAGATCTGAAACTGGAAGCCGGTCACTTCACCTCGATCGTTGCCCAAGACCAGACCTACCGCGACAGTATCTCCAGCTCTGAGCCGGGCTCGAGCCGCGGCCTGCGCGACGCCAACTTCGTGGGCGGCGTGTACTCCTGGACCCCAGAGTTCACCACCAGCCTCTACTACTCGAAAGTGGAAGACTACTGGAAGAAGATCTACGCCAACGTGAACTGGACACACGCGCTTAGCGATGACCAATCCGTGGCTGTCGACTTCAACATCTACGACACCAAGAGCGACGGCGCGGGCCTGGTACGGTCCGACAAAGACAAGACCACCAAGCTCGACAACCGTGCATTCAGCTTGCAAGGCGCGTACACCATTGGTGCTCACACCTTCACCCTGGCAGCTCAGAAAGTCAGCGGCGACGGCCAATACGGCTACGGCGTAGACGGCGGCGGCACGATTTTCCTGGCCAACTCCATCGCCCGTTCCGACTTCAACGCTGAAGACGAGAAGTCCTACCAAGCTCGTTATGACCTGAACATGGCGACCTTCGGCATTCCAGGCCTGAGCTTCATGACTCGTTACGTAACCGGTCGCGGCGCCAACATCGCCACGACTAACAACGGTAAAGAGTGGGAACGCGATATCGAAGCCAAGTACGTGATCCAGAGCGGTCCGGCCAAGGACCTGAGCCTGCGCGTACGTCAAGCGACCTATCGCTCGTCTGATCAGGTTTACTCGGGTTCTCTCGACGAACTGCGTCTGATCGCGCAATACCCGCTGAACATCCTGTAATTGCCCGTTCAATTACAACGATGACTTAAGGCTTCGGCCTTAAACAAAAAGCCGCTCCCCTGTTTGCAAGGGAGCGGCTTTTTTATTGCAGTTTCATGTCGCCCGATAATAACTAGCAAGCTAAGTAACTAATGAGATTAAACCAACACGTTTAACCTGACCTTTCGGCCAAGTTAAACATGACGCTTCCCGTTACTTCGGTGCGGCTTCCTGCATTACGCGAATAACCCGCTGCGGAAATGGAATATCAATTCCCGCCGCCTTCAAACGATCACGCGCCAATTCATTAAGCATGAACACTACGTCCCAATAATCCGGCGTATTGGTCCAGCAGCGCAGGGAAACGGTGATCGAGCTGTCGCCCAGGGTCGAAACCACCGCGACCGCGGCAGGATCGGTCAGTACGCGTGGGTCCTTGGCCAGCTCCAGCAGAACTTCGCGGGCTTTCTGCAGGTCCGCCTCGTAGTCCACACCCACGTCAAACACCACCTTGCGGGTCGGCTGGCGGTTGGTGTTGGTGATAAGGCCGTTGGACAGGCTGCCGTTAGGAATGATCACCGTCTTGTTGTCGCCGGTGCGCAACACCGTGTGGAAGATCTGGATGCTGTCGACGGTACCCGAGGTGCCCTGGGCTTCGATCCAGTCACCAATGCGGAACGGGCGGAACAACAGAATCAGCACGCCACCGGCAAAATTCGCCAGGCTGCCTTGCAAGGCCAGGCCAATAGCCAGGGTAGCGGCACCGATGGCGGCAACGAACGAGGTGGTCGCCACGCCGATCATCGAGGCCACGTTGACCACCAGCATGACTTTGAGCGCGATGTTCGCCAGGCTGGTGATGAAATGTTGCAGCGCCTGGTCTGCGTTACGCAGGGCCAGCAGGCGGCCCACTCGGTGGGTCAATACATTGATCAGCCACCAGCCAATGGCCAGGGTGATCATCGCCAGCAATACGCGGCTGCCATATTCCATGATCATCGGGATCCACGACTGTGAGGTCTTGATCAAGTGATCCATTTCAGCGTTTAAATCCATGGAGCTTCTCCTGTGTAGCGGATGTGCGGCTTTATTGACTGCCTAAAAACGCAAATGAGCCCCGTAGGGCTCAAGTGTAGGCGCGGATTCTGGGGCGTGGGACGTCAAAAACGCGCACAGGTTCCGCAAAGTGCCATCAGTCGCGGAAGTTATTGAACTGCAATGGCATGTCGAAGGTCTTGGCGCGCAGGGCCGCGATGGCCTCTTGCAGATCGTCACGCTTCTTGCCGGTCACACGAACTTGCTCACCCTGGATGGCGGCCTGGACTTTCAGCTTGGCATCCTTGATATGCGCGACGATTTTCTTCGCCAGCTCCTTGTCGATGCCTTCCTTGAGCACGGCTTCCTGCTTCATCAGCTTGCCGGAGGCGTAGGCGTCCTTGATTTCAAGGCATTGCGCGTCGATCTTGCGCTTGACCAGTGACAGCTTGAGGATCTCGATCATCGCTTCCAGCTGGAAATCGGCTTCAGCGGTCAGGTTGACGGTCAGTTCTTTTTCCTTGAACTCGAAGCTGCCCTTGCCTTTGAGGTCATAGCGACGGTCCAGCTCCTTGACGGCATTCTCGACGGCGTTGGTGACTTCGTGTTTGTCCAGTTCAGATACCACGTCGAACGAAGGCATGTGATTTCTCCAATAATAAAGGGGCGGGCTCAGTAGAGATGGAGCGCGCCCGAGCTAAAATGCCGGGGCATTATAGCGGTTCTTTCGCCCCGTTCACCGCAGGCGACCCTACGGAGCAAAAACTGATGTCGACCATCTGGCATATTCTCGGCGCCGGCAGCCTGGGCACACTCTGGGCCACGCGCCTGGCCCGCGCCGGGCTGCCCGTGAGGTTGATCCTGCGGGATGAGGCGCGCCTGGCCAACTATCAGGCCGCAAAGGGGCTGACGTTGGTCGAGCACGGCGTAGAGCAGACATATCCAGTCATTGGCGAAACGCCCCACGGCCCGGAGCCAATTCATCGCCTGCTGGTAGCGTGCAAAGCCTACGACGCCCAAAGCGCGGTCGCACAGCTGCAACACCGGCTGATGCAAGACGCGGAGTTGATCCTGCTGCAAAACGGCCTTGGCAGCCAAGACGCGGTGGCCGCGCAATTGCCCCAGGCACGCTGCATCTTTGCCTCCAGCACCGAAGGCGCGTTTCGCCAGGCGGACTGGCGCGTGGTCTTTGCGGGTCATGGCTACACCTGGCTGGGCGACTCGGCCCGGCCGACGCCACCGGTGTGGCTGGACGAGTTGCAAGCCGCCGGCATCCCCCACGAATGGAGTACCGATATCCTGACGCGGCTATGGCGCAAGCTGGCGCTCAATTGCGCGATCAACCCACTGACCGTGCTTTACCAGTGCCGCAATGGCGAGCTGCAAAAGCATCAATGCGAAGTGGCCACCCTGTGCGCCGAACTCGGCGAACTATTGGAATGCTGCGGCCAACCCGCCGCCGCGCAGGATCTGCAAGCAGAAGTGGAACGGGTGATCCACGCCACCGCCGCCAACTATTCCTCCATGTACCAGGACGTGGCCAACGCCCGCCGCACCGAAATCAGCTACTTGTTGGGCTATGCTTGCCAGGCGGCAACCCGCCACCAATTGACGCTGCCGCATTTGCAGCAGTTGCAGCAGCGCTTGATCGACCAGTTAGTGGTACGCCGATTGCCCCGCGACTGAACCACGCGCTACCCTGCCAGCCTGTCTATCACCTGGGAAAACCCTGATGCCGCTGCGCCAGCGTCTTGAAAACTTACCGGTAGGGCAGAAACTGCTGGCCGCCCTGCTGGTGCTGCTGACCACCGTATTACTGGTGGCCAACCTGACCTTTATCAGCGCCGCCTATTGGATCTCCCAGGAGAGCATGGCTCCCCAGGCCTTGCAGGCCATCGGTCGGCTGGTCTCCAACCCGGCCCTCGCCGCCGAAGCCCTCGAATCCAGCGCCAAAGCCCAAGCGCTGCTCAATGAACTGACCAGCTATTCACCCTTGCGCGCTGCCGCCTTGTACGACGGCGAAGGCAACCGCCTGGCGCAGATGCAACACGGTGATCGCTTGAATTTGCCCGACAACTATCGGCATATCGAGGCGTGGCGCGTGACCGAGTTTCGCAGCAACCAGGTGATCACCCTGCCCCGCGCCGGCCAGCCTTCAGGGCATTTGCTGCTGGTGGCCAGCAGTGAGCTGCCGGTGGCGTTCTATACCGGCACGCTGACGGCCAGCCTGGGCATCCTGATTTTCAGCGTGCTGTTGTGGTTAGTGATCGCGCGGCAGATCAAACGCCTGATCACCCGGCCGATCCACGAACTGGAAGAACTGTCACGCCAGGTAACCCGCGAAGAAAACTACGCCCTGCGCGCCGGCCGTGGCAACCACGATGAAATCGGCAGCCTGGCCGAAGCGTTCAACACGATGTTGTCGCGTATCGAAGCCCGCGAGCAACAGCTCAAGCGCGCACGTGACGACTCCCAGGCCGCCTACGACCAGGCCCAGGGCCTGGCTGAAGAGACCCGCCACACTAACCGCAAGCTGGAGCTGGAAGTCCAGGTTCGCAGCAAAATCGAGAAAAAACTCACCGGTTTCCAGAACTACCTCAACAGCATCATCGACTCAATGCCCTCGGCGCTGATCGCCCTGGACGAGCAGCTCTATGTCACCCAGTGGAACCAGGAAGCCAGCGCGCTTTCCGGTACGCGCCTGGACGAAGCACTGAACCAGCCGATCTATCTCGCCTTCGAACCGCTCAAGCCTTTCCTGGCGCAAATCAAGGCCACGATCGAGCAACACACGGTAGAACGCATCGAACGTGTGACCTGGATCAAGGATGAAGAGCCCAAGCATTACGCCCTGACGTTCTATCCACTGATGGGCGGTGCCGGGCGCGGTGTGGTGATCCGCATCGATGACATCACCCAGCGCCTGTCCCTGGAAGAAATGATGGTGCAGTCGGAAAAAATGCTCTCCGTCGGCGGGCTGGCCGCCGGTATGGCCCACGAAATCAACAACCCGCTGGGGGCGATCCTGCACAACGTACAGAACATCCGCCGCCGTTTGTCCGCCGACCTGCCCAAGAATCTGGAATACGCCGAACAGACAGGCGTGGAACTGGCGACGATCAACCGCTACCTGGAAGGTCGCGAAGTGCCACAACTGCTCGATGGCATCCAGCAAGCCGGGGCACGAGCCGCCAAAATCGTCACGCACATGCTCAGTTTCAGCCGGCGCAGCAATCGACAGATGGCGCCTTGCGACTTACCCGCGCTGATCGATCAAGCCGTTGAAATTGCCGGCAACGACTTCGACCTGGCCATAGGGTTCGACTTCAAGGGCCAGGCGATCATCCGCCAGTTCGACCCGCAGTTGGGCCCGGTGCCCGGCACCGCCAACGAACTGGAGCAGGTGCTGCTCAACCTGCTGAAAAACGCCGCCCAGGCGATTCACCTGCGTGAAGACGATCGCGAGCCGGGGCGCATCATCCTGCGCACCCGCCTCAACCCGCCATGGGCAGAGATCCAGGTGGAAGATAACGGCATCGGCATGAGTGAGAATGTGCGCAAGCGCACCTTCGAGCCATTCTTCACCACCAAGGAAATCGGCCAGGGCACAGGGCTGGGGCTGTCGGTGTCGTATTTCATCATCACCAACAACCACAAAGGCCAAATGGAAGTACATTCCACCCTCGGCCAAGGCACCTGTTTTACCTTGCGCATCCCCTTGGCCGGCAGCCAACTGCCACCCTACGAACGCACCCAACTGGAGCACTGACCATGGGCTTTCGCCTGTCGAAAATCTACACACGTACCGGCGACAAAGGCGAAACCGGCCTCGGCGACGGCCGCCGGGTGCCCAAGGACCATCCGCGCGTGGAGGCCATCGGCGAAGTCGATGCGCTGAACAGCCAGCTGGGGTTGTTGCTGGCAGGCCTTGAAGAGCAAAGCGGCAAGCATCCGCAACTGAAGGATGTGGTTGAGGTACTGACGCCTTGCCAGCATCGATTGTTCGATCTGGGCGGTGAGCTGGCGATGCCGGTGTACAAGGCGTTGAACGCCGCGGAAGTGGATCGGCTGGAAGCGGCGATTGATCGCTGGAATGAAGAGGTCGGGCCACTGGAGAACTTTATCCTGCCCGGTGGCTCGGCGCTGATTGCCCAGGCCCATGTGTGCCGTAGCCTGGCGCGCAGCGCGGAGCGGCGATGTCAGCACCTGAATGCGGTGGAGCCGTTGGAAGGCGTTGGGTTGGCGTATATCAATCGGTTGTCGGACTTGCTGTTTGTGGCGGCGCGGGTGATTGCCAGGCGCCAGGGAGTAGCGGAGGTTTTGTGGCAGGCGGCAGCCAAGCCACACTGAACCGCACTCCAAAGGGTATGCCCCGGTCAAATGTGGGGGCTTGCTCCCGATGAGGCCCGTCAGAACACCATCACTCCTGCGGCCAGAACGCCCTGATACCTGCCACACCCTGCGCCCCAGCCTCCCAAGCCTTCTCTCGTTCAGCCGGCCCAACACCACCCAGCAAAAACACCGGCTTGCTGAACCCACGGATCAACTCTATCGCCTGCTCCCAGCCCAACGGCTGCGCGCCAGGGTGGGTCTGGGTCGGTTGCACCGGCGACAGCGTGACAAAATCCACGTCCATCAATTGCGCCAATGCGAGTTCTTCAGCGTTGTGGCACGACGCCGCGAGCCAGCGGTCCTTCGGCAACGGTCGGCCTTTGCTCGCGTATTTACGCAGCTGGGCCGAGGTCATGTGCCAGCCGGCCGCAGGAAAATCCCCCAGCCATTCAAACGGCCCCTTGAGCATCAATTGTGCCTTGCCCGCGCACAGGCCCACCGCATCCACCGCCAGGTCGCGGTATTTGGGGTCGTAGCCGTTGGGCGCGCGCAGTTGAACCAGCTTGATGCCGCCAGCCACAGCCTTCTGAATCCCACGCAACAGTGTCGGGGTTTCCAGTTCGCCAGGAGTGATCAGGTAATCGGCGGGCAAGCGCGCGGCGGCAACGATCGGCGCGTTAGCGGCCGGGAATTCATAGTTGAGCAAATCCCGAGGCGCCACCCACTCCAAGGGTTGACCCTCGGCGCCATGCGGTTCGCCGGTAAACGCCGAAACTTCCCAGACATCCAGTAATACCTGTTTGTCCGGGTAGTCGTGTTGCACCTTGATCAGCGGCCGCGCCGTGGTGACCTGGATGCCCAACTCTTCCTGCAACTCGCGGGACAAGGCGGCGGCGACCGATTCATCCGCCTCCACCTTGCCGCCGGGAAACTCCCAGAGGCCGCCTTGATGCTGAGTATCGGCGCGGCGCGCCAGCAGGATCCTGCCATCGACACCGCGGATCACCGCTGCTGCTACATGCACTCGTTTCACCGCGCTCATCCTCCAGGCTTCAGGTACGGTATTCCGCGTTGATCTTCACGTACTCGTGGGACAGGTCGGTGGTCCAGATGGTTTCGCTGCAATCGCCACGGCCCAACTCGATACGGATGGTGATTTCTTCCTGCTGCATCACCGCCGAGCCCTGGGCTTCGGTGTAGCTCTCGGCGCGGGCGCCACGGCTGGCGATGCACACGTCACCGAGGAACACATCGATCTTGCTCACATCCAGGTCCGGCACACCGGCACGGCCAACAGCGGCGAGGATGCGGCCCCAGTTCGGGTCGGAAGCGAACAGCGCAGTCTTGATCAGTGGCGAGTGGGCCACGGTGTAGCCGACATCCAGGCATTCCTGGTGATTGCCGCCGCCGTTGACTTCGACCGTGACGAACTTGGTCGCCCCCTCACCGTCACGCACGATGGCCTGGGCCACGTCCATGCACACTTCGAACACCGCCTGCTTGAGGGCCGCGAACAGCGGGCCGCTGGCCTCGGTGATTTCCGGCAGGTTGGCCTGGCCGGTGGCGATCAGCATGCAGCAGTCATTGGTCGAAGTATCGCCATCAATGGTGATGCGGTTGAACGACTTGTTGGCACCGTCCAGGATCAGGCTGTGCAACACATCGCGAGAGACTTTGGCGTCGGTGGCAATGTAGCCGAGCATGGTGGCCATGTTCGGACGGATCATGCCCGCGCCTTTGCTGATGCCGGTGACGGTGACGGTCTGACCGTCATGCACGAACTGGCGGCTCGCGCCTTTTGGCAGGGTGTCGGTGGTCATGATGCCAGTCGCGGCGGCGGCCCAGTTATCCACAGACAGGTCATCCAGTGCGGCTTGCAGGGCGCCTTCGATTTTCTCGACCGGCAGCGGTTCGCCGATGACGCCGGTGGAGTAAGGCAGCACTTGGCTGGCATCCACGCCGGCCAGTTGAGCCAGCTTGGCGCATGTGCGCGCGGCAGCCACCAGGCCAGGCTCGCCGGTACCGGCGTTGGCATTGCCGGTGTTGGTCAGCAGGTAACGAATGGAGCCTGCAACACGTTGCTTGGCCAGGATCACCGGTGCGGCGCAAAACGCATTGAGGGTGAACACACCGGCGACGGTCGAGCCTTCGGCACAGCGCATCACCACCACATCCTTGCGCCCCGCACGTTTAATGCCGGCCGAAGCGATACCCAGTTCAAAACCGGCAACCGGGTGCAATGTGGGCAAAGGACCAAGACCAACAGCCATGAATGCGCTCCTTAAAATTAGGTGATGTCTGTGCCGCCATGATCGACGGTGAAATTAATGGCAAAACGCCGCGACGGCAGAGGCCGGTCGCGGCGCGGAGTGTTGCAGCGTCAGGCGAAAATCTTATTCGATCTGGCCGTGGCAGTGTTTGAATTTCTTGCCCGAGCCGCAATAGCACAGCTCGTTGCGGCCCAGCTTCTGCTCGTTGCGCACCGGTGTCTGGGCCAGGGCCACATCGACCTCCTCGCCCAGTACTTCAGGTGCGTCCAGACTCGGTGCTTCGTCGTGCTGGAACTGCATGCGCGCCGCCAGTGCCTCGGCTTCCTGGCGCAGGCGAGCTTCCTCTTCGATAGGGTCTTCGCGACGCACCTGAACGTGGGACAGCACGCGAATCGAATCGCGCTTGATCGAATCCAGCAACTCGGAGAACAGCGTGAACGACTCGCGCTTGTATTCCTGCTTGGGGTTCTTCTGGGCGTAGCCACGCAGGTGGATACCGTGACGCAGGTGGTCCATGGTCGACAGGTGGTCTTTCCACAGGTCGTCCAGCACGCGCAGTACGATTTGTTTCTCGAAGGTGCGCAGCGCTTCGGCACTCGCCTGCTCTTCTTTCTCGTTGTACGCGGCCAGCAACTCGGCCATCAGTTTTTCGCGCAGGGTTTCTTCGTACAGGTGGTCGTCTTCGTCCAGCCATTGCTGAACCGGCAAGTCGACACCGAAGTCGCTCTTCAATGCCGCTTCCAGGCCGGCGACATCCCACTGTTCAGGCAGGGACTGTGGCGGAATGTGCGCGCTGACGGTGGCGTTGAGCACGTCCTGGCGGAAATCGGCGATGGTCTCGCCAATGTTGTCGGCGGCCAGCAACGTATTACGCATGTGATAGATCACTTTACGCTGTTCGTTGTTGACGTCATCGAACTCGAGCAGTTGCTTACGGATGTCGAAGTTGCGGCCTTCAACCTTGCGCTGGGCCTTCTCGATGGCGTTGGTCACCATGCGGTGCTCGATCGCTTCACCGGACTGCATGCCCAGGGCCTTCATGAAGTTTTTCACCCGGTCCGAGGCGAAAATGCGCATCAGGCTGTCTTCCAGGGACAGGTAGAAGCGGCTGGAACCGGCGTCACCCTGACGACCGGCACGACCACGCAACTGGTTGTCGATACGACGCGATTCGTGACGCTCGGAGGCGATCACCTGCAGGCCGCCGGACTCCAGCACGGCCTGGTGACGCTTCTGCCAATCGGCCTTGATCTGGGCGATCTGCTCGGGGGTCGGGTTGTCCAGGGAGGCCACTTCCACTTCCCAGTTGCCACCCAACAGGATGTCGGTACCACGACCGGCCATGTTGGTGGCGATGGTCAATGCGCCTGGGCGACCGGCCTGGGCAATGATCTCGGCTTCTTTTTCGTGGAACTTGGCGTTGAGGACCTTGTGCTCGATGCCTTCCTTGTTGAGCAGGTTGGACACGTGCTCGGAAGTCTCGATGGTGGCGGTACCCACCAGGATCGGGCGCCCCTGGGCCATGCCATCCTTGATGTCGTTGATGATCGCCGCGTATTTCTCTTCGGCGGTCAGGAACACCAGGTCGTTGAAATCTTTACGCGCCAGCGGCTTGTTCGGCGGGATGACCACTACCGACAGACCGTAGATCTGGTGGAACTCGAACGCTTCGGTGTCGGCCGTACCGGTCATGCCGGACAGCTTGTTGTACAAACGGAAGTAGTTCTGGAAGGTGGTGGACGCCAACGTCTGGCTTTCGGCCTGGATGTTGAGCATTTCCTTGGCTTCGATGGCCTGGTGCAGGCCTTCGGACAGACGGCGACCCGGCATGGTACGGCCGGTGTGTTCGTCGACCAGTACCACCTGGCCATCTTGCACGATGTATTCGACGTTGCGATGGAACAGCTTGTGGGCACGCAGGCCGGCATACACATGGGTCAGCAGGCCCAGGTTGTGCGCCGAGTACAGGCTTTCGCCTTCAGCCAGCAAACCGATCTGGGTCAGCATGTCTTCGACATACTGGTGGCCGGCTTCGTTAAGTTCGACCTGGCGGGTCTTCTCGTCGATGGTGAAGTGACCTTCTTTGGTCACCACGCCTTCCACTTCCTCGATGTGCTGCTCAAGGCGCGGGATCAACTTGTTGATCTCGGTGTACAGGCGCGAGCTGTCTTCGGCCTGGCCGGAGATGATCAGCGGGGTACGAGCTTCGTCGATGAGGATGGAGTCGACTTCGTCGATCACGGCAAAGTTGAGTTCGCGCTGGAATTTTTCTTCCATGCTGAACGCCATGTTGTCGCGCAGGTAGTCGAAACCGAATTCGTTGTTGGTACCGTAGGTGATGTCGGCGGCGTAGGCGGCGCGCTTCTCTTCCGGCGGCTGGAACGGCGTCACGACGCCGACGGTCAGGCCGAGGAATTCATACAGCGGGCGCATCCAGTTGGCGTCCCGGCGAGCCAGGTAGTCGTTCACCGTCACAACGTGCACGCCCTTGCCGGACAATGCGTTGAGATAAACACCCAGGGTTGCTACCAGGGTCTTGCCTTCACCTGTACGCATTTCGGCAATCATGCCTTCATGCAAGGTCATGCCGCCGATCAACTGCACGTCGAAGTGGCGCATGCCCATGACACGCTTACCGGCTTCACGGGCAACCGCGAACGCTTCGGGCAGCAGTTTGTCGAGGGTTTCACCTTTGGCTATGCGGGCCTTGAACTCTTGGGTCTTGGCGCGCAATTGCTCGTCCGACAGGGCAACCATCTGCTCTTCGAAGGCATTGACCAGCTGCACCGTCTTGAGCATGCGTTTGACTTCGCGCTCATTCTTGCTTCCAAAAAGTTTCTTTAACAAAGGCGCAAACATATCGGCAGGTTCTTCCACACATAGGGATGGAGGGCGCACCGTGAGTGGCCCGAGCAGCCCTCACGGCCGCATGCGAACGCGCATTCTACCCGGAATCGTGGGTGAGGAAAGTGGCGTTGTTCCCCGATGCGGGCACGGCGCTGTGAGAGGGCTTGTTTAAAATAAGGGCTTTTGTCGGAACTTCAACCCATGCCGCGCAGAAGTCACCTATTGATTTCACGCAAAAAACCGCGTCGACGCTTTGCCTGGAAGGCGTGCAGGCGCTTTCTGCTAAGATGGCCGCTCTGTTACCTAAGGTGTCCAATCATGGCATTTCGCCCTCTTACAGCCCGCGCGCCCAGCGTGTTGCTTCGCGAAGCCAAGCCGTTGAAAGCCATCTTTGGCCATGCGCAACGCTTGGGCCATTTGCAGCGCCTGCTCGAAAGCCAGTTGCAACCGGCCGCACGTGAACATTGCCATGTGGCGTCCTGGCGTGAAGGCAACCTGCTGCTGATTGTCACAGATGGCCATTGGGCGACCCGCTTGCGCTATCAGCAAAAACGCCTGCAGCGTCAATTAATGGCCTTTGAAGAGTTCGCCAGCCTGACGCGCATCCAGTTCAAGGTGCAACCGCCGACCGTTCAGCAAGGCGCGGCGGGGCACACCATGGACCTGTCGGAAAGTGCGGCCGAGACCATTCAGGCCACGGCCGACGGGATCAGCGACCCGGGCTTGCGCGCCGCGCTTGAGCGGCTGGCCGCCCACGGCAAGCCCAAGCCCTGAACCGTTACTTGCGCTTGCCGCCGCCCAGCAAAGACCCCAACAAGCCGCGCACCAATTGCCGCCCCATCTGATTGGCCGCCTGTTGCATCGCTGATTTGAGCGCCTTGCCCGCTGCCGTTCCCAGAAACGCACCGGCCTTGTCGGTAAAGCTCGGCTCCTCGGCAGCTGGCACAGCGTCTTCGGCAGGGCTCAAGTCCTTGCGTGCCATCAGCACTTCATAAGCGGACTCCCGGTCGATCGGTTTGTCATAGCGCCCTTGCAGGGGTGAACGGGCAATCAGTGCCGTGCGTTCGGCCTCGCTGAGCGGCCCGATACGCGATTGCGGCGGCGCTACCAGTACCCGTTGGACCACCTCCGGCGTGCCCTTTTCCTGCAAGGTGCCCACCAACGCCTCACCGGTGCCCAGCTCGGTAAGCACCGACAAGGCATCAAATGCCGGGTTGGGCCGGAAACCGTCTGCCACCGCGCGCAGGGATTTCTGCTCTTTAGTGGTGAATGCGCGCAGGCCGTGCTGGATGCGCAAGCCGAGTTGAGCCAGCACCGTGTCCGGCAGGTCGCCAGGCGATTGAGTCACGAAATACACGCCCACCCCTTTGGAACGAATCAAGCGCACCACCTGCTCCAGGCGCTCTTGCAAGGCCTTGGGGGTGTCGGCGAACAACAAATGCGCCTCATCGAAAAACAGCGCCAGCAGCGGTTTATCCGCATCGCCACGCTCGGGCAGTTGCTCGAACAATTCGGCCAACAGCCACAGCAGGAACGTCGCGTACACCTTCGGCGCCTCGTGCACCAGGCGGCTGGCATCCAGCAGGTGGATACGCCCGCGCCCATCACTGGCCGGCTGCAGGATATCTTCCAGCTGCAGGGCCGGCTCGCCGAACAACGCCTCCGCGCCCTGCTGTTCCAGCACCGCCAGGCGCCGCAACAGTGCCTGGCTGGAGCCGGTGGTCATCAGCGCGGCATCGTCACCCAATAACTCCGGGTGATAGCGCAGATGGTTGAGCAGTGCCTTGAGGTCCTTGAGGTCCAGCAGCAGCAAGCCTTCGCGATCCGCCACTTTGAACGCCGCATAGAGGGCCGACTGCTGGCTGTCCGTCAGCTCCAGCAAGCTGCCGAGCAACAACGGGCCCATTTCGCTGATGGTGGTGCGCAACGGATGACCGGACTGCCCGTGGATATCCCACAACGTGACGGGATACTCCTGAGCCGTGTAATTCAGGAAAGGCATGCCGGCGATACGCTCGGCCACCTTGCCCTGTGGAAAAGCCGCGGCGCCCAGGCCGCAGAGGTCACCTTTGATATCCGCGGCAAACACCGCCACGCCCGCATCACTGAAGGCTTCGGCCAGGCGTTGCAGCGTGACCGTCTTGCCCGTACCCGTGGCGCCGGCAATCAACCCGTGACGATTGGCCAGGCGCATGGCCTGGGCGATGGGCTGGCCATCAAGGCCGGCACCTATAAGGAGTTGCGTGGAGTCAGGCATTTCGTCACCCATGGTTAATCTTTAGTGTCGCCAGGTCGATAAGACAGATGTGAGACCCACAAAGTCTAAAAAACGCTCAGATAGTTCCTACAGGGAACAACGGAAATATCAAACTTTTTTTGACGCTACCCTCCAGCGTGTTCCACAAGGACGCGCGTTGGATATTTATGACCTTAGCGGACCCTTCAAGCCATGAATAAAAATCTGCGTTTCAGCCATAAGATCCTGCTTGCAGCCTCCCTTATTGTCATCGCCGCCTTCGCGTTGTTTACCCTCTATAACGATTACCTGCAGCGCAATGCCATACGCGAGGACCTCAACAGCTATCTGCATGAGATGGGTGACGTCACCGCCAGCAGCATTCAGACCTGGCTGAGCGGGCGTATTGCGCTGGTGGAAAACGCCGCACAGAACATCGCCATCAACCCTGAGCCCAGCGTCGTCGCGAGCCTGCTGGACCAGAAAACCCTGACCTCGTCGTTCATGGCCACCTACGTGGGTGACAGCCAGGGCGCGTTCACCATCCGCCCCGACACCAAAATGCCGGACGGCTTTGATCCGCGCGTTCGCCCTTGGTACAAAGGGGCGCAGAGCAGCAACGGCTCGACCCTGACCGAGCCCTATATCGATGCCGCCACCGGCAAGTTGATTATTTCCATCGCGACCCCCAGCACCAAGGGCGGCCAGGCTGTCGGCGTGGTCGGCGGCGACCTGAGCCTGCAGACACTGGTGGACAACATCGGCGCGCTGAACTTCGGCGGAATGGGCTATGCGTTCCTGGTCAGCGCCGACGGCAAGGTGCTGGTACACCCCGACAAAAACCTGGTGATGAAGACCCTCGCCGATGTCTATCCCAGCCACACGCCGGCAATCAGCGGCAACTTCAGCGAAGTCGAGAGCAACGGTAAGGTCAACATCGTCACCTTCACACCGATCAAAGGTTTGCCGTCGGTGAACTGGTATCTGGGAGTATCGGTGGATAAAGACGAAGCCTACGCGATGCTCAGCAAATTCCGCACCTCTGCCGTGATTGCCACCGTGATCGCCGTGGTGATCATCATCGCCCTGCTGGGCATGCTGATCCGCGTACTGCTGCAGCCGCTGCACGTCATGACCCGCGCCATGCAGGACATCGCCGACGGCGAAGGTGACCTGACGCGCCGCCTGGCCATCCAGAACCACGATGAGTTCGGCACCTTGGCAAATGCCTTCAACAGCTTCGTAGAGCGCATTCACACATCGATCCGCGAAGTGTCCTCGGCCACCGAGCACGTCAATGAAGTGGCCCTGCGGGTGGTAAGCGCCTCCAACTCGTCGATGGTCAACTCCGACGAGCAGGCCAACCGAACCAACAGCGTGGCCGCCGCGATCAATCAGCTGGGGGCTGCCGCCCAGGAAATCGCGCGCAACGCCGCGCAGGCTTCAAACCAGGCCAGCGATGCCCGCCACTTGGCTGAGGACGGCCAACAGGTGGTCGATCGCAACATCAAGGCGATGACCCAACTGTCCGAGATGATCAGCGCCTCCAGCAGCAATATCGAAGCACTTAACAGCAAGACCGTGAATATCGGCCAGATTCTCGAGGTAATCACCAGTATCTCTCAGCAAACCAACCTGCTGGCGCTGAACGCTGCCATCGAGGCGGCACGGGCCGGTGAAGCGGGCCGTGGGTTTGCGGTGGTGGCCGACGAGGTGCGCAACCTGGCCCATCGCACGCAGGAATCGGCACAACAGGTACAAACCATGATCGAAGAGCTGCAAGTCGGCGCCCGGGAATCGGTGACCACCATGAGCCAGAGCCAGCGTCACAGCCATGACAGTGTGGAAATCGCCAACCTCGCCGGTGAACGCCTCAATAGCGTGACCCTGCGCATTGGCGAGATCGACGGTATGAACCAGTCAGTGGCCACCGCCACCGAGGAGCAAACCTCGGTGGTGGAATCGATCAACATGGACATCACGGAAATCAACACCCTCAATCAGGAAGGCGTGGAAAACCTGCAATCGACATTGCGTGCCTGTGCCGATCTGGAACAGCAGGCTGCGCGGCTGAAACAGCTGGTGGGCAGTTTCCGCATCTGAGCCACCCAGGCGCCGGACCGACGCCTGCACGATGAACACCAACCGAACATCTATCCTTAGCTCAGGTCCACGTTTAGGAGAGCAATGGATCGGAGGGATGTTCATCGTGCATATCGCTGACATAACCATGTTCTACGCCCCAGCCAGCGGCGGCGTACGCACTTATCTGGATGCCAAGCACCGCCGCCTGGCCCTCAAACCCGGCATTCGCCACAGCCTTTTAATACCCGGCGCGCACTTGAGCGAACGCGATGGCGTGTTCAAAGTGCCGGCGCCCGCCCTGCCCTTCGGCAAGGGCTATCGATTCCCGGTGCGCCTGGCTCCTTGGCGAAATGTCCTGCGCGATTTACAGCCCGATCTGATCGAGGTAGGAGACCCCTACCTCACTGCGTGGGCCGCACTGGATGCTCGGCGCCAGCTGGATGTGCCGGTCATCGGTTTTTACCACTCCGACTTACCGCTGCTGGTGAGCAACCGCATGGGGCCGTGGTTTACACCCAATGTTGAAGCCTATGTCAGAAAACTCTACGGGAATTTTGACCGGGTACTGGCGCCAAGCCAGGTGATGGCCGACAAACTCATAGGCCTGGGGGTGAAGAATGTCTTCGTCCAGCCCCTGGGGGTGGACCTGCAGACCTTTACTCCGCAGGCCGGCGACCCGGGCTTGCGCGCCGAACTGGGGATCGACCAGGACACCCGCCTGCTGATCTTTGCCGGGCGCGGCTCCAAGGAGAAAAACCTGCCGGTCCTGCTGCGCTGCATGAAACGCCTGGGCAACGGTTACCATTTATTGCTGGTGGGTTCCGGCATGCCGGCCAGCGTTCCAGGCAACGTCACCGTCATCGACGGGTTTCGCCCGGCCCCTTACGTTGCCCGTCTGATGGCCAGCGCCGACGCCTTGCTGCATGCCGGCGACCAGGAAACCTTTGGCCTGGTCATCCTCGAAGCCATGGCCTGCGGCACCCCCGTGGTCGCCGTGGCAGCCGGCGCATTCAATGAGATCGTCAATGAACGCTGCGGTCTGTTATGCAGGCCCAACCACCCACAGGCGATGGCCGACGCCGTACGCGAGTTGTTCAACACCGACAGCCGGCGCCTGGGAGCCCAGGCTCGGCGTTATGTGGAACAGCATTACGCATGGGACAGCGTGGTCGACAGCCTGCTCGGGCATTACCATGCCGTACTGGGCAGCCACGACACGATGCTTTGTCATGGCTGAAACCGCCGTGTTACTGGTGCTGCACGATGTCGCGCCGCACAATTGGGCGGACTATCGTCCCTTTGTCGAGGCCGTGGATGCACTCGGCGCGGTGCCTATCACGTGGCTGGTGGTGCCGGACTTTCACCATCGCGATGCCTTGCACGATCACGCTGAGTTCCGACGCCTGCTCGACAGCCGCGTCGCCAGGGGTGATGAACTGGCGTTGCACGGCTACTACCACTGCGATGACCAACCGGCACCGCGCACGCCCAAAGACTGGCTCATGCGCCGCGTGTATACCCACGAGGGTGAGTTTTATCGCCTGTCATATGTCCAGGCCCTGAATCGACTTCATGAGGGCATAGCAGTATTCCAACGCAACGACTGGCCATTGTCGGGTTTCGTCGCGCCCGCTTGGTTGATGAGCCAAGGCACCCGCCAGGCATTGCGCCAATTACCGCTGAGCTACACCAGCGACCCGCAGCACCTGTACCGGCTTCCCGACTTCACGCGTATCGACGCCCCCGGCCTGGTGTGGAGTGCCCGCAGCGCCTGGCGCCGGCGCCTGTCCAAAGCACTCAGTGATTGCCGCGAGCACCGTTGGAAGACAGCCCAAGTCATCCGCCTGGGCCTGCACCCGGTGGACATGCGCCACGAGTTTTCCCGTCGCTATTGGCTTGAGACCTTGCAGCGCATGCTGAACGCGGGACGCATCCCAATGACCAAAGCCGCCTGGCTCGCTACCCGATCATGAACCGAGCCTTGTGCCAGGGCGGCTCAAGCGTCCTCTTCAGGTGCGGCAGGCGCTTCATCCAACGCCTGCAACTGCTTCCACAACTGCGCAGCGTCCGGGAAATCCGTGCCATCCTCGGCATCCAGCGCATCCGGATCATAACGACTCAGGCACCCCTCACCGAGTGTGGCGGGCGCCCTGGACGTGGCTTTATCGAGCGGATCGTTCATGGCGTTGTCCTGACGGTCAGCTAAAAACAAAAAAGGCCTGAAGCGATTAAACGCCCAGGCCCTTTCTTCAATCAACACGTATAAATCAGAACACCACAGTCTTGTTGCCGTGCACCAGCACTCGGTCTTCCAAGTGATATCGCAAGCCACGCGCCAAGACCATTTTCTCGACATCGCGGCCGAAACGCACCATGTCTTCAATGCTGTCGCTATGACTGACGCGCACCACGTCCTGCTCGATGATCGGACCGGCGTCCAACTCTTCGGTGACGTAGTGGCAGGTTGCGCCAATCAACTTCACGCCCCGCAGGGAAGCTTGGTGGTAAGGCTTGGCGCCGACAAACGACGGCAAGAAGCTGTGATGAATGTTGATCACCTTGCCGGCATATTCGCGGCACAGCTGCGGCGGCAGGATTTGCATATAGCGCGCCAGTACCACCACGTCGGCTTCATGTTGCTTGACCAGGCGGGAAACCTCGGTGAACGCGGGCTCCTTGTCCTGCGGGTTGACCGGCACGTGGTAGTACGGGATGCCATGCCATTCGACCATGCTGCGCAGGTCGTCATGGTTGGAAATTACACAGGCGATTTCGCAGTCCAGCTCATCGCTGTGCCAACGGTGAAGCAAGTCGGCCAGGCAATGGGATTCGCGACTGGCCATCAACACCACGCGCTTTTTCTGCTCGGTGTCGGTAATGCGCCAGGTCATCGAAAACTCTTCGGCGATTGGCGCGAATGCCTCGCGAAAAGCCTCAAGACCAAAGGGCAGCGTGTCGGCACGGATCTCGTGACGCATGAAAAACCAACCGCTGAGGTTGTCCGAGTGATGGCTCGCCTCGGTGATCCAGCCGTTGTGGGAGGCCAGAAAGTTACTGACTTTGGCAACGATGCCAACCCGGTCCGGGCAAGCAATCACCAGCCGAAAAGTGCGCATTAGGGGGGAACTCCAGGACTTCGCAAAGGCCGCCATTCTAGCGTTTGCGCAGAAAAACTGCAGTATTCGTTATCGCCTATTCTGACCGCGATGCCGCGTCATACCCCTCAATAGCCCAGGGTTTTATCCCTCATATATGAATCTATTGCGTTACCCGCGGGCGTTACCCTGAATACCTGGGGTATTGGCTTAAGCGCTGCGCCCTATAATTAACTCGATTGCATAGATTCGCTAAAAACAATCAAAGTAATTCACATAAATGCACGCTTAAATGTTTACTTGGGCAAACTGCCTGACTATTATTGGCCACTGTCCCTGTCAATCAGCGCTCTACATAAGGTAGTCCACATGTCTCTGATCAACGAATACCGTGCCACCGAAGAAGCTATCAAAGAGCTGCAAGCCCGATTGAAGAACCTGTCCCAAGACGACAAACTGAAAACCGAGCTGGAATTCGAAGGCAAACTGCGCACCCTCATGGGTGAATACTCCAAATCCCTGCGTGACATCATCGCGCTGCTGGATCCAGAGTCGAAAGTTAAAGCACCTCGCGGCGCCGTGAAAACTACCGGCACCAAACGTGCCCGTAAGGTCAAGCAATACAAAAACCCGCACAACGGCGAAGTGATTGAAACCAAAGGTGGCAACCACAAAACGCTGAAAGAGTGGAAAGCCAAGTGGGGCGGCGACGTCGTTGAAGGCTGGGCTACCCTGCTGGGCTAAGCTTCGACAGGCCTGCACCTGATACGCAACACATAAAAAACGCCAGCTTGCTGGCGTTTTTTAATGCCCGTCTATTTTGTTACAACGCTGATTACCGCGCCACGCGGGCCGCTAAAGAATCAGCATATTCCTGCCAAAGTGCCAACACCTGCTGCTGAAACGGAGTCGCATTAACGGCCAACTCCTGCCTGGCCAGCTTAAATGCCTCAAGGGTATTCGGCGCGCCCCATTCAGGATTTGACAAGCGCTGCTGACAGAAAAGTTTCCAGCGTTGTTGCTCCTCATTGTTCAACGTATCGGGGAAGTTGCGTGCCCGATAGCGAAACAATAATTCCGGTAACCGATGATCATCAAAAGGCCACTGCTGGAGCGCCAATTGCGCGGGTTCGGCCATGCGGACTTGTTCACATAAGCGTCGGTCGCGATCACCGATAAAACCGTCGTAAAGCTGCTGTTCCGGGTCTGCACTCGAGGCAAAATCTTCCGTGGCATAAATGGCCGCCAACTTATCGCACCAAAGTGCCTGTGCTTCAGTTAGCCGCAGCGCCCGCGCCTGATAAACGTCCATGTCCAATTGCAAACGTGCACGGTCTTCGGCGCGCAACACGCTCAAGGGCGCAACCACCGGGCAACGATTGATATGTACCAACTTGAGCGGCACCGGCAGTTCATCTTCGGCAAGCTCATCACGGCGGGTGTACAGGCGCTGGCGCAGCGTGTCGGCATCCTCGTTCAGCAGCGCCTGAGGGTCGAGCCCGAGGTCGCAGACAATCAACGCATTGCGATTGCGTGGGTGCCAAGCCAACGGCAGCACAACGCCCAGATAATGACGCTCGGCGGAAAACCGCCCGGAGATATGCACCATGGGTTGCAGCAAGCGCACCTGATCCATCACGCGCTGCTTGCTGCGCAGTTGAAACAGCCAGTCATAAAGCTTGGGCTGCTTCTGGCGAACCAACCGCGCCAGCGCAATCGTGGCGCGCACATCGGACAACGCATCGTGGGCCTGGCCATGGTCGATACCGTTGGCGGCGGTCAAGCGCTCAAGCTTGAGCGTCACGCGCCCGCCCTCCAGCGGCCACTCGATACCTTCCGGCCGCAGGGCGTAGGCGGTGCGAACCACGTCGATCAAGTCCCAACGGCTGTTACCGCCCTGCCATTCCCGCGCGTAAGGGTCGAAAAAATTGCGATACAGGCTGTAGCGGGTCATTTCATCGTCAAAGCGCAACGTGTTGTAGCCGGCGCCACAGGTACCCGGCGCGGCCAGCTGCGCATGCACCCGCGTCATGAAATCGGCTTCGGCCAGGCCTTTTTCCGCCAGTATTCCGGGGGTGATGCCGGTGATCGCACAGGCGGCGGGATGGGGCAGGATATCGTCGCTGGGCCGGCAATAAAGGTTGACCGGCGGGCCGACCTCGTTGAGCTCGAAATCGGTACGGATTCCCGCCACCTGCAATGGGCGATCGTTGCGCGGGTTGATGCCGGTGGTTTCGTAGTCGTACCAGAAAATCGAGGTCACGGGCTATTCCTGTGCTGAAGATCGGCAAAGTCTAGGCGCTGAACAGCACTCGGGGCCAGCACCAAATGCACTGTACAAACACCCAGTAAAATCTTGGAGAGTTGCTTCCATCGCCGACACTGCTAGCATCCGTGTCTCCAAACGCTCCGCACTGCCAAGGATCGCGATGCCATCAACCCCGTTGGACACCCGCTACCAGATCGAAACCCCTGAGGGTATCGACCTCCCGCTGCGCCCCGCCGGCCTGGTGCCCAGGGCGTTGGCCTTCGCCTTCGACCTTGGTGCGCGCGGCGTGGTCATGGGTGTGCTTCTGGTGCCGCTGGCGCTGCTCGGCAATATTGGAATCGGCCTGGGCTCACTGCTGCTGTTCGTGGCGAGCTGGTGGTACATGG
The DNA here is from genome assembly GCF_019139815.1 of Pseudomonas asgharzadehiana. Lineage (NCBI taxonomy): Bacteria > Pseudomonadati > Pseudomonadota > Gammaproteobacteria > Pseudomonadales > Pseudomonadaceae > Pseudomonas > Pseudomonas asgharzadehiana. The sequence goes on from NZ_CP077079.1 coordinate 5,055,057, forward strand.
TGCTGTTCGAAGTGCTCAACCAAGGCTGCTCACCCGGTAAACAAGTCATGGGCCTGCGCGTCGTACAGGACGACGGCACCCCCATCGGCTGGTCGGCGTCGCTCATTCGCAACCTGCTGCGGTTTGTCGACATGTTGCCTTTCGGCTACTTTCTTGGCGCTATCAGCTGCCTGCAGCATCCTAATTTCAAACGCCTTGGCGACTTGGCCGCCGGCACGCTGGTGGTCTACCGCGAACTGCCCCTGGCGCGGCCTCGGGTCCCGCAAGCTGCGGCCCTGCGCTTGCCGTTTGCGCTGGAACTGAGTGAGCAACGGGCGATCCTCGGCTTCGCCGAACGCCAGGGTGAACTCTCTGCTGAACGCGTGCATGAACTGGCCGCTATCCTCGCGACGCCTTTGCAAGTATCCCCGGCGCGCGCCGCCGAGCAACTCAATGGCGTGGCCCGCGGCCTGTTGGGGCCGACATGAAGCAAAGCATGTTCGAAAGCCGCTACCAGCCCCAATGGCACGCCTTTGCCGAACGACTGACGCAGTTGGAACAAGGCAAGGCCAAGGCCGCTGATGTAGCCGATTTCCCCCATCAATACCGGCGTCTGTGCCAGCAGTTGGCCTTGGCTCAGGAGCGCGGCTACAGCAGTTACCTGGTGGATCCTTTGCAACAATTGGCGTTACGCGGCCATCAACAGCTGTACCGTCATCGCAGCCAATTGGCGAGCAACGTGCTGAGCTTCGTCCTGGCGGACTTCCCGCGACTGGTGCGCGAGCAGTGGCGCTTCGTATTGATCGCCAGCCTGCTGTTCTTTACCAGCCTGTTGGGTATTGCACTGCTGGTCTACCTGTTTCCTGACCTGATCTACAGCATTGTCAGCGCGCAACAAGTGGCCGAGATGCAAAGTATGTATAACCCTGAAGCCAGCCGCCTGGGGCGCGCCGCCGAACGGGCATCGAGCGAAGACTGGATGATGTTCGGCTACTACGTGATGCATAACATCGGTATCGCCTTCCAGACGTTTGCCGCCGGTTTGCTGTTTGGCCTGGGCAGCGTATTTTTCCTGATTTTCAACGGGCTGATCATCGGCGCGATTTCCGGGCACTTGACCGAGATCGGCTACGGCCAGACCTTCTGGTCATTCGTCATCGGCCATGGTGCCTTTGAGTTGACGGCCATCGCCCTCGCCGGTGCGGCAGGCTTGCAGTTGGGCTGGGCGCTGATCGCCCCAGGGCAGTTGACCCGCGGGGAATCCTTGCGGCTCGCGGCACGCAAAAGCGTGCAATTGCTTTGCGGTGTGATGATGTTCTTGCTGATCGCCGCGTTCATCGAAGCCTACTGGTCGTCCACTACCCAGATCGCCCCCTGGGTCAAATACGTGGTTGGGGCTGCACTCTGGCTGCTGGTAATCGCTTACCTGACTTTTGCCGGGAGGGCTCGCCATGCGCCTGAGTGACTCCAGCGTGGTGATTCGACCGCGCACGGCCTGGGAAGCCATGGACCTCGGTGTACTAATGGCCAGGGAACATCGCCGGTTGCTAATGGGTAGCTGGGCGCTGGTGAGCTTGCCGGTATTCGCCGTGCTAAGCGCGCTGCTGTGGAAATACCCCTCCACCGCCATGTTCCTGTTCTGGTGGTTCAAACCGGCCTTCGACCGCTTGCCGCTCTATATCCTGTCCAAGGCCTTGTTCGGAGAAACGCCCAGCCTCAAGCAGGCCGTGCGCCAGTGGCCCCGCCTGCTCAAGGGTCAACTCTTGGCCAGCCTGACCTGGCGCCGACTCAGCCTCAGCCGCAGCTTTGTGATGCCGGTCAGTCAACTTGAAGGCCTGGACGGCCAGGCAAGGCAAAAACGCCTGGGCGTGCTGCAACAACGCAACGCCGGTGCCGCGAGGTGGTTGACCACGGTTGGCGTACACCTGGAAATCGGACTGTGGTTCGGCTGCATGGCGCTGTTCTACCTGTTCATTCCGCAGCAACTTGAACTGGATTGGGATTGGCAGCGCCTGGCACTGGCGACCACCACCGAAGGACTGTGGCTGGAGCATCTGGGCAACGCTTTCTACGCGTTGATCCTGGTGTTCTGGGAGCCCATTTACGTCGCGTGTGGTTTCAGCCTTTATCTCAATCGTCGCACCGTATTGGAGGCGTGGGACCTGGAGCTGGTGTTCCGCCGCTTGCGCCAACGCCTGAGTCATGTGGCCACGCTGTTATTGCTGGTGATCGGGCTGACACTGTTGCCCTTCAACCCTCCTGTCATGGCAGGCGAAGCCAAGCCGCTGAGTACCCAGGACGCGCGCCGATCCATCAAGTCGATGCTGGAAAAGCCCCCCTTCAAAAACCCGGAAACCGTGACCCGCTATCGCTTTGGCGAAGAAAAGCCCGCCGCAAAAAACAAGACACACGCCGACAGTAAACTGCCGGGATGGCTGCAAACGCTACTGGGCAACCTCAACAGCAATGCTTTCAAGCACATTGCCCAAGGCCTGGAGGTGCTGTTATGGAGTCTGCTGGCAGGTGGCCTGGCCCTGCTGGTCTGGCGCTATCGCGACTGGCTGCAAACATTTGTCAGCCGACGCGGGCCACCCAGCGCCAAAGCAACCCCACCGCTCCCCACGCAATTGTTCGGCCTGGAGCTGGGCACCGACACCTTGCCCGTCGATATCGCCAGCACCGCCGAGCAACTGTGGCCCACTCAACCGAGGGAAGCACTTGGCCTTCTGTATCGCGGCCTGCTGAGCCGGTTACTGCATGACTTCAACCTGCCGCTTAAGAGCGCCGATACCGAAGGCCAGGTGCTGGCACGCGTTCAACAATTACAGCAACCGCAACTGCTGGCCTTCAGCGACGAGTTGACCCGACACTGGCAAAACCTTGCCTACGGTCATCACCTTCCCTCTGCCTCAACCCAGCAAAAATTATGCAGTGATTGGCGCGCCCTGTTCAGTTACGGGGGTCATCAATGAGCCGGCTATTGGTGTGGGTTGGGCTGTTATTGATATGCCTGATCGGAGCGGGTGGCCTTTACGCCTGGAGCAACGCGACGCCCTATGACGAAGTCGTGGATCGCGGCCCTGCCCCACAAGTGCTGGCCAACCCTTACCTGGCGGCCGAACACTTTTTGCGCAAGCAAGGCCTGACGGTGGAGCATGTCAATAGCCTTGATCGCCTGGCCACCCTGCCCGCCAAGGGCAACAGCCTGTTGTTGCTGGGCGAACGTAGCAATATGTCGCCACGCCAGGCCGGGCAACTGCTCGACTGGGCCAAATCCGGCGGCCATCTGCTCCTGGTCGCCGAGGCGCTATGGGATGAAGAAACCGGCAAAAGCGGTGACTTATTACTCGATAGCCTGCATATCCACCAGGCCCTGAGTGAGGAGCCGGCTGAGCCCACCCCACCCCGCAAAAAGAAAGCGCCGGACCTGACCAAACTCTATGTCGACAATGAAACCGCCCCGGCGTACTTCAGCTTCGACACCGACTTCAACCTCACCGACCCCAAGCACCTTGCCCAGTTTTCAGCCAATAGCGCCAGGTCAAGTCACCTGATGCAACGAGACCTCGGGCAAGGCCGTGTGACCGTGATTACCGACAGCGACCTGTGGAAAACCACCGATATCGGCAAACACGACAACGCCTGGCTGCTGTGGTACCTGAACCAGGGTACGGCGGTGACTTTCTTGTTCAACAGTGACGTGGACAACCTGCTGACCCTGCTGCTGCGTTATTTCCCCCAGGCCGCGGTCGCGCTCATTGCGCTGGTCGCCCTGGCGCTCTGGCAGGCAGGTATGCGCCAAGGCCCGATCCAGGCACCCGCTCCCAAGGCTCGCCGGCAGTTGCAGGAACACTTGAAGGCCAGCGCCGACTTCCTGCTGCGCCGCAGCAGCCAGGGTTCGCTATTGCACGCGTTGCAGCGCGATATCCAGCGTGCCGCCCGGCGCCGCCATCCTGGCTTTGAGCACCTCGACAACACCGAACAATGGCGAGTACTTGAACACCTGACGCGCCAACCCCCTCATGTCATCAGCCAGGCCCTTGGCCCACTCCCGGCAAAACGGCTTTCCAGCGCCGATTTCAGCCGGCGGGTGGCATGCCTGCAAACCCTCAGGAACGCCCTATGAGCGAATTTACCAGCGCCAACACCCTGACGACCGAAACCCTGCAACGCGCCAGCCGGCAGGCCCAGGCTCTGCGCGTTGAACTGCGCAAAGCAGTGATTGGCCAGGAGCAGGTGATCGACGACGTGCTCACCGCACTGATCGCCGGCGGCCATGTATTGCTCGAAGGCGTCCCAGGGCTGGGCAAGACTCTGCTTGTACGTGCCCTGGCGCGATGCTTTGAGGGTGACTTCGCGCGGATCCAATTCACCCCGGACCTGATGCCCAGCGATGTCACCGGCCACGCCGTGTACGACCTGCACACCGAGCAATTCAAGTTGCGCAAGGGGCCGGTGTTCACCCACCTGTTGCTGGCCGATGAAATCAACCGAGCCCCGGCCAAGACCCAGGCAGCCTTGCTCGAAGCCATGCAGGAGCGGCAGGTGACCCTCGAAGGCGAGGCGCTGCCCATCGAGCAGCCGTTTATGGTGTTGGCCACGCAAAACCCCATCGAACAGGAAGGCACCTACCCCCTGCCGGAAGCAGAACTGGACCGTTTCATGCTCAAGGTGCGCATGGACTATCCCGATGCACAGCAAGAGCTGGAGATGGTGCGTGAAGTGACGCGCTCGTCACGGGCCGACATGCTGGATGTGCAACCGTTGCGCACCGTGCTGCAAGCCTCGGACGTGCTGCAATTGCAGCAAATCGCCAGTGAACTGGCCCTGGATGAACAAGTGCTCGACTATGCCGTGCGCCTGGCGCGGGCCACCCGCAGTTGGCCAGGGCTGGCCATAGGTGCCGGCCCACGTGCGTCCATTGCACTGGTGCGCGGCGCCCGCGCCCGGGCATTGTTACGCGGCGGCGAGTTCGTCACCCCGGATGACATCAAGGGCTGCGCTTTGGCGGTACTGCGCCATCGGGTACGCATTGCACCAGAACTGGACATCGATGGGCTGGAGGTCGACCAGGTGCTCAAGCAGCTGCTGGACCAGATCCCAGCACCCCGCCAATGAGCTGACCATGAAGCCAACCCGTCTGCTGTTGATCTGGCTCGGCCTATTGCTGGGTTTGAACATCTTGCTGGGCACTGCCGCAGCATTGCAGTTCAAAGTGCCCGACACCGTACATTCGGTGGCGTGGGGCTTGCTCCTGGCGCTGTTGCTGCTGGCCATGCTCGACGCGCTACGGTTGCGGCACCGGCCCTCGCCACGGGTGCAACGGCAGATGCCCGGCAGCTTGGCGTTGGGCCGCTGGGGCGAAGTACGCCTGAGCCTGGAATGCGACTACCCACAGCCGCTGACAGTCCAGGTGTTCGACCATGTCCCCGATGGTTTAGGCAGGGAAAACCTACCCCAGGCCATCGAACTGCGCCCCGGTGAACGCAGTGAGCTGGGCTATCGCCTGCGCCCTCTGCGACGGGGGCATTTCACGTTCAGTCGCTGTGAAGTCCAACTGCCGAGCCCCTTGGGGCTGTGGTCCGCGCGGCGCTTTATCGAAGCCCACGACACCACTCGCGTCTACCCGGACTTCGCCCGTTTGTATGGAGCGCAACTGCTGGGCGTAGACAACTGGCTGAGCCAACTGGGGGTGCGTCAACGCCAGCGGCGTGGGTTGGGCCTGGAGTTTCATCAGTTGCGCGAGTTTCGTGAGGGCGACAGCCTGCGGCAGATCGACTGGAAAGCCACCGCACGGCAACGTACGCCCATTGCCCGAGAGTACCAGGACGAGCGCGATCAACAGATCGTGTTCATGCTCGATTGCGGCCGACGTATGCGCAGCCAGGATGACGAACTGTCCCATTTTGACCACGCGCTCAACGCCTGCCTGCTACTCAGTTACGTCGCGTTGCGCCAGGGCGACGCGGTGGGGCTGTACACTTTTGCCGGCGACCAACCACGCTACCTCGCTCCCGTCAAAGGCAGTGGCCAATTGAACCTGTTGCTCAACTCGGTCTACGACCTGGACACCACTCGACGAGCCGCCGACTACGAGGCGGCGGCCAGCCAACTGTTGGCCAGGCAAAAACGTCGGGCATTGGTGATTATGGTGACCAACCTGCGCGATGAAGATGACGAAGCGTTGATGACTGCCGTGAAGCGCATCAGTCGCCAGCATCGGGTGCTGGTGGCCAGCTTGCGTGAAGAAGTACTCGATCGACTGCGCCAGTCGCCCGTGCAAACAATGCCAGAAGCCTTGGCCTACAGCGCAACGGTGGACTACCTCAACACCCGGGATGAACTGCATGACCGTTTGAACGCGCACGGCCTCTCGGTATTGGACACTTTGCCATCAGCCATGGGAGCGGCCCTGGTGACGCATTATCTGGGCTGGAAAAAAGCCGGCGTGTTCTGAACCATTAACGCCTGGCCACGGCCCGGGTAGCATTACCCGAGCCGGGTCAACCACCGTGCGGTAATCAGACGGATGCCTGCAGGGGGTCAAACCTGAAGTACTGCACCAACACACCAATCAATTGCTCATATTCCTCGGGCGCCTGAAGCACGTTGAACCCCGAATCGTAATACTGCGGGTTGATATCTTCGTGGCTCCACAGGCAGGTCGCCGTAAGGTCAATTGCATGGAAAGTGCCGTCAGCCTCGGGGATCTTCAAGCGCAGCTCGAATTGCGCATTGACCATCATGGGCAACTGGCTGATCAACATCAGTCCATTCCCCGAGACATTACCCAAGAAGCCGATAGGTTTATCGGTAAGACGATTAAACACTTGCAGGAAATAAGGTAGTTGATGCCGCTCGATCCGTCGGTCGGTAAACATGGTGAGATCGCCATCCAGTGGCCATTATTTGGCCGTGCCAGTGATTCGGAACGAGCACAAACACTCGCTCTCCCTGGATCTCGGTGTGACAACAGAAAACGTTTTGTCACTGGACAGCTGCCGAGTCCGGGCCCCTCATTCGTTCGAGTAAAACTTATACAAACGAACATACAAAGGATAGCCCAAGACTGGCAAGAGGCCAGTTAACAAATGACGAATAGCATTACAGTGACGCTGGACTCGGCTTCGCAACGCTCGCACCGGGGTAATGCCCCAGTTGTTGCAGGGTGTCCAGTCTGGCGCGGGCACGGTAGGCGTACTCGCTCGACGGGTATTGGTTGATGATGAATTGATAGGTCTGCACCGCGTCGACGAACAGTTTCTGCCGTTCCAGGCATTGCCCACGCAGCATTGAGACCTCGGGCTGCACATAACGCCGAGTGCGGCTTGTGCGGTCGACCTGGGACAATTCCAGGGTAACGCGCTCACAGTCACCCACCTTGTAAGCACGGTAGGCGTTGTTCAAATGGTGGTCCATTGACCAGCGGGTGCAGCCGACAACACTGACGGCCAGTGCAGCAATGAGCAGAATTCGCATGAGGGTTCTCCAGTCTTGTGCAGTGTATCGACCCCTCGTCAAAAATCTTCAAGGCAGTTCGTCTATTCAGCCACAACCAAAACAAGTCAATCGTCGATAAGTAGTGCAAACGAACAATGACTACAACGAAAGAGCATAGTAGCCTTCCTCAGCGCTTGAACTCAGGAGTCCGTGCATGTCCGTCCGTCGTACCAAAATCGTCGCCACCCTTGGCCCGGCCAGCAACTCGCCGGAAGTCCTCGAACAGCTGATTCTGGCTGGTTTGGACGTTGCCCGTCTGAACTTCTCCCACGGCACCCCGGACGAGCACAAGGCTCGCGCCAAGCTGGTGCGTGACCTGGCCGCCAAACATGGCCGCTTCGTTGCACTGCTGGGTGACCTGCAAGGCCCGAAAATCCGTATCGCCAAATTTGCCAACAAGCGCATTGAGCTGAAGATCGGTGACAAGTTCACCTTCTCCACCAGCCATCCGCTGACCGAAGGCACCCAGGACGTGGTGGGTATCGACTACCCCGATCTGGTCAAGGACTGCGGCGTCGGCGACGAACTGCTGCTGGACGACGGCCGCGTCGTCATGCGCGTCGACACCGCCACTCCAACCGAACTGAACTGCACGGTGATCATCGGCGGCCCGCTGTCCGATCACAAAGGCATCAACCGTCGTGGCGGTGGCCTGACCGCACCAGCCCTGACTGAGAAAGACAAGGCCGACATCAAGCTCGCCGCAGAAATGGAAGTGGACTACCTTGCCGTTTCCTTCCCGCGCGACGCCGCCGACATGGAATACGCCCGCAGACTGCGCGACGAAGCTGGCGGTACCGCCTGGCTGGTGGCGAAGATCGAACGTGCCGAAGCCGTGGCCGATGACGAAACCCTCGACGGCCTGATCAAGGCGTCCGACGCCGTGATGGTTGCCCGTGGTGACCTGGGTGTGGAAATCGGTGATGCAGAGCTGATCGGCATTCAGAAAAAGATCATCCTGCACGCGCGCCGCCATAACAAAGCGGTGATCGTCGCGACCCAGATGATGGAGTCGATGATCCAGAACCCGATGCCGACCCGCGCCGAAGTGTCCGACGTGGCCAACGCCGTACTCGACTACACCGACGCCGTGATGCTCTCGGCTGAAAGTGCTGCCGGCCCGTACCCACTGGAAGCCGTGCAGGCCATGGCGCGTATCTGCGTCGGCGCCGAAAAGCACCCGACCAGCAAGACCTCCAGCCACCGTATCGGCAAGGTCTTCGAAAGCTGCGACCAGAGCATCGCCCTGGCTGCCATGTACACCGCCAACCACTTCCCTGGCGTGAAAGCGATCATTGCCCTGACCGAAAGCGGCTACACGCCGCTGATCATGTCGCGCATCCGCTCCTCGGTGCCGATCTACGCGTTCACCCCGCACCGCGAAGCCCAGGCCCGCGCGGCGATGTTCCGCGGCGTGTACACCATTCCGTTCGATCCGGCCTCGCTGGCACCGAACGAAGTCAGCCAGAAGGCGATCGACGAGCTGGTTAAACGCGGCGTCGTAGAGAAAGGCGACTGGGTCATCCTGACCAAGGGCGACAGCTACCACACCACCGGTGGCACCAATGGCATGAAGATCCTGCACGTGGGCGACCCGCAGGTCTGAGTGACACGCTGAAAAACAAGAGCCCCGCCATGTGAATGGCGGGGCTTTTTGCTGTAGCCGGCTACTGATTCATTCAATTCGACGGCCCCGCCGACACGCTTTATCTGCGCGTGATAAACCCCGACAACGCCGCAATCGCCTCCGGCGACCTCAACCGCTGGGTAAACAACGCGCCCTCCTCTTCGATCACCTGCCGCAACTGCTCACGGTCCACGCTCTTCATCAATTGCTTGGTCACCTGCACCGCCCCCAATGCCAGGTGTTCAAAGCGCAACGCAACTTCCCGCGCCTTGGCCAATGCCGCATCACCACTGCTCAGCGCCTCGGTGGCGATTCCCCACGCGGCGGCCTGTTCACCGCTGAACGCCTCGCCCAACAGCAGCAATTGCGCGGCTTTCGCATGCCCAAGCAGACGCGGCAGGATCAGGCTCGAACCAAACTCCGGACATAACCCCAGGTTGACGAACGGCATGCGCAATCTGGCATCGCGGCTGATATACACCAGGTCACAGTGCAGCAGCAGGGTTGTACCAATGCCTATCGCCGGCCCCGCTACCGCGGCAACCACCGGTTTGCGGCAGTTGAACAGGCTCTGCATGAAGTGAAACGGCGGGCTGTCGAGATCGCTGGGCGGCTGATCGAGAAAGTCGCCTATATCATTGCCGGCCGTGAAGCACTCGTGGCTGCCCTGGATCAGTACGGCGTTGAGGGTGGCGTCCGCATCGGCCCGCTCCAGAGCCTCGGCCAGTTGCGTGTACATGGCGCGGGTCAGGGCGTTTTTCTTGTCCGGGCGGTTGAGCTGCAGGGTCAGCAACCCGCGCTCGCGTTGCAACAGGATGGCGTCGGTCATGGTGCGTCTCGCGGCTGTGAAGTTCAGCGCTCAACCACGGGGCAGGAACACATCGGCCAGCAGTTGATTGCGCGGCAACCCGGCCAGGAACAGGCGCTTGGAAAACGCCTCGACGCTGGCGGGGTGCCCGCAGAGTAAGGCCAGCGTTTGCCTTGAAACAAGCCGCAGTTGCGCCAATGCCTGGATCGACTCAGCCGCCGTCCACAGCTGCACCGTAAGGTTCGGATGCCCGGCGGCCAGCGCGGCCAAGGGTTCGGCCAGGTAATGGCCGCCAGCATCATGGGCCAGGTGAATCATACGGATGGGGCCCTGGTGATCCTGGCGCAACGCCTCGCGCAACACCCCCCACAACGGGCCCAGCCCGGTGCCGGACGCCAGCAGCCAGAGCGGCCGGGATTGCCAGTCGGGGTCGTATTGCAGCGCGCCGCCGCGTAGTTCGCCCAGGCGCAGGCGGTCGCCGATCTGCAGCAGCCGGGCCCTATCGCAGAATTCACCGGGTAGGCGGCAGTCGATATGAAACTCCAGAAACGCATCTTCCTGCGGCAGGCTCGCCAGGGAATACGGCCGCGCCAACTGCCCCGCCCACAGCACCAGATGTTGCCCGGCGCGGTAACGCAGGCCACGCTCCGGTTGCAGACGCAGGCGCAACACCGTCGCGCTCAGCCAATCGACCCCCACCACCTGGGCCGGCAAACCATCACGCAGCGGGTCAAACGCTTCGACCTGCACATCCGCCGTCACCCGGCACTGGCACGCCAGGCGCCAGCCATCCTGGCGTTGCGCCGGGCTCAGGGCGTCGGGTTGTTTGTCCTCGACCTCACCTCGGCAACGCACCAGGCAGGCATGGCAACTGCCTGCGCGGCAACTGTAGGGCACCGCCACGCCCGCCTGGTTCAAGGCGTCCAACAGGTTGCTGCCGGTGGATACCGACCAATGGCGTTCGCCGACGTACAGTTCAGGCATGGAAACTCTCGAATCAAAAAGGCCCGCACAGGGAATCATGCCCGGCAGAGTTTGACCATAGTCGGGTGTATCGGCCACCGCGCCGGGTTATACTGCCGCGCCTTTTTAGCGTCGCGCCTGCACCACTTGGCGTGCCTTGGAAAGGTGGCTCCAGCCGACCGATGCAACACTGAAGCCACCTTTATTGAATGTTCCCTTATAGAGGAGCGCGACTCATGACCGTGATCAAGCAAGACGACCTGATTCAGAGCGTTGCCGACGCCCTGCAATTCATTTCCTACTACCACCCCGTGGACTTCATCCAGGCGATGCACGAGGCCTACCTGCGCGAAGAATCGCCGGCAGCCCGTGACTCCATGGCCCAGATCCTGATCAACTCGCGCATGTGCGCCACCGGCCATCGCCCGATCTGCCAGGACACCGGTATCGTCACCGTGTTCGTGCGCGTGGGCATGGACGTGCGTTGGGATGGCGCCACCATGGGCCTGGACGACATGATCAACGAAGGCGTGCGTCGCGCCTACAACCTGCCGGAGAACGTACTGCGGGCATCCATCCTCGCCGACCCGGCCGGGGCGCGTAAAAACACCAAGGACAACACCCCGGCGGTGATCCACTACTCCATCGTCCCGGGTAACACCGTGGAAGTGGACGTGGCCGCCAAGGGCGGTGGTTCCGAGAATAAATCGAAGATGGCCATGCTCAACCCGTCCGACTCGATCGTCGACTGGGTGCTCAAGACCGTTCCGACCATGGGCGCCGGCTGGTGCCCACCGGGCATGCTCGGCATCGGCATCGGCGGCACCGCCGAGAAGGCCGCGGTGATGGCCAAGGAAGTGTTGATGGAATCCATCGACATCCACGAGCTGATCAAGCGCGGCCCGTCCAACCGTATCGAAGAGATGCGCCTGGAGCTGTTCGAGAAGGTCAACCAACTGGGCATCGGCGCCCAGGGCCTGGGTGGCCTGACCACCGTGCTCGACGTGAAGATCATGGATTACCCGACCCACGCCGCCTCGTTGCCGGTGTGCATGATCCCCAACTGCGCCGCCACCCGTCACGCACACTTCGTGCTCGACGGTTCGGGCCCTGCGTCGCTGGAGGCGCCACCGCTGGACGCCTACCCGGAAATCGTCTGGGAAGCCGGCCCGTCGGCTCGTCGCGTAAACCTCGACACCCTGACCCCAGAAGACGTGCAAAGCTGGAAGCCGGGCGAAACCGTGCTGCTCAACGGCAAGATGCTCACCGGTCGCGATGCGGCGCACAAGCGTATGGTCGAGATGCTGAATAAGGGCGAAAGCCTGCCGGTGGACCTCAAAGGCCGCTTCATCTATTACGTCGGCCCGGTTGACCCGGTACGCGAAGAAGTGGTTGGCCCGGCGGGCCCGACCACCGCGACGCGGATGGACAAGTTCACCCGCCAGATCCTCGAGCAGACCGGCCTGTTGGGCATGATCGGCAAGTCCGAACGCGGCCCGACCGCCATCGAAGCGATCAAGGACAACAAGGCGGTGTACCTGATGGCCGTGGGCGGCGCCGCTTACCTGGTGGCGCAAGCCATCAAGAAGTCGCGCGTTGTCGCCTTCGCCGAACTGGGTATGGAAGCGATCTACGAGTTCGACGTCAAAGACATGCCGGTCACCGTCGCGGTAGACAGCAAGGGTGAGTCCGTGCACATCACCGGTCCTGCCATCTGGCAGAAAAAGATCAGTGAGAGCCTGGCGGTAGAGGTGCAGTAAGCACTTTAACTGGCCCATAAAGGCGACCGAGGCGATAAGCCCGGTCGCCTTTTTTTATGAGGGCGCGCCACCACAAGATCCGGGCAACGCGTGATATTGTGCTCACCCTTATTGCAGCTGTTCATCTTCGTATGATCGCGATTCCTCGCCCCCTGCGCCTGACCTTTTATTCCCTGTTGATCATCGCCGGTGCGGTGCTGGCCGCGGCATTGGCCACGCGCCATGCCGAACGTCAGGCCCTGATCGACGATGCCGCCCGCGCCAACCAGCAATTGGCGCTGTACGCCAACTCCCTGCACACCCTGATCGAACGCTATCGCGCGCTGCCCGCCGTGCTGGCGCTGGACTCGGAAATGATCAGCGCGCTCAAAGGCCCGATGGATGCCGCCACACAAGACACGCTCAACCGCAAGCTCGAACGCATCAACGGCGCTGCGCAATCCTCCACCCTGGAGCTGATGGACCGCACCGGCCTGGCCGTAGCCGCCAGCAACTGGGCATTGCCGAGTAGTTATGTGGGGCATAACTATGCGTTTCGCCCGTATTTCAGCCAGACCAGAAGCCAGGGTACCGGGCGTTTCTATGCGGTGGGGGTGACCACGGGGATTCCGGGATACTTCCTCTCCAGCGCGGTGCTCGATGAACAGGAGCAGTTTCTCGGCGCCATGGTGGTCAAGCTGGAATTCCCGGAGCTTGAGCGCGAATGGGCCCAGGGCAATGACCTGCTGCTGGTGAGTGATGCGCGTGGCATCGTATTTATCGCCAACCAGCCGGGCTGGCGCTATCGCAACCTGCGCCCGTTGTCGGACAGCGACCTGGCCGAACTCAAGGCCACCCGCCAATACGACAAGAAACACCTGCAACCGCTGGACACCAGCACCCTGCAACGCTTTGACGAAAACAGCCACCTGATGCGCGTCAACGGCCCCGACGGCAGCGCCAATTACATCTGGGAATCCCTGCCGCTGAAGGCCGAAGGCTGGACCCTGCACCTGTTGCGCAAACCGCAGTTCCCGTTTGAAGACCAACGCAACGCTGGCCTGGCCGCCGCCGGTTCCTGGCTGGCGCTGGTGTTCCTGGCGCTGTTCCTGAGCCAACGCTGGCGCCTGGCCCGCTTGCGCCAACGCAGCCGCGAAGAGCTGGAACAACTGGTGGAAGAACGCACCCAGGCCCTGCGCACCGCCCAAGAGGGTTTGGTGCAATCGGCCAAGCTGGCCGCGCTGGGGCAGATGTCTGCCGCCCTCGCCCACGAAATCAACCAACCTCTGACCGCCCAGCGCATGCAGTTGGCGACCCTGCGCCTGCTGCTGGATCACGGTCGCGTGGACGACGCCTACAAGGCGCTTACGCCCCTGGACGACATGCTCACGCGCATGGCCGCGCTCACCGGCCACCTCAAGACCTTTGCGCGCAAGAGCCCCAGCGGCCTGCGCGAGCGCCTGGACCTGGCCACGGTCGTCGACCAGTCCCTGCACTTGCTCGATGCACGCCTGCGTGATGAAGGCATCGGCGTCGTGCTGGACCTGACCCGCCCGGCCTGGGTACGCGGCGACGCGATACGCCTGGAACAAGTGCTGATCAACCTGCTGCGCAACGCCCTCGACGCCATGGTGGACAAGCCGCGCAAACGCCTGGAAATCCGTGTGCATGCCGACCAGCAGCTTTGGGTTTTGAGCGTCAGCGACAGCGGCGGCGGCATTGCCGAAGAACACTTGAGCAATGTGTTCGACCCCTTTTTCACCACCAAGCCGGTGGGCGACGGCCTCGGCTTGGGGCTGGCGGTGTCCTACGCTATCGTGCATGAATTGGGCGGCCGCCTGATCGCCGGTAACCGCGGCGACGGCGCGGTGTTCACCCTGACCCTGCCCATCGCGCTGGAGACGCCGGACCTATGTTAAATGCGGTGATTGTGGTCGATGACGAAACCAGCATTCGCACGGCCGTGGAACAGTGGTTGAGCCTGTCGGGGTTTGAGGTGCAACTGTTCAGCCGTGCCCAAGAATGCCTGGCGCAATTGCCCAGGGACTTTGCCGGGGTCATTTTGAGCGACGTGCGCATGCCCGGGCTCAGCGGCCTGGAGCTGCTCGCCGAGGTGCAACGCCGCGACGCCGACTTGCCGGTGATCCTGCTCACCGGCCATGGCGATGTGCCGATGGCCGTCGAGGCGATGCGCGACGGCGCCTACGACTTTCTGGAAAAACCCTTCAGCCCCGATACCCTGCTCAACAGTCTGCGCCGCGCCCTGGATAAACGTGGGCTGATCCTGGAGAACCGTCGCCTGCATCAGCAGGCCGATCACCGCGCGCAACTCGAATCCAGCCTGCTTGGCGTGTCCCGTGGCTTGCAGAACCTGCGCCGCCAGGTGCTCGATTTGGCGAGCTTGCCGGTCAACGTGCTGATCCGAGGCGAAACCGGCAGCGGCAAAGAACGGGTCGCCCGTTGCCTGCACGACTGTGGGCCGCGGGCGAAAAAACCGTTCGTGGCGCTCAACTGTGCGGCGATCCCCGAGCAACTGTTCGAGGCCGAACTGTTCGGCCACGAAAGCGGCGCGTTTACCGGCGCCCAGGGCAAACGCATCGGCAAGCTGGAATACGCCCACGGCGGCACGTTGTTCCTGGATGAAATCGAAAGCATGCCCCTGGCCCAGCAGGTGAAATTGCTGCGGGTGTTGCAGGAGCAGAAGCTGGAGCGATTGGGGTCCAACCAGAGCATCCACGTAGACTTGCGCATCATCGCCGCCACCAAGCCGGACCTTTTGGAAGAGGCCCGCGCCGGACGCTTCCGTGAAGACTTGGCATATCGTCTCAACGTGGCCCAGTTGCGCCTGCCACCGCTGCGCGAGCGCCGTGAAGACATCCCGCTGTTGTATGAACACTTCGCCCATGACGCCGCAGAGCGCTTGGGCCGCACTGCCCAGCCCTTGAGCGGTGCGGCGCTGGGGCGCCTGCTCAGTCACGACTGGCCAGGCAATGTGCGTGAACTGGCCAACGTCGCCGAGCGCCAGGTGCTGGGCCTCGGCGAGTCCGAACCGGAAGGCATCGAAGCCGGGCAATCCCTCGCCGCGCAGCAGGAAGCCTTTGAGGCCCATTGCCTGAAAGCCGCACTGACCCGGCATAAAGGCGATATCAAAGAGGTGTTGGCGGAGCTGCAACTGCCCCGCCGAACCTTCAATGAAAAGATGCAGCGCCATGGCCTTGCACGGGACATGTTTCTCAAGGATCAATGAGCGGATTTCCGCTCACCGCTGCAAAACCATCAGCAACATTCCGCTCAAAAAAAACCGCAACCCCCTCTAGACCGGGCCTTCATCCACCTGGCACAGCTCCTGCTATAGCCCCAGCCAGGCAGCGTTCGCGCCGCTCCATAAAAACAACTAGATGAAGGATCCTTCAATGGATAACTCCAACTCCCTGCCTCTGGGCTCGGTGGCTGCGCCTGCGCAGGAACGCACCACCACCAGTCGCATCAAATCGATCTTCAGCGGTTCGGTCGGCAACATGGTCGAGTGGTACGACTGGTACGTCTACGCCGCCTTTTCGCTGTACTTCGCCAAAGCCTTCTTTCCAGCCGGCTCCTCCACCGCTCAGTTGATGAACACCGCCGCGATCTTCGCCGTCGGCTTCCTGATGCGCCCCATCGGCGGCTGGTTGATGGGCATGTACGCCGACTACAAGGGGCGCAAGGCTGCGCTGATGGCCTCGGTGCTGCTGATGTGCTTCGGCTCGCTGTTGATCGCGCTGAGCCCTGGCTACGAAACCATCGGTATCGGGGCTCCGATCCTGCTGGTGTTCGCCCGTTTGCTGCAAGGCTTGTCGGTAGGGGGCGAATACGGCACTTCCGCCACCTACCTCAGCGAAATGGCGACACGGGAACGTCGCGGATTCTTCTCCAGCTTCCAATATGTGACCTTGATTTCCGGTCAGCTCATTGCCCTGGCAGTGCTGATCGTGCTGCAACAGGTGCTCACCACCGAACAACTCTATGCCTGGGGCTGGCGCATCCCGTTCGCCATCGGCGCCCTGTGCGCAGTGGTCGCGCTGTACCTGCGTCGTGGCATGGAAGAAACCGAGTCGTTCAGCAAAAAAGAAAAAGCCAAGGAAAGCGCAATGCGCACCTTGATGCGCCACCCCAAGGAACTGATGACCGTGGTCGGCCTGACCATGGGCGGCACCCTGGCGTTCTACACCTACACCACCTACATGCAGAAATACCTGGTGAATACCGTCGGCATGAGCATCTCCGACTCCACCACCATCTCGGCGGCCACGTTGTTTCTGTTCATGTGCCTGCAGCCGATCGTCGGTGGGCTATCGGATAAAGTCGGTCGTCGGCCGATCCTGATCGCCTTCGGCATCCTCGGCACCCTGTTCACCGTACCGATCCTCACCACCCTGCACACCATCCAGACCTGGTGGGGCGCGTTCTTCCTGATCATGGCGGCGCTGATTATCGTCAGCGGCTACACCTCGATCAACGCCGTGGTGAAGGCCGAGTTATTCCCGACCGAAATCCGCGCCCTGGGCGTCGGCCTGCCCTATGCACTGACCGTGTCGATCTTCGGCGGTACCGCTGAATACATCGCACTGTGGTTCAAGAGCATCGGCATGGAAACCGGTTACTACTGGTACGTGACCGCCTGTATTGCGGTGTCGTTGTTGGTCTACGTGACCATGAAGGACACCCGCAAGCACTCGCGGATTACCACGGACTAAAAGCCTGACCCGCTAAACCTGTGGGAGGGGGCTTGCTCCCTCCCACATCGGTTTTATGTCGCTTGGTGAATCAGGACACCTCTGCCACTGGTGGTCGCCCATACCGTCGCTGTGCATACGCCGCGCCGACAATCATCACCACCAGGATTGCAGCCAACACGGCCGATGAACCAATGGTGCCGAAATCCAACCCGCCCTTTTCATGGGGCTTGGTCAGGAAGTCGCCCAGGGTCGCACCGAAAGGCCGGGTCAGCACAAACGCCACCCAGAACAACAGCACCGCCGAGATTTGGGTGAAGTACTTGAGCGCCACTACCGCAGCGATGGTCGAGCCGATCAACAAGGCGCCGCCGGCAAAGCCCAGCCCCGAATCATCCGCCAGGAAGTCACCCAATGCGGTGCCCAGGGTGTTGGAAAACAGGATCGCCATCCAATAGAACAACTCGCCCCGCAAGGTCTGCACCTTGTTCACGTTCAGCGAATCACCACTGAGGTGCCACAGCGCAAAGATGATCATCAGGATCACGATCAGGATCATTGAACCGGTGGCGTAGCCCAGGCCCAGGGTTCGGTCCATAAAGTCCGACATCGTCGTGCCAGCGGTGCTGGTGGACAAAATCACAATCCAGTACAGCATGGGGTTATAGGTTTTCGACCAGAGTTGTGTCACCAGGGTGACCAGGAACACGCTGATCAGGATCATCGAACTGAGTGCGTAGCCAACATTCAAGGTCATCGACAACAAGTCCCCGGCGGTTTCGCCCAGGGTGGTTGCGCAGATTTTCATGACCCAGAACGCCAGGGTGATCTGAGGAAGTTTATTCATAGGGGTAAAGGCTCCGAAGCTCAGTCTTTCAATGGCCGACTTATGGAGTGTCGACCTTGGCCGCAGACTGAACGGGACGCTGTGAAAAATAGGTGGGCAATCAATGAAAATTCCATGGGGCCAATGGAAATTCGCGCCCATGGGTTGCAGTATGGTCGCCTCCCAGAACCCCGCAGCAGGAACCCCGGCCCATGTCCGACGATATCCACTTCTACGAACCCGCCAACGGCCACCGCCTGCCTCATGATCCGTTCAATGCCATCGTCGGCCCACGGCCGATCGGCTGGATTTCGTCACACGACCGTGAAGGCCACCTGAACCTGGCGCCCTACAGTTTTTTCAATGCGTTCAATTACATTCCGCCGATCATTGGGTTTTCCAGTGTCGGGCGCAAAGACAGCCTGAACAACATCGAACAGACCGGCGAATTCGTGTGGAACCTGGCCACGCGCCCGCTGGCCGAGCAGATGAACCAGAGCTGCGCGGCGGTCTCGCCGCAGGTGGATGAATTCGAGTTGTCCGGCCTGACGCCGGTGGCTTCGAAAATCGTTGGCGTACCGCGCGTGGGTGAGAGCCCGGTGTCGTTCGAGTGCAAGGTGACGCAGATCATCCAGTTGCAACGCGCCGACAAGGAGCTGGTGCCAAGCTGGCTGGTACTGGGCGAGGTAGTCGCGGTGCACATCGCCAAGTGGCTGCTCAAGGACGGCATCTATGACACCGCTGCCGCCGAACCGATTCTACGCGGCGGCGGCCCGGCGGATTACTTCCAGCTGGGGCCCGAAGCGTTGTTCAAGATGTACCGGCCTGGCGCTGCAAAACCCTGAGTGGAATGCAACCCATGGTGGGAGGGGGCTTGCTCCCGATGGCGCTGTGTCAGTCAGCCTATCTGTAGCTGATACACCGCTATCGGGAGCAAGCCCCACCTTTAGTCAGCGGCAGGTGCCCACGTCAGTTGCCCCTCTACGTCCACATCGACCAGACGCTCAAGCTGCACAGTGGCGGCATCATCAGCATCCGAGGCGGTCTTGAACCTCTGCCCATCCAGGATCTTGTGAAACCGCGGGGCGCCCATGCCATCCAGCGCCTTGACGGCCACGGCGGCGCTGTAGCCTCCGTCACCCGGTACTACGGCGGAAACGGCTTCGTGGAGGGCAAATTGTTTACGTGCCATGTTGCAGGTCCTGGCCAATGGAAAGGCGGCCATTCTAAACCGGTTCAACCGGCGAGTTGCAGGTACTCGCCGTAGGCGCGTGCAGCGGATGCATCGGTGAAGGTCTGGAAGTCCATGCTGCGGATGACCATGTCGTTCAGCAGCTCGGTAAAGATCAGCAGGGCCGGCGAGTTGAAGTAGGCGCTCATCGCCTGCTCACTGCTCCAAAAGCCCGAAACCAGCCACACATCGGGGTCGACCTGGGAATGCTGCAACGAGAACTGCAGGCAACCCTGAGCCTGGCGGCCCGGTTCGATCAAACTGCTCAAGCGTGCACCGAGTTCGGTGCTGCACCCGGTGCGGGCGCGGATAAAGGCCATATGGCTCGCGGGAATGGGGGTGGACATGTTCGACTCTCCCGTTGAGAAGTGATGCTCGGCAAGCACTGTGAGGGTGTGTTGCCACAGGATCAACGATAACGGCGCGGGTGAGCGCGCGGTTAGTCAATTCCTGCCGGCTTATTGCACGATCCTGCGAGAAGCGTAGATAGGACGTTGGCCCAGCGGTTTTATTCCACGCACACACGCCATGTTTCAGGCAGATGAAACGCCTCGCGCTTGCCTGATTGACGACAGGCCGCAGGATCAGGCAAGGATTATGCAGAATCGACCTAACACTTTTTCAAAGGCCGCCGCTAAGCTGAGCCCCATCAAAGCCGCCGCAGAGGACGCGCCATGTCGTCGCCCGAACATAAGCCCACCCCCCTCGATGCCGAGATGGAAAAACAGCGCGCCGAACTGGCCAGCATCGTGCACCGGCATACCTGGGAAGATGGTTCCTACGGCACCGCAATCACCTCGTTGTACCTGAACCGTCACAACACACCGCGAGACTTCATGCCGGTGCTGGTGGAGCCCGCGTTGTGCATCCTCGCCAACGGCAGCAAGGAAGTGCGCCTGGCTGACGAAATCTTCGCCTATGACCCGCTCAACTATCTGGTGTTTTCGGTGGCGATGCCGGTGGCCGGGCGCATCATCGATGCCACGCCGGACGACCCGAACCTGTCGGTGCGCATCAACATCGACCCGGCGCAACTCACAGCGCTGATCGCCGAGGCCGGCCCCATGGGCGTGCCTACACGCCCAACGTCGCGCGGGATGTACGTGGACCGGATCGACCATCAACTGCTCGACGCCGTACTGCGCCTGGCGCGCTTGCTGGATACGCCCAAAGACATCGCCATGCTGGCGCCGCTGATCAACCGCGAAATTCTCTACCGCTTGCTGCGTGGGCCACAGGGCTATCGTTTGTATGAAATTGCCGTGGCCAACAGTCAGAGCCATCGGGTGAGCCAGGCGATCAAGTGGCTCAATGGCAATTACGAACAGCCGTTGCGCATCGATGACCTGGCCAAGGAAGTCAACCTGAGCGTTTCGACCCTGCACCATCGCTTCAAGGCGATTACCGCCATGAGCCCGCTGCAGTACCAGAAACAGCTGCGCTTGCAGGAAGCGCGCAGGCTGATGATTGCCGAGGGGCTGGAAGCCTCGGCGGCCGGGTATCGGGTGGGGTATGAAAGCCCGTCGCAGTTCAGCCGGGAATACAGCCGGCTATTTGGTGCGCCGCCGCTCAGAGACTTGGCCCGGTTGCGCCAAAGCATCTGACCCACAGTTAGTCCAGCGTTCGCGGGAGCTGAAGGGTCACCCTCAGCCCGCCTTCGCGAAGGTTCTGCAAACTCACTTCCCCGCCATGGCTATGGGCAATATTGCGCGCGATCCCCAGGCCCAACCCATAACCCTGCTGCTGCCCGGCCAGACGAAAGTGGGGCTCGAACACCTGCTCCAAACGCTGTTCCGGCACCCCGGGCCCTTCGTCATCCACGTGCAGGATGAACTGCGCGCCATCATCTTCGATATGCAAATGGGCGTTCTGCCCGTACTTCAACGCGTTGTCGATCAGGTTGCCGATGCAGCGCTTGAGCGCCAGTGGCTTGCCTGGGTAGGCCGCCAGGGCGTAGCCATCCAGGGTCACGCGACCATTGCCGTTCGGCGCGACGTAAGGTTCCACCAGGCATTCGAGCACATGGTTGAGGTCGACGGGTTGGATGTTCTCGTGGATATCGGTGTCTTTGACGCATTGCAACGCGCCTTTCACCAGCAGCTCCAATTCATCCAGATCGCGACCAAATTTGGTTTGCAGGTTTTCGTCTTCCAGCAGCTCTACGCGCAGGCGCAGGCGGGTGATCGGGGTGCGCAGGTCGTGGGAAATCGCGCTGAATAACTGGCTGCGCTCGGTCAGGTAACGGCTGATGCGCTCGCGCATGGCGTTGAAGGCACGACCCACTTCCACCACTTCGCTGCCGCCGCCTTCGGCCACCGGCTCCACGTCGGCGCCCAGCGACATATCCCGCGCCGCCCGCGCCAGGCGCTTGAGTGGGCGGCTCTGCCAGTGCACCAACAGGCCGATGAATAACAGCAGAAAACCACTGGTCAGCACGATAAACCACACCTGCTGGGACGGCAGGCCTTGTTCCTCAAGGCTGGTGTAGGGCTCGGGCAACAGCGAGGCGATGTACAGCCATTCGCCGGGGGCGAGTTGAATCTGGGTGACCAGCACCGGCGGGTTCACGGGCTCCAGCGTCAAGGCGTAATGAGCCCAGGAGCGCGGCAGCTCATCAAGCTTGAGGCCGGCATTGAAGATGCGCAGGTCTTCGGCACTGACGAACTCCACTGAGATCACCACGTCGGCACCAAGGGTCTGGCGCAGTACTTCATCGACCGCGACCAGCACCGCTTGTTTGCGCGGGGTTTCGGGCAGTACCTGCATCTCCAGCGGGCGATCGTTGAGCGTCACCACGAACCGGGTGCCGCCCATGCTGCGCAATTGGTCGAGGACCAACGGCCGATAGGCCACCGGCAACGAACGGAAGTAACTCACGCTGGCGGTCATCGAATGCGCCAGGCTCCGGGCGCTGGTGACCAGGCCTTCGAGCTGGGTCGCGCGTAACTGCGACACCCAGATCACGCTGGACAGAGCCTGGGCGAACAGCACCACCAGCAAGGTCAGCAGCAGCATGCGCCCCAGCAATGAGCGCGGCACCGGGAAGCGGCGGCGGCGTTCGGTTACAGGCTCAGTGGGCATTGCCGGCAACCACGCTGGCTGCCAGTTGATAGCCGCTGCCACGCACGGTGCGGATCAGCCGCGGCGGCTTTTCGGTGTCGCGCAGGCGTTGGCGCAGGCGGCTCACGGCCATGTCGACGATACGGTCCAGCGGCATCAGGTCGCGGCCACGGGTGGCGTTGCCGATGGTGTCGCGGTCGAGGATTTCCTGTGGGTGGTCGAGAAACAATTTGAGCAAGGCAAAATCGGCACCGGAAAGGATCACCTCTTCGCCATCCACGTGAAACAGCCGATGGCTGATCATGTCCAGGCGCCATTCATCGAACACCAGCACATCGCCGCCGCTGCTGCGCTCCTGACCGAACTGGCAGCGGCGCAACAGGGCCTTGATCCGCGCCTGCAACTCACGGGGGCTGAACGGCTTGCCGATGTAATCGTCGGCGCCCAGCTCCAGGCCGATCACGCGGTCGGCCTCATCGGAACTGGCGGTCAGCATGATGATCGGCACCTGCGCCTGGCGCGGGTGCTGGCGGATCCAGCGGCAAAGGCTGAAGCCGTCTTCGTCCGGCAGCATGACATCGAGGATGACCAAGTCGCACGGCGCCTCGTTCATCGCCTGACGGAACCCCGCACCATCCGGTACGCCCCGCACCTGGAAACCGGCGCGACTGAGGTAGGTTTGCAGCAATTCGCGGATTTCCTGGTCGTCGTCGACGAGGAGAATCGATTTACTGATTACGCTCACGGGGTCCTCCTTGTTGTTATGGGGTGTTCTTGATGCCTACGTAAAAGCCTGCTCAAGCGCCACACCCGCCCCGGTCAACCCCGAATACGGCGCTGTCACCAGCCACACCGGAATGCCGTTGAAATAGTCACTCATGCAGCCTTTGTCCGCGAAGCTTTTGGCGAAACCGCTGGTGATAAAGAAGTCGGCAAACCTCGGTATCACCCCGCCCACGATGTACACGCCACCGCGCCCACCGGTGGTCAACACGTTATTGCCTGCAACCCGGCCCAGCCAGATGCTGAACTGGTCCAACACTTCCATGGCGATCGGATCGCCGGCCAAACCCGCCGCCGTGATGGCTTCGGGCGTTTCCAGCACCGGCGTGTGGCCGTCCACCGCACAGATCGCCCGGTACAGACGCGGCAACCCGCCGCCGCTCAAGGCGGTTTCGGCGCTGACGTGGCCGATTTCGTTGTAAATGTGTTGCCACAACTGAGTTTCCCGCGGGCTGCTCAGGGGCAGGTCGACATGGCCGCCCTCGCCCGGCAACGCCGCGTAACGACCTGCGCCGAGGTCCAGCAAGGTGCCGACACCCAGGCCAGTACCCGGGCCGATTACCACCGCCGGGCGCAACGGCTCCGGCGTGCCCGCGCACACCACACGGTATTCGTCGGGCTGCAAACGGGTCATGCCCAGGGCCATGGCCGAAAAATCATTCACCAACAGCAGTTGCTCCACCTGCAGCGTGTTGCAGAACGCAGCCTTGCTCAGGCGCCAGTGGTTGTTGGTGAATTTGAATTCATCGCCGCTCACCGGCCCGGCCACCGACAGGCAGACTGCGCCGATATCGCCGATGTTCAGGCCTTCTTGCTGCAAATAGACCTTGATCGCTTCTTCAGGGCTGGAGTAATCCACCGTGGCATGCACACGAATCGAATGCAGTGCCGAATCCCGCCACAACGCAAAACGGGCGTTGGTACCCCCGATATCACCGACCAGCGCAAGCTTCACTTAAGCGTCTCCAAGGCAGAGGTAAAGGCGCTGGCGCCCTGCTCTGCGGAGCTTGCGGCCAAGCGCATAAATGCAAACAGCTCGCGACCGGCGCCCACGTTATTGCCCAACAGGCCCGTGGCAGGCGTGCGCGCTGCAAATTCTTCGGCGTCTACCTTAAGCTCCAAGGTACCTGTCACGCCATCCACGCGAATGATATCGCCATCGCGCACCCGCGCCAGCGGCCCGCCGCTCTGGGCTTCGGGGTTGACGTGAATCGCGGCGGGGATCTTACCCGACGCGCCGGACATACGCCCGTCTGTCACCAACGCGACTTTGAAACCGCGGTCCTGCAACACACCGAGGAACGGCGTCATCTTGTGCAGCTCCGGCATGCCATTGGAGCGCGGGCCCTGGAAGCGCATGACCGCGACAAAGTCCTTTTCCAATTGGCCGGCCTTGAACGCATCGGCCAGGTCCTGCTGGTCCTGGAACACCACCGCCGGTGCTTCAACCACCTGATGCTCAGGGGCCACGGCGGAAACTTTCATCACGCCACGCCCCAGGTTGCCTTCCATCACGCGCAGGCCGCCTTCGGGCGAGAACGCGCGGGCCACGGGGCGCAGGATGGTTTCGTCGAGACTTTCGATGGGGCCGTCGCGCCAGACCAGTTCACCGTCGACCAGGAACGGCTCCTGGATGTAACGGCTCAGGCCCTTGCCCGCGACGGTATTAACGTCTTCATGGAGCAGGCCGGCCTCAAGCAACTCGCGGATCAGGAACGACATGCCCCCCGCCGCCTGGAAGTGGTTGATGTCGGCCTTGCCGTTCGGGTACACGTGGGACAGGGTCGGCACCACCTCGGAGAGGTCGGCCATGTCCTGCCAGGTGAGGATAATGCCCGCCGACATGGCGATGGCCGGCATGTGCAAGGTGTGGTTGGTGGAACCACCGGTGGCGTTGAGGGCGACGATGGAGTTGACGATGGATTTTTCGTCGACGATTTCGCCGATCGGCGTGAAGTTGCCGTTGGCCTTGGTCAGGCGTGTGACCTGATGCGCGGCCTCGCGGGTCAGGGCGTCACGCAGCGGTGTGTACGGGTTGACGAACGAGGCGCCCGGCAGGTGCAGGCCCATCACTTCCATCAGCAATTGGTTGGTGTTGGCGGTGCCGTAAAAGGTGCAGGTACCGGGGCTGTGGTAGGACTTCATCTCCGATTCCAGCAGCTCTTCGCGGGTGGCCTTGCCTTCGGCGTAGCGCTGGCGCACGTCGGCCTTCTGCTTGTTGGAAATGCCTGAGGGCATCGGGCCGCCCGGTACGAAGATCATCGGCAAGTGGCCGTAGCGCAGCGCGCCCATCATCAGGCCGGGGACGATCTTGTCGCAGATGCCCAGCATCAGCGCGGCATCGAACATGTTGTGGGACAGCGCAACCGCCGTGGACATGGCGATGACTTCACGGCTGAGCAGGCTCAGTTCCATGCCTGGCTCGCCTTGGGTCACGCCGTCGCACATGGCCGGGGTGCCGCCGGCGAACTGGCCGACCGAGCCGACTTCGCGCAGGGCTTTCTTGATCTGTTCCGGGAAATGTTCGTACGGCTGATGCGCCGAAAGCATGTCGTTATATGAAGAAACAATTGCCACGTTGGCGGCATTCATCATGCGCAGGCTGTTTTTGTCTTCGGTGCCGCAACCGGCCACGCCGTGGGCGAAGTTGGCGCATTGCAGCTTGCCACGCATCGGCCCGTCGCTGGCGGCACCGCGAATGAGCGCAAGGTAAGCCTCGCGAGTGGCGCGGCTGCGGGCGATAAGCCGTTCGGTGACCTCAAGAACGCGGGGATGCATGTGTAGAACTCCAGGCTAACGGATGTGGCGACCTGAGTGTCTATGCTGATCAAACGCCCGCAGCGCATGGGATGGCAGGGTGTCGTTTAAATCATCGGACCAGTTGATTCAGGTCACTCGTTGTAGATTGAACAAAATATTGCCACTAAAAAGGCTTGTTTTCTATTTTTATGCGAATAATCTTGTAATTCTTACAACAAATCGACGACAGGCACCTTCCAATGACTCTTCGTATCGCAATCAATGGTTTTGGCCGTATCGGCCGTAATGTCCTGCGCGCACTGTATACCCAAGGCTATCGCCAGGATTTGCAGATCGTCGCCATCAATGATCTGGGCGACAGCTCGATCAATGCCCACCTGCTTAAATTCGACACCGTGCACGGTACTTTCGACGCAGAGGTCGCCCACGATCAGGAAAGCCTGACCGTCAATGGTGACCGGATTGCCGTGAGTGCCATTCGCAACCCGGCCGACCTGCCATGGGCCGCACACAAGATCGACGTGGTATTTGAATGCACCGGTCTGTTCACCGACCGTGACAAGGCTGCCGCCCATATTACCGCCGGCGCACGCAAGGTGATCATCTCGGCACCGGCCAAGGGTGCGGACGCCACCGTGGTGTATGGCGTGAACCATGACATTCTGCGCCAGTCCCACCAGATCATCTCCAACGCCTCGTGCACTACCAACTGCCTGGCACCGGTCGCCCAGGTGCTTCATCGCGAGCTGGGTATCGAAAGCGGCTTGATGACCACCATCCATGCCTACACCAACGACCAGAACCTGACCGACGTCTACCACACCGACCCGTACCGTGCGCGTTCGGCCACCCAGAACATGATCCCGAGCAAGACCGGCGCCGCCGAAGCGGTGGGCCTGGTACTGCCGGAGCTGGCGGGCAAGCTGACCGGCATGGCCGTGCGTGTGCCGGTGATCAACGTGTCGCTGGTGGACCTCACCGTACAGTTGAAAAAAGAAGCCACCGCCGAAGAAGTCAACGCGCTGCTCAAGGAAGCCAGCCAGCACTCGAAAATCCTCGGCTACAACACCCTGCCGCTGGTTTCCAGCGACTTCAACCACAACCCGCTGTCGTCGATTTTTGACGCCAACCACACCAAGGTAAGCGGCAAGCTGCTCAAAGTGCTGGCCTGGTACGACAACGAATGGGGCTTCTCCAACCGCATGCTGGATAACTGCCTGGCACTGTGCAACGCCGAATAACGAGCGTTGTGCATGTGGCTTTTGTGGGAGGGGCTTGCTCCCGATGGCGATTTATCAGTCAGAGATGGGGGTGACTGACACCGCGCTATCGGGGCAAGCCCCCTTCCCGCATTTGCTCTATGTAGGCCTGCAGCAATAGCCACTTGCCATTTCAGTTGATGATAAGCATTATCATTAACTGAAAATCGGTCGGGTACGCCTGTGAGCCAATCTCGCTTTAACCATGTCTTTCTCACCCAACGGGTGATTCTGCTACGCACCTTGCAGCGGATGGTGAATAACCACAGCACCGCCGAGGACCTGTTGCAGGAAACCTACCTGCGCGTCACCCGGGCCCTGAGCGAGCGGCCCATCGATCACCTCGAACCCTTCGTCTATCAAACCGCACGCAACCTGGCGCTGGATCACCTGCGCGCGCGTCGGATCCAGGCCCGTACGTTGCAGGAAGATGTACCGCTGGACATCCTACAAAGCGTTGCCGCCCCCATCAGCCCCCCCGAAGACGCCACCCAGGCCGAGCAGTTGCTGGAACACCTGAGCGTCAGCCTGGGCCAGTTAAGCGCGCGCCAGCAGCAGATCTTCATCCTCAGCCGCCTGCACGGTTGCAGCTACCAGGAGATTGCCGATCAGTTGAACGTGTCCTTGAGCACCGTGCAAAAAGAACTGAAATTGATCATGGCCATTTGCGTAGGTGTGGCCGAACGGCTGGATCGGCCTTAAGCTGCATCCGACAGAAATGTCGACCCAAGCCGTAGAAAATGAATAGAACGTGGCGAAGACCCGAGGCACACCGTGACAGACCCGAACAAACTGCGCGCCCATGAGCTGGCTCATGAGGTGTTGCAAGACGCGGCTATGGACCAGGCCCTCGACTGGCTGATCGCCCTGCAGTGCCCGCAGCCCGGGCAGCAGGCCGAGTTTGAAAGCTGGCTGACCAGCGACCCGGCCCACGCCAATGCCTTCGAAAAAGCCCAGGCGGCCTGGGGTGGCGCGCCGGTACACAGCGCCGCCGCGGCCCTGGCGGCGCCGCGCACGCCCAGCGCCTGGCGCCGGATCAAACCGTACTGGAAGCCACTGGCAACAGCCGCCGTGCTGTTGATCGGCCTGTTCAGCTTCAGCAATTTGCCGGTGCGCCTGCAAGCCGACCACCTCACCGTGGTCGGCGAACGTCAGCGCTTGCAACTGGACGATGGCTCCAAAGTGCTGCTCAACACCAACTCGGCGTTTTCCAGCGACGTCAAGGATCACCAGCGCATCGCCCGCCTGTACCAGGGCGAAGCGTTTTTTGAAGTCACGCCGAACCACGACCAGCCCTTGCAGATCGACGCCGGCCCAGTGCGCGCCAGCGTACGTGACACCGCCTTCGCCGTGCGCTACCTCAATGGCGAGGCCCAGGTGCAAGTGCAGCGTGGTGATGTCGACCTGAGCAACACCGTCGACGACGCCCGCGTGCGCCTGAGCGCGGGGCAAAGTATCCGCATCGGCCCCAAAGGCTTCGGCCAGCCGGCCAAGCTGGATGCCAACAAAGACCTGGCCTGGGTCCAAGGCCGGCTGATCTTCGAAAACTGCCCGATGAGCGAAGTGCTTGCCGAATTGCGTCGGTATTATCCCGGCTGGATCGTCAACACCAACGACCGTCTCGCCCGCGTCGCCGTCACCGGAAATTACCGCCTCGACCAGCCGCTGGACGTGGTGCGTTCCCTGGCACACATCACCTCGGCCACGCTCTCGGAATACCCGGCGCTGGTTATCCTGAATTAAATGAGAACAATTTTTACTCGATAGCCCTCGGTGGTACGTCTCGTCTTAGCCAATGCAACTGATTCCTATTTGGTTCGGTTCGCAACTATAAGATTCGTACCCCGGAGCGCTCTCGATGTCCTCTCGTTTCAATCGCCGGTCTTCTTCGCCCGTCCTGTCCTTGCTGACCGCCGCCATCCTGCTGGCCGGCGTGCCGGTGATGACCGCCAGCGCCGCCGAGCCCGCCGCGCGCAGCCACGGCAATTACACCTTCAGCATCGAGCAGCAGCCGCTGGTCTCGGCGCTCAACGCATTTACTGCCGTGACCGGCTGGCAAGTCGGCCTGCCGGCAGAGCTCGGCCAAGGCGTGTCGTCGCCTGGCGTGCGCGGCCCGCTGCCGCCGGAAAAAGCGCTGGACCGGCTGTTGGTGGGGACCAACCTGGGCTACCGCAAACTGGGCAATAACAGCATCGTGCTGGAGAAACGCGCAGCCGGCGGCACCCTCAACCTGCAGCAGGTGACCATCAGCGCCACTCGCAACGAACAGGATGTGAACAGTGTGCCCAGCACCGTCAGCGTGCATGAACGCGAAGCGCTGGACCGTCAGAACGTGAACACCATCCGCGAACTGGCGCGCTACGAGCCCGGCGTGTCGGTGGGCGGCGCCGGCACACGGTCGGGCAATGCCGGTTTCAACATCCGCGGCATCGATGGCGACCGCATCCTCACCCAAGTGGACGGCGTGGAAGTACCCGACAACTTTTTCAACGGCCCCTACGCCAAGACCCGCCGCAACTATGTCGACCCGGAAATCGTCAAGCGCGTAGAGATCCTGCGTGGCCCCGCCTCAGCCCTGTATGGCAGCAGCGCCATCGGCGGCGCGGTGAGCTATTTCACCCTCGACCCGGATGACATCATCAAGCCCGGCCAGGATGTCGGCGCCCGCCTGAAGACCGGCTACAGCTCCGCCGATGAGAGCTGGCTGACGTCCGGCACCCTCGCCGGTCGCGTGCAGGACTTCGACGGCCTGCTGCACCTGAGCCAGCGCAACGGCCATGAAACCGAATCCTATGACGGCAATAACGCCACCGGGCTGGACCGCACCGGCGCCAACCCGGAAGACGCGCGCACCACCAACGTGCTGGCCAAGTTGGGCTGGAACTACGGTGACGACAACCGCCTGGGCCTGACATATGAGAAGTACAAGGATGATCGCGACATCAACCTGAAGAACGCGGTGGGCGGCCCGTTCATCGGCGGGCGCGGTTTCAACCTGTACCGTGACCGTCGCGGCAACGACACCATTACCCGCGAACGTTTCGGCCTGGAAAACAGCTTCGCCCTCGCGTCACCGATAGCCGACCGTATCAAGACCAGCCTCAATTACCAGATCGCCAAGACCGACCAGACGACCGCCGAAATCTATCAGTCGGGCCGGCGCGTGATGCGTACCCGCGACACGCTTTACGAAGAGAAACAGTGGGTTTTCGACGCTCAGTTGGACAAAGCATTCAGCCTGGGTGAAACCGATCACCAGGTGACCTACGGCACGACGCTCAAACAGCAAAAAGTCACCGGGTCCCGCGAGGGCTCGGCCTATTGCCTCGCTGTCGGCTCCGGTTGCACGGCCATCGGCGCGCCCAGCCCGCAAGCCGGCGACAGCGTGAAGAAGTCCAGTGACTTCCCCGACCCAACCATCAACGCTTACTCCTTGTTCGCACAAGACCAGATCAGCTGGGATAAATGGACGTTCCTGCCCGCCGTGCGCTACGACTACACCCGGCTCAAACCCAAGCTGACCGAGGAATTCCTCAACACCGTGAACCCCACCGGTGCGGACCAAGTGAGCGACAAGGAAAAAACCTGGCACCGTGTCACGCCCAAATTTGGCCTGACCTACGCCCTGACCGATCACTACACATGGTTCGGCCAGTACGCCGAAGGGTTCCGCACCCCCTCGGCCAAATCCCTCTATGGGCGCTTCGAGAACCTGAACATCGGCTATCTCGTGGAGCCGAACCCCGACCTCAAGCCGGAAACCAGCAAGGGCATCGAAACCGGGCTTCGCGGGAAGTTTGACGAGGGGTCTTTTGAGATCGCGGTGTTCTACAACAAGTACCGCGACTTTATCGACGAAGACAACGCCGTGGTCGCGGGTACCGTCGAGCAGTTCAAGGCCGTGAACATCAAACGCGCCACCGTCAAGGGCGTAGAAGCCAAGGGCCGCCTGAACCTGGACGCATTCGGCGCGCCACAAGGCCTCTACACCCAAGGCGCGGTTGCCTACGCCCACGGCCGCAACGACGACAACGGTGAACCGCTTAACAGCGTCAACCCGCTCAAGGGCGTGTTCGGCCTGGGCTATGAGCAGGACAACTACGGTGGCCTGCTGAGCTGGACCCTGGTGAAAAAACAGAATCGCGTCGACAGCAGCACCTTTCACGCCCCCGACGGCAGCACCGAAGGCCCGTTCAAGACCCCGGGCTTCGGCATTCTCGACCTGACCGCCTACTACAAGGTGACCAACGACGTGACCCTCAACGGCGGCTTCTACAACCTGACCGACAAAAAGTACTGGAACTGGGATGACGTGCGCAGCTACGACAGCGTCGGCGAAGCCGCAGTGACGGGCCCCGCCAACCTTGACCGCCTGACCCAGCCGGGTCGCAACTTTGCGATCAACGTGGTCTGGGACATCTGACCACGCCTCCCTCACCTCGCCGAGATTTCATCGGCCAGGTGTGGATTTTTTACTGTGCCGCGTCTTCTTGTTCGTCTAGTTGATAACCGCTCTCTTTAGGGCAACAAGGCGCTTCCCTTCTCAAGGACTTTTTCATGACCGCTTCCCCTACCGCAGAACGCCCAAGCCTGCGCTCCCAGCGCTTGAACCAGATCACCAATGAGCCGCACACCAAGCTCGATGCGCTGGTAAAAGCCCATGCACCGTTCGAAACCCAGGCCAACTTTGCCCGTTTCGTGGTGGCGCAGTACTTGTTCCAATCGGAACTGGTGGGCCTGTACAACGATGCCGAACTGATCAAGATCGTCCCGGACCTGGCCGCGCGCTGCCGCGCCGACGCCGCCAAACTGGACCTTGCCGACCTGGACACTGAAGTGCCCGCACCGGTGGCCGGCGCGCTCAAGAACCCAAGCAAGGCCCAAGCGCTGGGCTGGCTGTTCGTGTCTGAAGGTTCCAAGCTGGGCGCCGCGTTCCTGATCAAACGCGCCGTGGGCCTGGGCATGAGCGAAACCTTCGGGGCCCGCCACCTGGGCGAACCGGCCGGCGGTCGCGCCGAAGGCTGGAAGAGCTTCACCCGCACCCTGGATGCTCTGCAATTGAGCGCCGAAGAAGAAGCCGCCGTGGAACAAGGCGCGGTCGATGCGTTTGTACGCTTCACCGTGTTGCTGGAACAGGCGTACGCTAGCGCGCCTGAACTGGCCTGACGTCTGAATTGAAATGCGATCAACTGTGGGAGGGTGCAAGCCCCCTTCCACCGTTAAACTGCATTTCAGTTCGCACTTTTGTAAACCTTCTCCCCAGATAAGTTTCACCATGACCGGTAAAACCCAATCCACCTCGAAAATCGTCCAGCTCCTTTTCGGACTGCTGGCCTACGTCAGCCTGGGCATCGGGTTGGTGGCGATTGTCGTGCCGGGTTTGCCCACCACCGAATTCATCCTGCTGGCTGCCTGGGCTGCCACTAAAAGCTCGCCACGCCTCAGCGCCTGGCTGGAAAACCACCGCCTGTTCGGGCCGATCCTGTTCAACTGGCGCAACGGCAAGATCATCGCGCGCAGGGCCAAGGTCAGCGCCACCGTGAGCATGCTGCTGTGCGCCATAGTGATGCTGGTGATGCTCGACCACGGCTGGCCGATTTACCTGGCCATTGCCGGCATGAGCCTGGGCAACCTGTGGATCTGGTCACGCCCCGAACGGCATACCCAGCCGCTCTGAACGCTCCTGCACCGCCAACGATCCGCTCACCAACGCCATGAAGCCGCTGTGGGAGCGGGGTTTGCCAGCGCCCACATCAAGCAGCTCAGTGATCGTTCAAAGACCGTTCCAGGCTTGAACAAACTGCGCCACATCTTCCTTCGGCGCCGTGCGCGGTGGGTTTTGCGGCGTGCCCAGGTAAAGGAAGCCAATCACTTCTTCATCCGGCTTCAGCCCCAGGCCCTTGGCGACATGAGCGGAGTAAGACAATTCGCCGGTGCGCCACACCGCGCCGATCCCCTGTGCGTATGCCGCCAGCAGAATGCCGTGGGCGGCGCAGGCAGCGGCCAGCAACTGTTCGGATTTGGGTACCTTGAAGTGTTCCTGCAAACGGGCAATCACCACCACCACCAGCGGTGCGCGCAACGGGCCGTTCTGCGCCTTGTCGATGGCGGCTTGCGGGGCGTCGGCGTCTTGCAGGCGCGCGGCTTCGGCCAGCAGCGTGCCCATCCGCTCGCGGGCGGCGCCCTCCACCGTGAGGAAACGCCAAGGACGCAGCTGGCCGTGGTCAGGCGCGCGCATGGCGGCGGCGAACAACACGTCGCGCTGCGCCTGGGTCGGTGCCGGCTCCAGCAAGCGCGGCACGGAAACACGGTTGAGCAAAGCGTCGATAGCCTGCATTGGTCACCTCCAAAAAAAATGTGCGGTCATTCTAGCGGGAATGAATCGGCTACCACCAAACGATAATTGCTCTTATTCATTCCCCCCGGCCCTGTTAGACTTTGCGACCAGATTTTTCGCCTTCGTTCAGGAAACTCGATGTTCCGCTCGCTTTTTCGTCTGTCCATCGCTTGCATGGCCCTGGGCCTCACTGCGTGCGATAACGCCCCCAGGTTTGCCAAGGCCGAGCCGGGTGAGGCGCGTGCGGGCGGCGCGGCGACGGTGAACAAGCGCGACCAGAACGCGTTTTCCCTGCCGTCGGCCAACCTGTCGCCCACGCGCCGCCTGGACTTCAGCGTCGGCAACAGCTTTTTCCGCAGCCCCTGGGTGATCGCGCCGTCCACCACCACCGCGCGTGATGGCCTGGGCCCGCTGTTCAACACCAACGCCTGCCAGAACTGCCATATCAAGGATGGCCGTGGCCACCCGCCGCTGCCCGACGCCGCCAATGCAGTGTCGATGCTGGTGCGTCTGTCGATCCCGGATGCGCCCGCCTACGCCAAACTCATTGAACAGGCCGGCGTGGTGCCCGAGCCGGTCTATGGCGGGCAATTGCAAGACATGGCCGTGCCCGGTGTAGAACCCGAAGGCAAGGTGCGCGTCGACTACACGCCGGTCAACGTCACCTTCAAGGACGGTACCGTCGTCGAGTTGCGCCAGCCAAACCTGCAGATCACCCAACTGGGCTATGGCCCGATGCACCCCGACACGCGTTTTTCTGCGCGCATCGCCCCGCCGATGATCGGCCTGGGCCTGCTCGAAGCCATCAGCGAGGCGGATATCCTGCGCAACACCGACGCGAAAACCGCCGATAAAGAAGCCCTGGTCGGCCGCGCGAATTGGGTGTGGGATGACGCTCGGCAAAAGACTGTTCTGGGGCGCTTTGGCTGGAAAGCCGGGCAACCCAACCTCAATCAACAAAATGTTCACGCGTTTTCTGGTGATATGGGCCTCACCACCTCCCTGAGACCCTTCGATGACTGCACCGACGCCCAAGTGGCCTGCAAGCAGGCGCCCAACGGCAACGGCCCCGACGGCGAGCCGGAAGTCAGCGATAACATCCTGCGCCTGGTGCTGTTCTACACCCGCAACCTCGCCGTACCCGTGCGTCGCGATGTCGACAGCCCACAAGTGCTGGACGGCAAGAACCTGTTTTACCAGGCGGGTTGCCAGGGTTGTCACAAACCGTCGTTCACCACCGCAGCGACGGCCGCCGAACCTGAACTGGCCAACCAGGTGATCCGCCCCTACAGCGACCTGCTGTTGCACGACATGGGCCCGGGCCTGGCCGACAACCGCAGCGAATTCAAGGCCGGCGGCCGCGACTGGCGCACCGCGCCGTTGTGGGGCATCGGCCTGACGCAAACCGTGAGTGGCCACACCCAGTTTCTGCATGACGGCCGCGCGCGCAACCTGCTGGAAGCCGTGCTCTGGCACGGCGGTGAGGCACAAGCGGCGCAGCAGCATGTGTTGTCCTTCAATGCCGAGCAGCGCGCTGCGTTGCTGGCGTTCCTGAATTCTTTATAAGCTTTGCCCCACTTACAGAAGGGAGCTCGACATGTTCCGTCCCAAGTTGTTGTTCACCAGCCTGGCCGCCCTTGCGCTGGGCGCCTGCTCGCCACAAGACCCGCAAGCCGTGACCTCGGCGGCGATCGCCAAGCAAGTGATCCTGCCGACCTACAGCCGCTGGGTCGAGGCCGACCGTCAACTGGCCGTCAGTGCCCTGGCCTACTGCCAAGGCAAGGAGAGCCTGGACACCGCCCGCGCAGACTTCCTCCACGCGCAAAAAGCCTGGGCCGAGTTGCAACCGCTGCTGATCGGCCCGCTGGCTGAAGGCAACCGTTCGTGGCAGGTGCAGTTCTGGCCGGACAAAAAGAACCTGGTGGGCCGTCAGGTAGAACAACTGGTCGCCAGCCAGCCGCAGATCGACGGCGCCGAACTGGCCAAGTCCAGCGTGGTGGTACAAGGCTTGTCGGCCTACGAATACATCCTCTACGACGCCAAGACCGACCTCGCCGACGCGGCACAGAAAGCGCGTTATTGCCCGCTGCTGGTGGCCATCGGCGACCGTCAGAAAGCCTTGGCTGAAGAGATCCTGGCCAGTTGGAATAGCACCGACGGCATGCTCGCGCAGATGAGCAAGTTTCCCAACCAGCGCTACGCCGATTCCCACGAAGCGATCGCTGATCTGCTGCGTGTGCAAGTGACCGCGCTGG
The DNA here is from genome assembly GCF_019139815.1 of Pseudomonas asgharzadehiana. Classification (NCBI taxonomy): domain Bacteria; kingdom Pseudomonadati; phylum Pseudomonadota; class Gammaproteobacteria; order Pseudomonadales; family Pseudomonadaceae; genus Pseudomonas; species Pseudomonas asgharzadehiana. Next base: position 5,090,896 of record NZ_CP077079.1, read on the forward strand.
ACACCCTGAAGAAAAAACTCGGCACGCCGATGGGCCGCCAGACCAAGGGCATCCCGCAGCCGTTCCAGGCTGACGCATGGCGCAGCCAGTCGTCCCTGCAAAGCCTGGAGGCCAGCCTCGCCGCCGCCCAGACCGTGTGGGTCGGCGTCGACAACAAGGGCCTGCGCGGCCTGCTGCCGGCGGATCAGAAGCCATTGGCCGACAAGATCGACGCTGCCTATGCAGCATCGCTGAAACTGTTCGCCAGCAACCAGCGCACCCTCAACGAACTGTTGAACGATGACGCCGGGCGCCAGCAACTCAATGACCTCTACGACAGCCTCAATGTGGTTCACCGCCTGCACGAAGGCGAACTGGCCAAGGCGCTGGGCATCCAACTGGGCTTTAACGCCAACGACGGTGACTGATGATGCTCAGGCGACAGGCTTTGGCCATTGGCAGCGTACTGCTCAGCGCACTCACCCTGGGTGGCTGGACGCTGTTCAAAAGCAAAGACAAACGCCCGCTGCTGTTGTCGGCGCGGGATGATGCGGACGGCAAGCACTACGCCGTGGGCTACCACCTGGACGGCAAACCCGTATTTGCCACCCAGGTTGGCCAGCGTTGCCACGACATCATCAACCACCCCACGCTACCGATTGCGTTGTTTGTTGCCCGACGCCCAGGCACCGAGAGTTACCTGATCGACCTGCGTGATGGCGCATTGCTGCAAACCATTACCTCGAACGCCAATCGCCACTTCTATGGCCATGCGGTGATTCACCAGAGCGGCGACTCGCTGTACGCCACCGAAAACGACACCTCCGACCCCGGTCGCGGCCTGCTCGGTGTGTATAAGTTCGAAGGCGAGCGGCTGGTGCACAGCGGTGAGCTTTCTACCCACGGTATCGGCCCGCACCAGGTGTCGTGGATGCCCGACGGCGAGACACTGATCGTGGCCAACGGCGGCATTCGCACCGAAGCCGAAAGCCGTGTGGAGATGAACCTCAACGCCATGGAGCCAAGCCTGGTATTGATGCGCCGCGACGGCACACTGATCAGCAAGGAAACCCTGGCGCAACAGATGAACAGCGTGCGCCACATGGGCATCGCCAGCGATGGCACCATCCTTACCGGTCAGCAATTCATGGGGCCGTCCCAAGAGCGTTCCGAGCTGCTGGCGATCAAGCGGCCAGGGCAGCCGTTCGTCCCCTTCCCGGTAGCCGATGAGCAGTTGCAGGCGATGGGGCATTACACCGCCAGCGTCGCGGTGCACAGCGAGTTGCGCCTGGTGGCGCTGACCGCGCCGCGTGGCAACCGCTTCTTTATCTGGGACATGGACAGCGGCGAGCTGCGCCTGGATGGGCCGTTACCGGACTGCGCGGGTGTCGGCGCGGTGGCGGATGGTTTTGTCGTCACCTCCGGTCAAGGGCGTTGCCGCTTCTACGATTGCCGCCAGCAACCGTTGGTGGCAACACCGCTGGAGTTGCCGGCGGGGCTCTGGGATAACCATCTGCACCTGATTTGAGCCGAGTTTGGCCGTTTCCCGGCGGTGAATAACGCAAAAAAAAGGGCCTCGCATCGCAAGGCCCTTTTCGGCTGGCTTGATCGTTTCAACTCTGTGGCCTCATCCCTTGAGACATGCCAAACATGAACAGCAGCAGCTCGTGATCAGGCTTGGCCGCCACACTCGCCTTGGCGACACGCGGCAACAGGCATTGCGCGCCCTCCTGCGTTGCACTGAGTACCTGTGTGCGAGGCTGCTCCCACGCGGCCAGGGCCAAGGCAGCAACGCCCAACGCCCCCACCAGGAACAGACCTCGTGCTATTTCTAGCTTCATTTGGTTAAACCCTTGATAGCGCTGCCAAACGCCGTCTCGTAAAAGTAGCTGAGTTTTTGCCAGTCGCTATCGCTCCACGACGAATGGCGGCGCAGTTGCCGCATGTCATGGGACGCCGCCCGATGAGCGGTCAGGCGCTGGCGACATTTTTCAAAATCCAGCAGTGCCACGTCCACAGTGGCCGAGTCGCCCTCGCCCATCACCCGCACAAAAATATGCTTGATGTACAGGCAACCGTGCTGCCAGCGCCCCTTGTGCATACGCGCCAGGGTGCCGGCCAATTCCTTGAGCACACGCTCGTGCACTACTTCGCCGTAGCGTTCACGGCCACCGGCGGCGTACCAGTGTTCAATTTCGTCGAAACCGTCGAGCGCCGCTGTCACCAGCAGTGCCTTCCAGTGGTGATCCGCATCGCGACGCGCCTCGCAGAACACCAGCTCCGGTACGCGCACATCCAACAAGCGCAGGCCCTTGATGGCGTCCCGCTCGCGCAACACGGTGGGGCGACCGAACGGGTGCAGCCAACTGCGATAGATGTGCCCGGTCTGGCGCTTGCTGTAGAGCAAGCGGCCATTGGCGCTCATCACGCGTTGCACACCGCTTTCACCGCCGCGCCGACGATTGGGTTCCTCGACCCACTCGCCTTGCTGGCGCCAGAAATAATCAAACTTGTCTTCGGGAGCTACGTGACTGCCTGCTACGCACTCAACTGCCATCCTGCTACCTCTTGCGCAATACATACACTCGCCACATGGCGTACAACGGTATGAAGTCCAGAGACTCCTGGACACGAAAACCGGCTTCTTCGAACTCTGCCTCAACAGTAGCAGCTGGTAACACAAATCTGTTTTGGTAACTTTCCTGCTCACCTTTTCTACGCCGCTGCCCTTCGAGGCGCTTGCGTTTCCAGGCTTTGAAATTGCCGTCGACCCACAGCGAAATGATCACACTGTCGCGGGTAACCCGTTGGAACTCCCGCAATATCGCCAGCCGGTGCGCCGGGTCACCAATATGGTGCAGCAGGCGCATACAGAAAATGCTGTCGACCGCGTTATCTGGCAGGTCGATATCAAAGGCTGATGTCTGCAAGGGTCGTACCCGTTTCACAACTTCCGCGGGTTGGGCGACGGTTGCAACCTTCAACATCGACGCTGAATTGTCCGCGCCGATAATCACACGGTTGGGTTTCTCTGCCAGCAACGGCCAGAACCGCCCCGCGCCGCACGGCAGGTCCAGTACCAGGCCTGGCTCACCGGCCATCGCCAGGGCGCCACGAGCCAATTGCTCGTCGCGTTTATGGGACAGGCGACGCGCCAGATTGTCTTGATGCTTGAGTAAATATTCCCGCGCATGCTCATCGTCATACTTTTCGGAAAATTCGAGCTTGATAGGGTTAGACATCACTGATCTCCAGTTACTGATGCCTACAACGTTAAGCACCGAACTGTGATCAACAGGTCAACCATGTGTGAAAAACCTGTCCTGTCCAACCCCATACATTTCAAAACTTTACAGACATAAACAATATCATGGGGCCATCTTCGCCGAATGACGACGATGTTTGGCAGGATTGCGGCAGGGTGGACGGGTCAGGCGCCGGGCTGACCCAGTTCGACATGAAAGCGGCAGCCATTGGGCTCCATGGTGCTGAGGCTGACGCTCCAGCCCTGGTTCTCGCAGATCCGTTGCACCAGCGACAAACCAAGCCCCAGGCCATCACCACGCTTCTCGCTGCCGCGCACGAAGGGCTCGAACATCGCTTCGCGTTTCTCTTCTGGAATGCCGACGCCACTGTCTTCCACCACAAAGCCCGCCGGCTCCAGGGTCAGCCGGATAAAACCATGCTCGGTGTAATGCAAGGCATTGCGCAGCAGGTTGCCCATCACCGCATGCAGGAACGTCGTGTTGTAGCGCGTGTCCAGGGGGTTGCCTGGCTGGTAGATCAGTTCCAACCCCTTGTGTTCGATTTGTTCACGCCAGATGCCGAGCAAATCGTCCGCCACCTGGCTGAGGGTGACCTGGGCCGACATAGAGGCATCGTTATGCTGGGCGCGGGCCAGCATCAGGAAGGTCTGTACCAGCTCGCGCATTTCTTCGCAGGCACGGGCAATGCGCTGCACCTGGTTACGCCCGCGCTGGTCGATGGCCGGGTTTTCCAGCAACAGCTCGCAGGAGCTAGCCAATACCATCAAGGGGGTGCGCAATTCGTGGCTCACATCGCTGGTAAACAACTGCTCACGCGACAACGCCGCGCGCAGCCGCCCCAACGTGGCGTCGAACGCCACCGCCAGCTCACCCACTTCATCGGCCGCATAGTCCGGCGCCAGGGGCGGCGCCAGCCCCAGCAACTGGTCGCGGTGACGCACCTGACGCGCCAGGCGCACCACCGGCGCCATCACCTTGCGCGCCAGCACCCAGCCGAGGAACACCGCCAATGCCAGGCTGAGCACAAAGCCCACCAGCACCACGGCAAACAGCACACGCTCACGCTCTTCGAAATCGCTTTGGTCTTGCAGCAACACATAACGTCGCCCGTCAATCACTTCGACCATGGCGTGGTACGACAGCGATTCGCGAAATACTTCATGAAAGCCCGGCTCCAGATGCCGCAGGTCCTTGGGCAATTCAAAATCGCCCGGCCCGCCGCTGAAATAGAACAACTGGTCCGGCTCGGGTCGGTGGCGCCAGTCTTCGACCGTGTCCATCAGCAGCAAGCGTTGCAAGTCACCGCCCAGGCCCGCCGAGATCAACTTCTCTTCCACCAGGTGCACGGTCGCGATAATGCCCATGGCGAAGGCCCCCGCCACCAACGCACTCATCAAGGCAAAGGCGATGATGATCCGCTGGGAAAGGCTTTGCTTAAACTCCATCACGCCCCTCGGCCAGACGATAACCAACGCCGTGCACTGTCTGCAGTAACGGTTTGGCGAAGGGCTTGTCGATGACTTGGCGCAACTGGTGGACGTGGCTGCGCAGGCTGTCGCTGTCCGGGCAATCGTCGCCCCACAACGCCTCTTCGAGGATTTCGCGGCGCAGCACGTGCGGACTTTTTTGCATCAGCACCGCCAGCAGCTTGAGGCCGACCGGGTTGAGCTTGAGCAGGCGCCCTTCACGGGTGACTTCCAGGGTGTCGAGGTCATAGCTCAAATCGCCGACCTGCAAGGCGCGGCGGCCGCCGCCCTGAGCACGGCGCAGCACGGCTTCGATACGCGCGGCCAGTTCCGACAGAGCAAACGGTTTGAGCAGGTAATCATCGGCGCCGGACTTGAAGCCCTGCAACCGGTCGTCCAACTGGTCACGCGCGGTGAGCATGATCACTGGCGTGTCGCGGCGGGCGTCTTCGCGCAGGCGCTTGCACAGGGTGTAGCCATCGATACCGGGCAGCATGATGTCGAGCACGATCAGGTCGTAATGCTCGGTGGCCGCCAGGTGCAGGCCCGACAAACCGTCCTGCGCACAGTCCACGGTGTAGCCCTTGAGCCCCAGGTAATCCGCCAGGTTGGCCAGAATATCGCGGTTGTCTTCAACCAATAAAATTCGCATGGGCAGTGTCTCCGTACGCGGTAACGGCCGTGTTGGCTCGCGCAGCTTAAGGCCAAGCAGGGCTCAGGGATAGAGCCGGAAGGTGCGTCGATAAGGGTTTTCAACCGATTCAACCGTTCAACGAGTTTTTCACTATAGCTTCACAAACTGACTACAGCGTCAGGACGAATATCGCCGCCCATTGATATAAGGAACATGGACATGGGGTTTTTCAAATCGGCGCCAATGCGCTATCTGCAGTTGATCACCGGTGCCTGGCTGGTGGTTTTCCTGCTCACTCGCAGCGTGCTGCTCATTACTCACCTGGACGAAGTCGGCGGCAACCTGCTGCCGGTGTTTGGCGTCGGTGTGCTCTACGATCTGGGTTTCCTGGCCTATGCGGCGCTGCCGCTGGGACTTTACTTACTGCTCTGCCCTGCGGGACTGTGGCGCCGCCGTGGACACCGCTGGTTCCTGCAGGCGGTGTTGACCGTGAGCCTGTTCGCCATGCTGTTCACCGCGGTCGCCGAATGGCTGTTCTGGGACGAGTTCGGTGTGCGCTTCAACTTTATTGCCGTCGATTACCTGGTGTATTCCGACGAGGTGCTGAACAACCTGCTGGAGTCCTACCCGATCGGCAAGCTGCTGAGCCTGCTGGCGATGCTGGCCATTGTGCTGAGCCTGGCGCTGCGCAAACCGTTCAACGCGGCGATGAACGCTCCGCTGCCGGCCCTGCGCGGCCGCGTGTTGAACGCCGCGGCGCTGCTGGTCGTCGCCGGCCTCAGCCTGCAACTGATCAGTCAGGACAGCCCGCGCACCCAGGGTGGCAACGCCTACAAGAACGAGCTGGCGAGTAACGGCCCCTATCAGTTTTTCGCCGCGTTCCGTAACAACGAGCTGGACTACACCCAGTTCTACAAAACCTTGCCAACCGACGTGGTCGCCCAGCAATTGCGCGCCGAACTCAGCGAACCCAACGCCCGCTTCGTCGGCCAGGACCCGCTGGATATCCGGCGCGAGATCAGCAACCCCGGCACCTTGCGCAAACCCAATATCGTGCTGGTGACCATCGAAAGTTTCAGCGCCAAGTACATGGGCAGCAATGGCGATGGGCGCAACCTCACGCCTAACCTGGATGAGCTGCGTAAACAAAGCCTGTATTTCAATAATTTCTACGCCACCGGCACCCGTACCGATCGAGGCCTTGAGGCCATCACCCTGGCGATCCCTCCGACGCCGGGGCGCTCGATCGTCAAGCGCATTGGCCGCGAGAGCGGGTTCGCCAGCCTCGGACAACAACTCTCCGCCATCGGCTACGACAGCGTGTTCGTCTACGGCGGGCGCGGTTACTTCGACAATATGAACGCGTTTTTCAGCGGTAACGGTTACCGGGTCGTAGACCAGAGCAGCGTGCCCGAAGCGGAAATTTCGTTTAAAAACGCCTGGGGCATGGCCGACGAAGATCTCTACAAACAGACCCTCAAGCTCGCCGACGCCGACTACGCCAGGCAGCAGCCGTTTTTGCTGCAACTGATGACCACCTCCAATCATCGTCCCTACACCTATCCGGATGGGCGCATCGACATCAAATCCGGCAATGGTCGCGACGGCGCGGTGAAATACACCGACCACGCCATCGGCGAATTCCTCGCCGCTGCGCGCAAGAAACCGTGGTTCGATAACACGATCTTTGTGTTCGTCGCCGACCACACCGCCGGCAGCGCGGGCAAGGAAGACCTGCCCATCACCAACTATCAGATCCCCTTGTTCATCTATGCGCCAACGCTGATCGATGCCCGGGAAACCGCGCAATTGGCCAGCCAGATCGACATTGCGCCGACGCTGTTGGGCCTGATCAACCTGAGCTACGAGTCGACCTTCTTTGGCCGCAACCTGCTGCAGGACAACCCACTGCCGCCTCGGGTCGTGGTCGGCAACTACCAGCATCTGGGGTTGTTCGACGGCACGGACCTGGCGATCCTCAGCCCACGCCTGGGCCTGCGTCGCCATGACCAAGCCCTGGGTGAGAGCCAGGAATTGCGGGTGAACAGCGATGATCCATTAATCCAGCGCGCGATCACCTACTACCAGGCCGCCAGCTATGGGTTCAAACAACAATTGCTGAGTTGGAGGGGGCACAAGGACGAGGCCCCAGCGCTGAGCACACGCTAAACAGAGCGTCCCGCACAGGTGAGTGCGGGACGTCTTCGATCAAGGTCCGCCATGCCATCCCCTCCCGTTGCGCCGGCTTCCAAGCCGCTTGATTTTCGGCTATACCTGGGCATTCCCGCCGCCGCCGCGCTGGCATTGCTGTTGCTGGAGCTGACGCCACTGGACATGGCTCTCGCCAAACGGTTCTACAACGCGGCGGAGGGCGGCTTCGTCGGTCGCTACAGCTTCTTGCTCGAAGACATCCTGCATGACCGCGCCAAGCAGTTGGTGATCCTGTTTTCGGTCATGGCAATCCTGGGGTTTGTCGGCACATTTATCCTGCAACGCCTCAAGCCCTACCGCCGCGAACTGGGCTGCCTGGTGCTGTCCCTTGGACTGGCGACCGCCTTTGTTTCACCGTTGAAAACCCTGACCGGCGTGCAGTGCCCGTGGAGCCTCAAGGAGTTCGGTGGCGAGGAAACCTACAGCACACTGTTGAGCCATCGCCCCGCCACCGATAAACCCGGGCGCTGTTGGCCCGGCGGCCATGCGGCCACCGGGTTCGCCCTGTTCGCGCTGTTTTTTGCACTGCGTGACCGCAAGCCGCGGATGGCCCGCTACGCATTCCTCTTCGCGGCCGGCTTGGGCAGCATCTTTTCAGTGAGCCGCATGCTGCAAGGGGCGCACTTCTTTTCCCACAATGTGTGGACGGCGATTTTTTGCTGGCTGATCTGCCTGGGCCTGTATGGTTTGTTGCTGTATCGGCCATCGAGGCCCTTGGCGCCGCGCTGAACCTCAGACAGCGCGCACAAAAAAGCCCCGCCTGCATCACTGCAGGCGGGGCTTTTTCAGTACAGGGGTAAGGCTGGCTTACATCATGCCGCCCATGCCACCCATGCCGCCCATGTCTGGCATACCGCCGCCAGCCGAGCCTTCTTTCTTCGGTGCATCAGCGATCGCCGCTTCGGTGGTCAGGATCAGACCGCCGATGGAGGATGCTGCTTGCAGCGCCGAACGGGTCACCTTGGTAGGGTCCAGGATGCCCATTTCGATCATGTCGCCGTAGACGCCAGTCGCAGCGTTGTAACCGTAGTTACCTTTGCCGTTCTTGACTTCGTTAACCACAACGCTTGGCTCGTCGCCGGAGTTGGCAGCGATCTGGCGCAGCGGTGCTTCAACAGCACGACGCAGCACAGCGATACCGACGTTCTGGTCAGCGTTGTCGCCGGTCAGGCCGGTCAGGGCTTCCAGAGCACGGATCAGCGCAACGCCACCGCCAGGTACCACGCCTTCTTCGACGGCTGCGCGGGTTGCGTGCAGGGCGTCTTCAACGCGGGCTTTCTTCTCTTTCATTTCAACTTCGGAACCGGCGCCAACCTTGATCACTGCAACGCCGCCGGACAGCTTGGCCAGACGCTCCTGCAGTTTTTCACGGTCGTAGTCCGAGGAGGTTTCAGCAACCTGCGCACGGATCTGGGCGATACGGGACTCGATGTCGCTTTCAACGCCAGCACCGTCAACGATGATGGTGTTTTCCTTGGAGATGGTCACGCGCTTGGCGCTACCCAGGTTTTCCAAGGTGGCGCTTTCCAGGCTCAGGCCGATCTCTTCGGAGATAACGGTACCGCCGGTCAATACGGCGATGTCCTGCAGCATGGCCTTGCGACGGTCGCCGAAGCCTGGAGCCTTGACGGCTGCGACTTTGACGATGCCACGCATGTTGTTCACAACCAGAGTGGCCAGGGCTTCGCCTTCAACGTCTTCGGAAACGATCAGCAGTGGGCGGCCGGCTTTGGCCACGGCTTCCAGTACTGGCAGCATTTCGCGGATGTTGGAGATCTTTTTGTCGACCAGCAGGATCAGCGGGCTGTCCAGCTCAGCAACCATGGTGTCTGGTTTGTTGACGAAGTACGGGGACAGGTAGCCACGGTCGAACTGCATGCCTTCTACAACCGACAGTTCGTTTTCCAGGCCCGAGCCTTCTTCAACGGTGATCACGCCTTCTTTGCCGACTTTTTCCATGGCTTCGGCAATGATGTCGCCGATGGAGCTGTCGGAGTTGGCGGAAATAGTACCCACCTGGGCGATAGCCTTGGTGTCAGCGCATGGCTTGGACAGGTTTTTCAGCTCGGCAACGATGGCGATGGTCGCCTTGTCGATGCCGCGCTTGAGGTCCATCGGGTTCATGCCGGCAGCGACGGCCTTGTAGCCTTCGTTGACGATGGCCTGAGCCAGAACGGTAGCGGTGGTGGTGCCGTCGCCTGCGTCATCGTTGGCACGGGAGGCAACGTCTTTGACCAGCTGCGCGCCCATGTTCTCGAAACGGTCTTCCAGTTCGATTTCTTTGGCTACGGAAACGCCGTCCTTGGTGATGGTCGGAGCGCCGAAGCTCTTCTCGATGATCACGTTACGGCCTTTCGGGCCCAGGGTCGCTTTTACTGCGTCAGCCAGGATGTTGACACCGGTGAGCATTTTCTTGCGGGCGGAGTCGCCGAATTTAACTTCTTTAGCAGCCATGATCGATATTCCTTAAATACTTTGTAGTAACGGGAAAATGAGCGGGAAATCAGCCTTCGAGTACGGCGAGAATTTCGTTCTCAGCCATCACCAGCAGGTCTTCGCCGTCGATTTTCACAGTATTGCTGCCGGAGTAAGGGCCGAAAACAACCTTGTCACCCACTTTCACGGCCAGTGCGCGGACATCACCGTTTTCCAGGGTCTTGCCTGGGCCCGCAGCGACGATCACACCGTGGTTGGCTTTTTCAGCAGCCGAACCTGGCAGAACGATGCCGCCAGCGGTTTTCTTTTCTTCTTCGCTGCGACGGATGACGACGCGGTCGTGCAGAGGACGAAGCTTGCTCATTGTCGATCTCTCCTAATTGTGTTTTTCATCGGCCGGTATCAATTCCGGCGGGTTAAATTCCGGCGGTGCCGGTCGCGGTTCGCTGGGCGAAACGCGGAAGTCTGTCTAGTGTCACCACCAGAAACCTTGCGGTGACCGATACATAAGGGCGCATAAGCTGATTACAAGGGGGCGTAGATGAAATTTTTTGTGTCTGCGGCCGGGGAAATGCAACACGGCACCCAAAGGTGCCGTGCCGATGAAGCAGTTATTTGCTGTCGCGGTGCTCGAACTCGCCTTCAATCACATCGCCTTCGCGCCCCAGCGGCTCGCGTGGAGCCGGGCCACCGCGCGATTGCAGGTCGTCGGCGAACGCTCGTTGGCGTATCGCCGCTTCTTCGGCGCGCTGGCGCATCTTGCCGGCCAGCAGTTTGCGGGTGAACGGCAGCAGCATGACCAGGCCGATCACATCGCTGATAAAACCCGGCAGGATCAATAGGCCACCCGCCAGGGCCATCATCAGGCCTTCGAGCATGGTCTGGGCCGGCAGCTCGCCGCGGTTCAGGCTTTCACGGGCACGCAGCGCCGTCGCCAGCCCGGCGACGCGCAGCACCAGAACGCCGAGCATCGAGCCGAGAATGATCAGCAACAGGGCCGGGAAAAAGCCGATCGCACTGCTGACTTGAACGAATACGAACAGCTCCAACACCGGGAACAGCAGAAAGAGCAATAAAAAAGGGCGCATCAAAAGAGTTCCTCAACGCAAGAATGCCTTGCAAGTACACACTAGATGCCGCCACCCCTGCCTGAATTCAAGCTGAAGCCGGTTCTTTTTTTGGCCATGCCTGGGCATGAGCCAATGAAACGAGGGCTTCGCGCACTTGTGTCGGAGTGTTGCAAGACTCGGCAAAGGGCAACCAGTACAGTGATTGGCCAATGCGCAGGTGCATGCCCTCGCTGTCGATGCCGGCCAGTTGCGCCGGCTCGGAGGCGGGCAGCCCCGCCAGGTCGACATAGTGAGCAATTGCCTTGGCGTGATCGCTGTTCATGTGGTCGACCATACTGCGCTCGGCCTTGCCGAAGAACGGGTTGGTCAGGCTCAACTGGTCGATCCAGTGAATCGCGCCAAAGCCGCCGATATAGCGGTGGCGAACCGGCTTGAGCACCCAAAAGTCGAAATCGTGAGCCTTGTGGTAATTGGCCGAATCAGGAAAGTAGCGGTAGTAACGCTCGGCGGCCGCTTCAATGGCAGCGGTGTCTTCCAGCTTCTCGGCTTCGGCCAGATAGGTCAGGCGCCCCACCGCCTGCACATCATCCGCCTCGCGCTCGCCCACCAACAGCGAGCACTTGGGGTCTTTCTGCAGGTTGTGGGTGTGTTGGGCGATGCGGCTGATCAGGATCAGCGGGCGGCCCAGTTCGTCCAGGCAGTAAGGCACCACCGAACCGAACGGGAAGCCAGGCATGGCCTTGGATAATGTGGAGAGGGCCCCACGGTATTCCTTGAGCAACAGCTCTCGGGCGTTCTTGGCAACCTGTGCGCTCAACGTATGACTCCTCGGGTATTCAGCCGCCCACAGTCTATGGGAATCGATCTCAACACACGGTAATCAATATACGCACCGGTTGCCAGGGACTCGATTACCAGGCCACGCCGAAGCCTGCGGTGTAGCGGGTCTTGCTCAAGCTGCTTTCGGAGTCGCCGCTGATCATGTCGCGCTCGGCCTTGAGGTTGAGCGATGCCCATTCGGTGACTTTGTAGCGCAGGCCCATCTCAGCATCGAGAGAGTAGTCGACGGGCCCATCGATCGGCCGGCCCAGTTCCCCATTGGTGAAGAACTCGACGGTCTTGCCCACCAGGTAGCGGTTGTAATTCCATTTCATGGCCACCGAATAGAAGTTGTCTTTACCGCCTTCGGCATATTCATAGTCGGTACGGTTGACCAGCGAACCGAGGGAGAACGCCCCCAACTCGTCGTCCCAGAACTGGTACCCCGGGCCGGTACCGACGGTGCGTTGGCGGGCGAGGTCTTCGACTTTGTCGCGCTTGTAGGTCAAACGCCCCTGCCAGAACCAGTGCTCGGTGAGGAAACGGTCCAGGTCGTATTCCAGCGCCCAGTTGTCCGTGGTGCTCACATCATCCTGGAACTCGCGGTTGTATTCGCCCTGGCCAGTGTGACGCCATTGGCCATGACGCGCGGTGGTCTTGAAATCGATGTCGTAATCGTTGGTATCTTTCTCGGCGCGCTTATAGTCCAGCGCCATGTCGACGTTGCCCTTCCACACCAGGTCTTCAATCACCGGCTTGGGCTTGATGATTTGCTGGATGCTGGCCAGTTCGACGGTCTTGGGCGCCTCGCCATTGGCCAGCACTACTTTGCCGTCATCCGCAGCCTGCAGGGACTTGGCCTTTTCGCCGGTATAGGCATCCTGCTTGACCAGCAGTTCCTGGTCACTTTCCAGGGTCTTGACCTGCTTCCAGTCCACCGGGATGGCGCCGGCGTAATCGGTCTGGATCAACAGCTTACCGCCGTCGAAGACCTTGATCTTGCCGGTCAGGCGGTCACCGTTCTTCAACCAGACGGTGTCTGCTAGCAAGGGGGTTGAGGCGCTGAGAACAGCTAGGCACAGCAGGGTTCTGGACAACATAAGCGTATTCGAGGCTCGGGCTTTGGCAAAAAGAGGGCATTATCGTGTTAGATAACGTCTGAGCAAGGACTGACTCAAGGATCGGGGTTGAGTTCAACGCTCACCACCATGTTTACAGACGTTTCTTACAAATATGCCGACGATTTCAACGGATCGCGCCATAAACCGGATAGCACCACAGTGAATCAATCAGCCCAAACCCCCGCCGAAATGCGCCGCACCGCGCTCTACCTGACTTTGGCGCAAGTCCCCGCTGGCTGCGTGGTGAGCTACGGCGAACTGGCGCAACTGGCTGGGCTGGGGCGCGCGGCTCGGTGGGTCGGGCGCACCTTGAGCCAACTGCCCGAGGACAGCCGACTGCCCTGGCACCGCGTGCTGGGTGCCGGTGGTCGGATAAGTCTGCCGGCGGGCAGTGCCTCGGGCGACGAGCAGCGCGCGCGTTTGCGCGATGAAGGCGTCACGGTGCGCAACAATCGCGTGGATATTCAGCGCCATGGCTGGCGCCCGGTAGAGCACAGCGGTTAGAGTGCGCGCTTTGTTTTCGCAAACCTGAGGCAGACTCCAGCCCATGCCCCGTAAAACCTGGCGCGCCGCGCTCGCTGCCTATGCCAGCCCCTCGACGTTAGTGCTGTTGTTGCTCGGCTTTGCCGCCGGCTTGCCTTACATGTTGGTGTTCTCGACGCTTTCGGTGTGGCTGCGCGAGGCCGGTGTGGCCCGCGAGACCATCGGCTATGCAAGCCTGATCGGTTTGGCGTACGCCTTCAAATGGGTCTGGTCGCCGCTGCTCGACCAATGGCGCCTGCCGCTGCTCGGCAAACTCGGACGTCGACGTTCCTGGCTGGTCTTGTCCCAGTCGCTGGTGATCCTCGGATTGATCGGCATGGGCTTCTGCGACCCACAGAAACACCTGTCCTGGCTGATCGCTATTGCCGTGGTCGTGGCCTTCGCCTCCGCCACCCAAGACATCGCGGTCGATGCCTATCGCCTGGAAATCGCCGACGACAGCCGCCAGGCCGCCTTGGCCGCCAGCTATATGTCCGGCTACCGCATCGCCGCCCTGCTGGCCACGGCCGGCGCGCTGTTCTTTGCCGAAGGCTTCGGCTCCACCGGTTTCAACTATAAACACGCGGCCTGGACCGGCACCTACGTGCTGTTCGGCGTGCTGATGATCCCGGCGCTGCTGACCACGCTGCTCATGCGCGAACCGAATGTGCCATTGCGCACCCAGTTGCAGGCCGGACGCTACAGTTTTGTGCACCAACTGGTATCGGTGTTTGTGCTGATTGTGCTGCTGGTGTCGGTTCCGGCGATGTTTACCCAACTGTTCAACACCGATTTCGCCAGTGTACTGTTCCAGGGTGTCAGCCTGTGGGACCTGCTGATGGAAGACCGCGCCTTCCTGCGCGCCATCCTCTATATCACGCTGACCGCCTTATGCCTTTCGGCCATGGGCCGCCGTGGGCTTGCGCCGGTGCTGACGCCGGTCAATGACTTTATCCTGCGCTACCGCTGGCAGGCCCTGCTGTTGCTGGGGTTGATCGCCACCTATCGCATGTCCGACACCGTGATGGGCGTGATGGCCAACGTGTTCTATATCGACCAGGGCTTTACCAAGGACCAGATTGCCGGGGTCAGCAAGATCTTCGGCCTGATCATGACCCTGCTCGGCGCCGGCATGGGCGGCCTGTTGATCGTGCGTTTCGGCATCCTGCCGATCCTGTTTATCGGCGGTGTGACGTCGGCCGGCACCAACCTGCTGTTCGTGATGCTTGCCGACATGGGCCCGGACCTGCAGATGCTGATCTTCACCATCTCCCTGGACAACTTCAGCTCGGGCCTGGCCACGTCGGCGTTTGTGGCCTACCTGTCGAGCCTGACCAACCTCAAGTTCTCCGCCACCCAATATGCGCTGCTCAGCTCGATCATGCTGTTGCTGCCACGCCTCATCGGCGGGTATTCGGGCGTGATGGTGGAGAAGTTCGGCTATCACAACTTCTTTATGATTACCTGCCTGCTGGGTGTGCCAACGCTGCTGCTGATTGCGTTGCACTGGTATCAGGAAAACCGGCGGATTCGGTTGAACCCACCCGCCGAAGACTGACACAACTCGGTCAATGTGGGAGGGGGCTTGCTCCCGATAGCGGTGGGCCAGTGCGCTATAAGCGCCTGACCCTGCTATCGGGAGCAAGCCCCCTCCCACAGACCCCTCTGCATTCTGACGCCTGTACTCCAGCAGTTTGCGCCCGTACAATCCCAAGTCATTTCAAGCCCAGCAACCGACAACGGCCTACCATGCGCACCAGTCAATATTTGCTCGCCACACAGAAAGAAACGCCTTCCGACGCGGTCGTGATCAGCCATCAGTTGATGCTGCGCGCCGGCATGATCCGCAAACTGGCCTCGGGCCTGTACACCTGGTTGCCCATGGGCCTGAAGGTGATGCGCAAGGTCGAAGCCATCGTTCGTGAAGAAATGAACGCTGCCGGTTCTCTGGAAGTGTTGATGCCGAGCACCCAACCGGCTGAACTGTGGCAGGAATCCGGGCGCTGGGAAGAGTACGGCCCTGAGTTGCTGCGCTTCAAGGACCGTCATGGCCGCGACTTCTGCGCCGGCCCGACCCATGAAGAAGTGATCACCGACCTGATGCGCAACGAGCTGAGCAGCTACAAACAGCTGCCGCTGAACCTGTATCAGATCCAGACCAAATTCCGTGATGAAATCCGCCCACGCTTCGGTTTGATGCGCGGCCGTGAGTTCATCATGAAGGACGCCTATTCGTTCCACGCCGACCAGGCTTCGCTGCAGGCGACCTACGACCGCATGCACCAGGCCTACTGCAACGTATTCACACGCCTGGGCCTGAAGTTCCGCGCGGTTGAAGCGGACAACGGTTCCATCGGCGGCGCCGGCTCCCACGAGTTCCACGTGCTGGCCGAGTCCGGCGAAGACGACATCGCCTTCAGCAACGGCTCCGACTACGCGGCGAATATCGAGAAAGCCGAAGCCGTGCCGCGTGAAACCTCGCGCCCAGCCCCAACTGAAGAGCTGCGCCTGGTGGATACCCCGGACACCAAGACCATCGCGGCCCTGGTGGAGAAATTCAATCTGCCGATTGAAAAGACCATCAAGACCCTGATCGTGCACGCCGAGGAAGAAGGCAAGCTGATCGCCCTGGTGATCCGTGGCGACCACGAACTCAACGAAATCAAGGCGGCCCAGCAACCTGGCGTGGCCAGCCCGCTGGTCATGGCCACCGATGCCGAACTGCGCGACGCCATTGGCGCCGGCGCCGGTTCCCTCGGCCCGCTGAACCTGCCGCTGCCGATCATCATCGACCGCTCGGTCGAACTGATGAGCGATTTCGGCATCGGCGCGAACATCGACGACAAGCACTACTTCGGCGTGAACTGGGAGCGAGACCTGCCGGTGCCGACCGTGGCCGACCTGCGCAACGTCGTGGCCGGTGACCCAAGCCCGGATGGCAAGGGCACCCTGGAAATCAAGCGCGGCATCGAAGTCGGGCACATCTTCCAGTTGGGCAACAAGTACAGCAAGGCGATGAAGTGCGAAGTGCTGGGCGAAAACGGCAAGCCGATCACCCTGGACATGGGTTGCTACGGCATTGGCGTGTCCCGCGTGGTTGCCGCTGCCATCGAGCAGAACAACGACGAGAAAGGCATCATCTGGAGTGACGCCCTGGCGCCGTTCCAGGTTGCCCTGGTGCCGCTGCGTTACGAAACCGAGCAAGTACGCGAAGCCACCGACAAACTGTATGCCGAACTCACGGCAGCCGGTTTTGAAGTGTTGCTCGATGACCGGGACAAGAAAACCAGCCCGGGCATCAAGTTCGCCGACATGGAACTGATTGGCATCCCACACCGCATCGTGGTCAGTGACCGCGGCCTGGCTGATGGCAATCTGGAATACAAGAGCCGGACCGAAGCCGAAGCCCAACCGTTGCCGGTGGCTGACGTGCTGTCTTTCCTTCAGGCGCGTATTCGTCGCTGAAAACCAGATCAAGAGAAGTCATGTTCAAGCGAAACACCAGAGCCCTGGGGGGCGCCGCCTTGTGCGGCGCCCTGCTGGTCAGCGGCTGCGCCAACCAGATGTCGCAACGCAGTGAGCACGAGGAGCGGGTCGAGCGTAAGTTGCTCAACCACAGCCTGCAGATCGATGTAGGCGAACCCAAAGTGCTTGAGCTGCCGCAACGCCGGGTGCGCATTCACGAACAGAAGACCTTCGAGGTCACCGAATTCGAAGTCACCCGTCGTTACGACCGCTACACGCCCTACCAACCCTGGCGCAAACTCTATGAGATGCCCCTGGGTGCGGTGGCGCTGGTGGCGGGCGCGGGTGCCAACGTGGCGAATATCTTCGCCCTCGGCCACCTGCCTACCAGCATGACCCACGACTGGCTGACCTACGGCGTGGACGGCCTCAACCCGTTCATGAACGTGCAGTCCCATGGCCGTGCGCAACAGAACCTGGCGGGTATCGATGAAGTCCAGCGCGACAAGCGCGTGGAGTATTCGAGCCTGCCGTGGAGCGAGCGCCCGGTACAGGTCACCGCCGGCAAACAAACCCATGAGCTGACCACCGACCGCAACGGCGTCCTGCGCCTGAACCTGTTGGACAGCCCATTTGCCGAGCAGGACCTGAACCGCATCACCACCTTGAAAATCAGCGTGGAAGATGGCCAGGACGATGTGCATTCGGACTCGACCCTGGCGATCAGCAGCGCCTTGCGCGGCAAATTGCTGGAAGCCCACGGCCTGATCTATGACGACCTGGAAGACGATGAAGTCAGCCAGTGGGTTCACCGGGTCAAGCGCCTCTCGGAGCTGGGCCTGGAAGAAGAAGCCAGCGAACTGGAACAAAGCTTGATCGAACTGACCCGCAATGATCCGGAGTTGCAGCAGGAATTTCTGCAAGCGCTGACCAAGGATGCGGGGCGGTTGGTGGCGGATCCCGGAGCACGCTGAGGCTTCAAAAACGCTGTAGATCCAAATGTGTGGGGGCTTGCTCCCGATAGCGGTGCATCAGCCAGCTTATACATAGCTGACACACCGCAATCGGGAGCAAGCCCCCTCCCACATTTCGACTCCGGTTTCTACCAGGAGAATTCGAGCTGTTCGTTGCCGCCGCTCAAGTCCAGCAGCCGCACACCAATCCCCAACAGCCGCACCGGCTTGCCACCTCGGTTAAATGCCTGGGTCAGCAACTGTTGATAACTCTCCAGATCCCTCCCCGCCCCCGCCTGCTCCAATGTCGTTTGGGTAAAGTCATGAAACTTCACCTTCACAAACGGCTTGCCTGCGCGGTAACTGCTGTCGATGCGCGCCATGCGCCCGGCCAGGGTTTCCATCAGTTCGGGGAGTTTTGCCAGGCAACTTGAAAGATCGGGCAGGTCGACGTCGTAGGTATTTTCCACACTGATGGATTGTCGCCGACTGTCGTTGTGCACCAAACGGTCATCGATCCCACGAGCCAGGCTCCAGAGTCGCTCACCAAAACTGCCGAATTCGCGCACCAGCGCCAGCTTGTTCCACTCGCGCAGTTGCAGGCAGTCTTCAATACCCAGGCGCGCCAGCTTATCGGCCGTCACCTTGCCTACACCGTGCAATTTGCTCACGCGCAACTGGGAGACAAAGTCTTCGACCTGGTCCGGGGTAATCACGAACAGGCCGTTGGGCTTTTTCCAGTCGCTGGCGATCTTCGCCAGGAACTTGTTCGGCGCCACCCCTGCGGACACGGTGATGTGCAACTGGTTGGATACCCGCCGGCGAATATCCTGGGCGATACGCGTGGCGCTGCCACCAAAATGCGGGCTGTCGGAGACATCGAGGTAGGCCTCATCCAGCGACAAAGGCTCGATCAAATCGGTGTAATCGCGAAAGATCAGCTGGATTTCCTTTGACGCTTCTTTATAGGCATCCATCCGCGGCTTGACGATGGTCAGGTCCGGGCACAGCTTTAAGGCATGGCGCGACGACATGGCCGAGCGCACCCCATAGGCCCGCGCTTCGTAGTTGCAAGCGGCGATCACCCCACGCCGATCCGCCGAGCCCCCCACCGCCAGCGGCTTTTGCGCCAGGCTCGGGTCATCGCGCATCTCGATGGCGGCGTAGAAGCAATCACAGTCGACGTGGATGATTTTGCGCTGAGTCATATAAAAGAGGGCAATCCAACGGGCCGCCAGTATCGCATTCACCCCTGTATATAGCACCAGTAGTTTGAATCTTCCGTCTGAGCGGTAGGAAAATTCCCAGCTAAATTTATTTTCTCAATCGAATTTGGCATTTCAATAGAGCTGAAAGCCCCGGCCGGACTGGCCCGCAGCGGTCATGCAGCCACTAATGGAGAGCTAACCGATTGAACCACAAGCGCTTTTCTTTCAATCTCGGGTTGACACACTCGCGTTCCTCTGTAGAATGCCGACACACAGACGCGGGATGGAGCAGTCTGGTAGCTCGTCGGGCTCATAACCCGAAGGTCGTCGGTTCAAATCCGGCTCCCGCAACCAAACATCAAAAAAGGCTACTCGAAAGAGTGGCCTTTTTTGTTTTGCCTGTCCCGTCCTGAATAAGGTTTACACCTTCTGATCTGCTTTTCAGGAGGACGTAATGGAATCAGTAAAAAGGCGCAGTCAGCGAGACTACACGTTGACCTTCAAATTATCGGTCGTCGATCAGGTCGAAAAAGGCGAGCTGAGTTATAAAGAGGCTCAGGAGCGCTACGGGATTCAAGGCAAAACGACCGTTCTGACCTGGCTACGCAAGCACGGTCGGCAGGATTGGAGCCCGGGCACATACATTGGCTCGCCGAGGATGGGGTCTATGCCCGACAAAAACCGACCATTAACGCCAGAGCAACGCATCAAAGAGCTTGAAGAGCAGTTGGCGCTGTCCAATCAGAAAGCGCAGTTTTTTGAGGCAGTCGTGGATGTCTTGAAAAATGACTACGGTCTCTCTGTCGTAAAAAAGCGTCCCGGCAAGTCCTCGCCCAAAAACGAATCCAAAACCTGAGCATCAGCAGGGCTTGCCAGTTCATGGGGATAAGCCGCCAGGCTTACTACAAACGCAATCGCGCCGATGCGGCACGTCTCGCTCTGGATCAGAAAGTTGCCGATTTCGTTCAGCAAAAACGTCAGCGGCAGCCACGTTTGGGCACCCGAAAGCTGCATTACTTGCTGCAGTGCCAACCTCAGCTTGAGCTGCAAGTGGGTCGAGATCGCCTGTTTTCGATTCTGCGTGAACGGCGTTTATTGGTAGCCCGCAAGCGGGCGTATCACAAGACAACCGACAGCCATCACCGCTTTCGGCGTCATCCAAACCTGCTCAAACCCGGCCCTGATCAAGTTATTCCCAGCGGCCCGGAACAAGTCTGGGTGGCTGACATCACCTATCTGCCCACTCAGGAAGGTGTGGCCTATTTGAGCCTTGTGACGGATGCTTTTTCACGAAAGATCGTGGGCTATCACGTCCATGAAAGCCTGCACACCGAGTCGGTCGCGCAGGCGCTGCGCCGAGCGGTGAAATATCGTCGAACGGAGCAGCCGCTGGTGCATCACTCAGATAGAGGCAGCCAATATTGCTCGGGAATGTATCAGGAGTTGCATGCGAAGCACGGCATCAGGTGTTCGATGACGGATGGCTATGACTGCTACCAAAACGCCTTGGCAGAGCGGGTCAACGGGATATTGAAGACAGAGCTTTTGCTCCAGCGGCCACAGGATTTAACGCAGGCGAAGAAGATGGTCAGCGAGTCGGTATCGATCTACAACCGTGAGCGTCCACACCTGTCTTTGAAATACAAAACGCCCGATGCGATGCATCGGGCGTTAGGGTGAAACAGGTGTAAACCTATTTCAGGACTAGACAGCCTGGGTGTCAGCTTCCTGATCCGGCCGGCATCGGGGCAAAGTGTTTTCAATCGCGAAGTCAGGTTGCCCGCGCAGTCAATTCACACTTATTTGACCCATTGGTTGATTAACGGTTGACACCTCGGCGTTGGACTGTACAATGCCGCCCACAGACGCGGGATGGAGCAGTCTGGTAGCTCGTCGGGCTCATAACCCGAAGGTCGTCGGTTCAAATCCGGCTCCCGCAACCAAACATCAAAAAAGGCTACTCGAAAGAGTGGCCTTTTTTGTATCCGGCGAAAAAGTTCTTTTGAAACAATGACATGGCATCTTTCATGAAACCGTACAGGGTTTGTAGAGTCCATCTCATCGCAAGCATGCTTACTTCTCTACGACCAATGGCCGCAGTCGCCGCACCCGGTGATCCGCGTTAATATTTGTAATTATTTTGTCCATAGGGATTGGTAACTTGGCTGGATACCTCCATCCTGTCGCGCACAATCCACGAGGTGATTGATGCGCGCCAACTCGTCTGAACCACAAGACACCGTCACAGCAGAACAACCGATCGCTCCCACCCGCTTACGCTGGCTGGATCTGTTGAGCAAATACCGGCAACCCATCGGGCTGGCCGTCACCTTGCTGCTGTTCGCAATTGCCCTGATCGCCTGCCGACACCTGTTGCTGGAACTGGACCTCTACGCCCTCCACGACTCGATCCTGGACGTGCCCAGGCCGGCGCTGCTGGGGGCATTCGCCGCAGCGGTGGCCGGGTTCGTCATTCTGTTGGGCTACGAATTTTCCGGAGCACGTTACGCCGGGGTAAACCTGCCCGCCAAAACCTTGGCCCTGGGCGGCTTTACCGCGTTTGCCATCGGCAATGCCATCGGCCTGTCGATGCTCTCGGGCGGCTCGGTGCGCTACCGTTTATATGCGCGCCATGGCATCGGGGCGTCGGAAGTGGCCCATATGACCGTATTCGCCAGCCTGGCCCTGGGCTGCGCCCTGCCGCCGCTGGCCGCCCTGGCGACACTGAGCAATTTGCCGGCCGCATCGACGTACCTGCATTTGCCGCAAACTGTACTCGGCGGCGTTGCCGGTGCCGTCCTGCTGTTATCGGCGATGCTGTGCATCGGTATTTATCGCCGACGCCTGCCGGAACAACCGTATCCGGACAACCTGCTGGTCAGGGCCGGCCGTCGCACCCTGCGCTTGCCTGGCCGGCGCCTGACGCTCCTGCAACTGGTCATCACCGCACTCGACGTCGCCGCTGCCGCTACCGTTCTTTATATGTTGCTGCCCGAAGCCCCGCCGTTCGGCCCGTTCCTGCTGGTGTACCTGCTGGCCCTGGCCGCCGGCGTACTCAGCCATGTACCGGGTGGCGTGGGGGTGTTCGAGGCGATTCTGCTGGCAGCCTTCGCCGACAAGCTCGGCGCCGCGCCATTGGCCGCCGCCCTGCTGCTGTACCGCATGATCTATGTCGTGCTGCCGCTGCTGATTGCCTGTGTATTCCTGCTGATCAATGAGGCCCAGCGACTGTTCCAGACCCAACAGAGCCTGCGCGTGGCTTCGGGCCTGGCGGCGCCGGTGTTGGCCGTACTGGTTTTTTTGTCCGGCGTGGTCCTGCTGTTTTCCGGCGCCACGCCAGAGATCGACTCACGCCTGGAAAACATCGGTTTCCTGATTCCCCACCGCCTGATTGATGCGTCGCACTTTGGTGCCAGCCTGATCGGCGTGCTGTGCCTGCTGCTGGCCCAGGGCTTGCGCCGGCGTTTGTCAGCCGCCTGGATGCTGACCATGGTGCTGCTGCTGACGGGCGCCCTGCTCTCGCTGCTCAAGGGTTTCGACTGGGAAGAAGCCAGTCTGATGACCATGACCGCGGTGCTGCTGGCGATCTTCCGGCGCTCGTTCTACCGCGCCAGCCGCCTCACCGAACTGCCGTTCTCGCCGCTCTACCTGGTGGCCAGCGTCTGCGTGCTGGGCGCGTCGATCTGGCTGCTGCTGTTCGCCTATCAAGATGTGCCTTACAGCCATCAACTGTGGTGGCAGTTCACCCTGGACGCCAACGCCCCACGTGGCCTGCGCTCACTGCTCGGGGCTGCGGTGCTGCTGGTGATCGTCTCGCTGACCTGGCTGCTGCGCACTGCTCGCCCGGTGATCCACCTGCCGACGCCGCAAGAGCTGGAGCGCGCCAGCAAGATCCTGATGGCCTCGTCACAGCCCGACGGCGGCCTGGCGCTGACCGGCGACAAGGCGCTGCTGTTCCACCCCAACGACGAAGCCTTCCTGATGTATGCCCGTCGCGGCCGCAGCCTGGTGGCCCTGTACGACCCGATCGGCCCGACCCAACCGCGCGCCGAGATGATCTGGCAGTTCCGTGACCTGTGCGACATCCACCATGCGCGCCCGGTGTTCTACCAGGTGCGGGCGGAGAACCTGCCGTACTACATGGACATCGGCCTTACCGCGATCAAGCTGGGCGAAGAAGCGCGCGTGGACCTCAAACGCTTTGACCTTGAAGCCAAGGGCAAAGAGATGAAGGATTTGCGCTACACCTGGAACCGTGGCACCCGGGACGGCCTGTCCCTAGAGATCTGCGAGCCGGGCACCGCGCCGATGGATGAATTAAAAGTTATCTCGGACGCCTGGCTTACCGGTAAGAATGTGCGCGAAAAAGGCTTTTCCCTGGGACGCTTCAGTGACGACTACCTCAAGCATTTTCGTATCGCGATCATTCGCTTCGAAGGGCGCCCAGTGGCCTTCGCCAACCTGCTCGAGACCTACAACCACGACCTGGCCAGCCTCGACCTGATGCGTGCCCACCCGGACGCGCCCAAGCTGACCATGGAGTTCATGATGGTCGGCCTGATTCAACACTATAAGAATCATGGCTACGCCCGCTTCAGCCTGGGCATGGTGCCATTGTCGGGCCTGCAACCGCGACGGGGCGCGCCATTGACCCAGCGTCTGGGTTCGATGGTGTTCCGTCGTGGCGAGCAACTGTATAACTTCCAAGGTTTGCGCCGCTTCAAAGACAAGTTCCAGCCCGACTGGGAACCCCGCTACATGGCCGTGCCCGCCGGACTGGATCCGCTGGTGGCACTGGCCGATACCGCCGCCCTGATCGCGGGCGGCTTGACTGGATTGGTGAAACGCTGATGATTCGACGCTCCTGGCGGTATGTATTGGCCTTTGTAGTGCTGCTCGCGCTGGTCCTGGGCGGTGGCTTTTGGTTCTGGAACCGCCCTGCCCCGCAGCCGACCCTGGAGCAACTGCCCCAGGCCGATGGTTCGGTGATGACCCGCGTCACTCCGGTCGGCACAGCCAAAGCACGCGTCGCCGTAGCGGTGATGGCCGACGAAACCCTGACCGACAGCCAACTGATGACGCTGAGCCAGGGGGGCAAGGCGCAGATCGTCCAGGTGATCCTGCCAAAAGACGACTGCAAGCTGCAGGAACAAGCGCTGCAAAGCGCCCTGGGCCAGCTCAAGGGCCCGGCGACGCTGGTCAGCGGCATCGGCCCTGGCGCCGCCCTCGCCTGGCGCTGGCTGGCCACCCAGAACGACGACAAGGCCAACGCCATCTCCGTCGGCTTTGCTCTGGTGCAGGAAGGCTGCAAGGACCCGCTGCCCAAGACCGCCGCTCACGGCAACTGGCTGGTGGCGTGGAACGATAACCCTGACGATGAAAGCGCCAGTTTCGTACGCGACACGCCACGCGCGACTACGAGCATCAGCGACTATGACATTCATTACCCGCAAGTCCTGAATAACGAACTGCGCAAGCAACTGGTGGGTTCGGACAACGGCGGGCTGGCGATTCCCGTGGTGGAAGTACCGGCTGGCCAGGCCAAAGACACGGTCACCCTGTTCCTCTCCGGTGACGGCGGCTGGCGTGACCTGGACCGCGACGTAGCGGGTGAAATGGCCAAGATCGGCTACCCGGTGGTCGGCATCGACACCCTGCGCTACTACTGGCAGCACAAAACCCCGGAACAAAGCGCCAAGGACCTCACCGAACTGATGCAGCACTACCGGCAGAAGTGGGGCACCAAGCGCTTCGTACTGACCGGCTATTCGTTCGGCGCCGACGTACTGCCGGCGATCTACAACCGCATGCCGGAGAACGAGCAGCAACGGGTCGATGCGATCATCCTGCTGGCCTTCGCCCGTACCGGCAGCTTTGAGATCGAAGTGGAAGGTTGGCTGGGCAATGCCGGCAAAGAAGCCGCCACCGGGCCGGAAATGGCCAAGCTGCCGCCTGAGAAAGTGGTGTGCATTTATGGCGCCGAAGAAGTCGACGAGAGTGGCTGCACCGACAAGACCGCTGTGGGTGAGGCACTGAAACTGCCAGGTGGGCATCACTTCGACGAGAACTACCCGGCGCTCGCCAAGCGGTTGGTGGATATCATCGTCAAGCACCAGGCCAAGGCCGAATAACCCCAGGCAACACACAGGACCCAATGTGGGAGGGGGCTTGCTCCCGATAGCTAAGTGTCAGTCAACAGCGTTGTGACTGATGCACCGCAATCGGGAGCAAGCCCCCTCCCACATTTGCTTTATGGTGTGGCTGAAAATCAGCGCGGCTCGATGTGCGCGATCATCAGTTGAACCGTCTCATTCCCACGAAACTCGTTCACGTCCAGCTTGTAGGCCAATTCCACCCAACGCACGGTAGGGTTCGGCCAGACCTCCCGATCCACCCCAAACGCAATGCCATCGAGCTTCACCGAGCCGCATTCGCTCTTGAGCACCACTTTCAGGTGCCGCTCCCCCACAACGCGCTGCTCAACCAACTGGAACACACCGTGAAACAACGGCTCGGGAAAGTGCTGCCCCCACGGGCCTGCATGCCGTAGCGCACGGGCCAGTTCCAGATGAAACTCTTCCACCGCCAGGGTGCCATCGGACAGCAGGCGACCGGTGAGGTCTTCTTCACGCAGTTGACGACGCACCTCGGCGTCAAAGGCCTCGGCAAACAGTGGGAAATTTGCCTCGGGCAACGTCAGCCCGGCCGCCATGGCGTGGCCGCCGTACTTGGTGATCAGGCTGGGATGCTGGCTGGCGACGACCGCCAGGGCATCACGGATGTGAAAGCCCTGCACAGAGCGCCCCGAGCCCTTGAGCAGGCCATCACCGGCGTCGGCGAAGGCGATGGTCGGGCGGAAATAGCGCTCTTTCATGCGCGACGCCAGAATACCGATCACGCCCTGATGCCACTCGGGGTCGAACAGGCACAGGCCATAGGGCATCGATTCCATCGGCAAGTCCTTGAGCTGGGCCAGGGCCTCGCGCTGCATGCCTTGTTCGATGGATTTGCGGTCCTGGTTCATGCCATCCAATTGCGCGGCCATTTCCCGTGCGGCCGCAAAATCGGTGGTGAGCAGGCATTCGATGCCCAGACTCATATCGTCCAGACGCCCGGCGGCGTTGAGCCGTGGCCCGAGGATAAAGCCCAGGTCGGTTGAAGTGATGCGCGCGGCGTCGCGCTTGGCCACTTCCAGGATTGCCTTGATTCCCGGCCGCGCACGACCCGCGCGGATACGTTCCAGGCCCTGATGCACCAGAATGCGATTGTTGGCGTCCAGGGGCACCACGTCGGCGACGCTGCCCAGGGCGACCAGGTCGAGCAGATCGCCGATGTTCGGCTGCGGCGTGTTCGTGTACCAGCCCAGGTCACGCAGGCGCGCGCGCAGGGCCATCAATACGTAGAAGATCACGCCCACGCCGGCCAGGGCCTTGCTGGGGAACGCGCAGCCGGGTTGATTCGGATTGACGATCGCATCCGCTGCCGGCAACTCGTCACCGGGCAAGTGGTGGTCGGTCACCAGCACCCGCAGCCCCGCCGCCTTGGCCGCGGCCACCCCTTCCACACTGGAGATGCCGTTATCCACGGTGATCAGCAATTGCGGCTCGCGCTGCAGGGCCACGGCGACAATTTCCGGGGTCAGGCCATAGCCATATTCGAAGCGGTTGGGTACCAGGTAATCGACATGGGCCGCACCCAGCAAACGCAGGCCCAAGGTGCCCACGGTACTGGCGGTGGCGCCATCGGCATCGAAGTCGCCGACGATCAGGATGCGCTGACGTTGTTCCAGGGCCGTCACCAGCAGGTCTACCGCCGCGTCGATGCCCTTGAGCTGCTGATAGGGAATCAACCGTGCCAGGCTTTTATCCAGCTCAGCCTCCGATTGCACCCCGCGGGCGGCGTAAAGACGGGTCAACAGCGGCGGCAATTCACCGAGAAACGGCAGGACAGCGGGCAACGGGCGAGGATCGATACGCATACGGGGGTGATGACTTCTCTGCGGATAAACGGTTAAACGACAATGCTTCAAACGACACAAATCACTGTGGGAGGAGGCTTGCTCCCTCCCACATTTTTCAATCGCGTCCGCCAACCAGCCACTGCAACTGCACTTCATGCTGGCCACGGTCATCGGTCACGAAAACTGTGCCTTCGCTGATCATCACGTCCCACTTGATAACGCGGGGCATGTCCTTGGCCAGGGTTTCCAGCACTTCCTGTGGCACGGCAGCGATGTGCACGTTCTTCAGGTTAGTCGCCACCGGCACCACTTTGCCTTCCCAGACTCGCAGGCTGCCATACGCCAGCAGGCTGGTACGCTCGGTGCGGCGCGAGCACCAGGTCAGACGGTCGGCGTCGGGCTGGCCGACTTCGATCCAGTGCAAAACGCGATCATCCAGGCTTTTTTCCCACAGGGCCGGTTCATCTACATCTGACAGGCCACGACCGAACGCCAACTGCTCGTTATAAAACAGGGCATAAGCCAGCAGGCGCACGGTCATGCGCTCTTCGGTTTCCGAAGGGTGACGGGCGATGGTCTGTTTGACGCTCTCGTAGACCGAACGGTCGAGGTCGGTGAGGTTGAGTTCGAATTTGTAGGTCGTGGACGGCTGGGCCATGAACGGGCTTCTAGAGACAGGGAAAGGCGGCCAGTCTAACCGATGGTGGAGCCATTCAACGAATCATCATCCTTATCCCTCACCGCTCGCCTATGTTAAAAGGCATCACACACCCGTCCAGCGCCAGAAAGGATCCTCATGTCGTTCAATGCCAAACCGCTTGCCGGCCTCAAAGTCATCGAACTCGGCACCCTCATCGCCGGGCCGTTCGCCTCTCGCATCTGCGCCGAGTTCGGGGCCGAGGTGATCAAGGTCGAATCCCCCGACGGCGGCGACCCGCTGCGCAAATGGCGCAAGCTGTATGAGGGCACCTCGCTGTGGTGGTTTGTGCAGGCGCGCAACAAAAAGTCGCTGACGCTGAACCTCAAGCATCCGGACGGTTTGGCGGTTCTCAAACAGCTGCTGGCGGACGCCGATATGCTCATCGAGAATTTTCGTCCCGGCGTGCTCGAAAAACTCGGCCTGAGCTGGGAGACCCTGCACGCGCTGAACCCGAAGCTGGTGATGGTTCGCCTCTCGGGCTTCGGCCAGACCGGGCCGATGAAAGATCAGCCGGGGTTTGGTGCCGTGGGCGAATCCATGGGCGGGTTGCGCTATATCACCGGTTTCGAGGACCGCCCGCCGGTGCGCACCGGGATTTCCATCGGTGATTCCATCGCCGCCTTGTGGGCCGTGATCGGCGCGCTGATGGCGCTGCGGCACCGTGAGGTCAACGGCGGCCTGGGCCAAGTGGTGGATGTGGCGCTGTATGAAGCGATCTTCGCCATGATGGAAAGCATGATCCCCGAGTTCGACGTGTTCGGGTTTATTCGCGAGCGCACCGGCAACATCATGCCCGGCATCACGCCGTCCTCGATCCATACCAGCGCGGACGGCAAGCATGTGCAGATCGGCGCCAATGGCGATGCCATTTTCAAGCGTTTCATGAGCGCCATCGGCCGTGACGACTTGGCCAACGATCCGCAACTGGCCAGCAATGATGGACGCGACAGCCGCCGTGATGAGCTGTATGGCGTGATCGATCGCTGGGTCAATTCATTGCCACTGGAGCAGGTGGTCGAGCAACTGAACAAAGCCGACGTACCGGCCAGCCGTATTTACAGCGCCGAAGACATGCTCGGCGACCCGCAATTCCTGGCCCGTGAAATGTTCCTGAAGGCGCAGTTGCCCGATGGCAAGGATTTCAAGATGCCGGGCATCGTGCCCAAACTGTCGGACACCCCCGGCAGCTGCGAGTGGGTCGGCCCGCAGTTGGGTGAACACAACGCGGTGGTGCTCGAAGCGTTGGGTTACGACGCCGCCGCCATCGCACGTCTGCGCGAACAGGGCGCCATCTGACACCTCAAGCAGCATCGCCCCACATAAATCGCAGGCAAAAAGAAACCCCGAAGCGTGGGGAGACACTTCGGGGTTAAACGTGGCCTTACAATGACCAGTACAACAAGCCACAAACACCGGAGCACAATGTTTGCTCTTGCTGTTACGAAATCTGACCGGCCATGCTGTAGGAAGTTTCCAAGGACAAATAATTCTTCATGCGCAGACCGGCGCACGTGTCATGGCGGCGTTGCGCAAGGCTGCGATAACCGAGGGTTCGAGGCGACCTTCAGCGATTTTCAAATCGCGCAGCAGGCAATCCACCACATCCACCAGGGCGCGTTTGTCGGTCAACTGCGCGCGGTTGACTTCGCGCTCGACCATGATGGCGCCACCGGGGTTCTTCACGGTCACCAGGCATTCGCCCTGCACACCTGAGGTGGTCAGCGTAACCAGATAAGGGCTCAGTGCTTCTTCGAGCAATAGGCTGATACTTTCCATCTCGATCACCACTCAATAGTTCGGGAACAATCGTTTCAACGGGTGCTGCATCTATCCTAAGTGACTGGTCGTGACGTAGGAAAGTTCGCTTTTTCGTTATCGCGGGGGGATGACGTATTTAGCATGCGCTTGCAACATGACAACGAAAAAACTGCGGCACACAAACAAAAAACGCCGCTGACCCAGCAAGGGAAAGCGGCGTTTTGGTGTAAGCGGTTCGCCTTACAACGGTTTACCCCGATTGCCATGCTGGCTGACAAACGCCTGCACCGCTTTGAGGTCATTGGTCAACACCGTGCAACGTTCTTCACGCTCGAACAGGTCAGTCAGATGCGCCGGCAGTTCAAGGGCCTTGCCAACACCGGCCTTCTCCACCGCCTCCGGGAATTTGACCGGGTGAGCGGTCCCGAGGATGACCATCGGGGTATCCAGGCTGCGACGGCATTCGCGGGCGGCCTTCACACCGATCGCGGTGTGCGGGTCGAGCAGCTCACCGGTCTGGGCAAACACTTCGGCGATGGTTTCGCAAGTCTGCGCATCGTCCACCGCCAGGGAGTCGAAGAGCTTGCGGGTTTCAGTCCAGCGCTCCTCATCAACACTGAAACCGCCACCGCTTTTGAAGGTGTCCATCAAGCCGGCAATAGCGGCGCCGTTGCGACCATGCATATCGAACAGCAGACGCTCGAAGTTCGACGAAACCATGATGTCCATCGACGGCGACAGAGTGGCGTGCAGGGTTTCCTTGACGTACTGGTTGCCGCTCATGAAGCGGTGCAGGATGTCGTTGCGGTTGGTGGCGACGATCAACTGGTTGATCGGCAGGCCCATGTTGCGCGCCAGGTAACCGGCGAAGATGTCGCCGAAGTTGCCGGTGGGCACCGAGAACGACACCGAGCGCGCCGGGCCGCCCAGCTGCAGGGACGCGTGGAAGTAGTAGACGATCTGGGCCATGATCCGCGCCCAGTTGATCGAGTTCACCGCCACCAGGCGGGTGCCCTTGAGGAAGCTCTGGTCAGCGAAGCTGTTCTTGACCATTTCCTGGCAGTCATCGAAGTTGCCTTCGATGGCGATGTTGTGGATGTTCTCGCCAAAGATGGTGGTCATTTGCCGACGCTGCACTTCCGACACGCGCTTGTGCGGGTGCAGGATGAAGATGTCGACGTTTTCGCAGTGCTTGCAACCTTCGATGGCCGCCGAGCCGGTATCACCGGAGGTGGCGCCGATGATCACCACGCGCTCACCGCGCTTGGCCAATACGTAGTCCAACAGGCGACCGAGCAGTTGCAGGGCAAAGTCCTTGAACGCCAAGGTCGGGCCGTGGAACAGCTCCAGTACCCATTCATTGCCGTTCAGTTGGCGCAAAGGCGCGATGGCGCTGTGGGAAAACACGCCGTACGTCTCTTCCAGGATTTTTTTGAAGTCCGCATCCGGAATGCTGCCGGTGACGAACGGGCGCATCACCCGGAAGGCCAACTCGTGGTATGGCAAGCCGGCCCAGGAGGCGATTTCTTCCTGGGTGAAGCGTGGCAGGTTTTCCGGCACGTACAGGCCGCCGTCGGTGGCAAGGCCTGCCAGCAGAACGTCTTCGAAATTCAGGGCCGGTGCCTGGCCGCGGGTGCTGATGTAACGCATGACTGGCTCCTCTAAAACATTCTCGAACAGAAGCCGCCGAACGCACGGGGCCTCTGGAACAATCGGTTAGTTCAGGTGTTCGACACGAATGCGAACGAC
This sequence comes from Pseudomonas asgharzadehiana, assembly GCF_019139815.1. Taxonomy (NCBI): domain Bacteria; kingdom Pseudomonadati; phylum Pseudomonadota; class Gammaproteobacteria; order Pseudomonadales; family Pseudomonadaceae; genus Pseudomonas; species Pseudomonas asgharzadehiana. Next base: position 5,122,213 of record NZ_CP077079.1, read on the forward strand.
CGGGCCGACGACGCCTTGCAAGGCTTCCAGCGCGGTGATGGCATCGTTGATGTGCTGCTCGAGCACGCGATGAGTCAGCAGGATCATCGGCACCTGGCCGTTTTGCTCCTCGACTTCCTTCTGCATGATCGATTCGATATTGATACCGCGCTCCGACAGAATGCTGGCGACCTGGGCCAGTACGCCAGGGTGATCCTTGGCCTGGATACGCAGGTAGTAGGCGCTTTCGCAGGCCTCGATCGGCAGGATCGGGTGGGCCGACAGCGAATCCGGCTGGAAAGCCAGGTGCGGTACGCGGTTTTCCGGGTCGCTGGTCATGGCACGAACCACGTCCACCAGGTCGGCGATCACCGACGACGCCGTCGGCTCCATGCCGGCGCCAGCGCCGTAGAACAGGGTCGAGCCGGCGGCGTCGCCATTGACCATCACGGCGTTCATCACACCATTGACGTTGGCGATCAGGCGGTCGGCGGGGATCAGTGTCGGGTGTACGCGCAGCTCGATACCGGCCGGGGTGCTGCGCGCTACACCGAGGTGCTTGATGCGGTAGCCCAGGGCTTCGGCGTAGTTCACATCGGCGGTGGTCAGTTTGGTGATGCCTTCGGTGTAGGCCTTGTCGAACTGCAGCGGAATACCAAAGGCGATGGACGCCAGGATGGTCAGCTTGTGCGCAGCGTCGATGCCTTCCACGTCGAAGGTCGGATCGGCTTCGGCGTACCCCAGGGCCTGGGCTTCGGCCAATACGTCTTCGAAGGTACGGCCCTTCTCGCGCATTTCGGTAAGGATAAAGTTACCGGTGCCATTGATGATGCCGGCCACCCAGTTGATGCGGTTGGCGGACAGGCCTTCACGGATCGCCTTGATCACCGGGATACCCCCGGCTACAGCGGCTTCGAACGCGACAATCACGCCTTTTTCACGGGCCCTGGCGAAGATCTCGTTGCCGTGTACGGCGATCAGCGCCTTGTTGGCGGTGACTACGTGCTTGCCGTTCTCGATGGCCTTGAGCACCAATTCGCGGGCCACGGTGTAGCCGCCGACCAGTTCAATGACGATATCGATTTCAGGGTTGGTCGCCACGGCGAAGACATCGTTGGTAATTGCAATACCGGTCGTTTCGAACTGAGGCTTTGGCGAACGCGTGGCAATTTGCGCCACTTCAATCCCACGCCCTGCACGGCGGGAAATTTCTTCAGCATTACGCTGAAGTACGTTGAAGGTGCCGCCACCGACGGTCCCTAACCCACAGATGCCTACTTTGACCGGTTTCACTGAAGAACTCCCCATGAAACGGCCGACGCAAGGTCGGCCGTGGAAAACAGCCGCACGACTGCGGCTTTCAATTGATGGCCCGTCGACTTATGCGCGGGCCATGATCGTCAAAGGTTCGACGATGCTGGTTTATTTGGCACTGAGCGCCAGTTTGGCAACTTGTGGTGCCGGCTGGTAGCCCGGAATCACCTGGCCGTCAGCCAAAACGATGGCCGGTGTGCCGTTCACGCCAATCGACTGGCCCAGGGCGAACTGCTTGGACACTGGGTTGGCGCACTTGGCGGCCTTGATTTCCTTGCCGTCGACCATTTTGTCCATGGCCGCTTTTTTGTCGGTCGAGCACCACACCGCTTGCAACTGCTCGTCACCTGGCGAACCCAGGCCCTGGCGCGGGAACGCAACGTAGCGCACTTCCACGCCGAGCTTGTTCAGCGCGGGCACTTCGGCGTGCAGCTTGTGGCAGTACGGGCAGGTGGTGTCGGTGAACACGGTGATGTGAGTCTTGGTCTCGCCGATGGCCGGGTAAACCACGGTTTCAGCCACCGGGATGCCGTTGATCAGCTTCGACACGCCCAGGCGTTCGGCTTTCTCGGTCAGGTTGACCGGTTTGCCGTCCTTGAGCTGGAACAGGTAGCCCTGGACGATGTACTGGCCATCGCCGCTGGCGTACAGCACGCGGCTGCCCTTGAGCTTGACTTCGTACAGGCCGGCCATCGGGCTGGCACTGATGCTTTCAATCGGCGTATCAAGCTGCAGGTTGGCCAGGCTCTTGCGGATGGTCTGCTCAGCGGCGTCATCGGCGACGGCAAAGGTGGATACCAACGCAATGGCTGCGACGGCAATAATCTGGGTCAAGCGCATGGAAACTCCTGAAGGCAGATGCTGGGACGGGTACAGGCAGGCCGATTGCAAACTCGGGTGTGGACCGTCGCCTTTGCGAACCGGCAAAGCCTACCACAGTTGGATCGCAGGGCAGCCGGTGGCGGGATAAATTGGGCGTTTTCAGCCTCGCGGGTGGTGCTTGGCGTGCATATCCTGCAAGCGCGCCCGTGCCACATGGGTGTAGATCTGGGTTGTGGATAAATCACTGTGCCCCAGCAGCATCTGGACCACGCGCAAGTCGGCGCCGTGGTTGAGCAAATGCGTGGCAAATGCATGGCGCAGCGTATGGGGCGACAGGGTCTTGCCGATCCCGGCGACCTTGGCCTGGTGCTTGATGCGGTGCCAGAACGTCTGGCGGGTCATTTGCTCACCGCGCAGGCTGGGGAACAGCACATCACTGGGGCGCCCGCCGAGCAGTTCGCTGCGGGCATCACGCATATAGCGCTCGACCCACACAATCGCTTCCTCGCCCATGGGCACCAGCCGCTCCTTGCTGCCCTTGCCCATGACCCGCAGCACGCCTTGGCGCAGGTTGACTTGCTCCAGGGTCAGGCTGATCAATTCCGTGACACGCAGGCCGCAGGCGTACAACACTTCGAGCATCGCACGGTCGCGCTGGCCAATGGCTTCGCTCAGGTCCGGGGCGGCGAGCAAGGCGTCAACATCGGCTTCCGACAACGATTTGGGCAAAGGCCTGCCCAGTTGGGGCATGTCGATTTGCAGGGTCGGGTCGAGCGCGATCAGTTTTTCTCGCAGCAAATACCGATAAAACCCACGTACGCCCGAGAGAAATCTCGCCGTGGAGCGTGGTTTATAGTTCTGTTCAAGGCGCCAGGCCAGGTGATCGAGGATCAGCTCACGGCCGGCGTTGATCAGTTCGAGGTTTTTTTCCTGTAGCCAGCCGTTGAACAGCGCCAGGTCACTGCGATAGGCCTGACGGGTGTTGTCCGACAGGCCTTTTTCCAGCCAGAGGGCGTCGAGGAAGCGGTCGATCAGGGGATGGTCGATAGCGGGCATGGGGGCTCGGGCTGATTATCGGGGGTGTCGGGTGGATCTTATCGCAGCCAAGCCAACGCCACACTTCAATGGCGTATGCCTGGTAGCGCTCAGACAAATTCCAGGCACAAAAAAGCAGCCCGTAGGCTGCTTTTTTCTGCATCGGGAAGCTGGACTTAAGCCAGTTTTTCCTTGATGCGAGCTGCTTTACCGGACAGGTCACGCAGGTAGTACAGCTTGGCTTTACGTACGTCACCGCGACGCTTGACGGCCATGCTGTCGATTTGCGGGCTGTAGGTCTGGAAAGTACGCTCTACGCCAACACCGTTGGAGATTTTACGAACAGTGAAAGCACTGTTCACACCACGGTTACGCTTGGCGATTACCACGCCTTCGAACGCTTGCAGACGCGAACGGTCGCCTTCCTTCACTTTCACCTGAACGACAATAGTGTCGCCTGGGGCAAAGGTAGGGATCTCTTTGGTCATCTGCTCTGCTTCGAGTGCAAGGATGATTTTGTTAGTCATGCTGTGCTCCTAAGGTAAGTCAATGGACCTACCATCGATACGTTGTTAACTATCGTCCCGCGCGAGGATGTATTCCTCGAGCAGCTTCTTCTCTTCTCCAGAAAGCGAGCGGCTTTCCAGAAGATCGGCGCGTCGTTCATAGGTCCGACCAAGGGACTGCTGTAAACGCCAACGCCGGATGTGTGCGTGATTGCCACTTAGCAATACGTCGGGAACACGCTGATCCGCATACACCTCCGGTCGGGTGTAGTGCGGGCAATCCAGCAAACCATCCGTGAAGGAATCTTCCTCCGCGGAGTCCACATGCCCTAAAGCTCCAGGCAGCAGTCGTGTAACCGCATCTATCAGGACCATCGCCGGCAGCTCACCGCCAGACAGGACATAGTCCCCAATCGACCACTCTTCATCGACATGAGCTTCAATAAAACGCTCGTCAATGCCTTCATAGCGACCGGCAATCAGGATCAAACTTTCCTCATTCGCCAGTTCGCGTACCCCAGCCTGTTTCAGCTGGCGGCCTTGAGGGGACAGGTAAATTACCTTCGCCTTCTCCCCGGCGGCGGCCTTGGCCTGGGCCAATGCGTCTTCCAGGGGCTTGATCTTCATCACCATGCCCGGGCCACCGCCAAATGGGCGATCGTCCACAGTGTGATGTCGATCCGTCGTGTAGTCTCGCGGGTTCCAACAGGTAAGCTGCAACAGCCCCTGCTTCACCGCCCGACTGGTGATGCCGTACTCGCTGACGGCGGAAAACATCTCGGGAAACAAACTGATCACTTCAATGCGCAAATTAGCCACGCTTAGAAGTCCGCGTCCCATTCCACCTTCATCTCGCCCGCTGCCAGGTCGACGGCCAACACGCATTGCTCCGTATAGGGCAACAGGCGTTCGCGATCATCCAGGCTGCCAGCGCAAGGCTTGACCACCATTACATCATTGGCGCCGGTTTCCAGAAGATGATCGATTTTCCCGAACAATTGCCCGAGTTGATCGATAACCTTCAGACCTTCCAGCTGGTACCAGTAGTACTCGCCGTCGGTCAATTCAGGGAACAGGTTGCGCGGCACGCAGATCTCATAACCGGCCAGAAGACGGGCTTCTTCGCGATCATCAAGACCCTTGAGCTTTGCGACCAGGAACTTATCGCTCCCGCGTCCACTGACCAGCTCGACCTGTTTCACACTACCTTCGCGCTTGAGCGTCCAGGTTTTGTACTGCAACAGGTTTTCGGTCGGATCAGTAAAGGAATACACCTTCACTTCGCCGCGAACGCCATGAACAGAATAAATCTTGCCGATAACGATCAAATCATCAGCAACAGCTGGCGTCGCGTTCATATTGCTCAGGCTGCGGCCTTAGCCGAGTCCTTCAACAGTTTTGCTACGCGCTCGGATGGCTGTGCGCCAACGCTCAGCCAGTAGGCTACGCGCTCTTGGTTCACGGACAGACGAACTTCTTGACCACGGGCAACAGGGTTGAAGAAACCAACCTGTTCCTTGTGCGAACCGTCGCGCGGGTTGCGGCTGTCGGTTACGGTCAAGTGGTAAAACGGGCGCTTTTTGGAGCCGCCAAGGGCAAGACGGATTGTTAGCATGTGAACATCGTTCCTGTAGTCGGTGCTGCAAATCTAAATGCACAGCGGGCATAGGTGCCCGAAAGGCCGCATATTCTAAGGAATATCCGGACTTTTGCAAATGTCTTTTTCTGGCGCCTATCAACGTGCCATTCAGATCTGCTAAAGGGCCGTCGATTAAAACGGCGAGTCAGCTCCCGCCAACGGCGGGTTTGCTGGAGATCCCACATCCCTGTGGGTCGGAGCGCAAGCAACGCTTACGCTCGAATTCTTTACATCTTCGGCATGCCGCCGCCGGGCAACATGCCGCCCATGCCGCGCATCATCTTGGCCATCCCGCCCTTGGCGGAGAATTTCTTCATCATTTTCTGCATCTGCTTGTGCTGCTTGATCAAGCGACCGATGTCCTGCACCTGGGTGCCGGAGCCCATGGCGATCCGACGCTTGCGCGAACCGCTGATCAGCTCAGGGTCGCGGCGCTCGGCCGGGGTCATGGAATTGATGATGGCTTCCATCTGCTTGAACTGCTTCTCTGCCGCGCCCTGGGCATTGCCCATTTGCGCCAGGTTCACACCGCCGATGTTCGGCAGCTTGTCCATAAGGCCGCCGAGGCCGCCCATGTTCTTCATTTGTTGCAGTTGATCGCGGAAGTCTTCGAGGTCGAAGCCCTTGCCCTTCTTCAACTTTTTAGCCAGTTTGTCGGCTTTGTCCTTGTCGAGCGTCGCTTCGGCCTGCTCGATCAGGCTGAGCACGTCGCCCATGCCGAGGATGCGCGAGGCGATACGCTCCGGGTGGAACGGTTCGAGCGCTTCGCTCTTCTCGCCCATGCCGATGAACTTGATCGGTTTGCCGGTAATGGCACGTACCGACAACGCGGCACCACCACGGGCGTCGCCGTCGACCTTGGTCAGGATCACGCCGGTCAGCGGCAGCGCGTCACCGAAGGCCTTGGCGGTGTTGGCCGCATCCTGGCCGGTCATGGCATCGACCACAAACAGCGTCTCGACCGGGTTGATCGCGGCGTGCAATGCCTTGATCTCGCCCATCATCTCTTCGTCGATGTGCAGGCGACCGGCGGTATCGACGATGACCACGTCGATGAATTTCAGCCGTGCTTCTTTAATAGCGGCGCTGGCAATGTCGACCGGCTTCTGGCTCAGGTCCGACGGGAAGAAGGTCACGCCCACTTCGCCGGCGAGCATTTCCAACTGCTTGATGGCGGCCGGACGGTAGACGTCCGCCGATACCACCATCACGGATTTTTTCTTGCGTTCTTTAAGGAAGCGCGCCAGCTTGCCGGCGGTGGTGGTTTTACCCGCACCTTGCAGACCGGCCATCAGCACCACGGCGGGCGGCACGGCGCTGAGGTTCAGGTCTTCGTTGGCCGCGCCCATCAGGCTTTCGAGTTCGGCCTGGACGATCTTCACAAAGGCCTGGCCCGGGGTCAGGCTGCGCGACACTTCAGTGCCGACCGCGCGTTCCTTGACCGAGTTGACGAAGTCCTTGACCACAGGCAACGCCACGTCGGCTTCCAGCAATGCCATGCGCACTTCGCGCAGGGTGTCTTTAATATTGTCCTCGGTCAGCTTGGCCTTGCCGGTTACGTGGCGCAGCGTCTGCGAGAGACGGTCAGTCAAGTTTTCAAACATGCGCGATCCTTTCAGGCCCTATGCATCGAAGTGCGTTGGTAGACCGAGGTAGTGACGGCCCAGGCTGTGGTAAATCGCTATTAAAAACAGCGTTCGGCGAGCCTGCGGCGTGGGCAGGTCGCGGATTATAGCGAAGACTGCGCGCATGCACACCCGCTGTCTGGCCTGGGAGTCTTTCGTGCAACGCTGGGGTGTGCCAAACTCAGCGCCTTTCGGGCTCGTCTATCAGGATTTATGGTCCCCTTGTCACCCAGTTTGCTACCCAGCCTCGCCGCCGCCATCTTGTATGCCGCTGCGACTCTCTATCAGGGCACTCGTCTGGCCCAAGGCACCAAGGCGGACAAACGTCTGCTGGTTGGGCTGGGCGTCCTCGCCCTGCTGGCCCACGCCGCGAGCCTGTTCACCCATCTGATGACGCCGGTTGGCCTGGGCCTGGACTTTTTCAGCGCCGCCAGCCTGATCGCTGCGGCGGTCATCGCACTGACCGTGCTGGCCTGCTACCGGATCCCCGTCGAGAACCTGCTCGTTCTGCTCTTCCCGCTGGGCGTGCTAACGGTGTTGCTGGCGCAATTCGCCCCCACCGGCACGGTGCAGGTGATTGACGAAGAACCCGGCATCCTTGCCCACATCCTGCTGTCGATCCTGGCCTATGGCATGTTCACCATCGCTGTGTTCCAGGCCCTGCTGCTGCTGGTGCAAGACCACCAACTCAAGCACAAGCACCCGTCGGGTTTGATCAAGAACTTCCCGCCGTTGCAAACCATGGAAAGCCTGCTGTTTGGTTTCCTGTGGGCCGGCTGGACGCTGTTGTCGCTGTCGTTGATCTCGGGCTGGCTGTTCGTCGAAAACCTGTTTGCCCAGCATCTGGTACACAAGACCCTGCTGGCCTGCCTGGCCTGGATCGTGTTCAGCGTGCTGCTGTGGGGTCGTAACCGACTCGGCTGGCGCGGGCATAAGGCAATCCGCTGGACCCTGGCCGGTTTCTGCCTGCTGATGCTGGCCTATTTCGGCAGCAAGCTGGTTCGCGAATACATCCTGCATATCTGACGGGCAGCGATCATGGACAACTTGCCCCTTGGGCCGATGCTTGCGGTAATCGCCTTGCTGGTGTTATGGGCCGGGCTGTTTACCGCCATTGAAGCCGCCCAGCAACACCTGCTGGCGCTGCGCCCCGGCACGCGCCAGGGTGACAAGGCCGCGGCCCGCCTGAATTTTCCACGTAACAGCCTGATCCTGTGCAACAGCCTGTGTCGCGCCGCCGTGGTCATTCTGTGCACATTGCTGGCGATCTATGCCTGGGCAGAGAACGGCCCGTGGCTGGGTTGGCTGATCGCCTGCGCCCTGCTGCTGATACTGGCCGACTACATGCCCCGCGCCTTGGCCACCCGCCATCCGCAAGCGGTGCTGGGTTTTGGCAACAGCCTGCTGGGTGTACCGCTGAAAATCCTCTACCCCGCAGCCTGGCTGCTCAATGGCATCAGCCTGCTGTTGTTGCGCCCGTTCACGCGCAAATCCGGCGTGGTGAAAAAGAGCGACGAGCCGCTGCCCGACCACGATGACGAGCCCGAGCCCGAGACCGACGAAAACCGCACACCCGGCATGCCCGGCATCCACGCCCTGGACAACATCACGGTCAATGACATCCTGGTGCCCCGCAGCGAAGTGGATGGCATCAACCTGGATGACCCGATCGAAGACATCATCGAGCAACTGCGCACCTCCCAGCGCACGCGCCTGCCGGTGTTCCACAGCGATATCAACCAAGTGCAGGCCGTGCTCAACACGCGGCAAATCCAGCACCTGCTGCCTGACGCCAGCCTGACCAAAGAGGCGCTCCTCGCCGCCTGCCATGAACCCTACTTCGTTCCCGAAAGCACGCCTCTGCAACTGCAATTGCTGAACTTCCACAAACAGCAGCGGCGCCTGGGCATGGTGGTGGATGAATATGGCGAAGTGCTGGGTATCGTGACCCTCGAAGATATCCTCGAAGAAATCGTCGGCGAGTTCGAAAACGAGCAAAGCACCGACAACCCGCATATCGAGCCCCAACCCGACGGTCGCTATATCATCGACGGCGCCGCATCGATCCGTGAGCTGAACAAAAGCCTGGGCTGGCACCTGCCCAGCGACGGTCCCAAGACCCTCAATGGTCTGGTGACCGAGGCGCTGGAGACGATTCCGGATTGCGCGGTGTGCCTGAAAATCGGTCGCTACCGCCTGGAAATCCTCGAGACCGAGGACAACCGGGTGAGCAAGGTGCTGATCTGGCATACCAGCCGGATACCCGTCGCCGCCTAACTGCCTGACCGTAAATAGCCGTCTTCCACATTTGTTTTGCGGCGTGCGGGCTCTTGTTGTAATTCCAGACCCCTTCTTATAATCCCTGCGGCTTACCCAAGCTTCGCCCGACCGCGTGCAACCCTGATCAATGGGTGTTCGACCAATAATAATCCGCGTCCAAACGCGCAATGACCGTCAGGGATACCGCCATGAGTACCACCTATAACGAAGCCGCGCCCGCCGCCCCGGCCAACTCGACCGCACGGGTCGCGACCGCCAGCATCGTCGGCACCGCCATCGAGTTCTACGACTTCTATATCTACGCTACCGCCGCGGCGCTGGTGATCGGCCCGGTGTTTTTTCCGCAGACTTCCGGCACCGCGCAAATGCTGGCGTCGTTCCTGACCTTCGGTATCGCTTTTATCGCCCGGCCGCTGGGCTCGGCGTTGTTCGGCCACTTCGGGGACCGTATCGGGCGCAAATCCACACTGGTGGCCTCGCTGTTGCTGATGGGCGTATGCACGACGTTGATCGGCTTGCTGCCCGGCTATGACAGTATCGGCGCTTGGGCGCCTATCCTGTTGTGTGTGCTGCGTTTCGGCCAGGGCCTTGGCCTGGGTGGCGAATGGGGCGGCGCGGCGTTACTGGCCACCGAAAACGCGCCCAAAGGCAAACGCGCCTGGTTCGGCATGTTCCCGCAGTTGGGCCCGTCGATCGGCTTCCTTGCCGCAAACGGCTTGTTCCTGATCCTGGCCATGAGCCTGAACGACGAGCAGTTCCGCAGTTGGGGCTGGCGCATTCCGTTCATCCTCAGCGCGGCGCTGGTGATGGTCGGTTTATACGCACGCTTGAAGCTGCATGAAACCCCGGTATTCGCCAACGCAGTGGCCAGGGAAAAACCAGTAAAAGTGCCGCTGGTGGAATTGTTCAGCCAGCATTGGCTGCCGGTGCTGTTGGGCGCCGCCTCTATGGTGGTGTGCTATGCGCTGTTCTATATCACCACAGCGTTTTCCCTGAGCTACGGCGTATCGACCCTGGGCTACAGCCGCGAAACCTTCCTCGCCCTGCTGTGCTTTGCCGTGTTGTTCATGGGCCTGGCCACCCCCTTGGCCGCCCTGGCCAGTGATCGCTATGGGCGCAAGCCGGTGCTGATCGTCGGTGCGATCCTCGCCATCCTGTCGGGCTTCACCATGGAGCCCCTGCTGACCCACGGCTCAACCTGGGCCGTGGCACTGTTTCTGGCCTTGGAGCTGTTCCTGATGGGCGTGACTTTCGCCCCGATGGGCGCGCTGTTGCCCGAACTGTTCCCGACCCGCGTGCGTTATACCGGTGCTTCGGCGGCGTATAACCTGGGTGGAATCGTCGGTGCATCGGCCGCACCGTTCTTCGCAACCAAGCTGGTGGCGATGGGTGGCCTGAGTTATGTCGGAGGGTATGTGTCGGCGGCAGCGTTGCTCAGCTTGATTGCCGTGCTGTGCCTGAAAGAGACGCGGGATAACGACTTGAACAAGGTCGCCTGATAAACCGCAATCGGGAGCAAGCCCCCTTCCCACACTCGACCGCATTCCAAAGGCTATACGCGGTTAAATGTGGGAGGGGCTTGCTCCCGATGCTGTTAGAGCTCTACGACAACAGCTTGGGAAGCCCGGGTCGCCTTGGCCCGCGCCGCTTCGATCGACTCATCCCGCGCCAACGCCACGCCCATGCGGCGCTGGCCATTGACTTCTGGCTTACCAAACAAACGCAACGCCGTATCCGGCTCGCTCAAGGCGGCGCCGAGGTTGGCGAATGCGGTCTGGGTTGACTGCCCTTCCACCAGAATCACCGCCGAAGCCGAAGGCCCGAACTGACGGATCAAAGGAATCGGCAGGCCGAGAATCGCGCGCGCGTGCAGGGCGAATTGCGACAGGTCCTGGGAGATCAACGTGACCAAACCGGTGTCATGCGGGCGCGGCGATACTTCGCTGAACCACACCTGGTCGCCTTTGATGAACAGTTCCACGCCAAACAGGCCGCGGCCCCCCAAGGCTTCGGTCACGGCTTTGGCAACGCGCTCGGATTCGGCCAGGGCTACCGGGCTCATGGCCTGTGGCTGCCAGGATTCCTGATAGTCGCCTTTCTCCTGACGGTGGCCGACTGGCGCACAGAACGTGGTGCCTCCGATGTGGCGTACGGTCAGCAGGGTGATCTCGTAGTCGAAGTCGATAAAGCCTTCGATGATCACGCGGCCTTTACCGGCACGCCCACCCTCTTGGGCGTAGTCCCAGGCCTTCTGCACGTCGTCGGCGCTGCGCAGCAGGCTCTGGCCCTTGCCCGACGAACTCATCACTGGCTTGACCACGCAGGGGAAGCCCAGGTCTTGCACGGCCTTGCTGTAGTCTTCGAAGGTATCGGCGAAGTGGTAAGGCGAGGTCGGCAGGTCCAGCTCTTCGGCGGCCAGGCGGCGGATGCCTTCACGGTTCATGGTCAGCGACGCGGCGCGCGCGGTCGGGATCACCGTGAAGCCTTCAGCTTCCAGTTCCACCAGGGTGGCGGTGGCGATGGCTTCGATTTCCGGCACGATGAAGTGCGGCTTTTCGGCTTCGATCACCGCACGCAGGGCGGCGCCATCGAGCATATTGATCACGTGGCTGCGATGCGCCACTTGCATGGCCGGCGCGTTGGCATAGCGATCCACGGCAATCACTTCAACGCCCAGGCGTTGCAGTTCGATTACCACTTCCTTGCCCAGCTCACCGCAGCCACACAGCAAAACGCGGGTCGCGGTTGGCGACAATGGAGTTCCGATTCGGGTCATCTCAGGTCCTCAGGGGAGCGGATCATGGGGAGAAAGGCCGGCATTTTACATGAACTACAACAATTGGCCTCAGTTGGCGACAGCCCGCTTGCGCAAGCGCCAGGCCATGATCAGCCACACCACCGTAACCCCGGCGAATTTCGAGGCCAGTGCGGTGCCCACCACCGCCGGCGTCAGGGCGCCGATCAGGCCGAAGAAAATGAAGGTGTCGAGGGGAATGCTCAGCGCCGAACTTATCCACAGGCGGTCGTGCAACGGGCGCTTGGTGATGCTGAACACCAGCCAGTCGATGCACTCGGACACCGCAAATGCCGTGGCACTGGCCAGGGCAATGGCCGGGTCGGAGGTAATGTACGAGAGCACCAGCGCCGCCAGCATGGCAATGATCGCACCATGGCCGAAGCGGGTTTGCACCATGTCGCGCAAGACGAATACCAGGCCGCCCCAGGCGGACCAGATCACGTCCAGGTGCGGAGCGGTGGAAAAGGCGAAGTTGATCAGCACGACGCTGCTGATGTAGGCGATCAGGAAGAGCATTGGAAGTGGACCTGTGGATAATCTCGCACAGGGTACACAAATAAATACACGTCGTCTGGGAGGGCCTCATCGGGGGCTTGCTCCCGATAGCAATCGATCAGGCATCCGAGCGCTTGGGCGTCATCCATACCAACCCACTCGCCACCGCCCGCGCATGGCACAACACCAGCACCGCCCGGCGCTCGGCGTTATCCATGCGGCTCCAGCGCGTAATCTCATCCACAGTGCGCTGGCAGCCGGTGCACATATCGTCATCATCCAGCGCGCAAATACTTACGCACGGCGAGGCAACGGGGCGTTCAACCGGGTTCATTCCGGCTGCTCGATCAGGTCCCGCGCGTAACGCTGAGCGTTATGCACATAGTGCGCAGCGCTGGCTTCGAGCATCCGTTTCTGCGCGTCGGTCAGCTCACGCACCACCTTGCCCGGCGAGCCCATCACCAGCGAACCATCGGGGATTTCCTTGCCTTCGCCAATCAGCGAGTTGGCGCCGATGATGCAATGCTTGCCGATCCTGGCGCCGTTGAGGATCACCGCATTGATACCGATCAGGCTGTAATCGTCCACCGTGCAACCGTGCAGCATGGCGTTGTGGCCGATGGTCACGCCGGTGCCGAGGGTCAGCGGGTAGCCCATGTCGGTGTGCATCACGCTGCCGTCCTGCACGTTGCTGTTCTTGCCGATCAGGATCAGTTCGTTATCGCCACGCAACACCGCGTTGAACCAGACGTTAGCGCCCTCCTCCAGCTTGACCTTGCCCACCAGCGTTGCATTGGGGGCCACCCAACTCTGCGGATGCGTCTCGACGCGGGCGTCGCCCAAGCGGTATTTCATGGTGTGTCCTCACGGCTCGCCATTCACACGATGGCTTAGATATTGATGAAACTCTTGGGCGGCTGATGCAGGCTGATCTTGGCATCGTCATAGAGCAGGTTGATCAGCTCCACGATCATGATCGCCGTCAGCCCCCAGATTTTGTATTCGCCGAACCGATAGCTGGGCACATACCAACTGCGGCCCTGGTAATCGATGCGGTGGGTATGTTCGCGTGGGTCCTGTCGGAAAAAGTCCAGGGGCACGCTGAAAACGGCGGCGATCTCGGCGTCGTTGGCCAAGTATTCGACGTAGTCGGGTATCACCCCCACATACGGCGTTACGCGGATGCCATGCAGGGAAATCAGCGGGCTCAACGGGCCGATCACCTCGACCAGCCCAGGTGGCAGGCCGATTTCTTCTTCGGCTTCACGCAGGGCGGTGAAGATCAGGTCCGGGTCTTCGGGGTCGCGGCGCCCGCCGGGAAAGGCCACTTCGCCACCGTGGGTCGACAGGCCACTGGCGCGCAGGGTCAGGATCAGCTCAGGTTCGTCACTGCGGGTAATCGGCACCAGCACCGCAGCCTCGGGGAAACGCCCATCGGTTTCCAGCGTGTGGGGGGTGTGATTGCTTACCCGGCGAAGTAGCTCGTCCAGCATGAGTCATCTCGGTCTGTTGGCTACCTTGCATCATGCACCAAAGCGTGCGGGCGCCCAACCCCAAAACCCGGTGGGTGTCGCTAAACGACAACTTGCAGGGCCTTGCCCGCCACGCCAAGATAGACGCACTTTCCAGGAACCCCAGCATGAATTTCTGCAGCCAGTGCGGCAAACCGGTGACCCAACGCATTCCCGAAGGCGACGCGCGCCTGCGCTTTGTGTGCGATCACTGCTCGACCATCCATTACCAGAACCCCAATATCGTTGCCGGTACCGTGCCGGTGTGGGGCGACAAAGTGCTGCTGTGCCGCCGCGCCATCGAGCCGCGCCTGGGTTACTGGACCCTGCCCGCAGGCTTCATGGAAAACGGCGAAACCGTCGAACAGGCGGCCATGCGTGAAACCCTGGAAGAAGCCTGCGCCCGCGTGCGCAACCTGAACATCTATACCCTGATCAATGTGCCGCACATCAGCCAGGTGCACATCTTCTACCGCGCCGAGCTGATCGACCTGGACTTTGCCGCAGGCCAGGAAAGCCTTGAAGTGAAGCTGTTCGATGAAGCCGATATCCCTTGGTCCGAGCTGGCTTTCCGCACGGTAGGGCGTACCTTAGAATGCTTTTTCGCTGACCGTCGCCAACAGGCGTACCCGGTGCGCAGCGAGTCCGTGCCACCACTTGCCAAGCCCGCCCAATAACAAGCCGGCCGATCGTCGCCAAAGGGATACCGTTTCAATGCGTTGGTTGCTTGCTCTGCTCTGCCTGTCGTTCGCTACGCTGTCGTCGGCCTCCACCCTGCAAACCCTGGGCGGCAAACCTGTCGAAAAAGTCCTGGTGCTTAAATCCGCCCATCAGTTGCAACTGATCAACGACGGCAAGCCGTTCAAGACCTACCGTATTTCCCTGGGCAAAAACCCCAAGGGCCACAAGCTGATCGAAGGCGACCGCCGCACCCCCGAGGGTTTCTATTGGATCGACTGGCGCAAGACCAGCGACCGCTTCAACCTGGCCATGCATATTTCCTACCCCAACATCAGCGACGCCGCCCGCGCGCGCCGCGAAGGGGTGAAGCCCGGCAGCATGATCATGATCCACGGCACTCCCGACACCGAGGACTACCCCGAGCAGTGGTTCCACACCCTGGACTGGACCGACGGCTGCATCGGCATGCGCAACGTCGACATGCGTGAAGTCTGGAGCCTGGTCAAAGACGGCACGCTGATCGAGATTCGCCCGTAATCGTCGACCGTTCGTAAAATAATTCAAAAAAATCCCCTTCCCCCACAGCCCCCGCCGGTGAATACCAGTGCACGGCACGGGCTGCGTCGTTCTGCGCGCGATAAAGACCTCTGTAATACCACTTGCCGCCAAGCTCCGTTTCAGGGCCTTGGAATGGCGATTTGCACCGTTTTGGCGGCATTGACATGGTATTTAAGTGGTATTAATTTCCGGCCAATACCGGGCGACAACACTCCAATAACGCATCGGAAACCTGACAGATGAATCCCATCCTGGCCCTGCGCCCCGACGGTAAACAGTCCACGCCGCTGTACCTGCAATTGGCGCGCAAGCTCGAAGCCGCCATTCACGCCGGCGAGTGGAAATCCGAACAGGCGTTGCCCTCCGAGCGCGTACTCAGCGAGCAATTGAGCATCTCGCGAGTCACCGCTCGCAAGGCGCTGCAAGTGCTGTTTGACCAAGGCCTGATCCGCCGCAGCCAGGGCTCCGGCACCTTTATCACGCCACGCCTGGAACAGCCGCTGTCGCGCCTCTCGGGGTTCAGCGAGATGTTGCGCCTCAAGGGTTTTGTGCCTACCTCCCAATGGCTGGAGCGCGATATCACCCAGCCCACCCACGAAGAGCTGATCCGCCTGGCCTTGTCGCCTACCGACAAAGTGGCGCGCCTGAAGCGGTTGCGCAAAGCCGATGACACGGTCATGGCGATTGAAATGACCACCCTGCCCGCCACCGTGCTGCCGCAACCGCAAGCCATCGGCAACTCGCTCTACGAGTACCTGGAAAGCATCGGCAAACCCATCGTGCGTGCCCTGCAGCACATCCAGGCGATCAACGCCTCGGACGAGTTCGCCGCCCTGGTAGGCATCGCCCCGGGCACCGCCATGTTGCTGATGACCCGCGTGGGCTACACCGCTGACAACACGCCGATAGAAATCACCGACACCTACTGCCGCAACGACTACTACGACTTCGTGGCAGAGCTGCGCAGATACGACTTTGCCGCCGAGTTGCGGCCTTAGAGAACTGCCATGTCCGAAGACAATATCCTCACGCCACACGGCTGGATTCGCGGCCGCCTGGTACACGCACACGGCAAGGTGGTGGCCATTGAAGGCACGCCTTGCGACCCGGCTGAAAACGACTTGCCCTACCTGCTGCCGGGCTTTATCGACCTGCATGTGCACGGCGGTGGCGGTAAGGACATCATGGAGGGCATCGAGGCCTTCGAGACCATCACCCGCACCCACGTGCGCTTTGGCACCACTTCGCTGCTGGCCACCACCATGACCGCGCCGGTGGCAGAGATCTCCCGCGTGCTCGGCCAGCTCGGCGCCTTCTGCGAGCAGCGCCCTACGGGCAGCGCCCGAGTACTTGGCGTGCATCTGGAAGGTCCCTACATCAATCCGGGAAAACTCGGCGCCCAGCCCAATTTCGCCCACACCGCCTTGATGGAAGAAGTCGAAGCCTACCTGCGCCTGGCGCCGATCCGCGTGATCACCATCGCCCCCGAAATCGCCGGCCACGACCTGCTGATCCGCACCCTCAGCGAGCGCGGGGTACGCATGCAGATCGGCCATACCCTGGGTAGCTATGAAGAAGGCGTCGCCGCCCTCGCCGCCGGCGCCACCAGTTTCACTCACTTGTATAACGCCATGAGCCCGCTGCATCACCGCGAGCCGGGCATCGTCGGCGCCGCGCTGGCCCACGCCCAATACGCCGAATTGATCCCGGACTTGCTCCACGTCCACCCCGGCGCCATGCGCGTGGCCCTGCGTGCGATCCCGTGCCTGTACTGCGTGACCGACTCCACCGCTGCCGCCGGTATGCCCGACGGCGAGTACAAGTTGGGCAGCCACACCGTGACCAAGTGCCTGGGCGGCGTGCGCCTGGCCGACGGCACCCTGGCCGGCAGCACGCTGACCATGGACCAGGCACTGCGCAACCTGGTGAAGATCGGCCTGCCCATCAGCGAAGCCTCACAACGCCTGTCGCAATTTCCTGCGGACTACCTGGGCCTGGAAGAACGCGGTCGCCTGCAACCCGGCAGCTTTGCCGATTGTGTGCGCCTGGACCGCTCCCTGTATCTGACCGACGTAATGGTCGAAGGAGACACCCTTGACTTCAAAAATGCTTGAAGAGGCCTTGGCCTCCTGTGAAGCGGTCGTCGCCCAATTACAGCGCCTGACCCCGATACTGGAAGAGATCGCCGGCCGCCTGCGCCGCCAGCCGCCGCAAGTGGCGATGACCATTGCCCGTGGCAGTTCGGACCACGCCGCCAGCTACTTCGCCTACCTGACCATGCAGCATCTGGGGGTTGCGGTCGCGTCGTTGCCGATGTCGGTGGTGACCTTGTTGCAAGCGCCGTTGAAGGTTAGCGGCCAAGTGGCCTTCGGGTTTTCGCAGTCGGGGCAAAGCCCGGACCTGGTCAACAGCCTGCGCCTGCTGCGCAAGCGCGGTGCCTTGAGCATCTCGCTGGTCAACGCTGAAGACTCACCGCTGGAAGCTGCGTGCGAGTTCCACGTGCCGCTGTGCGCCGGGCCCGAACTCAGTGTGGCCGCCACCAAGAGTTTTATCGCCACCCTCAGCGCCAGCGCCCTGTTGGTCGGGCACTGGAATCAGCAAGCGGACTTGTTGCAAGCATGCCAGGCGCTGCCCGAGGGCTTGCGCGACGCCGCCAAACAGGATTGGCGCCATGCCGTCGACGCCCTGCGTGACAGCCAGCGCTTGATGGTGATCGGCCGTGGCGCCGGTTTTGCCATCGCCCAGGAAGCCGCGCTCAAGCTCAAGGAAACCTCGGCGATCCAGGCCGAAGCCTTCAGCAGCGCCGAAGTGCGCCACGGGCCGATGGCCTTGATCAATGAGAACTACCCGCTGCTGGTGTTCGCCCCGCGCGGCGCCGAGCAAGCCGGTTTGCTGAGCCTGGCCGCCGACATGCGCCAACGCGGCGCACGTGTATTGCTGGCCGCGCCGGACGATATTGCCGAACGCGACCTGACCCTGAGCCGCGCCGAGCACCCGAGCCTGGATCCGATCCTGGCCATCCAGAGTTTTTATGTGATGGCAGCAGGGCTGGCGGTCGCACGTGGCATGGACCCGGACCAGCCGCGTCATCTGAGCAAAGTCACCCGCACCCACTGAGTCGATCGCTGCGTTTTTCCTGATGAGTACCGTGCCCATGTCCAACAACAATAAAGAACTCACACTCAGCGCCCCGTTGAGCGGCCCCGTGCTGACCCTGGGCCACGTTCCCGACGAAGTGTTCGCAAGCCACGCCATGGGCGACGGCATTGCCATCGACCCCCTCAATGACAGCCTGCATGCGCCGTGTAACGGGGTGATCCTTCATGTCGCGCGCACCGGCCATGCCCTGACGATCCGCGCCGACAACGGTGCCGAACTACTCATGCACGTGGGGATCGACACTGTGCAATTGAACGGCGAAGGCTTTGCGTTGCTGGTCAAGGAGGGCGCGCGAGTGACAGAGGGCCAGGCGCTGCTGCGCTTTGATCTGGACCGCATTGCGCGCCAGTGCAAAAGCCTGGTCAGCCTGATCATCCTGACCAATGGCGAGGGCTTCGAGTTGCAGCCTCTGGCGCGCCAAACGGTCAAGGTCGGCGAGCCGCTGATGCGTGTACTCGCTCGCTCGACAGCCCTTGATGACACCGCTGTGGATAACTCGAGCGCTGAAGCCGGCGCCAGCGTACGCGTGACCCATCGGGGCGGCTTGCATGCGCGGCCTGCGGCGCTGATCCGCAAGACAGCGCTGGCGTTCAGCAGCCAGGCACGCGTGCATTACGGCGCGAAATCGGCGCCGTGCGACAGCCTGGTTGGCTTGATGGGGCTGGGGATTGGCGAAGGCGATGAAGTACGGGTCACCTGCCGTGGCGAGGATGGCGAAGCGGCGTTGCAGGCGTTGATTGCCGCCCTGTCAGTGCCGGCCAAGGGCGAACATTCCGAGCCTGTCGCGGCGACACCCCGCCGGGCGAGTACCGAAGCCAACGTATTGCAAGGCGTGTGCGCGGCGCCGGGCCTGGCGTGCGGGCCGTTGTTCCGCCTCGCCGGGATTGAATTGCCGGCCGATACCGGCACCCATTCGGCCGATGACCAACAGCAACGCCTGGACACCGCCCTGGAGCAAGTGCGCAGCGACATCCGCACCACCCTGGGCCACGCCCGCCAACGCAAACATGTCGAAGAGCAAGAGATCTTCGCCGCCCATCTGGCCCTGCTGGAAGACCCGGCCCTGCTCGAAACCGCCACCGCCGCCATCCAACACGGCAGCGCCGCCACCCACGCCTGGCGCGATGCGATCCAGGCTCAATGCACGGTGCTGCTCGCCCTGGGGAAGCCCCTGTTTGCCGAACGGGCCAATGACCTGCGTGACCTGCAACAACGCGTACTGCGCGCATTGCTGGGCGAGGCCTGGCACTTCGAGGTGCCGACGGGCTCGATCGTCAGCGCTCACGAGTTGACCCCGTCGGACCTTTTGCAACTGAGCGCGCAGCGTGCGGCGGGCATCTGCATGGCCGAAGGCGGCGCCACTTCACATGTGGCGATCCTGGCGCGCGGCAAAGGCCTGCCCTGTGTGGTCGCGTTGGGCGCTGAAGTGCTCGACGTGCCCCAGGGCCAGCGCGTGGTACTCGACGCCGCCAACGGCCGCCTGGAGCTGGCGCCCAGCGAAGCCCGTCACGCCGAGGTGCACCAGATTCGCGACGCGCAAAAACTGCGCCGCCAACAGCAGCAGGCCCAGGCCCAACTGCCCGCGCGCACCACTGACGGGGTCAGCATTGAAGTGGCCGCCAATGTAGCCTCCAGCAGCGAGGCCCAAGTGGCCTTTGAAAACGGCGCCGATGGCGTTGGCCTGCTGCGCACCGAATTCCTGTTCGTCGACCGCCACACGGCGCCGGATGAACAGGAGCAGCGCCAAGCCTATCAAGCCGTGCTGGATGCCATGGGCGACAAGTCGGTGATCATCCGCACCATTGACGTGGGCGGTGACAAGCAACTCGACTACCTGCCGCTACCCGTCGAGGCGAACCCGGTGCTGGGCCTGCGCGGTATTCGTCTGGCCCAGGTGCGCCCGGAATTGCTCGACCAGCAATTGCGCGCACTGCTGCAAGTGAGCCCGTTGGGGCGCTGCCGCATCCTGTTGCCGATGGTGAGCGAGGTCGACGAACTGCTGCAGATACGCCGGCGTCTGGATGAGTTGTGCGTCGAGCTGGGCCTGACCCAGCGCCCCGAACTCGGCGTGATGATCGAAGTGCCCGCCGCCGCGTTGATGGCCGAGCAACTGGCCGAACATGCGGACTTTCTGTCCATCGGCACCAATGACCTGTCCCAGTACACCCTGGCCATGGACCGTGACCACGCGGGCCTGGCCGCGCGCGTCGACGCCTTGCACCCGGCGCTATTGCGGCTGATCGCCCAGACCTGCACCGGCGCCGCCAAACATGGGCGTTGGGTCGGCGTGTGCGGTGCGTTGGCGTCCGACCCGCTGGCAGCCCCCGTGCTGGTGGGCCTGGGCGTGCGCGAGCTGTCGGTCAGCGCGCCGCAGATCGGTGAAATCAAGGACCGCGTTCGCCACCTGGACGCGGCGCAATGCCGCCGACTGAGCCAAGACCTGCTCGACCTGAACAGCGCCAAGGCCGTTCGCCAAGCCTGTGAACTGCACTGGCCGCTGAGCTGACAACAACAAGAAAAAGGAGACTCGCCATGTATCAACACTTTATTGAAGGGCTGCAACGCCTGGGCCGTGCGCTGATGCTGCCGATCGCGATTTTACCGATCGCCGGCCTCCTGCTGCGCCTGGGCGACACCGACTTGCTTAGCATCGCGGTGATGCACGATGCGGGGCAGGCGATTTTCGCCAACCTCGCCTTGATCTTCGCCATCGGCATCGCCGTGGGCTTTGCCCGCGACAACAACGGCACGGCGGGCCTGGCCGGTGCGATTGGTTATCTGGTGATGATCTCCACGCTCAAGGTCATGGACTCGACCATCAACATGGGCATGCTCGCCGGGATCGCCAGCGGCCTGATGGCCGGCGCGCTGTATAACCGCTTCAAGGACATTAAGCTGCCGGAGTACCTCGCATTCTTTGGTGGGCGGCGGTTTGTGCCGATTGTCACCGGGTTCTCGGCGGTAGGCTTGGGCGTGATCTTTGGTCTTATCTGGCCGCCGATCCAGCACGGCATCAACAGCTTCGGTGTACTGCTGATGGAAAGCGGCAGCCTCGGCGCGTTCGTGTTTGGCGTGTTCAACCGCCTGCTGATCGTCACCGGGCTGCACCATATCCTCAACAATATGGCGTGGTTTGTGTTCGGCACGTTTACCGATCCGGCGACCGGCGCAGTCGTGACAGGCGACCTGACCCGCTACTTTGCCGGCGACCCCAAAGGCGGCCAATTCATGACCGGCATGTTCCCGGTGATGCTGTTCGGGCTACCGGCGGCGTGCCTGGCGATGTACCGCAATGCACTGCCGGAGCGCCGCAAAGTCATGGGCGGGATCTTCCTGTCAATGGCGCTGACCTCGTTCCTCACCGGGGTGACCGAGCCGATTGAGTTCGCCTTCATGTTCCTCGCGCCGTTCCTCTATTTGTTGCATGCGCTGCTCACCGGCCTGTCGATGGCCGTGACGAATATGCTGAATATCCACCTCGGTTTTACCTTCTCCGGTGGGTTTATCGACATGGTGCTGGGCTGGGGCAAATCGACCAATGGCTGGCGGGTGATACCGGTAGGCCTGGCCTACTCGGTCATCTACTACACGGTGTTCAGATACTGCATTCGCCGCTTCAACCTCAAGACACCGGGGCGGGAAGATGTCCAGGTGACGCAGGCGCATGTAATGAATGATAACCAGCGCGCAACGGCGTATATCCGAGCCCTGGGCGGTGCCGATAACTTGCTCAGCGTCGGTGCTTGCACCACGCGCCTGCGCTTGGACATGGTCGATCGCAACAAGGCGGTGGATGCCGAGTTGAAAGCACTGGGTGCGATGGCCGTGGTGCGGCCGGGTAACGGCGGCAGTTTGCAGGTGGTGGTCGGCCCGATGGCCGATAGCATCGCCGACGAAATTCGCCTGGCGATGCCGGGTTTTGTTGCCACGCCTGCGGTCGCGGCGGCCCCTGTGGATAACCCGGCTGCGGTGAATGTGCAGGAAGCCGAGAAATGGCTGAGCGCCCTGGGTGGCCGGGCCAATGTGCGCCAGTTGGAGGCGGTGGCGATGACCCGGCTGCGAGTGGAGTTGGGGGATGATTCGAGGGTGTCCGAAGCCGAGCTGACGGCGCTCGGATGCCAAGGTGTGAGCCGACTGGATAGTGGGGTCTGGCACCTGTTGGTGGGCGATGACGCTTCGGGGTTGGGTGAAGCGTTGGAGCGGTTGGTTACTCGCCCGATCAATGCCTGATCCGCTCTAAGGCCTGAGGCCCTGCTGCCAACAAAAAACCCGCTGACCAAACTGGTCCAGCGGGTTTCTTTTTTATGCAATTAACGAATCAAAAATCCGCCAACTGCCACACCTCATACGCCGGTGTCTCATACGGATGGCTGAGCTTCAACGCAGCCACGACAGCCACGATTAACTCATCCGCCACCACCAACTCAACCTTCCACTCATCAACCACTTCAACCTGGCCCACCTGCCCGATAAACGGCTGACTGCCGTCCAACGCGCGAAACTGGCCCTGGCCCAGCACTTGCCAGGCGCAGCTGTCGTAGTCGCCGATGCGCCCGCCGCCGGCTGCGAAGATGGCGGTTTTCACCGTCTCCACATGGCTGTCGGGCACGAAGAAGGCGAGCTTGTACACCGTCTTAGTTCACCCACACGCGCGCGTTGCGGAACATGCGCATCCAGGCGCCGTCTTCGTTCCACTCTTCGGGGCGCCACGAGTTCTGCACCGCGCGGAATACGCGCTCCGGGTGCGGCATCATGATGGTCACACGGCCGTCGCGGCTGGTGAGGCCGGTGATTCCGCGCGGCGAGCCGTTCGGGTTGGCCGGGTAGGTCTCGGTGACCTTGCCGTGGTTATCCACAAAGCGCAGGGCCACGGTGCCGGACAGGTCGGCTTCGAGCAACGCTTCTTCGCTGCTGAATTCGGCATGGCCTTCGCCGTGGGCGATGGCGATGGGCATGCGCGAACCGGCCATGCCTTGCAGGAAGATCGAGTTGGACTCCTGCACCTGCACCATGGCCACGCGCGCTTCAAACTGCTCGGAACGGTTACGCACAAAGTGCGGCCAGAACTCGCTGCCCGGGATCAGTTCGCTGAGGTTGGACATCATCTGGCAACCGTTGCACACACCCAGGGTGAAGCTGTCGTTACGTTCGAAGAAACCCTGGAACGCATCGCGGGCACGGCTGTTGAACAGCGCCGACTTGGCCCAGCCTTCACCGGCACCCAGCACGTCGCCGTAGGAGAAACCACCGCAGGCCACCAGGCCTTTGAACTCATTGAGGTCAACGCGACCGGCGAGGATGTCGCTCATGTGCACGTCGATTGCGTTGAAGCCGGCACGGTCGAACGCAGCCGCCATTTCCACCTGGCCGTTGACGCCCTGCTCACGCAGTACGGCAACTTGTGGGCGGATGCCTTTCTTGATGTAAGGCGCGGCGATGTCCTGGTTGACGTCGAAGCTGAGCATGGTGCTCAAGCCCGGGTTGTCTTCTTCCAGGATCACGTCGAATTCCTGCTCGGCGCAGTCGGCGTTATCACGCAGGCGCTGGATCTGGTAGCTGGTCTCGGCCCACTGGCGTTGCAGCAAGCGGCGCTGACCGGTAAAGACCGTGTCGCCGTTGAACGAGATATTGATTTCGCCGTTGTTGATCGGCTGGCCGATCACGGCCACGCAGTCGTCCAGGCCAGCGGCACTGAATTGGGCGAGCACGTCCGGGGTAGCGTCCTGGCGCACCTGGATCACCGCACCCAACTCTTCGTTGAACAGGATGCCGTTGATTTCGGCAGCATCCTCGGCAACGCTGTCGAGCACGATGTTCAAGCCGCAGTGACCGGCGAAGGCCATCTCGACCACGCTTGTCAGCAAACCACCGTCGGAACGGTCGTGGTAGGCCAGCAGGTGACCGTCGGCGTTGAGGCCCTGGATCACGGCGAAGAAGGCCTTGAGGTCTTCGGCGTCGTCGACGTCCGGGGCCTGCTTGCCGAGCTTGCCGTGGGTCTGCGCCAGGATCGAAGCGCCCATGCGGTTCTGGCCACGGCCCAGGTCGATCAGGATCAGGTCGGTGGTGCCCTTGTCCATGCGCAGTTGCGGGGTGAGGGTCTGGCGGATATCGGTAACCGGCGCAAAACCGGTAACGATCAGCGACAGCGGCGAGGTCACGCTCTTGTCGGTGCCTTCATCGTTCCAGCGGGTGGCCATGGACATGGAGTCCTTGCCCACCGGAATGGTGATGCCCAGTTCCGGGCACAGCTCCATGCCGACAGCCTTGACGGTGTCGTACAGGCGCGCATCTTCGCCGGGGTGGCCGGCAGCGGACATCCAGTTGGCCGACAATTTGATGTCGGACAGCTTGCCGATGCGGGAAGCGGCGATGTTGGTGAGGGTTTCACCGATGGCCATGCGGCCCGACGCCGGAGCGTCCAGCAGGGCCAGCGGCGTGCGCTCGCCCATGGCCATGGCTTCACCGGTGTACACGTCGAAGCTGGTGGCCGTGACGGCAACGTCAGCCACCGGCACTTGCCATGGGCCGACCATTTGGTCACGGGCAACGAGGCCGGTGATGGTGCGGTCGCCGATGGTGATCAGGAAGCTTTTGCTGGCCACGGCCGGGTGGTGCAGCACGCGCTCGATACTGTTGGCCAGGTCGAGGTGGCTTGGGTCGAAATCATCGCCCAGCTCGGTTTCGCGTACGGCCGAACGGTGCATGCGCGGGGCTTTGCCCAGCAGCACTTCGAGTGGCATGTCCACCGGGCTGTTGCCGAAGTGGCTGTCGGTAACAGTAAGCTGCGGTTCGGCAGTGGCTTCGCCGACCACGGCGAACGGGCAACGCTCGCGTTCGCAGATGGCCTGGAAGCGCGCGAAATCGTCAGGGCCGACGGCCAGTACGTAGCGTTCCTGGGATTCGTTGCTCCAGATTTCGTGCGGGGCCATGCCCGGCTCGTCGTTTGGAATATTGCGCAGTTCGAAACGGCCACCCCGCTCGCCATCGTTGACCAGTTCCGGGAAGGCGTTGGACAAACCACCGGCGCCGACGTCATGGATGAAGCTGATCGGGTTCTTGTCACCCAACTGCCAGCAACGGTCGATGACTTCCTGGCAGCGACGTTCCATCTCAGGGTTTTCGCGCTGTACGGAGGCGAAGTCCAGGTCGGCCGAGCTGGTGCCGGTGGCCATGGAGGAAGCCGCGCCGCCGCCCAGGCCGATGAGCATGGCCGGGCCGCCGAGCACGATCAGCTTGGAGCCGACCAGGATCTCGCCTTTCTTGACGTGCTCTTCACGGATGTTGCCCATGCCGCCGGCCAACATGATCGGCTTGTGGTAACCGCGCACTTCATCGCCACGCGGGGTGGTGATGGACTGCTCGAACGTACGGAAGTAACCGGTAAGTGCCGGGCGCCCGAACTCGTTGTTGAACGCGGCGCCGCCGAGCGGGCCTTCGATCATGATGTCCAGCGCGGTGACGATGCGCTCAGGCTTGCCGTACGGCACTTCCCATGGCTGTTCGAAGCCTGGGATTTGCAAGTTGGACACGGTGAAACCGGTGAGGCCCGCCTTTGGCTTGGCGCCACGCCCGGTAGCGCCTTCGTCGCGAATCTCGCCGCCGGAACCGGTGGCTGCGCCCGGGAACGGGGCAATCGCGGTCGGGTGGTTGTGGGTTTCAACCTTCATCAGAATGTGCACCGGCTCCTGCACCGCGCCGTACTGGCGGGTTTGCGGGTCCGGGAAGAAACGGCCGGCGACGCTGCCGACGATGACCGAGGCGTTGTCCTTATAAGCCGACAGAACGCCTTCGCTGTGCATCACGTAGGTGTTCTTGATCATGCCGAACAGGCTTTTTTCCTGGCTTTGGCCGTCGATATCCCAACTGGCGTTGAAGATCTTGTGCCGGCAGTGCTCGGAGTTGGCCTGGGCGAACATCATCAGTTCGATGTCGTGCGGGTTGCGCTTCAAGCCGTTGAAGGCGTTGACCAGGTAGTCGATCTCGTCTTCGGCCAGGGCCAGGCCCAGTTCGGTGTTGGCCTTTTCGAGAGCGGCGCGGCCGCCGCCGAGTACGTCAATCGCGGTGAGCGGCTTGGGTTCGGCGTGGCTGAACAGGCCGGCGGCCTGTTCCAGCTGGCTGACGATGATCTGGGTCATGCGGTCGTGCAGGCTGCTGGCGATCAGCTCGGCCTCGGCATCGCTGAACTGGCCAGCCACGTAGAAGGCGATCCCACGTTCCAGGCGCTGGATCTTGTCCAGGCCGCAGTTGCGGGCGATGTCGCTGGCCTTGCTCGACCAGGGCGAGATGGTGCCGAACCGTGGCAGAACCAGGAACAAGCGGCCGGTCGGCTCTTGAACGGGAACGCTTGGGCCGTACTTCAGAAGGCGTGCCAGCACTTGCTGTTCGTCGGCGGTCAATACGCCGGTAACGTCGGCGAAGTGAGCAAATTCAGCATACAGGCCTGTAACCGCTGGAACCTTCTGGCTCAGTTGTTCAAGGAGTTTGCTGTGGCGAAAGGCAGAAAGGGCAGGAGCGCCGCGCAGGATCAACATCTTCGGGACAGCCTCGGGAAGGGGTGTGCTTTGAGGCCGTGCATTCTAGCGTAAACCTGCGCCAACGGCACTCGAAACGGCATGGCTGGCCGCTGCCGAACGTCAGTTGGCACGGATTGCCCCGTATCGGGGCGCGATACCAGGCATTCCGAGCAGTTATTTTAACCGTCACAATTGGGCGCCAAGCCACGTTTCTGCGGGCTGCAGCACAGTTTTCCCCGTGCTAGCAGACAAGACCCTCGCTGTCGAGATATGGCGCCGTGGGCCGTTTGCGTATACTGCGCAGATGTTCTCACCAACTGCTTTGCGCCCGCGATGCGCCAAATGGCTCTTCGCCACCGGACTCTTTTTGCTGCTCAGCGCCTGTGTTGATAAACCCAGCACGCTCGAGCGAATCAAGGAGGATGGCGTATTGCGGGTGATAACCCGAAACAGCCCGGCCACGTATTTCCAGGACCGTAACGGCGAAACCGGCTTCGAATACGAACTGGTCAAACGCTTTGCCGACGACCTGGGCGTGAAACTGGAGATAGAGACCGCCGACAACCTCGACGACCTGTTCGGCCAGTTGAGCAAACCCAACGGCCCGGTGCTCGCCGCCGCCGGCCTGGTGAGCAGCGAGCAGCGCCAGCAGCAGGTGCGGTTCTCCCACCCTTACCTTGAAGTCACCCCGCAGATTATCTACCGCAACGGCCAGTCGCGCCCGACCAACGCGGCGGACCTGGCGGGCAAGAAGATCATGGTGCTCAAGGGCAGCACCCACGCCGAACAATTGGCTGAGCTTAAAAAGCAGAATCCTGCAATCGAATACGAAGAGTCCGACGCCGTTGAAGTCGTCGACTTGCTGCGCATGGTGGACGAGGGGCAAATCGACCTGACCCTGGTGGACTCCAACGAAGTGGCGATGAACCAGGTGTACTTCCCCAACGTGCGCGTGGCGTTCGACCTCGGCAACGCCAGCAACCAGAGCTGGGCCGTAGCCCCCGGCGAAGACAACAGCCTGCTCAACGAGATCAACAGCTACCTGGACAAGGTTGAAAAAAACGGCACCCTGCAGCGTCTCAAGGATCGCTACTACGGACATGTCGATGTACTCGGTTATGTCGGCGCCTACACCTTCGCCCAGCATCTGCAGCAACGCCTGCCCAAGTACGAGAAACACTTTCGCGCCTACGCCAAGGAAGAAAAGGTCGATTGGCGCTTACTGGCCGCCATCGGTTATCAGGAATCGCTGTGGCAACCGGCGGTCACCTCCAAGACCGGCGTGCGCGGCCTGATGATGCTGACCCAGAACACCGCCCAGGCGATGGGCGTATCCAACCGCCTGGACGCCAGGCAGAGCATCATGGGCGGCGCCAAGTACCTGGCCAAGATCAAGGATGAGTTGGACGACAGCATCGCCGAGCCGGACCGTACCTGGTTTGCCCTCGCCGCCTACAACGTAGGCACCGGCCACTTGGACGACGCGCGTCTGCTGGCGAAAAAAGAAGGCCTGAACCCGAACAAGTGGCTGGACGTAAAGAAGATGCTGCCGCGCCTGTCGCAGAAGCAGTGGTACAGCAAAACCCGCTATGGCTACGCCCGGGGCGGCGAGCCGGTGCACTTCGTGGCGAACATCCGGCGCTACTACGACATCCTCACCTGGGTAACCCAGCCGCAGCTCGAAGGCAACCAGGTGGTCGAAGGCAACTTGCATGTTCCGGGCGTAGACAAGACCAAGCCGCCGGAAGATAACCCGCAACTGTAAGAACGCTCACTGGAGGAAGGGCTCCTCCCCCCTCCCACGTCCTGATCGCTATTCGGCCTGGAGGCCGGTCAGCAGATGGACCACCCCGCCCGCTAGCACCATCACCCCCGCTACCCCCGCCGCTTTTAACGCCACGGCATCAAGCTTGTTCGGGTCCTGCAGGTGCACGCGCACCCGCGTCAGCGCCACACGCTGTTGCGACTTAAGGTTATCCACACCCCCCAGCGCCGCCAGCACCTGCGCCGACACCAGGCCTGGCGCGGGCGCCGCTACCGTCTCCGCAATCAAATCCGGGGTCAGGGCTTTCCAGAACGCCTGCTTCAATTTATCCAACATGCTCAGTTCTCCAGCACAGGTGATGGTTCGACGGTGGCCGCGTGATAGACGCGCAACGCCTCACGCACCTGCGCCGCCTCCGCAAGGCCCAGCACCTGCTGGGCGATGACCTGACAGTCGGCCAGCGCCAACTCCCGCACGGCGGCCTTGATAGTGGGGATCAACGGCACGCTGACCGACAGCTCATCCACCCCCAGCCCAATCAATACCGGCACGGCCAGGGCTTCGGAGGCCAGTGCTCCACAGACGCCGACCCACTTGCCATGGGCGCGGGCCGCCGTGACGGTGGTGGCGATCAGGCGCAGCACGGCCGGGTGAAAGCTGTCGGCCTGGCTGGCCAGGCGTGGGTGGTCACGGTCCATGGCCAGGGTGTATTGCGTCAGGTCATTGGTGCCGATGGAGAAAAAATCCACATGGGGCGCGAAGACATCCGCCATCAGCGCGGCAGACGGTACTTCGATCATGATGCCCAGCTTCGGTAACTCACTGAGCCCCAGCGCCAGCGCTTCCTCTTCAAGGATCTCGCGCGCCAGCTGCAGCTCCGACAGCAGGCTGACCATCGGCAACATGATGTGCAACCGCGCAAAACCGGCGCTGGCCAGGATCGCGCGAAACTGTTCGCGCAGCAGTTCCGGTCGCTCCAGGCACAAGCGAATGCCGCGCAGGCCAAGAAACGGGTTGGTCTCGGCCGCCATGGGCACGTAGGCCAACGGTTTGTCGCCACCGACGTCCAGGGTGCGTACCACCAGGTTACGCCCGGCGCCCAGGGCTTGGGCGATCGCGGTGTAAGTGCCGGCCTGCTCGTCGGGGCTCGGCGCGCGGTTGCGGTCCAGGTAGAGGAATTCCG
Source organism: Pseudomonas asgharzadehiana (assembly GCF_019139815.1). Taxonomy (NCBI): domain Bacteria; kingdom Pseudomonadati; phylum Pseudomonadota; class Gammaproteobacteria; order Pseudomonadales; family Pseudomonadaceae; genus Pseudomonas; species Pseudomonas asgharzadehiana. The sequence continues at coordinate 5,152,075 of NZ_CP077079.1, forward strand.
AACGCAACAGGCCCACGCCCTCACCGCCGAGAGTCAGGGATTGCTGCACTTCCTGCAACGAAGCGACGTTGGCGGTGATTTCCACGTGATGGCCGTCGCGGGTGGTGGCCGGCAATGCCGCCTGCGCCAGATCACGCTGGTGTCGTACAACCTGCTGTTGGCGCGCGGCTTCCAAGTGTTCGATCTCAGCCAGGTCCGGGTCCAGGTGCAGTTCGCCTTTGTCGGCATCGAGCAGCACCTGCTTGCCATTGGCCAGGGCCAAGACGTGAACCGGCACACCACAAATGGCCGGCAAGCCGAGGGCGCGGGCGAGGATCGCCACGTGGCTGGTCGCGCCGCCGCCGACGGTGACAAAGCCCAGCACCTTGCGGGTATCCAGGCTGGCGGTTTGCGAGGGGGTGAGCTGTTCGGCCACCAGGATCGCGCATTCGGGCACATCCCAGGCGCTGTCTTGAATACCGAGGATCAGCTTGAGTACGCGCTGGCCGACATCGGCCAGGTCTGCAGCGCGCTCGGCGATCAGCGTATTGCCCAAGCCCTGGAACAGTTTGACGGTGGCCTGCGTGGCGCTGCGCCAGGCAAATGCGGCACTCTTGCCAGCGGCCAACAGCGCATGGGCTTGCTCCAGCAACGTCGGGTCTTCGAGCAGTTCCTGATGAGCGCGGAAAATCTCTGCCTGGGCACTGCCGGCAGCTTGGTTTTGCAAGGCTTGCAATGCCTCGGTTGCGGCGCGCAGGCCGCGTTCCAGCGCAGCGCGTTCGGCGGCTTCACCGGTGCCCTCTTCGATAATGTTCAGCTCGGGCTCACGCACTTGAACCACTTGGCCAAACGCCGAACCCGGCGAAGCACACACGCCCGTCAGCAAGGTCGACGACAACAGCGGTGCAACCACCGCAGCGGGTGCGACGACGGGCTCGCCGCACCCTTGCAGCAACAACGCGACCAATGCCGTGATTGCCGCGTCGGCATCTTGCCCCGCCGCGCTGACTTGCAACGTATCACCCTGCACGGTTTGCAGCGCCATGATCGCCACCAGCGACTTGGCGTTGGCGCTCTGGGTTTGCTTGTGCAGGTAGATGCTCGCGTTGAAGCCCTTCGCCGCCTGGGCGAACACCGCCGCAGGGCGCGCGTGCAAGCCGTTGGCGTTGGGCAAGGTCAGCGGCTTGGAGAACAGTGCGTCGCCCTCCTCCTCGTCCACCGCGTCAAGGGCTTCAATGGGGGATAACCGCAGCAGCGGCTGGCCGGTCTCCACCACATCGTCGGCCAATAGCGTAAACGGTTCGCCGCTGACCACCAGCATCAACGTCAGCAGGCTGCGGGCATTTAGCGCCACATAGTCGGCCTCGAATTCGATCAACGCCTGCCCGGCTTCCACGCTCTGGCCCTCTTCGACCAATCGGGTGAAGCCCTTGCCCGCCAGGTTCACCGTGTCCAGGCCGATATGCAGCAGCACCTGCACACCGTTGTCGTCGGTGATACTCACCGCATGCCCCGTGTCCTGGATGTTGCTGATCACGCCAGCCAACGGCGCACAGAGTGTCTGCGAGGTGGGGTCGATGCACAGGCCGTCGCCGATCATGCGGCTGGCGAATACCGGGTCGGGCACCTGACCCAGCTCCAGCAGCACACCCGACAAGGGCGCCAGCAATTCCAAGGGTTTAGATGGGGTCATGGAGGTCACCTGCTGTTTTGTTCCGTAAAAATCATTGGGCGGATTCACATCCCGTGAATACAGGGAGCGGCTGTGGGAGGGGCTTACCCCGCCCGCCTTTATTTCCACCAGTATTCGACTTGCACACCGAAGTTCGAGCCATGCCGCGCGGTGCCGTAGGAACCGGTGTCGGACAACGCCGAACCCGCCGCCAGTTCATTCGCCGCTCGTTTGGCCGCTTCGTTCCAGGTCGCATAGGTGTAGTACACGCGCACCTCCGGCCGGGCCCAGAAATCCGGGCCTTTGGGCGACCAGGTGGGGGCGAAGGTAAATTTGCTCAGCTTGCGTGTACCGCCGCTGGCGTCGACTTGATCATGGCCCAACTCGGCAACCAGTTTGAATTGTTCACTGACCGCATACGCCGGGCGCACGCCGAGCGACATCCAGGTCTGGTCCTGGCTGCCGGGACGAATGTCCTTCTGGTATACGGCCTCGATCTGGCCACCGAAACGTGGGGTTACCTGCCAGTCAAAAAACTCCACGGCGCGGTAGCTTTTGCTGCTCTTGTCCAAGAAGGTATTGCCGGTGTACCCAAGGCCGGTACCGGGGCCTTCGCCGTACTGCAGGGCGAACTTGTTCTTGCCGCCCAGAAACGGCTTTTGCACATGCTGCGCGGTCAGGGCCCAGCCGCTGTGGGTGTCGCGCCCACCGGCCCTTTCGATGTAGCTGGCGCCCAGCTCCAACTCGCCGCCGGGGTTGGTCTTGAAACCCGCGACGTTGAAGTCATGACGGGTGGCGTATTCCTTCTGGTACAGGTTGTCCTTGCGCGAAATCGCGTAGCTGTATTTGAGATCGCCGATCAGCACGTCCTCGATACCGCCGCCCGTGGCGCTCTGGTTCCAGTAGTAGAAATCGGAGATATGGATGTCATTACGCTTGTAGTAACGCCGACCGGCCCACAGCGAACCGCCGTTGAGGGCGGGCAGGTTCGACCATTGCGCGTACATCTGCGGCATGCGCGCCGAGCCGTTGTCCTCGCCCTGGAACTTCAGCTCCCGGTCGTACTTGTTGTAGAGCGAGGCCATGGCGTCGACGCTGAGCACCGAGCCGTCGTCGAGCGTGAGCAGGTCCTGGCGCAACTCCAGTTCGCCGTATTGCTCGCATTCGTTGCCCAGACGGTATTTGGATTGCGCCCCCGGCAGTTGGAAACACTGCTGCGGGCCGCTGCCTGTCGAAGTGCCTGCACCGCTACGCAAGTAACCGGCAAATTCCAGGGCCTGAGCGCCGAACGGCAGGCTCAGGCAGGATGCAACGAGGCCCAGCTTTATTGTTGTTTTCATGAAGCACTCCGATATTTTTATTATGTTTTGGGTCAAGCGCCCCGCACTCCCATACGGGGTTTACAACGGGTGTCAGTGCTTGAGGTGAAGCACAAAGGACTCATACGGACGCAACACCACAGTGCGCGTGCGCAACGGGCAATCGGGGTAGTTGCTGATCAACAGGCGCTGCTCGCTCGCCGCGCCGATCACACCATCGGGCAGTTGGATTTCGCAGGGCCGGCCATAAAAGTTGTTCAGCACCAGCAGGCGCTCGGCGGCGCCTTCGCGCAGGTACGCCCAGACCTGGGGGTGGTCTTGCAGCAGTTCGCGGTAAATGCCTGCCTGGATCAGCGGTTCGTGGCGCCGCAGGGCGATCAGCGCACGGTAGTGATGCAGCACCGAGTCCGGATCATCCCGCTGGCTGTCGACGTTGATCCGCGCCGCGTTGGCCGGAATGCCGATCCACGGTTCACCGCTGCTGAAACCGGCATTGGGCTGCGCACTCCACTGCATCGGCGTGCGCCCGTTGTCGCGGGACTTCTGCATGATCGCCGCCATGCTCGACGCCTCGGACTCACCGGCATCACGCTTGAGACGAAAGATGTTCAGAGTTTCCACATCGCGGTATTGCTCGATGCTGTTAAACCCCGGATTGGTCATGCCCAGCTCTTCGCCCTGGTACACAAACGGTGTGCCCTGGAGGAAGTGCAGCGCCGTGGCGAGCATCTTGGCCGAGACCACGCGGTATTCGCCGTCATCGCCAAAGCGCGAGACCACTCGCGGCTGGTCGTGGTTACACCAGAACAACGCGTTCCAACCGCCGCCGGCCTGCATGCCCTGTTGCCAGTCCGAGAAAATCCGTTTGAGTTGGAGGAAGTCGAAGTCGGCCTTCACCCACTTTTGCAGGTTGGGGTAATCCACTTTCAGGTGATGAAAGTTGAAGGTCATCGACAGCTCTTTCGACGCTGGGTTCGAATAGCGAATGCAGTGTTCCAGGCTGGTAGAGGACATCTCGCCGACGTTGATCAACTCATGACCTTCGAAGACTTCGCGGTGCATCTCTTGCAGGTATTCATGCACGTTGGGGCCATCGGTGTAGAAGCGGCGGCCGTCGCTGCTGTCTTCTGGAAAGTCGGCAGGCTTGGAGATCAGGTTGATCACGTCCAGGCGGAAACCGCCCACGCCTTTATCGCGCCAGAAACGCATCAGCTTGAACACCTCGGCGCGCACCTTCGGGTTGTCCCAGTTGAGGTCTGCCTGGGTGTGATCGAACAGGTGCAGAAAGTACTGCCCGGTTTGCGCCTCGTACTCCCAGGCCGAGCCGCCGAACTTGGATTCCCAGTTGTTCGGTTGGTCGCGCCAGATGTAAAAGTCGCGGTACGGGTTGTCGAGGCTGCTGCGCGCTTGCTGGAACCACACATGTTCGACGGAGGTGTGGTTGACCACGATATCGAGCATCAGCTTGATGCCGCGCTTGGCCGCTTCGCGGATCAGCAACTCGCAGTCGGCCATGGTCCCGTAGCTGGGGTCGATGGCGTAGTAGTCACTGATGTCGTAGCCATTGTCGCGCTGCGGCGAGCGCAGGAACGGGGTGATCCACAGGCAATCCACGCCCAGCCATTGGAGGTAGTCGAGTTTGTCCACGATGCCCAGCAGGTCACCGGTGGCGTTACCCGCGTGGCTGTGGAAGCTTTTGGGGTAGATCTGGTAGATCACCGAGTGTTGCCAGTTTTGCATGGTGGGTTCCTTGAGTGGGTGGTGTGTTGGCTTTGAGGGCCTCATCGGGGGCAAGCCCCCTCCCACCGTTTTGAAATGCATTCCAACCTGTGAGAGGGGGCTCGCCCCAATGGCGGTAGATCAGGCAACCCGATACCCAGGCCGCACGATCTTCATGCTCAACATGCACGTCAGCGCAAACGGCACGACCATCGCCACCACCATGCCGATCACGAACATCGGGATGGCACCCGGCACGATCGAGATAAACCCTGGCAAGCCACCCACGCCGATGGCCGAGGCCTGCACCTTGTTCAGCGACAGGAAAATGCTGCCCAGTGCCGAGCCCACCAGGGCCGCATAAAACGGGAACTTGAAGCGCAGGTTTACCCCGAACATCGCCGGCTCAGTGATGCCGAAATAAGCGGAGATTGCTGACGTGGAGGCCATGCTTTTGTCCCGCGCGTTGCGGGTCATGTAGAACACCGCAAGCGCGGCGCTGCCTTGGGCCAGGTTGGACATCACGATCATCGGCCAGATAAAAGTGCCGCCCTGGGTGGAGATCAATTGCAGGTCCACGGCCAGGAACATGTGGTGCATGCCGGTGATCACCAGCGGCGCGTACAGCAGGCCGAAAATCGCCCCGCCCACCATCGGCGCCAAATCGAACAAGGTGACCACGCCTTCGGTGATCAGGATGCCGAGATGGCGGGTCACCGGGCCGATGATCGCCAGCGCCAGCACGCCGGTGACGACGATGGTCGTGATCGGCACGACGAGCAGTTGAATGGCATTCGGCACCCGGGCGCGCAGCCATTTCTCGATCACGCTCATCACATAGGCGGCCATCAGGATCGGCAGAATCTGGCCTTGGTAGCCGACTTTTTCGATCTTGAACCAGCCGAAAATATCGAAGTACGGCAGGCTCTGGCCGTCGAGCCCAGCCACTGCCTTGCCGTAGTTCCAGGCGTTGAGCAGGTCGGGGTGTACCAGCATCAGGCCGAGCACGATGCCGAGGATTTCACTGCCGCCAAAGCGCTTGGCCGCCGACCAGCCCACCAGCGCCGGGAGGAACACGAACGAGGTGTTGGCCATCAGGTTGATCAGGCTCCACAGGCCATCCAGGTTCGGGTAGGCCTCAAGCAACGTCTTGCCTTCGATGAACATGCCCTTGGCACCCATCAGGTTGTTGATGCCCATCAGCAGGCCGGCAATGATCAGCGCGGGCAGGATCGGCATGAACACGTCGGAAAACACCCGCACCAGACGCTGCATGGGGTTGGTCTTGTCGCCACCGGCTTTCTTGACGTCGGCAATGGTGGACGCCGCCAGGCCGGTCTGTTCGCGCAGGGCGGCGTAGACCTTTTCCACCTCGCCAGGGCCGATCACCACTTGGAACAGGCCGCCGGTGAAGAACGAACCTTTGACCAGATCAACCTGGTTCAACGCGCTGTTATTGACCAGGCCCGGGTCCTTGAGCGCCAGGCGCAGGCGGGTCACGCAGTGGGCGGCTTGCTCAAGGTTGTCGCGGCCCCCGAGGTTTCCGAGGATCTCGCGGGCAATGTTCGAATAGTCGTGGCTCATGCTTGGTTTCCACTTTGATTTTTTTATTTGAGGGCAGTCATTGGCAGCACGCCGAGAGCAAAAGTACTCGTCTGTACGAGTTAAAGCAACAACTCGTCTGTACGAGTTTGAAATTCTGCGTTTCGCAGGCTGATCGATATGCGTGGGTCTAATGGACAAACGCGAGCGGCACCACTAAGGTTCCTGCCTGAACGCGCAACCACCTTCACCAAAGTCGGGCACAGAGCCATCCCCATGAGCAAATACAACCAGATCTATACGGATCTGCTTGCCAGCATCACCACTGAACGCCTGCAGCGTGGCACGCGCCTTCCCTCCGAAACCGAACTGATGGACACCTACCAGGCGAGCCGAGGCACCGTACGCCGGGCCATCGAGCAGTTGCAGGAGCGTGGTTTTGCGCAAAAGATCCACGGCAAAGGCACCTTCGTGCTGTCCCCCAACCCGATCGAATTTCAACTGGGCGGCATCGTCAGCTTCCACGAAACCCACGCCGACCTGGGCGATGACGTACACACCGAAGTGGTGGAGTTCACCCAACTCCCACTGGAAGGTTCGCTGCTGCAACACATCGAGGCCGAACCCGGCACCCTCATCACGCGCATCAAACGCGTACGACGCATCGGCGGCAAACGGGTGATCCTTGACATCAACCACTTCGTCGCCGACCTGATCCCAGGGCTGGACCAGACGATTGCCGAACAGTCGATCTACGCGTTTATCGAGCAAACCTTGCAACTGCAAATCAGCTACGCCCAACGCACCATCGAAGCCCTGCCCCGCAGCAAGGACGACCAGGCGCACCTGGACCTTGAAGGGCAAAGTCATGTGATCGTGGTGAGTAACCAGACGTTTTTGCAGGATGGACGGCAATTCGAGTACACCGAGTCGCGGCATACGTTGGATAAGTTTTATTTTTCGGATGTGGCGCGACGGTGACAATCTTTGCCATTCCGGCGGCGGGAAACCCTGCTCCGCAAAAGTTTCTCTAATACCTACGCCAGCCTTTACCGCTCAAGGGTTTTTACCCAGAAACAAAAATGCCAGTCAGCGTGACTGACTGGCATTGGATAACCCCCTTACAGCGCTATTGAGAACCTAGCGCTGCACCCGTTGGCAGGGTCGAGACAGAATCATTCCCACTCAATCGTCGCCGGCGGCTTGCTCGACACGTCATACGTCACGCGCGAAATACCTTCGATCTCATTGATGATCCGGCCGCTGACCGTCTCCAGCAGTTCATACGGCAGGTGCGCCCAGCGCGCGGTCATGAAGTCGATGGTTTCCACCGCACGCAGGGCCACGACCCACGCGTAACGACGACCATCGCCTACAACGCCAACGGACTTCACTGGCTGGAACACCACGAACGCCTGGCTGACTTTGTGGTACCAGTCGGCCTTGCGCAGTTCTTCGATGAAGATGTGGTCGGCGCGACGCAGCAGGTCGGCGTATTCCTTCTTCACTTCACCCAGGATGCGCACGCCCAGGCCAGGGCCCGGGAATGGGTGGCGGTAGACCATGTCATACGGCAGGCCCAGTTCCAGGCCAAGGCGGCGGACTTCGTCCTTGAACAGTTCGCGCAACGGTTCTACCAGCTTGAGGTTCATTTCCTCAGGCAGGCCGCCCACGTTGTGGTGGGACTTGATCACGTGGGCCTTGCCGCTCTTGGCGCCGGCCGACTCGATCACGTCAGGGTAGATGGTGCCCTGGGCGAGGTATTTGATGTTGTCCAGTTTGTTGGACTGGGCATCGAATACGTCGATGAAGGTGCGGCCGATGATTTTGCGCTTCTTCTCCGGGTCGGACTCGCCAGCCAGGTTGTTGAGGAACTGGTCCTCGGCGTTGGCGCGAATCACCTTGACGCCCATGTTCTCGGCGAACATGGCCATCACTTGCTCACCTTCGTGCAGGCGCAACAGGCCGTTGTCGACGAATACGCAGGTCAGTTGGTCGCCGATGGCTTTGTGCAGCAGCGCGGCAACCACGGAGGAGTCAACGCCGCCGGACAGGCCGAGCAATACGTTGTCGGTGCCGACCTGGGCGCGTACTTGGGCGATGGCGTCTTCAGCGATCTTCGACGGGGTCCACAGGGCTTCACACTCGCAAATGTCGAGAATGAAACGCGACAGGATGCGGCCGCCTTGCTTGGTATGGGTCACTTCCGGGTGGAACTGCACGCCGTAGTAACGACGCTCGTCGCTGAACATGCCGGCGATCGGGCAGCTCGGGGTGCTGGCCAGGATGTGGAAGTCTTCCGGCATTTTGGTGACCTTGTCACCGTGGCTCATCCACACGTCGAGGCCGAACAGGCCGTCGGCGTCGATGTGGTCTTCGATGCCGTCCAGCAGGCGGCTCTTGCCGACCACGTCGACACGGGCATAACCGAATTCACGCAGTTCGGAGCCTTCGACCTTGCCGCCCAGTTGCTCGGCCATGGTCTGCATGCCGTAGCAGATGCCGAACACCGGTACGCCCAGGTCGAATACGGCTTGCGGGCAACGCGGGCTGTTGGCTTCGTGCACGGACTCGGGGCCACCGGCGAGGATGACGCCTTTAGGTGCGAATTCGCGGATCGCTTCGTCATCCATGTCGAACGGATGCAGTTCGCAGTACACACCGATTTCACGCACGCGGCGAGCGATCAGCTGGGTGTACTGGGAACCGAAGTCGAGGATCAGGATGCGGTGGGCGTGAATGTCGAGGGCCATGAAGTCAGTCTCGTCTAATGAATCAGAAACAACTCGGGGCTGAAGAACAGCCCCGGTTACTTAACATTTTGCTGGAAGCCTCAACCTACGCGGTAGTTTGGCGCTTCCTTGGTGATCTGCACGTCGTGGACATGGGATTCAGCCATGCCGGCGCCGGTGATCCGTACGAACTCTGGCTTGGTGCGCATTTCTTCGATGTTGGCGCTGCCGGTGTAACCCATCGAAGAACGCAGGCCGCCCATCAGTTGATGGATGATGGCGCTCAGGGTGCCCTTGTACGGCACACGGCCCTCGATGCCTTCCGGTACGAGCTTCTCGGCGCCTGCCGAGGAGTCCTGGAAGTAACGGTCGGACGAGCCCTGGGCCTGGGACATGGCGCCCAGCGAACCCATGCCACGGTAAGCCTTGTACGAACGGCCCTGGAACAGTTCGATCTCGCCCGGCGCCTCTTCGGTACCGGCGAACATCGAGCCCATCATCACGCAGGAAGCACCGGCCACGATGGCCTTGGACAGGTCACCGGAGAAACGGATGCCGCCGTCGGCGATCAATGGCACGCCAGTGCCCTCAAGGGCTGCGGCGACGTTGGCGATGGCGCTGATTTGCGGCACGCCTACACCGGCGACGATACGCGTGGTGCAGATCGAGCCTGGGCCGATACCGACCTTGACTGCATCGGCGCCGGCTTCGGCCAGGGCCTTGGCGGCAGCGCCGGTGGCGATGTTACCGCCGATCACCTGCACCTCTGGGAAGTTCTGCTTGACCCAGCGCACGCGGTCGATCACGCCTTTGGAATGGCCGTGGGCAGTGTCGACCACTACCACGTCCACACCGGCGGCAACCAGCGCGGCAACGCGGTCACCGGTGTCTTTACCGGTACCGACGGCAGCACCCACGCGCAGGCGACCTTGGTCATCCTTGCTGGCCAGCGGGTAAGCCTTGGCTTTTTCGATGTCGTTGACAGTCATCATGCCTTTGAGGGCGAATTTGTCGTCGACGATCAGCACGCGCTCGATGCGGTGCTTGTGCAGCAGTTCACGCACATCGTTCTTGTCGGCGCCTTCCTTGACAGTGACCAGACGCTCTTTGGGCGTCATCACTTCGCGGACGGTGACTTCAAGACGGTTTTCGAAACGCACGTCACGGGAAGTGACGATGCCGACCAGGTCGCCATCGTGCAGCACGGGAACACCGGAGATGTTGTGCAGGCGGGTCAGGTCGAACAGGTCACGCACAGTGGCGTCGGCCTCGATGGTGATCGGATCTTTCACCACACCGGCTTCGTAACGCTTGACCTTGCGCACTTCGGCAGCTTGCTGCTCGATGGTCATGTTCTTGTGGATGATCCCGATACCGCCTTCCTGCGCCATGGCAATGGCCAGGCGGGCTTCGGTAACGGTGTCCATCGCAGCGGAAACCAGGGGAATATTCAGCTCGATGCCACGGGTTAGGCGGGTCTTGAGACTGACTTCGTTAGGAAGCACCTCGGAATAACCGGGCACTAGGAGAATGTCGTCGAATGTCAGAGCTTCTTGGCTGATACGCAGCATCGCGGGGGCTCCCGAGCGGGAAAATGGAAGCGCGCCATTATATACATGCACCCTGTCGGGCTCAATGTAAAACTCTGACAAACTTGGTAATACTGATAGATGGATTAAAGCTCGACTTTGACCCAGCTGATCTTCTGGTCCAGCCAATCGGCAAATTCGTCGATAAAGCTCTGCTTGAAACCGGCCTCCGCCCAGTTGTTGAAGATAAATCCCAGGTTGGAAAACCCGCACTCCTGCAGGAACAGGAAGCCGTTGATGTCATCTTCATGCCCACACAGCGGGCAGGTGAAGTTATCGGTGTGGCCGGGCATCCAGTCTTCCAGGCTTTCGAACAGCGCTTCACCCACTTCCTTGCGGCACTCCGGGCAGCCGGCCTCTTCGAGAAAGCCCTTGGCCGGCGTATAGATGCAACGCTTATAGATGATCTCCAGGCCGTTGACCGGTTCATTGAACGGCAGCGCCTCGGGGTACAGCACCACGGCGCGGGCACCGTCAGCCAAGGCGTAGGCCATGCGGTTGCCGGTGCGCCCGCAGGTGGTCAGTTCTTCCTTGATGATGTTCTTGCGCACCAGCCAGCGCACGATCGCCCGGGCGCGGGGTTCATGGACGGGCAAGGTGGAGATTTTCGGAACAAGGATACTTTGGGAGTTCATGGGAGTCCTGCGGTGTGGCTGCTGACGCCATCGGGGGTAGGCAGCTTAATCCCTGCCCCACACAGGTCAAGTACTCAAATACCGCCCGATCAACGCAATGCCGCTGGCCAGCACCAGCCATGTCACCAACCGTACAAACGCTTCACGGGACATGCGCATCGTCAACCTGCGCCCGCACCACAACCCCACGGCCATCGCCGGCAGCAGGCACAGCGCCAACATCAATAGCGGCAAATCAGCGTACACCCCGGCAATCAGGAACAAGCTCAGGCGCACCACTGTGCTGCAACTGATCAGCGCGCTTTGCGTCGCCCGCGCCGCATCCTTGGGCAGGCGGCTGTTCAGGTAGATCGCATATAAAAAGCCACCACTGCCGAACAGCGCACCAAACAACCCGCCGACAGTGCCCATGGGGATCGACCAAGCCGCCGCCAATTGCGTCGGCCGCGCTTTCACCGCCAGGGTGTAAAGGGCATAGGCGGTGATAAACAGCCCCATCAACAGCAGCAACAGGTCTGAATGCAGGTTGAGCAAAAACACCACGCCCAATGTGCAACCGATGGCCATGCACGGCAACAGGCGCAGCAGCTCCGCTTTGTTCACATCCCGTCGTGTTTGCAGCAGGCCGCCAAAGGCTGCGACAAAATCGAGCAATACCAGCAACGGGATGATCTTCGACAGCGGCATGAACAGAATCAAGACAGGCCCGGCCACCAGCGCCGTACCGAAGCCGGCGATACCGAACACGATGTACGCCACCACCACACCCAGGCCGATTACCAGCCAATCCGTACCACCAAACGACCACTGACTCATCAGTTCAACCGGGCTCATGGGTCATTCCTTGAAAGAGACGGCCTTTACTTTAGCCATCAACGAGCGATGCGACTAATATCTTTAAAGCCATCTACCCATCTCGAAAAGGCATGACGCGTGATCTCCACCCGCCAACTGCGCTACTTCGTCGAAATCGCCGACAGTGGCAGCTTCAGCACGGCCGCCGAACGCCTGTTCGTGGCGCAATCGGCCCTGAGCCGGCAAATCAAGGCCCTCGAAACCCAGCTGCAAACACCGCTGTTCGAGCGCACCGCGCGCCAACCGCGCCTGACCGCCGCCGGCGAAGCCTTTTACCCACGGGCGCGCAACCTGCTGAGTGAGTTGCTCAAGGCCAGCGAACTGGCTACCCAAGTCGGCAATGGCCAGCTCGGCACCCTGCGCCTCAGCCATTCGAGCACCGTGCCGATGAGTGGTCGTTTGTTGCAGGGCATCAGTACCTGGCTGGCACGCTGCCCCGAGGTGTCGATGAATATCGTCAAATTGTCCTCCGAAGCCCAGTTGGAAGAGATCGCCGAGGGCCGCCTGGAAATCGGCCTGCTGCGCTTGCCGGTGTTGCGCCAGCGCGAGGGGGTGAGCGTATTGCCTTTATATAGCGAACAGGTGTTGCTGGCGGTGCCGTCGAATCACCCGTTATCACACACCGACAAGCCCATCGAACTGGGGCAACTCAAGGATGAGGCGTTTATCTCGATCCCTCACCCCCAGCGCGGTGGCCTGAGCTATCTGTCGGCTGAACTGTGCATGCGTGCCGGATTTTTCCCCAAGGCGGCGCGCGTCATGTCGCGCAAGACCACCCAGTTGCAACTGATCCAGGCCGGTTTCGGCATAGCCTTGTTACCAGAATCCATGCAGGACATCGCCCCCGCCAATGTGCGTTTTTTACCCCTGGCCGACCCGGACTGCCTGAGCACCGTGGCGCTGGCCTGCCAGCAGGCACCGGGCCCGCTGGTGGAGCAATTCTGCCAAACCTTGCGCGAATGCCTATAAACTGCCGCCCATGATTAAAGACCCCTTTGCCCGCCTGGGCCTGGACCGCGAAGTCCTGACTGTCAGCCAACTCAACGGCCGTGCGCGGGTGTTGCTGGAAGACGTATTCACCAATATCTGGGTCGAAGGCGAGATCTCCAACCTCGCCCGCCCGGCCTCCGGCCACGTGTACTTCACCCTCAAGGACAGCGGTGCGCAGGTGCGTTGCGCCCTGTTTCGCAATAACGCCGCCCGGGTGCGCCAGGCGCTGAAGGATGGCCTGGCGGTGAAAGTGCGCGGCAAGGTCTCGCTGTTCGAAGGCCGTGGCGATTACCAACTGATCCTCGACACCGTGGAGCCGGCCGGTGACGGCGCACTGCGCCTGGCCTTCGATGCGTTGAAGGAAAAGCTCAGCGCCGAAGGCCTGTTCAGTGCCGAGCGCAAGGTGCCGCTGCCGGCCCACCCTCGGCGCATCGGCATTATCAGCTCGCCTACCGGTGCGGTGATACGCGACATCATCAGTGTGTTCCGCCGCCGCGCGCCGAACATTGAACTGACTCTGATCCCGACGGCCGTGCAAGGCCGCGAAGCAATCGCGCAGATTGTGCGTGCGCTGAAACTCGCCGATGCGCGTGGCTTTGACGCGCTGATCCTGGCGCGTGGCGGCGGCTCGCTGGAAGACCTCTGGTGCTTCAACGAAGAGGCCGTGGCGCGCGCGGTGGATGCTTGCGTCACCCCGATCGTCAGCGCCGTGGGCCATGAAACCGATGTGTCCATCAGCGACTTCGTGGCGGATGTGCGCGCGCCCACCCCGTCTGCCGCCGCTGAACTGCTGGCGCCGGACGCCAGTCACCTCGTGCGCCAGGTGGAAAACCTGCATCGCCGCCTGGTGATGCTGATGCGCAATCGCCTGGCCCACAACCGCTTGCGCCTGGAAGGCATGGCGCGTCGCCTGCGCCACCCCGGCGAGCGCCTGCGCCAGCAGGCTCAGCGCTTGGACGATCTGGACATGCGCCTGCGCCGAGCATTCGAGCGCAGCCTCAATACCCGCCGCGAACGCTTGATCCGCCTGGAAACCCGCCTTGCCGGTCAGCACCCTGGCCGCCAGTTGGCCCTGCTGCGCCAGCGCCTGGACAGCCTTGCCGAACGCCTGCCCCGCGCCATGCGCGAAGGCCTCAAGGCACGGCGCCTGCAACTGCAAAGCCAGGTGCAGACGCTACAGGTGGTCAGCCCGCTGGCAACCCTGGGCCGTGGCTACAGCATCCTGCTGGATGAACGGGGCCAGGCCATCCGCAACGCGGCGCAAACCCACACCGGCCAGCGCCTCACCGCGCGTCTCGGCGAAGGCCAATTGCAAGTGCGGGTGGAAGACAACCACCTCACACCCGTCACCCTTTCGTTATTGGATTGATTGATGCCACGTTTCTTAAGTTTGTTGCTGCTGCTGTGCCTGGCCTTTAACGCGCATGCCGATAGCTACATCAGTCGCACCTTGAACAAACCGGTGCCGGGGGGCGTTGCAGTGGTCGACCTCGGGCCTTCGGCCGGCGCGCCCAAGGCCAGCTATCAGGGCAAACCGGTGCTGGTGGTCAAGGAGCAGGACAATTGGCTGGCGATTGTCGGCATCCCGTTGAGCGTCAAGCCGGGTAACGAGCGCATCAGCAGTGGCGGGCGCAGCCTGCCGTTTATCGTCGGCTACAAGAAATACCCGGAACAGCGCATCACCTTGAAGAACAAAAGCCAGGTCAACCCGGCCCCCGCGCAACTCAAGCGCATCGAGGCGGAACTGGCGGTGCAGATCAAGGCCTATCGCAGCTTCAGCCCCAACCTGCCGAGCAATCTGGTGCTGGATAAGCCGGTGAACGGGCCGCTGTCGAGCAAGTTCGGTGTGCGCCGGTTCTTCAATGGCGAAGAACGCAACCCGCATTCGGGACTGGATTTTGCGGTGCCGGCGGGAACACCGATCAAGACCCCGGCGAACGGCAAGGTGATCCTGGTGGGTAACTACTTCTTTAACGGCAATACCGTATTCGTCGACCACGGCCAGGGCTTTATCAGCATGTTCTGCCATATGTCCAAGATCGACGTGAAGGTGGGCCAGCAACTGGTACGCGGTACGGTGGTGGGCAAGGTCGGCGCGACTGGCCGCGCCACCGGCCCCCATATGCACTGGAATGTGAGCCTGAACGATGCGCGGGTCGACCCGGCGATTTTCATCGGGGCGTTCCAACCTTGAATGAAGCGATTGCGCGCTGGATAACCGACGCGCAATTTAATCTAGCCTCCAAGCAATTCCAAACCATAAAATCCCGTTTCTCACGAATATAAAAGAACTTCTCTCAATTTTTAGCGACTGCTTGCCATCTTTCACCCCGACGGTTAGGGTTGAGCTTATGAAAACCTCTCACACCCTCATTCAGCTTCGCCAGCACCGCAGCCTGTGCCTCGTCAGCGCACGACTGCCAGGCTGAATCGATCTGCCTCGTCCCCAAGCTTTATCCCCAAACAACAGTTCTACGGCAGGCCGCCTTTTCTCGGCCCTACAACAAAGGATTTCCCGATGAGCATGCTCAAAGACCCGTCTTCGAAGTACCGTGCGTTCCCGACTATCGACATCCCGGACCGCACCTGGCCATCCAAAACCATCACCACCGCGCCGATCTGGTGCAGTTCCGACCTGCGTGATGGCAACCAGTCGCTGATCGAGCCGATGGACGCGGTGAAAAAGCTGCGCTTCTGGAAGACCCTGGTTGCCGTCGGCGTGAAGGAAATCGAAGCCTCGTTCCCCGCTGCGTCGCAAACCGACTTTGACTTCGTGCGTACCCTGATCGAAGACAACCACATCCCCGAGGACACCACCATCCAGGTGCTGACCCAGGGCCGTGAAGACTTGATCGCGCGTACGTTCGAATCCCTGCGCGGCGCCAAAAAAGCCATCGTGCACTTGTACAACGCCACGTCGCCGTCGTTCCGCCGTATTGTGTTCAACCAGGACAAGGATGGCATCAAGGCCATCGCGGTCAACGCCGCCAAGCTGTTCGTCAAATACGCCGCCCAGCAGCCGGAAACCCAGTGGACGTTCGAGTATTCCCCGGAAACGTTCAGCGCCACTGAGCTGGAATTCGCCAAGGAAGTCTGTGATGCAGTGATCGAGGTGTGGAACCCGACGCCTGAGCACAAGATGATCCTCAACCTGCCGGCCACTGTCGAATGCGCAACGCCGAATATCTATGCCGACCAGATCGAGTGGTTCGGTCGCCATATCAACCGTCGTGACAGCGTGATCATCAGCTTGCACACCCACAACGACCGTGGCACCGGCGTAGCCGCCACCGAGCTGGGCCTGATGGCCGGCGCCGACCGTGTCGAAGGCTGCCTGTTCGGCAATGGCGAGCGCACCGGCAACGTCGATCTGGTGACCGTGGCACTGAACATGTACACCCAGGGCCTCGACCCGCAGCTGGATTTCTCCGACATCGATGGCGTGCGCAAAGTGGTTGAAGAGTGCAACCAGATCCAGGTGCACCCGCGTCACCCGTACGTCGGCGACCTGGTGCACACCGCGTTCTCCGGCTCCCACCAGGACGCCATCCGCAAAGGTTTCAGCCAGCAGAAAGACGATGCCCTGTGGGAAGTGCCGTACTTGCCGATCGACCCGGCCGACATCGGTCGCAGCTACGAAGCAGTGATTCGTGTGAACAGCCAGTCGGGTAAAGGCGGTATCGCCTACCTGCTGGAGCAGGAATACGACATCAGCTTGCCGCGTCGCATGCAGATTGAGTTCAGCCAGGTGGTACAGGCCGAAACCGACCGCGTGGGCCTGGAAATGACTGCACCGCAGATCTACGCCTTGCTGCAACGCGAGTACCTGCAAGCCAACACCCCGTACGCGCTGGTCAGCCATCGCTTGCAGGAAGAGAACGGCAACAGTTTTGTCGAGGTGGAAGTTTCCGGCAAGGGCCAGGGCGAGACCAACCTGCATTGGAAAGGCAAAGGCAACGGCGCCCTGGAAGCGCTGGTGGCCGGTTTGCCGATTGGCGTGGAGATCATGGACTACAACGAACATGCGATCGGCGCGGGCACCAACGCCAAGGCGGCGGCCTATATCGAGCTGCGCGTGAATGGCGAACGCCCGGTGCACGGTGTGGGCATTGACGAAAACATCACCACCGCCAGCTTCAAGGCGCTGTTCAGCGCACTGAATCGTTCGTTGAGCCAGCAAGAAGCGACGAAGGCGGCGTAAGCTATCGTCGCAATGCAAAAGGCCCCTGGCTGAGAATCCAGGGGCCTTTTTATTGAGTTTCAGATTTGGGTTGCCTGATAGCGCCTCATCGGGTTCAAGCCCCCTCCCACATTTTGAATATATTCACAAATCAAGGTGTGGGAGGGGCTTGCCCCCGATAGCGGTCTGTCAGACAAACTGAAAGCTATCGGCATCCAGGTTCGCCGGGAATCGGCTGCGATAAGCAGACAACTCGGCCGCATCCAGCATCACCTGGAACACCCCATCCGCCTCCCCCGCACTCAGCAAGGTTTCGCCCTGGAAATCCAGCACCTGGCTGTCGCCGGTATAGGCAAAGCCTTTGCCGTCCGTGCCCACCCGATTCACCGCCGCCACATAGCACAGGTTTTCAATCGCCCGCGCCGGCAGTAGACGGTTCCAGTGCTGACGCCGCGCGCCCGGCCAGTTGGCGGTGTACAACAGCAGGTCCGTATCCTGGGCATCGCGGCTCCACACCGGGAAGCGCAGGTCATAGCAAATCAGCGGCCGAATGCGCCAGCCCTTCAACTCGACCTGCACCTGGCGCTCGCCGGGGGTGTAGTGATCGTGTTCACCCGCCATACGGAACAGATGGCGCTTGTCATAGTGCAACACCTCGCCATCCGGCCGTGCCCACAGCAGGCGGTTGCGGTGACTGCCGTCGGCAGCCTGGATGATCACGCTGCCAGTGATCACCGCGTTGTACGTTGCCGCCTGGGCTTGGAGCCAAACATGGGTCGGACCGTTTTCAGGCTCGGCCAGGGCGGCCGACGCCATGGAAAACCCGGTCGTGAACATCTCCGGCAGCACGATCAAATCGGCGCCTTTGGCCTGTGCCAGCAGCAACTCGAAGTGATCAAGATTGGCTTGGCGGTCGTGCCAGGCCAATGTGGTCTGGATCAAAGCAATATTCAGATTCGGCAGTGCACTCAGATCACGCATAGTTTTTCAGCTGCTTGTCGCAGCGTCTCCTCGCGTTTGGCGAAGCACAGACGCACCAGGCGCTGGCCCTGGGGTGGGTTCTGGTAGAACACCGAGACTGGGATAGTGGCCACGCCGTGCTCACGGGTCATCCACAGCGACATGGCCACGTCGTCCAGGTCCGGGCGAATCCGGGAGTAATCCACCAGTTGGAAGTAGGTACCGGTAACCCGCACAAAGCTGAAACGCGACGGCGCCAGCAGGTCACAAAACAGGTCGCGCTTGGCCTGGTAGAACGCCGGTAGTTCGTCGACATGTTCCGGGTGGTCGGCCATGAAGTCGGCCAGCGCGAACTGCAATGGCGTCACGCCGCAGAAATTGACGTACTGGTGCACCTTGCGCAGTTCCGCGGTGAGCGCGGGCGGCGCGACGACGTAGCCGGTTTTCCAACCGGTGACGTGGTAGGTCTTGCCAAACGAACTGACCACGAAAGCACGCTGATACAGCTCTTCGTGAGCCAGCACGCTGACATGAGGCACGCCATCGAATACCAGGTGTTCGTAGACCTCGTCGCTGACCAGGTAGATGTCACGGTGACGGATCAGGTCGGCCAGTTGGTCCAGCTCGGCACGGCTGATCAGCGCGCCTGTGGGGTTGTGCGGCGTGTTGAGGATGATCATGCGCGTGTGGGGCGACAGCGCGGCCTGGATCTGCTCGAAGTCCAGCGCAAAGCCCGGCAGGCTCAGTTGCACATGCACGCACCGGCCCCCGGCCAGTTCCACCGAAGGCTCGTAGCTGTCGTAGCTGGGGTCGAACACGATGACTTCGTCGCCGCTTCGAATCACGGCCTGGATCGCACAGAAAATCGCGGCGGTGGCGCCGGGGGTGATGGTCACTTCGGTGTCGGCATTGACCGTGGCGCCGTAGCTGCGCGCGATCTTGGCCGCTACCTGCTGGCGCAACGCCGGCAGGCCGGTCATCGGGGAATATTGGTTATGGCCGCTGGCAACGTGTTTGCCCACGGCGTCGAGCAAACCCTGGGGGCCATTGAAGTCGGGGAACCCCTGGGACAGGTTGAGCGCGCCGGTTTCGGCGGCGAGTTGTGACATGGTGGTGAAAATAGTCGTGCCGACATTCGGCAGCTTGCTGGTGATCATGGGAGCCCCCTTCGGGTGAGCTGCAAGTTTTAAGCTGCAAGCTGCAAGCGGGTCAAGCGACAAACCACCGGACACAAAAAAGGGCTCCAAGGGAGCCCTCTCTTGCAGCGTGTCGCTTAACGTGAAGCGGCTGCTATTTCTTATCGCGGCGCTTCTTGTCGGCCTTCTTGTGGTGAGTCATCAAACGACGCTTCTTGTTCACCTGACGGTCGGTCAGTGTGTTCTTGTTGCCTTCGTATGGGTTCTCGCCACCCTTGAACTCGATACGGATCGGCGTACCGACCAGTTTCAAGACACGGCGGTAGGTGTTTTCCAAATAACGCACGTAGGACTTGGGCACCTTCTCGATCTGGTTACCGTGGATCACGATAATCGGCGGGTTGGCACCGCCCAGGTGGGCGTAACGCAGTTTGATCCGGCGGTTGTTGACCATCGGCGGCGCGTGCTCGCCGACCGCATCTTCCAGGATCTGGGTGAGGCGGTTGGTCGGCCAGCGGGTCACCGCGGACTTGAACGAGTTCTGCACGGACGCGTAGAGGTTGCCCACGCCGGTACCGTGCAGGGCCGAGATAAAGTGGATATCGGCAAACTCAACGAAGAACAGGCGACGCTGCAGCTCGATCTTGACGAAATCGCGCTCGCTCGGCGTCATGCCGTCCCACTTGTTGATCGCGATTACCAACGCCCTACCGGCTTCCAGGGCAAACCCCAGCAGGTTGAGGTCGTGGTCCACCACGCCTTCGCGGGCATCCATCACGAAGATCACCACGTTGGCGTCTTTGATCGCTTGCAGGGTTTTGACCACGGAGAACTTTTCAACTTCCTCGTGGATCTTGCCGCGTTTGCGCACACCGGCGGTGTCGATCAGCGTGTACTTCTCGTCGTTACGCTCAAACGGGATGTAGATGCTGTCGCGAGTGGTGCCGGGCTGGTCATAGACGATGACGCGGTCTTCACCGAGCATGCGGTTGACCAGGGTCGACTTGCCGACGTTCGGGCGGCCGATGATGGCGATCTTGATGCCGTCTTTTTCACTTGGGCCAGGAATGCGCTTGGCTTCCTCACCTTCGGCAACGATCTCTTCCTCGCCTTCCTCTTCCTCAGCGTCATCCTTGGGGAAATCGCGCAGGGCAATTTCCAGCATTTGGGTGATGCCGCGACCGTGGGCGCCAGCGATAGGGATTGCGTCGCCCAGGCCCATCGGGCTGAATTCGGCACGGGCCTGCTCAGGATCGATGTTATCGATCTTGTTGGCGATCAAGTAGGAACGCTTGTTGCGCTTGCGCAGGTGCTCGCCAATCATCTGGTCGGCAGCGGTGTAGCCCGCACGGGCGTCCACAAGGAACAACACGACATCGGCTTCTTCAATGGCCAGCAGCGACTGCTCGGCCATTTTTTCGTCCATGCCATGCTCGTCACCGGAGATACCCCCAGTGTCGACAATAATATAGGAGCGCCCTTGCCACTTTGCCTCACCGTATTGGCGATCACGGGTCAGACCGGACAAGTCGCCGACGATGGCGTCGCGAGTCCTGGTCAGGCGGTTGAACAAGGTGGACTTGCCGACGTTAGGTCGGCCCACCAGGGCGATTACGGGAACCATGCGGCTCTCCACTTCGTTATTTCAGAAAATACAAAAGCCGCTGCAAGGCAGCGGCTGGTGCTCGGGGCAGCATCGTCAGATGCCGCATGCCCCGCCGAAGCAGGGCCGCCTGGGTGTTACCCCAAGCATCGTTCTTACTTGATGGTCAGGGCTTCCAGCTTGCCGCTGTTGCCATACACATAAAGCATGTTACCCACCACCAGCGGACGCGCACGCAGGCCGTCGCTGTCGATACGCTCACGACCTACAAAGCGACCGTCCACCTGGCTCAGCAGGTGCAGGTAGCCTTCGAAGTCGCCGACCGCCACGTAGCTGGAGAATACTTCCGGTGCCGACAGCTGACGGCGAGCCAGGGAGTCGTTGCTCCACAATGCAGTGGTGGAACGCTCGTCGACACTTTCAACGGTGCCGGACGCCAGGCTGACGTAGACGCTGCCAAACCCTTGGGCGACACCGGCGTAGCTGGAAGCATCACGCTGCCAATTGACGCGGCCGCTTTGCAGGTCCAGCGCGGCAACGCGGCCCTGGTAGGTGGCGACATAAAGGGTTTCACCCGACAGCAGCAAGCCACCATCGATGTCCACGACGCGATCCAGTTCCGAACGACCTTGCGGGATGGCCACACGGGTTTCCCAGGCCGGCACGCCGTTCTGGGTGTCCAGGGCGACCACTTTACCGGTCGACAGGCCTGCAACGGCCAGATTGTTGGTCACAACCGGACCACTGGTACCGCGCAGGGTCAACACCGCAGGGGTGCTGTCGTACAACCAACGCTGTTCGCCGGTGCTGGCATCCAGGCCGATGACACGGTCGTCCTGAGTTTGTACCACGACGATATCGCCGTTGGTGGCAGGCGGCGCGAGGACTTCACTGGTCACGCGAGCGCGCCATTTCTCTTCACCGGTGCTGGAATCCAGGGCTACGACCTCACCTTTCAGCGTGCCGACCATCACCAGGCCATAACCCACGCCTACGGCGCCGGACACTGGCAACTCGAGGTCTTTCTTCCACTTGACGTCGCCGTTCATGCGATCCATGGAGATCACCACGCCGGTCACGTCAGCGGCCACAATGTTGTCACCGTCGATTGCCGGTACCAACATGTTGTAGGTTTCGCCCTGACCGTCACCGATGGAGCGGCTCCACTGCTTTTGCAGGACCACTTCTTCCTTGAAACTGGTCAGCTCCGCCGGTGGCAGTTCTTTTTTACTGTTGCTGCTGCAACCCGCGGCCAGAACGGCCAGAGCCAGCAATGCTGCATGTTTCCAACGGATCACGTCACGCATCCCCTTTGGCCAAGTCGTCCAGCTTGATTTGTAAGCCACCGACCGCCGCTTCATCAGACAGCGCCGCCTTGGCTTTTTTATACGCAGCATTGGCTTCGTCGGTACGACCCAATTGGACCAACAGGTCGCCCTTGAGCTCTTCGCGAGTGGCTACAAATGCCTTGTCCGCATCGCCGTCGAGCAGTTTGAGTGCTTCGTCAGCCTTATTTTGTGCCGCCAGTACCTGGGCCAGACGCTGACGTGCGATTTCGCCCAGGGTCGGGTTGGCTGGCTTGTCAGCGATTGCCTTGAGTTCTGCGCCAGCGTCATCCAGCTTACCGGTGTCGACCGCAACTTTCGCGACGAACAGGCTACCGTATTGGGCGTAGGTGCTACCGCCGAATTCGTTTTTCAGCTTGCCGGCCAGGTCCGCAACTTGCGCCGGATCGGGCTTGCCGCTAGGCGTCAGCGTGGTTTCCAGCAGTTGCTGATAGAGGATCGAGGCGCCCTGGGACTGGTTGGCCTGATACTTGTGCCAGGCTTGCCAGCCGAACACCACCACTAAAGCCAGCAGACCGCCGGTAACCAGAGGCTTGCCGTTACGCTGCCACCAGTCCTTGAACTCGGCCAGTTGCTCATCATCAGTACTCGACACCCCAACACTCCTTAATCGCTAAATTCGGCTGTTCGACAGCTTCAACCCTGCACGACGCAGGTGGCCAAGTGCGCAGCGAGCGCATCGAAGGCAATGTTCTGTTGCTCACCCTGGCCACGCAGGGGCTTGAAACCTATCACTTGCTGGGCCAGTTCGTCATCGCCGAGGATCAGCGCATACAGCGCACCGCTCTTGTCGGCCTTCTTGAACTGGCTCTTGAAGCTGCCGGCACCGGCGTTGATCTGCAGGCGCAGGTTCGGCAGTTGGTCACGCACCTTCTCGCTCAAGGCCAGGGCAGCCAGTTCGGCGGCTTCGCCAAACGCACAGAGGTACACGTCCACCTGACGGGAGATTTCTTCCGGGACCTGCTCCAGGGTTTCCAGCAGCAGGATCAGCCGCTCGATACCCATGGCAAAGCCTACGCCCGTGGTCGGCTTGCCGCCCATCTGCTCGACCAGGCCGTCGTAACGGCCGCCCGCGCACACGGTGCCCTGGGCGCCGAGCTTGTCGGTGACCCACTCGAACACGGTTTTACTGTAGTAGTCGAGGCCGCGCACCAGTTTCGGGTTGATCACGTAGGGAATACCGGCCGCGTCCAGACGAGCCTTGAGGCCCTCGAAGTGCGTGCGGGATTCATCGTCCAGGTAGTCGGCCATTTTCGGCGCGTCGATCAGTACGGCCTGGGTGTCGGCGTTCTTGGTATCCAATACGCGCAACGGGTTGGTCTTCAGGCGACGCTGGCTGTCTTCGTCCAGCTTGTCCAGGCGAGCGGAGAGGAACTCCACCAGGGCTTCGCGATAGCGACCGCGGGACTCGCTGGTGCCCAGGCTGTTGAGCTCAAGCTTGACCGCATCGCGGATGCCCAGCATACCCCACAGGCGCCAGGTCAGCACGATCAGCTCTGCGTCAATGTCCGGGCCGTCGAGGTTGAACACTTCGAGGCCGATCTGGTGGAACTGGCGATAACGGCCTTTTTGCGGGCGTTCGTGACGGAACATCGGGCCGATGTACCACAGTTTCTGCGGTTGACCGCCGCCGGTGAGACCATGCTCAAGCACGGCGCGCACGCACGCTGCGGTCCCTTCCGGACGCAAGGTCAGGGAGTCGCCGTTGCGGTCTTCAAAGGTGTACATCTCTTTTTCGACGATGTCGGTCACTTCACCGATGGAGCGTTTGAACAGCTCGGTGAACTCAACGATCGGCATGCGGATCTGCTTGTAACCGTAGTTATCCAGCAGACGCGCGACCGTGTTCTCGAAGTAGCGCCACAGGGGCGTCTGCTCCGGCAGGATGTCGTTCATGCCACGAATGGCTTGCAGAGACTTGCTCACATCAAATCCTTAAATTCGTTCTTAGCCGCGTGCGATAAGCGCTGCGTCAGCGGCGACCTTCTCGGCCGCTTTCTCGCGGATCAGCTTTTCCAGCTCATCCACAAGATTGTCATTCGTTAACTTCTGCGACGGTTTGCCATCGATGTAGATCAGGTTCGGAGTTCCGCCGGTCAAGCCCACATGGGCTTCCTTGGCTTCACCCGGCCCGTTGACCACACATCCGATCACGGCGACATCCAGCGGCACCAGCAGGTCCTCGAGGCGCAACTCCAGGTCGTTCATGGTTTTCACCACGTCGAAGTTCTGCCGCGAGCAGCTCGGGCAGGCGATGAAGTTGATGCCACGGGAACGCAAACGCAGGGATTTGAGAATGTCGTAGCCGACTTTCACTTCCTCTACGGGGTCTGCCGCCAACGAGATGCGGATAGTATCGCCAATCCCTTCGGCGAGCAGCATACCGAGACCCACCGCAGATTTCACTGTGCCTGAGCGCAAACCGCCCGCTTCAGTGATACCCAGGTGCAACGGTTGCACGATTTCCTTGGCCAGCAAGCGGTAGGCTTCAACCGCCATGAACACGTCGGAGGCCTTTACGCTGACCTTGAAGTCCTGGAAATTCAGGCGTTCAAGGTGCTCGACGTGGCGCAGCGCCGACTCAACCAGCGCCGCCGGAGTAGGCTCGCCGTATTTTTTTTGCAGGTCTTTTTCCAGGGAACCGGCGTTGACGCCGATGCGGATCGGAATCCCGCGGTCACGGGCTGCATCCACCACCGCGCGCACACGGTCTTCACGACCGATGTTGCCTGGGTTGATGCGCAGGCAGTCCACGCCCAGCTCGGCAACGCGCAGCGCGATCTTGTAGTCGAAATGGATGTCGGCAACCAACGGCACCTTGACCAATTGCTTGATGCGGCCAAAGGCTTCGGCAGCGTCCATGTCCGGCACTGAAACCCGCACGATATCGACGCCGGCAGCTTCCAGGCGGTTGATCTGGGCAACGGTGGCGGCCACGTCGTTGGTGTCGCTGTTGGTCATGCTCTGCACTGCGATGGGGGCATCGCCGCCCACCGGCACCGAGCCGACCCAGATCTTGCGCGATACGCGACGTTTGATTGGAGATTCGCCGTGCATGACTATTGTCCCAACTTGATGCGAGCAGTCTCGCCACTGGTGAACGGCGCCACGTCCACAGGCTGGCCGTTGTAGGCCACTTGCGCGCCACGGGCAAAGCCCAGACGCAGCGTCAAAGGAGGCTTGCCGCCCTGGTCGAGCGTATCGCCCTTACGCTTCAGCCCACTAAACAGCACTTTGCCATTGCCATCGGTGACTTGCGTCCAGCAGTCAGCGATGAACGTAACCTGTACCCGGCCGTCACCGGCGATCAACGCAGGGGTGGTGGGCGGCGAAATGGCGGGCGCTGCCGGGGCGGGCGTCGAAGTAGGTGCCGCAGGTGCATGGGGCTGGGCAGCAACGGAAGCCGCCGGCGTGGCAGGTGCTACCGGAGCAGGTATGGCAGCGGTGGCGGCAGGCGCCGTTTCCGGCACGGGCTGTTCGGTTGCGAGCGGGGCTTCAGGCGTGGCCTGGCCTTCGGCAACGGCCTGGTCTTCGGGCTCATCGAGCGGGTGAATCTGGGTGGTACCATCGGCGCTTTCGACTTCGACATGCTCCATGGCGTTACTGGTCAGGTCCTTGGTGCGCAGGGACGTCTGGTCTTGCCACCACAAAAACCCGCCGCCGATCACGGCGATCAGCAGCAGCAGGCTGACAATTCGCAAAATAGTGTGGGAAACCCGCACCGGTTCTTCGATGCGACCCAAGCCATGGACATTGCTGCCCTGGGAGTCGGTACCGGTGAACTGGTCGAATTGCTGAACCAGGACGGCCTGGTCGATACCCAGCAACTTGGCGTAGGCGCGGATATAGCCGCGGGCAAACGTGTGCCCAGGCAGCTTATCGAACGCACCGGCTTCGAGGTTGGCCAGGGACGTAGTGGTCAAATTGAGCTTGAGGGCCACTTCCGACAGCGACCAACCATTGCTTTCGCGGGCCTGACGCAAGGTGTCGCCTGGGTTTACGCGATTAGCTGCTACAACTTCCGGGTGCGCCGCTTTCATCATTGCTCCGACAGGTATTGCTGATATTCCGGCGTACCGGGATAGAGTCGTTCGAGTTGCTGGCCAAAATGTGCGGCCGTGTCGCGTTCTTCGTGAACCGTCGCCAGGCGTACACCGAGCAATAGACTACGTGCATTCTGCCCGCTGAGCAGGCTAAAACGTTCGTAATAGTCACGTGCCGGCACATAATGCCTGTCTTCGTAAGACAACTCAGCCATTTCGAGCAATGCCCGTGGCTGACGGCTGTTCAGGTGCAGGGCTTTTTCCAACTGCTGGCGAGCGCTGTCGCGCTGGCCCAGCCGCATAGAGGTCACCCCGAGGTTTTCGAACACCCGCGAGCGTTCCGGGTAGAGGGTATCGGCGGATGCTTGCTGGAAATAACGGGAGGCCTGGTCATAACGTTTCTGCTCGAACAGGAAGCTGCCGTAATTGTTCAGCAGTCGCGGGTCCGAAGGACGAGAGGCCAAGGCTTTATTGAAGTAGCGTTCGGCCAGTTCAGGCTCGGCCTGAGCCTGGAACACCAAAGCCAATGCGGCATTGGCATCGGCATCGTCGCCATCCAGCTCAAGGGCCTTTTTCAACGGCACCTTCGCTTGCTCGCTCATGCCCTGCTGCAAATAACCCAAGCCCAATCGCACATAAGCAACTCGCGCTTCGTCACGCCCCTTACCGGTTTGCAAAGGGCTGTCATGGCCCGATGAAACACAACCAGCCGCCAGGCCGGTAACAAGCAGAAGCAGCGCGAGGCGCAAGGGCATAGAGATCCTCTCTCAGATTCGATTCACAGCAATTTGCGGTAGATCGTCGGCGGCGTTCAGTTCACGCACGGCGATATAACGTTCACTGCGTCGGGTACGGTCCATCACCTGCCCAACCAACTGGCCACAGGCCGCGTCGATGTCTTCACCACGGGTGGTGCGTACCGTCACGTTGTAACCTGCCTGGTGCAATTGGTCCTGGAAACGGCGGATGGCGTTGTTGCTCGGCCGCTCGTAGCCGGAATGGGGAAACGGGTTAAACGGAATCAGGTTGATCTTGCACGGGGTGTTCTTGAGCAGCTCGATCATCTCGACCGCGTGCTCGACCTTGTCGTTGATGTCCTTGAGCATGGTGTACTCAATGGTCAGCACGCGCTTTTCACCCAAGGTCGCCATGTAGCGCTGGCAAGATTCGAGCAACATCTTAAGCGGATATTTTTTGTTGATCGGCACCAATTGATTACGCAATGCGTCATTGGGTGCGTGCAGCGACAACGCCAGGGAGACGTCAATGTGCTTGGCCAGCTCATCGATCATCGGTACCACGCCGGAGGTCGACAGGGTGACACGGCGCTTGGAGATGCCGTAACCCAGGTCGTCCATCATCAGGTGCATGGCCGCAACTACGTTGTCGAAGTTCAGCAGCGGCTCACCCATGCCCATCATCACCACGTTGGTGATGGCACGGTCGACGGTTGCCGGGACGCTGCCAAAGGATTTGTTGGCAATCCACACCTGGCCGATGACTTCGGCGGCGGTGAGGTTGCTATTGAAGCCTTGCTTGCCGGTGGAGCAGAAACTGCAGTCCAGGGCACAGCCAGCCTGGGACGAAACGCACAAAGTACCGCGTTTGCCTTGGGGGATATACACGGTCTCGACGCAGCTGCCGGACGCCACGCGCACCACCCACTTACGGGTGCCGTCGCTGGAGATGTCCTCGCTGACAACCTCGGGACCACGGACCTCGGCAATGGCCTTGAGCTTGTCGCGCAGGGCCTTGCTGACGTTCGTCATGGCGTCGAAATCGTCGACGCCAAAGTGGTGAATCCATTTCATTACCTGACCGGCACGGAAACGCTTCTCCCCGATTGAGTCGAAGAATTTCTCCATTTCCGGCTGAGTCAGCCCCAGCAGGTTGGTTTTAACAGTCGATATAGTCATGGATTCACCCTCACTCTTTAAGCCGATGCTTAGCGAGCGGTTACTTCAGTAGCGGCGAAAAAGTACGAGATTTCGCGAGCAGCAGCGGCTTCGGAGTCCGAACCGTGAACAGCGTTGGCGTCGATGGACTCAGCGAAGTCAGCGCGGATGGTGCCGGCAGCCGCTTCTTTAGGGTTGGTAGCGCCCATCAGCTCACGGTTCAGAGCGATAGCGTTTTCGCCTTCCAGAACCTGAACAACAACAGGGCCAGAGATCATGAAGGCAACCAGGTCGCCGAAGAAGCCACGAGCGCTGTGCTCAGCGTAGAAGCCTTCAGCTTCAGCCTTGGACAGTTGCTTGAGTTTCGAAGCTACAACCTTCAGGCCGGCTTTTTCGAAACGAGTGGTGATCTCGCCGATGACGTTTTTTGCAACAGCGTCAGGCTTGATGATGGAGAAAGTACGTTGAACAGCCATGGTGTAACTCCAGAAACGGTAATTTACGAAAAATTAAACCCGCGAATTATACGCGGGTTATTGGGTATTGCCTAACTGCGTAAAAAGTCGGCTCAGTCGTCTGCTTCTTCGATCCACAGACCCTGAATCGCCTCCAGGACCTTTTCGCCACCCCGGTCAGGGATGTCGTCGAATTCCGGCAGTGCCATTACGAGGTCGCGCAACTTGACGAAGTTCACGGTAAGAGGATTGACCTCAGGATGAGCTTCCGCAAGTTGTATAGCGATTTCTTGTACATCAACCCATTTCAGGCTCATGACATTTCCTTGAATCAATGCGGCGCTTCGGCCGCATGGTTGAGGGAATATTTCGGAATTTCGACAGTGATGTCTTCCGTGCCGACCTTTGCCTGACAGCTTAGGCGAGAAGTCGCCTCCAGGCCCCAGGCGCGATCCAGAAAGTCCTCTTCCAGCTCGTCCGCTTCTTCGAGAGAGTTGAAACCCTCGCGAATTACGCAGTGGCAGGTCGTGCAGGCGCAGACACCGCCGCAGGCGCTTTCGATCTCGATATGGTTGTCATGGGCAACTTCGAGGATGGACTTGCCGGTCTCAGCCTCCACAACCATACCGTCCGGGCAATGCTCGGCGTGTGGCAGAAAAATGACCTGCGGCATTAATTATTCCTCGATTTCATTCAGGTTGCGCCCGGCCAGTGCGGCTTTCACCGTCTGATCCATGCGGCGGGCGGCAAAGGCATCAGTCACCTGCGACAGGCGCTTGGTCTGTTGCTCGATGGCGTAACCATCGTTGCCTTTCATCAGTTCGGCCAGTTCCTGCATCTGCAGGTCGATGACCATGCGCTCTTCAGCATCCAGCAGACGCTCGCCGTCGGCTTCCAGGGCGCCCTGCACGGCTTCGAGCAGGCGCTGGGCATCGACTTGCTGCTCGCGCAGCACGCGGGCGACCTTGTCGTCACCGGCATATTGGAACGAATCCTTGAGCATCTTGGCGATTTCGCCGTCGGTGAGGCCGTAGGACGGCTTGACCTGAATGCTGGCTTCAACGCCCGAGGCCAATTCACGTGCTGCCACGCTGAGCAGGCCATCGGCGTCGACCTGGAAGGTCACGCGAATTTTCGCCGCACCGGCCACCATCGCCGGGATGCCGCGCAGTTCAAAGCGCGCCAGGGAGCGGCAGTCGCTGATCAGTTCGCGCTCGCCTTGCAGCACATGAATCATCATGGCCGTCTGGCCATCTTTGTACGTGGTGAAATCCTGGGCGCGTGCGACGGGGATGGTGGTGTTGCGTGGAATCACCTTCTCCATCAGGCCGCCCATGGTTTCCAGCCCCAGGGACAGCGGGATCACGTCGAGCAGCAGCAGTTCGCCACCATCGCGTTTATTACCGGCCAGGGTGTCGGCCTGGATAGCGGCGCCGATGGCGACTACTTGATCCGGGTCGATTTCCGTCAATGGCTGGCGGCCAAACGCTTCGGCAACCGCTTCGCGAACGCGTGGGACGCGCGTCGAACCGCCGACCATGACCACAGCGGCCACGTCCTCCAGCTCGATACCGGAATCACGTACAGCCCGACGGCACGCCTTGAGGCTGCGAGCGACCATCGGTTCGATCAACGCATCAAAAGCTTCGCGAGTCAGTTGAGCGGACCAGCTGCCGTAGGAAACTTCAACAGAATCAGCGTCAGTCAGTGCTTCCTTGGCCGCGCAGGCGGTTTGCAGCAGATTACGCTGCGCGCCAGGGTCCAGGTCAGCCGACAAGCCGGCGCTGGTGATGATCCAGCCGGCAATGGCATGGTCAAAGTCATCGCCACCCAGGGCGCTGTCGCCACCGGTAGCCAGCACTTCAAACACACCGCCGGTCAGGCGCAGGATCGAAATATCAAAAGTGCCGCCGCCCAGGTCGTAAATCGCGACGAGGCCTTCGGCGTGCTGGTCCAGGCCATAGGCCACAGCGGCGGCCGTCGGCTCGTTGAGCAAACGCAGCACGTTCAGGCCGGCGAGCTTCGCCGCATCCTTGGTCGCCTGGCGTTGTGCGTCATCGAAATAGGCCGGAACCGTGATCACCGCACCGACCAGTTCGCCGCCCAAAGTGGTTTCGGCACGCTGGCGCAACACTTTGAGGATATCGGCCGACACTTCCACCGGGCTTTTAGGGCCCTGCACGGTGTCGATGAACGGCATATGGGATTCGCCGCCAACGAAGCGGTACGGCAGCTGGTCGCCCAACTGCTTGACGTCGGACAGACCGCGGCCCATCAAGCGTTTAACCGACAGCACGGTATTCAACGGGTCACTGGACGCCGCCAGCCTGGCCGATTCGCCTACTTCGGTGCGATCGGCGTGATAACGCACGGCAGAGGGCAGGATCACCTGGCCATCAGCGTCGGGCAGTGGTTCGGACAGGCCGCTGCGCAAGGCAGCGACCAGGGAGTTAGTGGTGCCCAGATCAATCCCCACCGCCAGACGACGCTGGTGCGGTTGAGGGCTTTGGCCGGGTTCGGCGATTTGCAGTAGAGCCATGGTAATCAGGTCTTATCTGTCTATCAGGCGTGCATCACGGGCAGCACACTGGGTTAATCGTCGAGGCGCTCTTCTAGCTGGCGCACTTCGTAGGAGAGCTTGTCGAGGAATTGCATGCGCCGCATCAGGCGTTCGGCCTGTTCGCGTTGCGCCGCATCATTCCAACAGGCTGCGAAGCTTTCGTTGAGCTCATCCTGGGCCGTTTTCAGACGACGCTTGAAGACCGCGACACCGGCTATATCAGCCTCGTCCTGCAAGTCTTCGAGTTCTTCGCGCCACTGCATCTGCTGCATCAGGAAGTCCGGGTCGTGCACCGTGACTTCGAGTGGCAGCTCACCGCCGTTCATCGCAAGCAGATATCGCGCGCGCTTGGGCGGGCTTTTTAGCGTCTGATAGGCTTCGTTGAGGCTGGCCGATTGCTCCAGCGCCAAGCGTTGCTCACGCTCGGAGGCGTCAGCGAAGCGGTCCGGATGCACGCCACGCGCCAATTCACGGTAGCGCGCGGCAAGCTGCTCAAGGTCCAGCCGAAAGCTCGGCTGCAGCTCGAATAAAGCGAAATGACAAGGAGTACCCACGAGTAGCCTCAGATGTTGAAGCTTTCGCCGCAGCCACATTCACCGCGCACGTTGGGGTTGTTGAACTTGAAGCCTTCGTTCAACCCTTCCTTGACGAAATCGAGTTCGGTGCCGTCCAGGTAGGTCAGGCTTTTAGGGTCGATGATCACTTTCTCGCCGTGACTTTCGAACACCTGGTCTTCCTCAACCACCTCGTCGACAAACTCCAGCACGTAGGCAAGGCCGGAACAGCCCGTGGTGCGTACACCCAGACGAATCCCCTCACCTTTACCGCGCCCATTCAGGGAGCGGCGAATGTGCTGCGCAGCCGCTTCTGTCATGCTGATAGCCATCGTTGACTCCTTACTCGTCGCCAAATACTTAGATCAAGCCTTTCTTCTGCTTGTAGTCGCGAACGGCCGCCTTGATGGCGTCTTCTGCGAGTACGGAGCAGTGGATTTTCACTGGCGGCAACGCCAGCTCTTCGGCCAGTTGGGTGTTGCTGATCGTCACAGCCTCATCCAGAGTCTTGCCTTTCATCCATTCGGTGGCCAGCGAGCTGGAGGCGATGGCCGAACCGCAGCCGTAAGTCTTGAACTTGGCGTCTTCGATAACGCCAGCTTCGTTGACCTTGATCTGCAGGCGCATTACGTCGCCGCATGCAGGAGCGCCGACCATGCCGGTGCCGACATCAGGGTCTTGCGCATCCATCTTGCCGACGTTGCGCGGGTTTTCGTAGTGGTCGATGACCTTTTCGCTGTAAGCCATGGTATTGAATCCTCACTCATCAGGGCCGCTCTGGAACCCTATAGAAACGCCTGCGTTTTCCGCCACGTTCCTACAGAGCTTGGGTGGCGGCTTCTATAGTTAGTGTGCCGCCCACTCGATCTTGGAAATATCGACACCGTCTTTGTACATGTCCCACAGCGGCGACAGAACGCGCAGCTTGTTGACGGCTTCGCAGACTTTCTGCGCGGCGTAGTCGACTTGCTCTTCGGTGGTGAAGCGGCCGAACGTAAAGCGGATCGAGCTGTGTGCCAGTTCGTCGTTGCGGCCCAGGGCGCGCAGTACGTACGAAGGCTCGAGGGACGCCGAAGTGCAGGCCGAACCGGACGAAACCGCCAGGTCCTTGAGCGCCATGATCAGCGACTCGCCTTCGACGTAGTTGAAGCTCAAATTCAGGTTGTGCGGCACACGGGCGGTCATGCTGCCGTTGATGTACAGCTCTTCAAGGTTTTCGACCTGCTTGTAGAAGCGATCGCTCAAAGCCTTGATGCGCACGTTTTCGGCAGCCATGTCTTCCTTGGCTACACGGAAGGCTTCGCCCATGCCGACGATCTGGTGGGTCGCCAGGGTACCCGAACGCATGCCGCGCTCGTGACCGCCGCCGTGCATGGTGGCTTCGATGCGCACACGCGGCTTGCGGCTTACGTAGAGGGCGCCGATGCCTTTAGGACCATAGGTCTTGTGGGCGGAGAACGACATCAGGTCGACTTTCAGCTTGGACAGGTCGATGTCGACCTTGCCGGTAGACTGGGCCGCATCGACATGCAGCAAAATGCCCTTGGAACGGGTCAGTTCGCCGATGGCTGCGATGTCGTTGATGGTGCCGATTTCGTTGTTAACGTGGATCACGGAAACCAGGATGGTGTCTTCACGCAGCGCGGCTTCGATCATGGCCGGGGTGACGATACCGTCGGTGGTTGGCTCAAGGTAAGTCACCTCGAAACCTTCACGCTCCAGTTGGCGCATGGTGTCGAGGACAGCCTTGTGCTCAATCTTGGTGGTGATCAGGTGTTTGCCCTTGGTCGCGTAGAAATGCGCAGCTCCCTTGATTGCCAGGTTGTCGGACTCGGTGGCACCGGAGGTCCAGACGATTTCACGCGGGTCTGCGCCAACCAGGTCAGCGACCTGGCGACGAGCGTTCTCGACCGCTTCCTCGGCTTTCCAGCCGAATACGTGGGAACGGGAGGCTGGGTTGCCGAAGTTTCCGTCAACCAGCAGGCACTCGCTCATTTTTTGCGCGACACGCGGATCAACCGGGGTAGTCGCAGAGTAATCAAGGTAAATCGGCAATTTCATGGACTTTCTCCTAAATCAGGCTGGCTGGCGCGCCGTTAGCTCTTCGGCTGTTACTCGACGGCGGACGCTTCAATCTTGTCCAGACGCGGCGCCTTGGTGTTGCAACGGCGCTGGTCCTGACGCTGGGCTACTTCTTGCACCTCACGGCGAGTCACAAGATCAGCCAAGCTGATACCACTCAAAAACTCATGGATCTGCAGGCTCAGGTCGCACCACAAATGGTGCGTCAGGCAGGTGTCGCCAGCGTGGCAATCACCCAGGCCCTGGCATTTGGTCGCGTCGACGGATTCGTTGACGGCGTCGATCACCTGGGCTACCTGGATGCCTTGCATGTCACGGGACAACTGATAACCGCCGCCCGGCCCACGTACGCTGGAGACCAGATTGCTACGGCGCAATTTGGCGAACAGTTGCTCGAGGTAGGACAGGGAAATGCCTTGGCGCTCGGAGATATCGGCCAGGGACACCGGCCCAGTTTGCGCGTGCAAGGCCAGGTCAAGCATGGCGGTTACCGCGTATCGGCCTTTTGTAGTCAGTCTCATGGACAAGTACCAAGGTGTTTCGGAATGGGAGCAAGTATGCGATTCCCGAGTATTTAAGTCAACTATAAGACCTAGTACTTTAGTCAGGATTACCCGTAAAAAGGGCGCGCGAATCATAGCAGGATGGGGTGGGAACGAACAGCAAGAACGGGGCCGAGCAAAAACTCCGCGCCCCATGGAGATCAACAGGTGGGAGCAAGCCCCTCCCACCGCAGACCTCAGCTTGCCTTGGTGGCGGCTTCGTCCTTGATCTCGGCAAAGTCTTCTTCGCGCAGCTCGGGCAACTCTTTGGCGCAGTAAGTGCTGCCCAACTCCTTCAGTGCACCGCACATACCCTCCAGTTTGCCGTCCACCGCTTGCAGGTGGTCAAGCAACTGGCCAATGGCGCGCGCCACGGGGTCGGGCATGTCTTCGCTGACACCGTAGGCGTCGAAGCCGATTTTCTCGGCCATCGCCTTGCGCTTGGCTTCTTGCTCATCGCCTACCTGCGGCTTGACGATGATGCGACCCGGAATCCCCACCACGGTTGCGCCTGGCGGCACAGCCTTGGTGACGACAGCATTGGAACCGACCTTGGCACCGGCCCCCACGGTAAACGGGCCCAGCACCTTGGCGCCCGCTCCCACCACCACGCCGTTTTCCAAAGTCGGGTGGCGCTTGCCTTTGTTCCAAGTGGTGCCGCCCAGGGTCACGCCCTGGTACAACGTCACGTCATCGCCGATTTCCGCCGTCTCGCCAATCACGATCCCCATGCCATGATCAATGAAGAAGCGGCGCCCAACCTTGGCTCCCGGATGAATCTCGATCCCAGTCATCCAACGACCAAAATTCGACACCAGACGTGCCAGCCATTTCCAGCCCATCCCCCACAAGGCACCGGACAGGCGATGAATCCAGATGGCATGCATGCCTGGGTAGCAGGTGAGCACTTCAAAAGCGTTGCGCGCCGCAGGATCACGGTGGAAAACACTTTGGATATCTTCTCGCAAACGCTCGAACATTTTTAATCCTTCCGCTTAAGAAGCTCGCCACGGGCCGCTTTCTGGGTTTCCGTGAGGATGCCACGCAATATATTCATTTCCGCTCGGCTCACCGAGCTGCGCCCGTAAAGGCGACGCAGGCGCGCCATCAAATGCCGTGGCTTTTCCGGGTCGAGGAATTCGATGGCCACCAGGGTTTGCTCCAGGTGCTCGTAGAACCGCTCCAGTTCGTCCATGGTGGCCAGCTCGCCACTTTTGGTCGACGCCACCTCGTCCTTTTCCACTTTGCTCGGCTGCCCCTCGGCAGCCAGCCAAGCCATGCGCACTTCGTAGGTCAACACCTGTACCGCAGCCCCGAGGTTAAGCGAACTGAACTCGGGGTCGGATGGAATGTGCACGTGGTAATGACATCGCTGCAGCTCTTCGTTGGTGAGGCCGGAATCTTCACGACCGAAAACCAAGGCGATTTGCGCACCACCGGCCGCTTCTTCCACCACTTTGGTTCCGCACTCACGCGGATCCAAGAGCGGCCAGGGGATGCGCCGATCACGCGCACTGGTACCAAGCACCAGGTTGCAACCGACCAAGGCATCCTCCAAGGTGGCGACGACCTGGGCTTTTTCAAGCAGGTCATTGGCGCCGGAAGCACGAGCATCAGCTTCATGGTGCGGGAACACACGCGGCTCGACCAACACCAGGCGCGTCAGGCCCATGTTTTTCATGGCTCGCGCCACCCCACCGATATTGCCGGGATGACTGGTATTGACCAAGACGACACGAATGTTTTGCAGCAAGGGAGGCGCTCTCGGACACGGGAAAGGGGAGCAAATCTTACAGAACAGCCTGAGGTTATGCCATGAAAGCTAACGTCGTCCTTCACCTGAAGAAAGTTTCTGCTAGAATGCTCGGCTTTCTTTAACAACCTTAGGTGACACATCCATGCAGCCCATGCTGAATATCGCGCTGCGCGCCGCCCGCAGCGCCAGTGAATTGATCTTCCGCTCCATCGAGCGCCTGGATACCATCAAGGTCGACGAAAAAGACGCCAAGGATTATGTGTCCGAGGTGGATCGCGCCGCCGAGCAGAAAATCATCGATGCGCTGCGCAAGGCCTACCCTACCCACGGCATACTCGGTGAAGAAACCGGCCTGCACAAAGGCAGCGGCGAAGGCGAAGACTACCTGTGGATCATCGACCCACTGGACGGCACCACCAACTTCCTGCGCGGCATTCCACACTTTGCGGTGAGCATTGCCTGCAAATACCGTGGCCGCCTGGAGCACGCCGTTGTCCTCGACCCGGTTCGCCAGGAAGAATTCACCGCCAGCCGTGGCCGTGGCGCCCAACTGAATGGTCGCCGCCTGCGCGTCAGCGGTCGTACCAGCCTGGACGGCGCGCTGCTGGGTACCGGCTTCCCGTTCCGTGACGACCAGATGGATAACCTGGAGAACTACCTGGGCATGTTCCGCGCCCTGGTTGGCCAGACCGCCGGCATCCGTCGCGCCGGCGCTGCCAGCCTGGACCTGGCTTATGTTGCTGCCGGTCGTTTTGATGCGTTCTGGGAGTCAGGCCTGTCCGAATGGGACATGGCTGCAGGCGCCCTACTGATCCAAGAAGCTGGCGGCCTGGTGAGCGACTTCACAGGCGGCCACGACTTCCTGGAAAAAGGCCACGTGGTTGCCGGCAACACCAAATGCTTCAAGGCAGTGCTGACAGCGATTCAGCCGCACCTGCCGGCTTCGCTGAAGCGCTAAGCGAACGCGCACAAAAAAGCACCCCTCGGGGTGCTTTTTTTATGCCTGGGGTTTAGCAAGAAACTAAATACCGGCTGCTTCCAAAATCAAATGTGTGAGGAGGCTTACTCCCGATAGCGGTGAATCAGCCAAAAATCCGGTGACTGACACCCTGCTATCGGGAGCAAGCCCCCTCCCACATTCTGGACCGCACAGACCTTTGAATCCGCGCCAGGCCCAGGATTACTGTTGGTTCTGACCCAGGATCAGACGCCCTTCCTTGTCGACCGGAATCTGGCCGCCCGGATCACGATCCATACGCACCGAACCTTCCTTGCCATCCAGGGTGTAACGCACGTCGTAGCCAACAACCTTGTCACTGATGTCGTTCACGGTATTACAGCGAGTTTGCGTGGTGGTGTAGGTATCGCGGTTCTGCATGCCTTCCTGAACCTTGTTACCGGCGTAACCACCACCGACTGCACCGGCCACGGTCGCCAGCTTCTTACCGTTACCGCCACCAATCTGGTTACCCAGTAGGCCACCGGCCAGCGCGCCGACGACGGTACCGGCGATTTGATGCTGGTCCTGCACCGGACGCTGCCGGGTTACCGTGACATCCTTACAGACCTCGCGAGGGGTTTTGATCTGGGTTTTTACCGGCTGCACTGCCAGCACTTGCGCATACTCAGGGCCGCTTTTTACCAGGCTGTAGGTGGCAACAGCACCCCCGGCAGTCACACCGACAGCACCCAATACCGCACCAACCAGTAACGACTTGTTCACGTTGAACCTCCTGACCATCACAAACGGATCGAAAGATCCGCGCTATACCCAGCCTTGGAGCAAAAAAAAAGGCGCGAGTTCAATACTCGCGCCTTCTTTGTAACAGCGTATCAACAAGCGCCCATCAAGGGCGGTCGTCGACCTCCTTGTCAGTAGCGGCCGGAGGGATCAAGTCTTCGCTGTTGAGGTTCAACCAGATCAGCACCACGTTCGCGATGTAGATCGACGAGTAGGTACCCGCCAGTACGCCGATGAACAGCGCCAAGGAGAAGCCCCACAGGTTGTCGCCGCCGAAGATCATCAGTGCGGCAATCGCCAGCAGGGTGGAGATCGACGTCGCCATGGTCCGCAACAGGGTCTGGGTGGTGGAGATGTTGATGTTCTCGATCAACGTCGCCTTGCGCAGTACACGGAAGTTTTCGCGAACCCGGTCGAACACCACGATGGTGTCGTTGAGGGAGTAACCAATGATGGCCAGTACGGCCGCCAGTACGGTCAGGTCGAAGGTGATCTGAAAGTAGGCCAGGATGCCCACGGTCACGATCACGTCATGGATCAGCGACACAATGGCGCCGACACCGAACTTCCACTGAAACCGGAATGCCAGGTAGATCATGATGCCGACCAGCGCCATCAGCATGCCGAGGCCGCCCTGGTCGCGCAGCTCTTCACCGACTTGCGGGCCGACGAACTCGACGCGCTTGACCGACGCCGGGTTTTCACCGCCGACCTTCTGCAAGGCCTCGGCCACCTGGTGACCCAGCTGCGGGTCTTCGCCAGGCATACGCACCAACAAGTCGGTGGTCGCGCCGAAGCTCTGCACCACAGCTTCGTGGTAACCAGCCTTGACCAGTTCGTTGCGCACCAGGGTAACGTCGGCCGGCTTCTCGTAGGTCAGCTCGATGAGCGTACCGCCGGTGAAGTCCAGACCGTAGTTCAGGCCCTTATGGAACCAGCTGAACAACGCCAGAACGGTAAGGAGCACTGTGGCGCCGAACGCAATGTTGCGAACGCCCATGAAGTTGATTGTACGTAACATGGCAGCCCCTTAAATCCACAACTTCTTGAAGTCACGCCCGCCAAAGATCAGGTTGACCATTGCGCGGGTCACCATGATGGCCGTGAACATCGAGGTAAAGATACCGAGGGACATGGTCACCGCAAAACCTTTGACCGGGCCGGTGCCCATGGCAAAGAGAATCCCGCCGACCAACAGAGTGGTCAGGTTGGAGTCGAGAATCGCGGTAAATGCCCGGCCGAAGCCTTCGTTGATTGCACGCTGCACGGTCATGCCGGCGGCGATCTCTTCACGAATCCGCGAGAAGATCAGGACGTTGGCGTCTACCGCCATACCCATGGTGAGTACGATACCGGCGATACCTGGCAAGGTCAGCGTAGCGCCCAGCAACGACATCAGCGCCAGCAGCATCACCATGTTGCCCGCCAGGGCCACGGTGGCGATGACGCCGAAGAAACGGTAGATGGCGATGATAAACAGCGACACGAACAGCATGCCCCACAGCGCAGCGTCCACGCCCTTGGTGATGTTGTCCGCACCCAGGCTCGGGCCAATGGTGCGCTCTTCAGCGAAGTACATCGGAGCAGCCAGGCCACCGGCACGCAGCAGCAGGGCCAGCTCCGAGGATTCACCCTGACCGTTCAGGCCAGTGATACGGAATTGGGCCCCCAGTGGCGACTGGATGGTCGCCAGGCTGATGATCTTCTTCTCTTCCTTGAAAGTCTGCACCGGAACGTCTTTCTCGACGCCGTTGACGACCTGCTTGGTGTAGGTGGTCACCGGGCGTTGCTCGATGAAGATCACCGCCATGCTGCGACCGACATTGCTGCGCGTGGCGCGGCTCATCAGTTCGCCGCCATGACCATCCAGG
Source organism: Pseudomonas asgharzadehiana (assembly GCF_019139815.1). Classification (NCBI taxonomy): domain Bacteria; kingdom Pseudomonadati; phylum Pseudomonadota; class Gammaproteobacteria; order Pseudomonadales; family Pseudomonadaceae; genus Pseudomonas; species Pseudomonas asgharzadehiana. The sequence continues at coordinate 5,191,831 of NZ_CP077079.1, forward strand.
CGGATGTTCACTTCAGGGGTACCGTGCTCGCCGAAACCAGCTTTGGCGTCGGTGACCTGGTCGCCCGTGATGATCAAACCGCGCTCGATCAGCGCTGGAGGACGGTTGCCTTCACGGAATTCGAACTCCTCGGACGTCGCGCGGGAAGCACCCGGCTCGGCCGCGAGGCGGAACTCCAGGTTGGCGGTCTTACCCAGGATACGCTTGGCTTCAGCAGTGTCCTGCACACCCGGCAGCTCAACCACAATGCGGTTGGCGCCCTGGCGCTGCACGATAGGCTCGGCTACACCCAGCTCGTTGACGCGGTTACGCACCGTGGTCAAGTTCTGCTTGATGGAGTATTCGCGGATTTCCGCGATCTTGACCGGGCTCATTGCCAGGCGCAGTACAGGCTGACCATTGAGGTCAGCCGGTACGATATCGAAATCATTGAAGTTCTTGCGGATCAGCGTACGGGCCTGTTCGCGGGAAGCTTCGTCGGAGAAGCCCAACTGGATGGCGCCGTTGAGCTGCGGCAGGCTGCGATAGCGCAACTTCTCTTTGCGCAGCAGGCTCTTCACATCGCCTTCATAGACCTTCAGACGTGCGTCGAGCGCTTTGTCCATGTCGACTTCCAGCAGGAAGTGCACACCACCGGACAAGTCCAGGCCCAGCTTCATCGGGTGCGCGCCAATGCTGCGCAGCCATTGTGGCGTGGTCTGTGCAAGGTTCAGCGCTACGACGTAGTCGTCGCCCATGGCCTTGCGCACGACATCTTTTGCCGGCAATTGGTCTTCTTGCTTGGTCAAGCGCAGCAAGCCGCCCTTCGCACCAGCTGCCAATGTTGCCGCTTTAACCTGGATACCCGCGTCGGTCAGAGCCTTGCTCGCGCGTTCCAAGTCAGCCTGAGTGACCTGCAGGGAAGTGCTGGCTCCAGTGATCTGGATAGCCGGGTCATCAGGATAAAGATTGGGAGCGGAATAAATAAAACCGATCGCCAGCACCGCCAGGATCAGTACGTATTTCCACAGAGGGTATTTGTTCAGCATCACGCCGCCCGCTTATAACGCGGGGCGCCTTGCGCGCCCCGTCGATTGGTAAAGGTTGTTACTTAGATCGCTTTGAGCGTGCCTTTTGGCAGCGTGGCGGCGATGGCGCCCTTCTGGAACTTCATTTCTACGGTGTCGGAGACTTCCAGTACAACGAAAGCGTCGGAAACCTTGGTGATCTTGCCGGCGATGCCGCCAGTGGTCACAACTTCGTCACCTTTCTGCAGGCTGCCCAGCAGGTTCTTCTGCTCTTTGGCACGCTTGGCCTGTGGGCGCCAGATCATCAGGTAGAAGATGACCAGGAAGCCGACCAGGAAAATCCACTCGAAACCACCGCCCATAGGGCCGGCAGCAGCAGGCGCAGCGGCGTCGGCCATGGCGTTAGAGATAAAAAAGCTCATTTAGCACTCCAGTTGCAAATAGTGAATCTTAGGGTCGGAAAACTCAGTCCAAGGGCGGCACAGGAAGCCCGCGCTTGGCATAGAAGGCATCGACGAAGGCGGCCAATGTACCCTGTTGAATAGCCTCGCGCAAACCAGCCATCAGGACTTGGTAGTGACGCAAATTGTGGATGGTATTCAACATGCTACCCAGCATTTCTCCGCACTTGTCCAGATGGTGCAGATAAGCACGTGAGAAGTTCTGGCAGGTATAGCAATCACAGGTCGGATCCAGCGGCGAGTCATCATGGCGATGGAACGCGTTACGGATCTTCAGCACGCCTGTATCGATGAACAGATGCCCATTGCGGGCATTACGGGTTGGCATCACGCAATCGAACATGTCCACACCGCGGCGCACACCCTCTACGAGATCTTCAGGTTTGCCAACGCCCATAAGGTAACGAGGTTTGTCAGCCGGCATCAGGCCCGGCAGGTAATCCAACACCTTGATCATTTCGTGCTTGGGCTCACCGACCGACAAGCCGCCGATGGCCAAGCCATCAAAGCCTATCTTGTCGAGGCCTTCGAGCGAGCGCTTGCGCAGGCTTTCGTGCATACCGCCCTGGACGATACCGAACAATGCAGCAGTGTTGTCGCCGTGTGCATTCTTCGAACGCTGGGCCCAACGCAGCGACAACTCCATGGAAATCCGCGCCACGTCCTCGTCAGCCGGGTACGGCGTGCATTCGTCAAAGATCATCACAATGTCGGAACCCAGGTCCCGTTGCACTTGCATCGACTCTTCCGGCCCCATGAATACTTTGGCGCCATCTACCGGCGAGGCGAAGGTCACGCCCTCCTCCTTGATCTTGCGCATGGCGCCCAGGCTGAACACCTGGAAGCCGCCGGAATCGGTGAGGATCGGGCCCTGCCATTTCATGAAGTCGTGCAAGTCGCCGTGCTTCTTGATCACTTCCGTGCCCGGGCGCAGCCACAGGTGGAAGGTATTGCCGAGGATAATTTCGGCGCCGGTGGCGACGATGTCGCGCGGCAGCATGCCTTTTACGGTGCCGTAGGTACCGACCGGCATGAACGCCGGGGTCTCTACAGTGCCGCGCGGGAAGGTCAGGCGACCTCGACGGGCTTTGCCATCAGTTGCGAGCAATTCAAACGACATACGACTCATAGTTGTTCCTCTGGGCCGCGTGGCGCCGGGTTACGGGTGATAAACATCGCATCACCGTAGCTAAAAAAACGGTACCCGTTATCGATGGCGGCCTGGTAGGCGGCCATGGTTTGCGGATAACCGGCAAATGCCGACACCAGCATCAATAGCGTGGATTCCGGCAGATGGAAGTTGGTCACAAGGCAATCGACCACATGGAATGGCCGGCCGGGGAAAATAAAGATATCGGTGTCGCCACTGAACGGTTTTAGCACGCCATCGCGCGCAGCACTTTCCAGGGAGCGCACGCTGGTGGTGCCAACGGCTACCACCCGTCCATTACGTGCCTTGCAGGCAGCGACCGCATCCACAACCGCCTGGCTGACCTCGAGCCATTCGCTGTGCATGTGGTGATCTTCGATGTTCTCCACACGCACCGGCTGAAACGTGCCGGCCCCCACGTGCAGGGTCACATAGGCGGTCTCGACGCCCTTGGCGGCAATCGCATCCAGCAGCGGCTGGTCGAAATGCAGGCCGGCAGTCGGAGCGGCAACCGCCCCGAGGTGGCGGGAGTAAACCGTCTGATAGCGCTCACGGTCCGAGTCTTCGTCAGGACGGTCGATATAAGGAGGCAATGGCATATGGCCTACGCGCTCCAGCAACGGCAATACTTCCTCGGCGAACTTGAGCTCGAACAACGCGTCATGACGCGCCACCATCTCGGCTTCACCACCGCCATTAATGACGATGTTCGAACCCGGCTTCGGTGACTTACTGGAGCGCACATGGGCAAGCACGCGATGGGTGTCCAGAACCCGTTCCACCAGAATTTCCAGCTTGCCGCCGGATGCTTTCTGGCCAAACAGCCGTGCAGGAATCACACGGGTATTGTTGAACACCATCAAATCGCCTGGGCGCAAATGCTCAAGCAAATCAGTGAATTGAAGGTGTGCGAGGGCGCCGCTGACCCCGTCCAGGGTCAGCAGTCGACTGGCGCGACGCTCGGCCAACGGGTGGCGAGCGATCAGCGAATCAGGGAGTTCAAAAGTAAAGTCAGCAACGCGCATGATGGGGTTCGTCTAGCAGGGCCGGGAAGTCTAGCGGAAATAGTGAAAATAGACCATGAAACGTGATTGACCAACGGTAATCTCATCTCTATACTTCGCCGCCATTGAGCCCTGATGGCGGAATTGGTAGACGCGGCGGATTCAAAATCCGTTTTCGAAAGGAGTGGGAGTTCGAGTCTCCCTCGGGGCACCATTTGCAGTACATAGACGACTACCACCGTCTACGTAACACCCCTAGAGCCCGCTAACTGCGGGCTTTTTGGTCTCTGGGGTTCCACCCCCTTCTCTTGCAAGCCAGCCTCTTTTTGGTACATTTTCTGTACATATTCCAGTTCGAGAACCGGAGGTGTACAGCGATGCCATTGACCGTCTTGCAAATCAAAGCGTCCAAGCCTGCCGACAGACCGTTCACGTTGAGTGATAGTTCGGGTCTTGCCTTGCTGGTGAAACCCAACGGCAGCAAGTATTGGCACTTCCGGTACACCTATCAGGGGCGGGCGGCGCGCATGTCACTGGGCGTGTATCCGCATATCTCCTTACAGGAAGCCCGTGAACGAGCTGCAGAATGCCGCAACCTACTCAAGCAAGGCACCAACCCCGGCGCCAAACGCCGCGATGACAAACTGCGACAGCAGGAGGCCGGGCTCAACACCTTCAGGCGAGCCGCGGAGTACTGGTACCAATTCAAATCGGACTCCGGCCGCAGCAGCGCGACGCTGAAGAAGATCCGCGACTATCTCGATAAGGACCTACTGCCCGCTCTCGGCGAGAAGCAACTGGAGCTCATCACGCGAAGCGACTGCGCAAAACTGCAGGCCTGCATCGAAAAACGAGGCGCCTTCAATGTTGCGGACAAGACCCGGACCTGGCTGAAACAGATTTTCAGTCAAGCGATTGCACGCGGCCTGTGCGAACACAATCCAGCCTCCGAACTCCATGCCATTGCGATAGCCCCACCGCCCACTCAACACTACCCACATCTGCACGAACACGAACTACCTGAGTTTCTCCGGGCCTTAAGCAAGACCACCAGCCGGCTACCAGCGAGGATTGCATCATGGATGACAATTCTGACGGCGAGCCGCCCTGGCATGGTTCGCTACGCAAAATGGGAGGAAATCGATTTTGAGGAAGGGATATGGACCATCCCGGCCGCCCGCATGAAGATGCGCAGAGACTACGTCAGCCCTCTACCTCATCAATTGATCGCCATGCTTACCAAACTGAACCAAAGCACTGGCCGCAGTCGGTATCTATTCCCAGGCAATGGTGAAAAGCAGCCAGTCATCAGTGAAAACACGATCAACCTGGTGTTCGCCAAGATCGGCTATAAAGGACGACTCGTCAGCCATGGCACTCGTCATACCGCAAGCACGCTGCTGCGCGAACATGGCTGGCTGAAGGACCATGTCGAAAGCCAGCTGGCTCACGTCGAGGGCGGCATCTCTGGCGAGTACAATCAAGCCCTATACCTGCCGCAACGTCGGATCATGATGCAGTGGTATGCAGACTATCTCGACGCCCTCAAAGAAGGCATTACAGCCAACCTTCGCGATCAATTTGATACTCGCGTTAATCAGTTCCTCGCACGCCCTCCTGCACCGCCTCTAACAGCATCCCATGCACACAAAGATGATCACCTCCAAAAGTTGCCTATCGAGACAGACTCAACGGCGACTCAGTGATCACGTGACGCCTAACCAATTCGACCCGGTCGACGACAACATCATCGCCTTGCAAAACTACCGAGGCGCATTCCAACACTGGTAAGTCGGTGAGATATCACAGCCCAGCCTTCCACGCGGGTCCATCCAAGCAGGGCTGCAAAGCCGCCCTGCTTGGATGGACCTCACTTAAAAAACCTAAAGCCCATACAGCTATCTGTGGAAAACCACTGATTTCCACCGGTGGATAATTTCATCCACCGCCGCAGAACTCCGAAAAATTCGAGCCTTGACCTGAATTATCGACAGGCGTAGAAAAGATCGGGCAGAGCGCTGTCGTTGACAGCAACCCAGGTAGCCAGAACCTTTAAGGCTACGCCACACCGTGGTGGTTCTCCCAAAGTGCGATTAGCGTCCGGCGGTTCGCACGGTCACAGGGATGTGATGGATGCCTACTTTTACCAGCGTGCCCACTGCGGCAACTCATTCCCTTTCATAGCTGCCCTGCAGCAACCTATCCGCTTGGCCATTTCATTGCGCCAACCTGCGCCCGTCTCTTTCTCCCGGAAAGAGACGGGCGCTCCTACCGCTACTGCAACCCAACTCGTACAAGGCATTGCGGCATTTCCCCACGTGACAATCGGCATGACAAACACCGAAGTCACCAGCAACAGCGATGCAGATGATGGTGCTGCAGCCCACGGGATTGACTGCACCTGACTGACAGTCAGGCATGCCCCGGTCATCGCTTCACTGCCTTCACCTGACTCAGGATCTCGCGGCACTGGTCTCGTCAGCCAGTGCAGCCTCCACCCGCCCACCGGTAACGGTGTTCAGGAGGCCAGATCATGAGATGCCCAAGCTCCCGGTCGTAAAGAGCCGCCAGTCCCGCGTTAGTGGACAACCCTCACAGGTCGCAGGGGCCTTGATCCCTGATAACACTCAACATTCTTGGCGGGATGACGTGGGGAAAAGCTTCAACGTTTTGACTTCGAGAGGAGTTTGATCATGGCGTTGGTCGGTAAACGGGACGAGCGCAATTTTGGCTATGGCCGGCAATTGAGCTACGCCGGGCCGCAGGCGTTGAAAGACATGTTCGGCGGTGGGCATTACGGCACGGTAAAGGCGCACAGTGATCGCTGGCAGGCGTTTGTACGCTGGTGTCGGTCGGAGGATGGACCAGGGTTTAACGATGCGCGACAAATTGATCGGCAGACCTTGCTGGACTACGCCGGGTATCTGCGCCAGCAAGTTGAACAAGGTGAGCTCGCTATCGCGACTGCACAAAACCGATTATCCAGTGCGAATCGGACCATGGCCGCGCTGCGAGGTGATCAGTATGTGAAGGTGTCGAGTCCGAGCAAGGCTTTAGGACTGCAGCGCAAAACCGTCCGCACAGCAGCCCCGCAAGGCCAGGATCGTGAACAGGTGAAGCGGATCGTCGAGGCGCTCTGCGAATACCAACTACCGCGCGCGGCTGCCATCGTGCAGCTGGCACGAGCCACAGGCATGCGCTTACGCGAGGCGATTTTGGCCGACCTTCCGCGCTTGAAGCATGAGGCCGAACAATACGGCAAGATCAACATCCAGGACGGTACCAAAGGTGGCCGTTCAGGCGCGTCAGCACCTCGCTGGATCAGGGAGGATGATCATATTCGGGACGCACTGAAGTTTGCCGAAAAGGTCTCGCCCGACGATAGCCGCAACCTGCTTGCACCGAACGAACGCTACCTCGATTTCTTGCAGGGAATCGTCGGCCCCGCACGGGACATCCTCCATAAGAACAACCTCAAAGGCTTCCATGAATTGCGGGCAGCCTATGCATGCGAACGTTACGAGCAAATCACCCATCATCCCGCGCCTATCAACGGTGGCCATTGCTATCAGCTCAACCGACACCTCGATCAGGAGGCCCGAGTACAAATCAGCTATGAGCTGGGGCACGGCCGTATCGGCGTGGTATCGACTTACATTGGTGGTCGAGCATGAACACGGCATTCGATATGGAGCTGTTCCTGGCGGGCGTCTTGACCGGATCACACACCACACGCCAACGCCACCTGCGTCAGGCGAAGACTATCCAAACAGCGATCGCTGAGCGCTGGCAATGCGACAATCCATGGACTTGGCAGAGAAAACACCTTGCATGGTTTTTGAATCACCATCTAAACCAGCGCACTGAATCGACGCGCTATTACTATTTGTTGACCATACAATTACTCACTCATCGTCTAGGAAAATCCTGGCAGCTCACCCACTAAGCGAAGGTCAGAAAACGGCCATAAGCAGTCAGTGCCTACCATTCGGTTAAAGGACGGCCGCGAGCGTAGCTTGCGAACGTCCAAGTGAGCGGAGCAAAAGACTTGAGCCTGTTGTTATCAGTAGGAATGCACAGTTTCAACTGTGGAATCAATTTCGCCCGCTAAATCGTTTGCGTGATTTAGCAAGTCAGCGATGGATTCAACTGAAATTTCTACTTTTTCACCATCTTTATTGTAACCGGCACGATGTACACAGTGATGGCGAATCTCTACGGCTTTAAACAACCAAGAGAGGTCTGAGAATTTGTGGTTTAAAACCGCTTCGTACATTGGCTTTATTTTTTTTAGGTCATGGAATATCAGATCTTTTAGGTAGCTTGCGACGGTTACTTTTAAAGTTTCTTTTTCTTGATATATTTCACGCAAGGTAAATTTACGCTTGGAGAACTCTGGGTCACTTTCAACAAGTTTCCTAGTAAACTCTTCAGAATTACAAACCTGATGGATAAATACACCAGCTAAATACCCTTCAATAGTAGAAACCACATGAGCATGAATCATAACTAAAAAGCTAAATCGTGCTTGTTCGGGAACATCTAGCTCTCGAATAATATCAACACTCTCTAGCTGGTCTACTAGTAGCTGATAGTGCTTTCTGTTCTCATTTTCTTCATACCACTCATAATCTTCCTGTTCGAGGGTGGTTTCTCTCGAAAAACCATCAATTAAGTCATCGATAAAGTCTGGGTCACTTGGACTTCTGCCGTACATCGCACATAAATCTTGATAATCGCTCATTGGCTACTCTTAAACTGATAAGGCCTATAAATCTTGAGTTAAGCGGCTGCCGAAGGCAGTCCGCTAGAACAAATGGTTGGGCGTCTGCGCTGAGTGCCAACGCTCCATGATGAATATGACCAAAGAATGCGATGCGTTCACCGCGAGACGTGCCTCGGATACAGCTAGTGACGGCGGCCTTACGCCACGCCCATGTGCTGAACCAATATGCGTTCGATACGCGCCAACACCATCCACGATGGAAGCCAGCCCTTGAAGAATTCTCTTCTGGTCATCTCGGAGCGTTGGATCCAGGTTAAGGCCCAAGTGACTCTGAACAGTGCGCCAAAGCGGCGTGACTGTCTGGTTGGTCGGCATATCTAGAGCAAACGTCTCAATGTAGGTCTTGCAAGTCGCCTCAATGATTGAACAGGCCGCGGTGATAGCCGCATGGGGATCACGCTCAAGTTGACCGATTGCTCGCTCGAATTCCGCCTCAACAGAGGCAAAATCGCCAGCCCGGAGGAAGTCAGCTAGTGTTTTAGCGGCAAGACTTGCTCCAGCAAGCCCTACGTATCCGTTTAGCTGATATGTGAGCTGATTCTTCGCGAGACTTTCACGGATTCTTTTCTGGCCGATAGCGATTTCTGGACGCCAGTCGTTGGGTTCTTGATCCATGAATTTTTGTATGACTTGGCCGAGTACTACCAAGGCATCCACTGACGGATCTTCGTTGCAGCGCTTTAGCCAGAGGGAACATTTCGTCTCGCAGTTCCCGACTGGGGCGTCACCGGGCGCTCCGCTTTCCATAAATAGGGAGTTCAGCGTCGAATGGCTGAAGTAGTACGCCCCAATGACGGAAGCGACTGCGCCTATAACTGAGTTTGGAATCGTGTTAGCCAAATTTCACTCCAGACGCCAACTATAAGTAAACGCCACAAGCGGCGTAATGTTTTCCGCCACTTGCGTCTGATAACGATCTTTTGCCATGAAAAAATCCTTCAGCGGCATGCGGGGGCTCGGTGGAAACGCAACATGAAGCAGGAAGAAAAAGCGACATGGCTTCAGCAGAGATTACAAAGTCGGTGGCAACGTGTCCATGGGCTGTTTGAGTCGAGCGGCTGTGCTCGTGACGAGGAATTAGTCAGTTTCCTCAGGGGCAGCTTCTGGCCGTTTTCTGTCCATCGCGAGAGGCAGAAAACGACCCATGACGGACGTTCAAGCAGATGTGATGCCAAATGATCGATGGAGTGCGCATTGCCTCTACGGGGTATTTCAAAACCTCAAAAAAAATGACCAAAAGCCCTGGGCATTGATTTCACGGCGACGCGTTCATTAGCCATCCTGACCGCGATCAGCAAAACGCACCGCGATAGCCTGGAATTGCTCATGGTTGGCCAGGAAAACCTCGCAAATATCTGGATCGAAATGCGTAGCACATCCCTGGCGGATTATCTCCAGCGCCTGATCGTGTGACATGCCTTTCTTGTATACGCGTCGGCTAATCAGCGCGTCATAGACATCCGCCAATGCCATGAGCCTGGCGCTGATGGGGATGTCATCGGCACTCAGCCCATCGGGATAACCGGTACCATCCCACTTCTCGTGGTGGCTGTAGGCGATCTCCTTGGCCAGGCGCAGAAATCCCACCGAGGTGCCCAACTGCTCTTCGGCATGCCGGATTGCATCGCGTCCCAGTACCGTATGGGTCTTCATCGTCTCGAACTCTTCCGGCGTGAGGCGCCCCGGCTTGAGCAGTATGTCATCGGGGATGCCGATCTTGCCGATGTCATGCAACGGAGCTGACTTAAACAGCAGGCGGATACTTTCGTCATTGAGAAACTGCTGGAACCTCGGATGTTCGCGAAGCATCTCGGCCAGTAGTCTGACGTAGTGCTGAGTTCGTCGAATGTGGTTACCCGTCTCATTGTCGCGGGTTTCGGCCAGCGAGGTCATGGCCTGAATGGTCACATCCTGGATGGCGATGACCTCGGCGGTGCGGCGCTGGACTTCCTGCTCAAGGTAAGCCTTCTGATCACGCAAAAAGTCGGCGGCCGCCTTGATCTTCAATTGGGTTTCCACCCGTGCCAGCACGATGGGTGGGTTGATCGGCTTGGTGATGTAGTCCACGGCGCCCATCTGCAAACCCAGGATCTCGTCTTCCATTGTTGCCATGGCGGTGATGAAGATTATCGGAATATGAGCGGTGCGCGGATCGCGCTTGAGCTGCTCTGCCACCTCATACCCCGACAGATCAGGCATCATGATGTCGAGCAGAATCAGATCCGGGCGAGGCTCCTGCACCGCTGCCTTCAGCGCGCGCTCACCGCTGATGGCAACCCGCGTGCGGTAGATGTCCTTCAGCAGGCCATTGATCAGCGTAATGTTCTCCGGCGTATCATCGACAATGAGGATGATCGGGCGAAGTGAGTAGTTTAGCGTTTCACTCATGATGCTCCCTCCAGCACGGGGTATCGCGGTTCGTCGATGCACGTTTGAGGGTTAGCCGTGCGGCCTCGAAGTCAAAGTTGTTCACCTCATTCATCAACTGCTCGAAACTGTCCTGGCCGAGTGCTCCGCGCAACGAATCCGCATACTGTTCCATATAATCCGGCGCTGCTCCGTCATTGGCCTCCAGCAGGTGGATGAGCGCTATGGCATGCTGTGCCCAGTCGACGCTCGATACCACCGCCGGTGCTGCCTGGCCGCTACCCAGCGCTTGACGGATTGCATGCACGGCCAGCGAGAGCGCCTCGATCAATTCATTCACCAATGCGTCCGACTCAGCGTGTGCCCTGATCGCGGTTTCCAGCTTACCGGCCATGGCTTGCAGGCCGCTGAAACCGAGGTTGCCTGCAACGCCTTTCACGGTGTGGGCCATTCGCTCGGCCGTCGCCCGATCACCCGCGCGTAGCGCGTTCCCCAGCGCTTGCCCTTCCATAGCCCTGCGGTCGGCAAATTGACCCAGCAGCTTGATGTATAGCTGGCGATTGCCCGCCACTCGCCTCAGTCCGTCGGCGCTATCTAGCCCTGGAATGTCCGGTAGGCGCTCCTCGCCCGATGCGGCGCTGGACGGCTCCACTGCCGCCGACCGAGGTACGACCCAGCGCAGAACCGTGGCGATGAGTGCTTGCGGATCCACGGGCTTGGTCACATGGTCGACCATGCCCGCCTCGATGCAGCGCTCCCGGTCCTCGACCCTGGCATGTGCGGTCATAGCAATCACCGGGATCTGTGCGCAGTGAGGCCCGACGCGAATACGCCGGGTCGTCTCGAGACCATCCATCTGCGGCATCTGTACGTCCATCAGCACCGCGTCGTATTGCGCTGCAGCCAACATCGACAGCGCCTCGCAGCCGTTGCCGGCAACTTCCACCAGGGCACCGGCAGCCTCGAGAAGCTCCCTGGCAATCTGTTGGTTGATTTCGTTGTCCTCCGCGACGAGCAGGCGCACTCCGGCGAGCACCTTCGCCTGCGCAATGGGTACGGTTAGCGCCACCACGCCCGTTTGCGGCGCGAATAAGTTGATCAGTACCTCTACCAGCGAGGACTGGTTGACCGGCTTGACCAGGAACGCGCGAATGCCGGCCGCTTGCGCAGCGGCGTGCATTTCGTCATGCCCAAATGCACTGACCATGACGGCGTACAGTGCAGGCTGCAGGCCAAGCGCCCGGCGCGTCGTCTCGATGCCATCCATCTCTGGCATTTGCCAATCCACCAATAGCGCCAGGAATGGGTGGTCGGCCGAAGCACCGCGAAGGCTCTCCAGAGCAGCCTCGCCTGACGCCACCGCGACCGGCGAAAGCCCCGCTACGCGAAGCATGTCGGAAAGGATCTGGCGCGCGTCGGCATTGTCATCGACGACCAGGACGCGCGCTCCGGCGAGCTCCGCGGGGACAATCTGGCGCTGCGTACGCATGTGCTGGTCAAGACCAAGCCAGACGCTGAAAGAGAAAGTGCTGCCGTTGCCCGGTTCTGAGTCAACCGCGATCGTTCCGCCCATCAGCTCGACGATGCGCTTCGAGATGGCAAGGCCCAGGCCGGTACCGCCGAATTGTCGCGTTGTGGAGCTATCGGCTTGGGCAAAGGCCTCAAAGAGTCGCCCGGTTTGCTCGGGAGTCATGCCGATACCGGTATCGCGGACACGAACCTGCAGTTGAACTTTGTCGCCGGTGCGGCCCAGGTTGCGAACCACGACCGTCACCTGCCCCTGTTCGGTAAATTTCACTGCGTTGCCTACCAGGTTCAGGATGACCTGGCCCAGACGCAGCGGATCTCCAAGCAGCGTATCGGGAACGTCCGACGCCCGGTCGAACAGCAGCTCAATGCCCCTGTCGTAGGCCTTTTGCGCAATCAGCGAGGACACGTTGTCGAGCACTGCGTCTATCTCAAATGGCACTGCCTCGACGCTAAGCTTGCCGGCCTCGATCTTGGAGAAGTCGAGGATGTCGTTGATGATGCCAAGCAGCGAAGTGCCCGCGTTGTGGATCTTCGAGACATAATCGCGCTGCCGCTGGTCCAGAGAAGTCTTCAGCGCAAGGTAAGACATGCCGATGATCGCATTCATGGGCGTGCGGATTTCGTGACTCATGTTTGCAAGGAAGTCGCTTTTTGCCCGCGTCGCCTCTTCAGCAATCTCCTTCGCCCGCTGCTGCGCGTGCTCTGCTGCCTTGCGCTCGGTGATGTCCTGCAGCCAGCCGAGCAGCCCTTGCTCCCCCTGGATCTGGATTGGCAGGTAGGTGACAAGCATGGTGCGTTCGCGCCCCTGCCGGTCACGCATCGGCACTTCCTGGTCCTTTGCGATGCCGTCGTCCGTGAGGCGTTCGACGATGGCTTCGCGATCATGCCCATTCGCGTAAATCTGCGAAGCAGCGTCACCGACGCCTACGCCGAACGTTTCACAGAAGCGGGGGTTGGCGAAGCGGATCACGCCCTGGGTAGAAAAGGCTATGTTGATTGGACTCGTATCGAGGATTGCCTGCAGCCGCGCGCGTTCTTCGCTAAGCGCCACTGCTGCCGCATGATGATCCGTGACATCGCGCACCCAACTGGCGACCAGGGTCTCACCGTGGATTGTCACGAATGATGCACCGACCAGAACCCAGAGAATTGATCTATTTTTGTGCAGCAGGCGGGTCTCGAAGTTTTCGACCTTGCCGTTTCGTGTCAGCAGTTCGAGGAAGCGTTCGCGCTCCTCAGGGTCGAAATACAGGCTCGTGGCGTTGCGCCCGAGCAGGTCCTCGCTGACATAACCGGTCGCCTGTGAAAAGCGTTGGCTTACTTCCCTGACAGCTCCGTTCCGATCTGCCAGCACCAGGCTGGCGGGGCTGGTATCCATGAGCGCGCGGGTGAAAGCCTCGCGCTCGGCTAGCTCTGCGGCAACGCGCTTGCGCTCGTCTACTTCCCGGTTGAGGCGTCGGTTCCAGGCCAGCATGGCGCCGAGCAACAGCAGGACCGCGACCAAGCTCGGTATCGCCCAGCTCATTACGGTTTTAATATCGAGGCCGTCCTCGTTGAGGGACTCCTCGAACAGCCGGTATTCCATGAGCGATACGCGATAGTACCGCCGCCAGCTCGCATCGAGCGGCGAATCAATGCGATTGCTGGACTGGAAGAACTGCTCCAGCGCTCGTGCGAGATCCGGCGCGTTGCGCGCAACACCCCACCCAACGCTGGTCGCTTCGCTGACCGGAAACGCAATGGAGAGACGTTCGGGATCTTCACGAGCCCAGCGCAGCGCGCTTTCACTACCCAACACCGTGAAGTCCACCTTCGCATCGGCTACCAGTTTCACCGCCTGCTCGGTTGGCGCATAGACGATTCTGACCGGCTGACTGGATAGAGGACCGCGGTTGGCTTCATCGATCCACTGCTCGTAGCCCGTACCCTTCTGCACTGCCGCCGTCAGACCGAGCAGATCAGACACCTCGTTGCCAAGGGACTGGTTGGAGCGATGGGCGATGACCAGGTTGCGTACCCGGTAATAGGGCACGAGCAACATCTTCGTTTCGCGCCAAGGGACGATCTGCAAGTCATTTGGATAAAGATCACAGCGGCCTTCGGCGAGTAGCTTCGGGTCGTAGCTTGCCTCGCGTACGGTCTCGCCCCGATCGTCGTGAAACTGCGCATCGAAACTCGGCAGTTCCGTTACCTGTGGGCGTAAACCGAGTGACCGCGCGAACGCCTCCGCGTTAGTCCGGTAGAAAGAAGCGCTTGAGCCAGCCACGCATATGCGCAGGACGCCGCTTTCCCGAATCTGGGACAGCGTACGTGCTTCCACGCATGGCATGCTCAGCACCAACAAGCCTCCCAGCGCAAGCAACGCTCCCCAGCGCGGCTTTGTTTTCAAAATGCATCTACTGGTAGGTAATTGCTCACGATCCAACTCGACATATCCTTGTGAACGCCCTTGCAGAGCTTGTCCGTCTTCCTACACTGGTACGATAGGCTTTTGGAGTGTAGGCATACGCTACAGCAAGCGCCAGCAACAAAAACTGGGCCAGCTAGCGAATTTCCACTGGTGCTTACCGTTCGGAAAGTGAGTTTCCGGACGCTTACTCAGTACTCGTACACATAAGTTTCGCCAATGTCCGCTCCGGGTCGATTCTGTTGAAAAAGTCGGTTATCCAAAACTGCCTGGCCATTGCCTAGTGAGAACACCATTTTTGCAAGCTGCTGCGTGAAATCTGCGTCTGGAAACCTCTGCCAAAAGTAAAAATTTCAATCTCGGACGCGTACTTTTCTGCCGTGGAAACCATGGTCGACTTTTTCAACAGAATCGGTCGACTGCGGCCCTTCATGACTGGCAGCAGTCGACTGTGGATGCACCCTCCTCCCGGTGTCCTTCCGACCATGCGCAACTCCCTACCGAGGTCAGTAATCCTCCTGCTACGCTGAAAATTTCACGGAGGATTGCACAACGCCAAACTCAGACTTACTCCCTTCCCTGCTATTTAAGATCAACGAAAACCAGCTCGCCCTGGAGGCCGCCATCATGGAGCTTTCGAACTGGGTAGAGATGCGCGGATCGGCGGACGTCGCCGACAATGTTCGGGGCGCCCTAGACACGATCGATCGAAACGAAGAGTTCATCAAGATAACGCTTGCTGTGCTCATGACGCCCGACTAATCGCGAAAGTTCGCCATGTATCAGTTCGACATTTTTTGGCAGACCAAGGAGTCTATCCGTAACCAATTTTTTGTAGATATTATTCACAGCTCGTCGGAAATTGGATGGAGAAATCCAATCAGGCTTCCATCGACGCCAGCCCTTATTGGAGGCTGGTAGGGTGTACACTTCACGGTACAACGTGGAAGTGTACACATGCAAAAAACTATATTAATTATACAGTTATGCTATTATTCGAGTCTCCCTCGGGCGCCATCTTATAGAAAGACCTTGAATTTCAAGGTCTTTTTTTTCGTCTGCAGAAAAGTGTCAACCTGCCGGAGAGAGCCTGTAAGGCACCCAGAAAGCAAGCAGCAGCCTCCAGCCCCATGAGGAGCTGTAACGGCGATCAAAACCCCGTGAGGCGCCTTATAGGCCGCTGGTGCCTTATTCGCAAACCATCCACTTGGCGCAACTGTGCAGTGGAGCGTTATCAGCCTTATTAGGGAGGTCGAATCAATATTGTCCAGCGTTCGAAGCTGTAATCCAGAGCTTTGCCGATGACGATCCTTCCGACACAAAATCGCCTTGGGCCATGCCCAGGTATGCAGTGCATTGACCAAGGGCTGAAGCTCGGGATAATTGCGCAAATTTGTCGGTCACTCGCTGGAGAATTTCGTCTGGCTTTTCGAGCGCCCAAAACAAAACCCCATCTGCTTTCGCAAATGGGGTTTCGGAATTTAATCTTGACGATGACCTACTCTCACATGGGGAAACCCCACACTACCATCGGCGATGCATCGTTTCACTACTGAGTTCGGGATGGGATCAGGTGGTTCCAATGCTCTATGGTCGTCAAGAAATTCGGGTACTGACTCGTGACCAAATGGCCTCGCTTCAGCAAATTGGGTATGTGACAGCAGTCGGTGTTTTGTGAGTTACAAACTTTCGGTTCGTTTCGTCTTCACACACCGCAATCTGATGCTCTTTCGAGTAGTCAAATTGCTTGGGTGTTATATGGTCAAGCCTCACGGGCAATTAGTATTGGTTAGCTCAACGCCTCACAGCGCTTACACACCCAACCTATCAACGTCGTAGTCTTCGACGGCCCTTCAGGGAACTCAAGGTTCCAGTGAGATCTCATCTTGAGGCTAGTTTCCCGCTTAGATGCTTTCAGCGGTTATCTATTCCGAACATAGCTACCCGGCAATGCCACTGGCGTGACAACCGGAACACCAGAGGTTCGTCCACTCCGGTCCTCTCGTACTAGGAGCAGCCCCTCTCAAATCTCAAACGTCCACGGCAGATAGGGACCGAACTGTCTCACGACGTTCTAAACCCAGCTCGCGTACCACTTTAAATGGCGAACAGCCATACCCTTGGGACCGGCTTCAGCCCCAGGATGTGATGAGCCGACATCGAGGTGCCAAACACCGCCGTCGATATGAACTCTTGGGCGGTATCAGCCTGTTATCCCCGGAGTACCTTTTATCCGTTGAGCGATGGCCCTTCCATACAGAACCACCGGATCACTAAGACCTACTTTCGTACCTGCTCGACGTGTCTGTCTCGCAGTCAAGCGCGCTTTTGCCTTTATACTCTACGACCGATTTCCGACCGGTCTGAGCGCACCTTCGTACTCCTCCGTTACTCTTTAGGAGGAGACCGCCCCAGTCAAACTACCCACCATACACTGTCCTCGATCCGGATAACGGACCTGAGTTAGAACCTCAAAGTTGCCAGGGTGGTATTTCAAGGTTGGCTCCACGCAGACTGGCGTCCACGCTTCAAAGCCTCCCACCTATCCTACACAAGCAAATTCAAAGTCCAGTGCAAAGCTATAGTAAAGGTTCACGGGGTCTTTCCGTCTAGCCGCGGATACACTGCATCTTCACAGCGATTTCAATTTCACTGAGTCTCGGGTGGAGACAGCGCCGCCATCGTTACGCCATTCGTGCAGGTCGGAACTTACCCGACAAGGAATTTCGCTACCTTAGGACCGTTATAGTTACGGCCGCCGTTTACCGGGGCTTCGATCAAGAGCTTCGCGTTAGCTAACCCCATCAATTAACCTTCCGGCACCGGGCAGGCGTCACACCCTATACGTCCACTTTCGTGTTTGCAGAGTGCTGTGTTTTTAATAAACAGTCGCAGCGGCCTGGTATCTTCGACCGGCATGGGCTTACGGAGCAAGTCCTTCACCCTCACCGGCGCACCTTCTCCCGAAGTTACGGTGCCATTTTGCCTAGTTCCTTCACCCGAGTTCTCTCAAGCGCCTTGGTATTCTCTACCCAACCACCTGTGTCGGTTTGGGGTACGGTTCCTGGTTACCTGAAGCTTAGAAGCTTTTCTTGGAAGCATGGCATCAACCACTTCGCTAACTAAAAGTTAGCTCGTCATCAGCTCTCGGCCTTAGAATCCCGGATTTACCTAAGATTCCAGCCTACCACCTTAAACTTGGACAACCAACGCCAAGCTGGCCTAGCCTTCTCCGTCCCTCCATCGCAATAACCAGAAGTACAGGAATATTAACCTGTTTTCCATCGACTACGCTTTTCAGCCTCGCCTTAGGGACCGACTAACCCTGCGTCGATTAACGTTGCGCAGGAAACCTTGGTCTTTCGGCGTGGGTGTTTTTCACACCCATTGTCGTTACTCATGTCAGCATTCGCACTTCTGATACCTCCAGCAAGCTTCTCAACTCACCTTCACAGGCT